>JAZUKN010000001.1:0-1861 GCA_045643285.1 Eubacteriales bacterium
AAAAAGGCGAGATAAACTATATTTCCGCTGTGATTTTTGTCCTGATAGCCGTAATCACGCTGATGCTTATTATTGACGTGCTTTCGGTCGTCTCGACAAAACAAAAAATTGATATTGCCGCCGACCGAATGGCGCGACAGATAGAACTGTCAGGCAAGGTGGACGCTGAAACGGACACTTTGCTTGACTATCTGACCGTAGACGTCGGTAATGCTGAGACAGTAACGTATTCCGTCGATTCCGACTTTATCACGAAAGCCGGATGCGACAAGGCGATTCAGCTCGGCACTCCGTTTTATGTGGAAGTGACTTCAACGATGAAGCTCGGCGATATTGTCGGGTTTATCGGAATTCCGATCACCTTAACGTCCCGCAGCTGCGGCGTATCGGAGAGGTATTGGAAATGAGAAAACATCTGAAAAACGAAAATGGCAGTATCCCTTTTACCGCCTGTTTTCTTCTCTCTATGATGGTTGTTCTGATGTGTGTCCTCATTTTTTCGACTACGCAGATCACCATGATGAATGTTCGGAATCAGATCAAGAACGAGCTTGCGAGTGTGGGTATCCGTATTTCAAGGGATACCTACACCGCAATGAGCGAGGGCAGTCTCGATGAATACTATGACGTACTGACGCACGATCCGGCGTATCTGGCTGAACTGAAACAGTCGGTCGTCGACGGGATAAAAACAACAATCGACATTGATAACGACAAGTATAAGATTTCGGATGTGGATCTGAAAATCCGACAGAACGGCGATTCCATCGACTACACGCTGACTTGCAATATCGAATGTTATCTGAGTCTTCTCGGAGATTCGAGAACGATCAGGGCGGAAGACGTGAAACTCACAGGCAGTCACAATATCAAGAACTATTAAAATCATACACAAACAGAAAGGAAACTAAAATGAAACTCAAGAAAATTATCGCATTCGGTCTTGCCGTGATCACGGTAATGCTCGGTACAATGATGACGGTTTCTGGGGCGACTGTTGCAGAATCTAACATCACGGTAAAGGTAAACGGTAACGAAGTGGACTTTCCCGATCAGTATCCGGTTATCAGAAACAACCGAACTCTCGTCCCCGTGAGATTTGTGGCAGAGGCACTCGGATATGATGTAGACTGGGATGCAGAAGAACGCTCCGTACTCATCGACGGCGGAAAGATCGTTTTATTTATTAACTCTGACAAGGCATTCCTCGACGGCGTACAGACGACACTTGACGTTGAACCGGAAATTATCAATAACAGAACGATGATTCCTCTCCGAATCGTAGCTGAAACACTGAACTGTACAGTCGACTGGTTTGAGACAAACCGCACTGTCCTTGTGAACGCAAGAGACAAGAACGGCAACGAAATGAGCGTATTTGACCGCTATAAGCAGTCCGATCTGTTCTGGTGCTACACGACAGCCGACAGGGAATACCTCGTTTGGAAAGCCGATTACAGAACACTTGCCGACGCATCCGCTCCGACTAACTACCACGACTGGTGGATCGAGAGAGAACTCGATAAATCCATTCTGCTCAATCAGTCCCTTGACTGTACTGTCATGATGAAAGCGTTTGCCGCAGAAGATCTCGGACAGGTGAAAGATATGCTGTTCACGGCTTATCCGACGCAGTACCGCGAAGCGTATGACATCATGATGCAGACGATCACGGGAGAGGTGTGGGAGACATTCTATCCCGAAACTTCGGAGCTTTATCCGCTCTATTCGGCAGTCGCACCTCGCTCCGGCACGTTCGGAACGACCTATCTTGACGGACGTGAAGTCGAGATGTATATGGACTACAACGGCATCACGTTTACCATGAACCTCAGTGCCGAGGGGTACAAAGATCCCGAAA
>JAZUKN010000002.1:0-105323 GCA_045643285.1 Eubacteriales bacterium
AAATTTAATACCTAAATCGCCGCTTTACTCCACGGCGTGGGCGGATAGGGTCTCGGTGGTCCCTAGCCGCCTCGGTAACGATTTCCTGAGGCTCTGAAACGCCTTTACTCAGAGGGTTTGAACCTTGTCAACCCATACCCATCCATAAAAGTTCTTGCCAGGCTTCTTTCAAGAAGCCGCGTATTCCTTCCATAAAGGATTTAGATTATGCCAGAATTCATTGAAGTGCGCGGTGCGCGCGAGAATAACTTAAAAAATGTAACGGTGAAGGTCCCGCGGGACAAGTTAGTGGTCTTCACGGGGTTATCGGGGTCAGGCAAGTCGTCGCTTGCGTTTGACACGATATACGCGGAAGGTCACCGGCGGTTTGTGGAATCGCTGTCGTCCTATGCGCGGATGTTCATCGGTCAGCTTGACAAGCCGGACGTTGATTCGATCGAGGGGTTATCGCCGGCGATTTCGATTGACCAGAAAACGACGTCGAAGAACCCGCGTTCGACGGTCGGGACGGTGACGGAGATATACGACTATCTGCGGCTTTTATATGCGCGGGTCGGCGTGCCTCACTGCCCGGTCTGCGGACGGGAGATCCGGCAGATGTCAACGGACGTGATCCTTGATTCGATCATGCAGATGCCGGAGGGCGAGCGGTTCATGGTGCTTGCGCCGGTCGTGCGGGCGAAAAAGGGGCGGCAGGAAAAAGTGCTTGCCGACGCGAAGAAAAACGGCTACGTCCGCGCCCGGATCGACGGGATTGTGTACGATCTGACGGAAGAAATCGAACTGGACAAGAATCTCCGCCACACGGTGGAGCTGGTGATCGACCGGCTTGTGATGAAGGCGGATCTCCGCAGCCGTCTGACGGATTCGGTGGAATGTGCGCTTCGGGAATCGGACGGCACGGTGATCATCACGACGGTACCGCGGGACGGCGGCGAGGCGAAGGAAACGGAATATTCGACGAATTACGCCTGCCCGGAGCACGGGATCAGTTTCGGCGAACTGGAGCCGCGGATGTTCTCGTTCAACAATCCGTTCGGCGCGTGTCCGGCTTGCTCCGGCCTCGGGGTACTGCTCTCGGTCGATGCGCGCAAGATCCTGCCGGACAAATCGCTGTCTCTCGGCGAGGGCGGCATCGCGGTGAACGGCTTCAAATCGCTCACGGACGACAGTTGGAACGGACCGCTTGTGCTGGCGGAGCTCGAGAAATACGGCGTCACGCTCGCCACGCCGCTCTCGGATTTTCCCCCGGAAGCGATCGACACGCTCCTGTACGGTTCGTCCGAGCTGTATACGATCGAGCGGGCGTTCGGCGCGCGGCATCAGGTACAGACGGTGCCGTTTGAAGGACTGCTCAAGATCATCGAGAAGCGTGCGGAGCCGGGCGGCTGGGATCACGAATACTACGAGCAGTTCATGACGGAACGGGACTGCCCGGCCTGCCACGGAGCGAAGCTGAACGAAGCGGCGCTTTCCGTGACGGTCGGCGGGAAGAATATTCACGAATTCTGTGCGCTTTCCGTGCGGGATTCGCTCGCCTTCACGGAAGCGCTGACGCTCACGGAGACGGAGGCGCTCATCGCCCGCGGCATCGTGAAGGAACTGAAAAGCCGGCTCGGATTCCTCGTGTCGGTCGGGCTCGACTATCTGACGCTCACCCGCAAATCGGCCACGCTGTCGGGCGGCGAAGCGCAGCGCATCCGGCTGGCGACGCAGATCGGCTCCTCGCTCGCGGGGGTGCTCTATATTCTCGATGAGCCTTCGATCGGCCTGCATCAGCGGGATAACGGCAAACTGATCCGCACGCTCAAGAAACTGCGCGACCTCGGCAATACGGTCATCGTCGTCGAGCATGACGAGGAAACGATGCGCGAGGCGGATTATATCATCGACATCGGACCGGGCGCGGGTGTTCACGGCGGAGAAGTCGTGGCGGCCGGAACGCCGAAGGAAGTGGCGAAAAACAAACAGTCCGTCACGGGGGATTTTTTAGCGGGGCGGCGGAAGATCGCGGTTCCGAACGTGCGGCGCGGCGGTGACGGGCGTATGATCACCGTGGTCGGCGCGCGGGAGCACAATCTCAAGAACGTCCGCGTGTCGTTCCCGGTCGGGTGCTTCGTCTGCGTGACGGGTGTATCCGGCTCGGGCAAATCGTCGCTCGTGAACGGTATAATTTATAAGGCTCTCGCAAACAAACTCAATAAGGCGGTCACTCTCGCAGGAGAACACGACAGGATAGACGGGATCGAAGCGCTCGACAAGATCATAGCTATCGACCAGTCACCGATCGGCAGAACGCCGCGCTCGAATCCCGCGACATACACGGGACTGTTTACTGACATCCGTGACCTCTTTGCGTCCACTCCCGGAGCAAAAATGCGCGGATATAAACCGGGACGGTTTTCTTTCAATACGCGCGGAGGACGGTGCGAGGCGTGCGAGGGCGACGGCGTGAAGAAGATCGAAATGCACTTTCTCCCAGACGTGTACATCACCTGCGACGTGTGTAAAGGCAAACGCTACAACCGCGAAACGCTCGAAGTCAAGTACAAGGACAAGTCCATATCGGACGTGCTTGAAATGACAGTCGACGAGGGAGTGGAATTTTTCCGCGACATCCCGCGCATCGGGAATCGTCTGAAACTCATTCAGAGCGTCGGACTCGGATATATCAAGATCGGTCAGTCGTCGACGACGCTTTCGGGCGGTGAAGCGCAGAGAGTCAAGCTCGCAACGGAGCTTTCGCGCCGTGCGACCGGAAAAACGCTGTACGTCCTCGACGAGCCGACCACGGGCTTACATTCCGCAGACGTCGAGAGACTCATCGGCATTCTTCAGACGCTCGTTGAGGGCGGTAATTCCGTCATAGTGATAGAACACAACCTTGACGTTATCAAGTGCGCCGACTACATCATCGACATGGGACCCGAGGGAGGTGACGGCGGCGGCACGGTCATCGCTCACGGCACGCCCGAAGAGGTCGCCGTGACAGACGGATCGTACACCGGACTGTACCTTAAAGACAAGCTCGGAATTAAATAAAACAAAAAGACTGCTGATTCCGTTTCCGGAAAATGCAGTCTTTTCTGTTTGGCGATTCTTTCTCTGATCAGTCTATTATATTATCCGTCCAACGGATATATGCACGTTTTTTTGTTATTTCCGCCGTCAGTTCCCGACAAAAACCGTGGGCGAGGCGGCTTTTTTGTCTCCGTTCACGCCGACGTACAGCGAAGTGATGACGTGCGGCTCTCCGCCGATGCCGATGAAGACGTTTGACGAAGTGATATGAACGGTATTACCTGTGTATTCATAGGAAAACGCTTCATCCGCAACCGAACACACGGAATAACTGACTTCATTCGTTCCTCCGCCGAGAACGTCCGTAAAATGAGTCGCACTGCCTTCGTAAACCGTTTCGGAATCTGTTCCGTTAACTGCTCTCTTGAGTCTGTACGTTATGTTCTCAAACTCTGGATCGAAAACCGGCGACCATCGAACTTCAAACGGTACTCCGGCGTATCCCGGCGCGTATATAAGCTCGTACGGCGCATATGGTGTATTATCTCGTGTAAGATACTGAATGGGAAGAACGTATTCGCTTAATCCGATATAGTCGTCTTCCGCGTCGTTCGGTGAAGCGTAACACGCGAAAAGCAGTGATATAACGTACGGAGAACCGATGTCTGCACCTGCCTGTATGGCTTGACTGAACGACTGAGGCGTGACCGTGTGATAAGCGAAAATATAATTCCATTCGTCCGATGAGTAAAAACTGATGAGCGGTGAGATGAGTCTGACGTTTTCGGCATCTCCGGAATAAGTGAAGAATGCCTGAAAATCGCTGTATTCACGTACTCCGGTGTGTGTGATCGAAACATTAGGCGACGGATCGGAATAATTCCCGTGCCAAACGCAGGTCTCAACCGTGCCGTTAATGTTTACCGACGCGGTTTTTACGTTTTCGGAGTAGTCGAACTCAAGCGTTATATCCGATGTCTGACTTAAGATGAACGTTTTTGTCACACCGTTGTAGACTACCGAACCGTTTATGAACTGGCAACGCCTGAATGCTTCACTTACAGCGACATACAGCTTGCCCCCGTCAGTGCTTATTGAAATAAAATAGTATTTTCCTCCGATAAGATGCGGAGCTTTGTTTCTATAAAGTAATTTCATTTTTCCTCCGCTTATTCGGAGACAAGAACGAATATCTCACCGTCGCCGAGAGTCTGCGGCAGGGAAGTGCCGTAGCTGATGTTGCGAACTGCCGCGCGCCCGTCCTGCATTGCGGCGGCGACGAGCGTTCCCGTCATCTGCGCGCCGTCTTTGCGTACGAACTCGTCTGCGCCGTGTCCGTCGAGTGTATCGCAGTCATCAGCGTGAGCGGCTACACCGAGCGCGTCGATCGCACTTTTGACATAACCGCACTTTGCACCGTTCGCTCTTGTGTCCGTGATCATCGCCGCTGTTACAGACGACGCGCCCGACGGGACTGTTATTTCTGCAATAATCAGATCGGTCACGCTTGACGTGCGCGTCGGAAGAGCGGCAGTGTTTTCGGTAAAGATGAGTGAAAATTCGCCGAGGGCGGTGTTGAGCCTGATAAGAGCGGTGTAGGTCTTGCCTGCCGCGAGAGTGACCGTGCTGTCGTTTTCAAGAAGCGCCATATATCCCTTTGCCCATGCGATGCCCGATTTTACGCTGACTGTCATTCCGCCTGCCGGAGTGACGGAAAAGCCGTCTCCGTACAGCACGCCGTCAGAGTAAAATGACGAGATCATCTTCGCAAAGAACGCAGAGTCGACGGCTTTGTTTCCTCGCGGGAAGCCGCCCGGTGTTTCTGTGACTTCGGTGGAATCGAACATTCCTCCCTTTAGTTCACTGATAATGTCTGCCATGTTAACCTCCATTAAAGAATTATCTATGTTAAGTACATTGTACGTAGTCCGGCGTTATCTGCCGCCGAGCAGTTTTTTTATTGATTTTATCTCGTCACCGAACGACGGAAAGACCGTTGTCGTGCCGTTTTCGGTGACTGTGTCAGCTTCGGTCAGCCGCAGTGCGAACGACAGACCGTATTCCGGCGCACAAACGTCGCACAGGTCTCCGAGGAAGTAGTCACGTCCGTATTTCGGGAGCGCGTCGGGATCACATTCCGCCTCGACTCTGTTTCCGTCCGTTCTGTCGGCGAGGGCTTCGTGACCTCTTACCGAAAGAGCAGTGCGGTAATCAGCCTCAGTGGAAAAATCCTCGCGCCGGATGTCGTCAGCCTTTATGTGTATCTCGCGGCGGCTGTACGGCGTGCTTTCGTCTACATGGACTATAGTGCCGTCCTCCCCTTTGACGTAAGCGTAGTTTTTCATATCGGTGCTGTCGCGTTCGTATTCGAGGGAAACGATGTTCCCGAACGACGACGAGAACACAGCCGTTCCTCCGCTTCCGCTGTCCGTTGTGCGGTCTTCACCTACGACGATGCGGAAGACGGGCTTGTTCGTCTCGCCGTCAAGTGTAACGCGGAACGACGCACCGTACGGCTTCAGCGTGGAGTACAGCCAGTCCGTCAGTGAGTCGTGGTCGTAGCTGAGTGAGACTGTGTCGGAGATCGCGGGCTGATCGTCTGCGATAATTACTCCGCATGAGCGAAGATTGTCGCTTACAGCCTCGCAGACCGCCTCTGTGACCGTTCCCGAATAAACACCGCTTCCGCTCATGATCCTGTCACCGAGCAGACATTCAAGCAGATGCCCTTCGAGCTTGCATTTGCCGCCGGACTCTGCCGAAATCTGCTCGATCCTGCCGCATTTTATCTTACCGTCATCCGACGGGGATGAGCGGACGTAAACCGCATCGGCGAGCCGCGAAAACAGCTCACGCGGAAAATGGACGGTGAATCTGCCTATGTCGAAAAATCTCTCCGACCATACAAGAGACGAAAAACTGTCTGTGAAGTCGACGACGTTGAAATCCTTGTCAAGAAAATACAGTTCCACCGTCACACCCCACAGTAAAGCGGTGTGAAGCTCACTACCGCCTCGGCATAGTTCGCGCCGTCGTCGGCATCGATCGAAACAACGCTTTCTCCTACGGGAAGAGAGAAGAATGTGCTTCTCCGGTCAAATGTGAAGCATCTCTCGCCGTTGTAATAAATGTTTTTCATTCTCTCGCGCGTGTCGACGGTCAGACAGTCGCCGTCGTGAAGCGTCAGAGGACAGCGGATGAAGTCGTCCCCGAGCGATATTTCCGGGGATACAACGTCGCCGCCGACGGCTGTGATGTTTATTACAAGCCCGCACTCGACGTCTCCCGGGTTGAATATTTTTCTCACACCGTTTGAGAGATAGATGCCTGCCGTCAACCCGCCGTCTGAGGTGAAGTTCATCGGGAACGTCAGAAGCGGTGCGCTCTCACGAAGGCGCGCGACATTTTCGTCGCAGTCGGAGAAGAACACCGACGGCGCGATGAAGTAAAGCGTTACTTCCGTTATGTCGGAGAACGTCGGACGCGAGAACACCGGCTCGTCGCACGGGATAGCCGTGATTTTGCGGTGTATCTGCCCGAGCGTGACGTCGATCTCGCAGTCTCTCATGGGGGATAGCATCGACACGAGTGTGTGGCGCAGAGTGTCTTCGAGTTTTTTTCCTATTTCGAACGACAGCGAAAGCTCACGCTCGGTAAAACGCCGCTTTGTCGTGTAACCGCCGTTGCCGGATGCGTATGACGAGAGCGCGACGTCAAAGCCGGACGAAAAGAAACCGCCGAGTCCGCCCTCGGTCAGATGTGCCGCGCTATCCGGCGAAATTTCAAACACCTTTCCGCCGGATGAAATAACGATTTTGTAGCCTGTCATACCCGTAACAACGCCTCACTTTCCCGTCTTATCTGTTTTGCTGTGCGGTACGGTGAATCGTCTCCGTCGCGCAGGTATATGTTCTGCGTCAGCGTGCGTCGGTTGTCGTTTTCGGTGTGACTGCCGAGGTGTACGCCGTCCGTCATCCCGTAAACCGACGAGAGCGCGGACGAAATGAACGACGAGCCTCCCGTGATGCCCTCCGCGATGCCGCGTGAGATCATAACGCCTATCTCATCTCTCATCAGCGCGGACGGAGAAGAGATCTGATAATATTTTTTAAGCTCGTCTCCCGTGTATTTCGAGAGAGCGTGAGCGGATTCCGAAACCGCGCCTGAGCCTTCCTTTATCCCGACAGAGATACCTGCGGCGATGTTTCTGCCGATCTCGTTCCAGTTTTCGGTAAATTCGGACGAAACTGCCGAGAGAAGTGCGGACATCGCAGAGACAACACGCGGTGTGCCGTTCTCGATGCCGTCCGCAAGCCCAGATGAAATGCTCTCGCCTGCCGCAGTCCACGGACGGGACGTGATGTACTCCACCGTGTCGTCCATGGCAGTCGAGAACGCCGTTCTGAACGCACTTGACGCCGATTCGGACGACTGCACTATTCTGCGGTAGGTGCTCTCCACAGCGGAGTAGATACCCTCACCGGAGACGGCGTCCGTAAGTGCAGATGAAAGTGAACTGCCGAGTCCGGTGACACGCGCTTCGAGCAGCTCTATTGAGTGAATGAATACTGTAGTATCAAGCGATACGCCTATTGTGACTGATCCGTCAGCCATACATATAGCTCCTTTCGTCACATTATTGTGGTTTTCTGATCCGTACTGCCGCTTTTGCCCGACGCATCTGCCGTCTTGCATTGTCGTCCGCGATTTTTGTCGTGTCGCAGAGTCTCAGCCGTACAACGCGCATGAAATCCGACTCCGACGGAAGAGAGCGGAGCAGGGTGAGAAATTTCCACCAGTGCATACTCTCCTTCGTCAGATCAATGCCGTATTCCGAGAGGAACGACGACAGAATAAGTCCGGCGTCGGCGTAAAAATCGAATGCCTGCTCGACGTCTGTCTCTCTGCCGTCCGATCTTTTGTCTTCCTTTACTCCGAACGCGGCAAATCGAGCAAGCTCTCCGAGCAGTCGGATCTTTTCTTCGGCAGGGAGAGAGGAGCATTCATCGGGATTTTTCATAACGAGCGGCATTGATGACAGCGCGGCGGTCAGAGCGTCGATACGCGCCGTGCTTTTTTCGCGGCACTCGTCGAACAGCTCAAGCATTAGTATCCACCGCCTGAAATCCGTGCGGATGCCGTATTTTCGTCCGTCGAGCGTAACGTAGTCGGGCAGACGGTCTGTGAGAATGTTGTAGCTCATCTCGCGTCTCCCGTCAGTCAGCGACGGTTGCAAGAGAAGCCGCCTTTTCGGTGTATCTCTGCTCGACCGCTTCTCTGATGCGGGCGAATTCGTCGAGCTGTACGTTCAGAAACGCTATGAAATCGAGATACGCTTCCGTGCAGTCGGCGGCGCTTTGACCGTCACCGCATATTTCATTCGCGCCGTCGTCATCGAATAACGCCGTGAAGAATGTGCGGACTGCCGCGCATATACGTTCTGCTTTTTCGGACGGCGTAAGCTCTTCTTCGCCGTCAAGGCCGTCCTTTATCGGGAATACGCCTCCGATCCGTCCGAGACAATCCGGATTGCTTATGTCAAACGGGTAGTTTTTCCCTCTGTAGCTCCATGATTTGATCATTTTTATCTCCCTGCCTTTGTTTTACTGTGCGGTGAAGACGCCTGTCGTCGGGTTATATCTGCCGACGGTCAGCTCGCCTGCCGCTTTCATTGTTCCTGTGTAGCAAAGCGCGTCCGTTCCCTCACCGATCTCATCGGGGATTACGGTGTACGTTCTCTTTATCGCGCTGTAAGCACCGCTGACTGCCGCCTCGAATGTGTCTACCGAAATGATCTCGACCTTTGCATCATCTCCTGTAAGCTCTCTGTCCGTGATCTGACGGATCTTCGAGATAGCGGGAGAATCGGAGTATATTTCGGTTTCATAGTCGATTTCGGGAGCGTAGCCCGTGATGTCGGTGCGCTTTGATGTTTCGTTTATGTAGCGTCGCTGATAGCTGACGGCGTTTTTCGATTCCTTGAATTCGGTAAAGCCCTCGCCTATCTGCGACCATACGGGACTCAGTGCAGTACCCGTATTCATATAGTGCTGTCTGTCAGCTCTTTTTACGATTGACATTTTTGTCTCCAATCATTTTTCATTCTGTTTATTGTGCTTTCCTGTAATAGCCGAACGAATACGCCGCGCGGTATTCTTCTTCGCCGTTCTCGTAGATCGCCGATTTGAAGGTGCCGCCTACGGGGGAGACTCTCCCGTATTCTCCGCCGTCAAGCGGTACGGGATTGTCTCTCACATAAGCATTTACGGCGGTGAAGAAGTCAACTGCGTCAAGCCTTTCGCGTACGGACTTGTGAGAACAGCGCAGGCGTATCTCAAACGGGACCTTGATCCTTGCCGAGCCGTCGATGTATTCGCGTTCCGCGTCCTCTCCGCCCGATAGCATAACGCACGCCGCGCCTTCTCTCCACGTTTCCGGGACGAAGACGGTGTCCGTGTCCATATTGTTCAGATATTCGCACAAAAGCACAGGATATGAGTATTCGTCCATTGGTTCTCTTTCCTTTGTGCCTGCTTTTATTTTATCTCCGTTCAGTCTTTCATCAGTGCGACGGCGACCGTCCACTTCCAGCGATCGAGATATGCGCTTTTCGCGGCTTCAAACCAGCGTGCCGTCGCTTTCGGATGCTTTCTCGGGTTGAACGGATGATTGGCGTAGTAACATTCGCTCGCATAAGGTGCCGAATAGACGATCGATGCGTGCGACGAGCCTTTTGTTTCGGTGTGTACGGTACGCATCAGTCTGCCAGTACGGTACGGTACGAATTCTTCGCTTGACGCGAGAACTTCGTCTGCGAGCTTCACGACTGCCGCTTTCGCGCGTTCGTTCATCTTTTTGCTGAGTTTTTCGAGTGTCATATAATAAAACCTCATTCAAGCCTGATGCGGACGTGAGTCGTGTTCTCGGTCAGTCCGTCGTGCTTTTCGGTGTACGAGACGCGCATCGTTTTTTCTTTCCCGTCGCAGAAGAATACGGCACAGTCGCCGTAGCCGCAGTCGGGAAGCGGACAAAGATTTCCGTCTTCGTTCCTGCATTCCGAGAACGACGGGAAGAAATACACGTCGACGGCGTTCTTTTCGATCATTTCAGGTGTCGTGCCGATCCGCTCGACCGCTCTGACCGACGAGAGAACGTATTCTGCGTACTCTGCCGTGTAGTCCGTGTTGTCGGAAAGGTGGATTTTCAGCGTTACCGTGTCTCTGAAAAGGGATCTGTTCATATCTCTTACCCCTTTGTCAGATATACCGGCGCATCAGTCCGCATTCCGAAAGACGCACGACTGCCGACGGAGCTACGGGCTGACCGTAGTATGTGAGCGGTGCGCTTTTGCCGGAGGGAAGACTGTAGCTTATCTTCACGTCTCCGACCGATTCGCTCTTTATTTCCTGCGAATGAGCGGACGCATATTCAGCCTGCTCCTCTGCCGCGAGATCGAATTCGGTTTTCTGCTCCTCAGTCATATCATCGGCTGTGACGGGAAAAATCAGCGCGAGAAGCAGTTTTCTTGCTCTTTCCGTTTCTCCCATATCGTCTCCTTATCAGCCGAGATAACGGACTGCAAGCTCCGGATATACGGTCTTGAATGCGTAGAGAACGTCCATGGAGAGCGTTTCGCGCTTGTACTTCATGTCGTAGCCTCTGACAACACGGAGAGAAATGCCGTTGTATGTGGTAACGTAGGATTCGACTCCTGCAGGTGCCTGAAGCGGACGTGTGATGAACGCGAACGCATCCGGATGGAATACGAGGTTTGCAGTGTGGTCGCCGATGACTGTTACTGCGGCGGAAGCGGATGCCGTGATGTTCGGGTAAACCTTTGCGGTTACTGTTGTACCGGACTTTGTCGCGTCTGCGAGAAGAACGTGATTCTTGCCGCCGACCGTGATGACGTCACCCTTTACGAGAGTGCCGTCGCCGGTCACTGTGAGTGCAACTGTGTCGCTGTCGGAAACCGCGGACTTGACAACGAACGTAGAGCCGGAAGCTGAACCTTCGTGGTTTTTGACTGCCTGGGACATATAGTTTTCGATGCCGAAAACTCTGCCGATAGAGCCTGTGCGGAGTGCTTCAGAAGTGCCGCATTTTTCGGCGTTTACGATAGCAGGAACCTGTTTCAGCTTAGATGTTGCGAGAGGGCTCCATACGGCGCATCTCATGCCTGCGGGAACCTTCTGCAAGTCAAGCGCATAAGATGCGTTTGCGATGTCGTCGAGTCCGTCCGGAGTTGTTCCGGCAGTACCGACGGTGTAGGGAATGTCCTTGTAAAGCTCAAGACCTTCCGCGTTGATCTTTTCTGCAAGAGCGGCTGCGGCAGGCTCGATGAACATTCTTACAACGGAATCAAAGTCGCACGCGGCTTCGATAGCGCCGACTTCCATGTCGACTGTTGCGATGTGGTCGAGTTTGACGTCGACTGTGTCCTTTTTGAGGTTTTCGGGGGTAACGCCGGACTGCTCGTTGAATTCGGTGGCAGTCAGCTTTACGGGACAGCGTACGGATACGGTGTCGCCCTGCTTTGCGGTGCTTCCCTCGATGTTTTCCTTGTAAACAAGGTTCGGGAAAACGAGATTGTCAATCAGACGCGGCAGTGTTTCGCGCGCGATCTGCTTGACGGAATAAGAAAATTTTGCCATGGTTTGATTATTCCTTTCTTTTTTGTTGCTGTGTCGTCTCGCTCCGTCCGACTGTTGAGCCAAAATCAAATCTGCACGAACGTGCCCGTTTCTCATGCGGACGGATACGGATCTTACAGCTTCTTTACGTTTTTGTAGTAGTCGGCGTCGGAGAGGGAATCGCTGTCAAGCGGCTCGTGACCGTGGGGCATACCCGTTCGGACCGTGCGCGGCTGTGTGGGAGACGACTGCGCCGTGTCGAACAGATAAGGGTCACTCGCCTTTAGTGCGTCAAGCTGTTCTCTGATGCCGTGAACGCCGTCTTCGTCGACCGTGACTGCGTTCATATCGATTACCTTTGAGATTATCCCGCGGTTTTTCGCGCCTACACGGTCAAGCTCGCGCTCCAGTGCGGAAGAACGCCTGATTTCTCTCAGCTCTTCTTCGTAGCACTGCCTAAGCTCCCGTGTGTCGCCGATCTCCGCGCCGAACTCTCCCGCTTTGACGAGAAATTCGTCATACGAGAGCTTCGTGTCGCCGAAAATTTCGGAAAGATCAGCCATTATCGTCGCCTCCGATCCATTTGCGGCGGAATTCTTCCGCGGTGATCACGCCTGCTTTCAGCTCATCAAGATCGCGCGCACGCTGGCTTTCGCTGTCGGTAAAGAACGAATCGTCGAACGATACCGAAATGTGTGCGTCCTTGTCTACATCCATTCCGAGAACGTCGGATGCCACCCATAAGAGCGCGGACACGACGGAGCGGATGAAGAGAGCGACGTTTTTCTGATGCTTTGCCGCGTTCTGCCGCATATCCTGTCGCTCTCCCATGTACTGCGTAGCCGTCATTTTCGTCTGACTTACGTTGTCATCGAAGATGTAGTGGTGAGTGCCGAGCCCGCAACGGAAGGAAAGATAATTGAGCTGGCACTGTACTGCCTGAGCGTTTTCTGCGGCACGAAGCTCGGGATTGTGTTCGGTGATCATCGCGGTGTCGCTTATATCGCTGTCGCCTATCGTTACGAAAAGCTGCTGTGCCACATCGTCCGGCGTGAAAATGTTGCCGTATTCATCGCGGCTGACGAGCGACTGATTGATGAACACCTTTTTTCCGCCGAGTTTGATGTCGCGGCAGAAATTGTTGAACGCGAGGTCGACTCCGCAGAGGCAGTCTGTCGCGTCTGCATAAACCGAAACGCCCATACCGCACGAGCCGTCGATGTTGTTCTGGATGTTCGGCGTGAGGATCGCAAACAGCGGCGTGTGGGAATACGTGCGGAACTTTCCCGTGCAGTATTCGCCGTCATCTGACAGAACGAGCTTGCCGTTCTTGCGTACAAAGAAGTCGTTTGAGATGACGTAACCGTCGTTCTCAAGCAGGTGCGTCTCAATGTAGACGTACTCTTCGCCTCTGATAAATCCCTCCGAGACGAACGCCGCTTCGGTTATCTTCCCGTTTTTGATGCTCACGGGGATGATGTGCCCGGCATCTACCCACTCGAATCCTATGCGGCAGGTTTCCGGCACGATCTCGCCGTTCTCTCCGCAGTCCCCGGACAGCCGCAGGATCACTGCGCCCGTTCCGAGAGCGAACGCCTTTTCGATAAGACGGTTCGCGCCGGAGAGAAAGTCGTTCGACGCCAGCACACCGTGAATGAATTCGTCGGCTTTTTCGTCGCCTGTGGAAATCATGGCTCTGTCGTTGAGAAGCAGTGCCGCCCAGTCCTCGCAGACCTTTTTCGCCATGTTCATACGGTAAAGCTGTCTCCGCACGGGCATTCCGCCGACGCCGTTTTCGGTGAACTCGTGGAACGGCTTGTAGTACCCCTTCCACCAGTCCTCCCACTCTCTGATCTTCGTGTAATACGCCGAGCCGACGGAGGAACATCCCGAACGCTCAGCCACGAGGGAGAGTATTTCATCGTTGATCATTGTTGTGACCATTCCTTTCAT
Source organism: Eubacteriales bacterium (assembly GCA_045643285.1). Taxonomy (GTDB): domain Bacteria; phylum Bacillota; class Clostridia; order Oscillospirales; family CAG-272; genus UMGS1696. Next base: position 13,608 of record JAZUKN010000002.1, read on the forward strand.
TTACTGGATTTTCTTCATGTACCTCTCAATGGAATATTCCATCGCATCGAGAATGTCGATGTCGGACGTGAAGTTGTCGAGCCGCTTGTCCGTCTGCGAGCTTTCGTCCCAGACTGCACAGCATAGCCCGTCGCGGAGCAGATCGCATCCTTTCTTGAAGAAGAACTTGCCTACCGACATCAGTGAGTTGACGAATGCTATTCTGTCCGCTATAGGTTTTTTCGCGCAGTCGAGGACTTTTATGCCGCCGCCGACCGAAGAGAGAGCTACGGCTCGCCTCAGCCCGTTTATGAGGTACTGCGCCTCGCTGTCGGCAAAGACGTAGCGTATCTCTCCGCCGGGATATGAGTCCCTGAGTCCGCCGAGGAAGCGGATGAACTCGCGGTTTATCCTGTCGGAGTCGATCTCTCCCTTCACGCCGGAGACAGCGTGCTCTGCGATGACCGCTATGGCTCCGTCCGTGAGAAACGCCGTGGCGACGAACGTTGTCTTTGAACGGTTTCCGCCGAAATCCACGCCGACGGTAATAAAATCAACGGAGGAGGGTGGTACATCCTCGAGCATAAAGGCGTTCGGATCGTCGGCAAACCGTCTGTAGATCAGTCCTTCCGCCGCGCACCGTTCTCCGAGAATGTCGCGCCTGTACCAGACGGTAGTCACGTCGTACTGCGCTGTTATCTCGTCGAGCCTTTCTTTCGTGATCAGGGGATTGTCACGGATCGTGAAGTGTGCGTAGTTGAAGTAGCCGTCACTGCCGACGTCTCCGAACCGGTCTATGTAGTCGCGGTAGATGAAGTGGTCGGGAGCGGACGGGTTCAGATCCCAGAATATGCGCCTGTCGTGTGCGGCAAGCTGACGGTTGAACGCCTCCTTGATGAAGCTGTCGGAGTGGAGATTTATCTCCGTTGCTATCCACATTCCGTAGGAGTTGCCGCGGATGCGCTTGAACGAGTCGGAGTTTTTGCCGCCGGAGAAGATGACTATCCGCTCGCCGCGCTTCGTCATCACCGACAGAGCTTCGTTTCCGCGGTATTTCTTCCAGCGGCATCTGCCCTCGAAGATGTGCTCAAGCCCAAGCCCGTTGCAGTCTCCGATGTTCAGCTTCGCGTTGCCGAGAGTTGAACCGGATGCAAGATGGATCCTGTCAGGAGAATCTTCGAGAAGGGACGCGAAAACGAACACGTTGTCTACGGTCTTTCCGGCTCTGACAGCGCCTTCAGCTACGTTTACGGTCGATAAATAAGCCTTTTTCATATATTCTCGGTGCTTCACGCCGAATACGTAGCCGCCTTTTTTCACTGTCTCTGCCTTCATAAGCCGTCCTCCTCTCCGAAGATCTCACTCCGCAATTCATCGAGGGAAGTGTCCGCTGTGCAGGCGTGTTTTTCGGCGTTCTGCTTTTTTTCTTTAAGTGAAAAGTACAGCTTGATCGCCTGTACGTTGTCGCCTCGTATCAGCGAGAACAACTTCGACCAGACGAACGGCTCTTCGGCTTCGGCAAAGCTGACTGCGAGTGACGATGTGTACGCCGGAAACGCGCCGTCCGTCACCCACTTTGTAAACTCGTCTTCACCGATTCCGTTTTCCGCGAGGACCTCGGAAGTGTCCCGTCCGCCTCTCACGATCTCGTGCGCGATCTTTATTTGAAGCTCGCTGAGAGACTGAACGGAAAAGTCATTTTTGCTCAAATCGTACCTCCTTTCTTCCGTTGTGCCATTATTGTATCACACGAACATTTGTTCTGTCATCCCGTCTTTTTCCGAGAAAAATCCAACGTGCCGTTCATAATTCGTTCGACGGATTCTGACTTTTTTCACTGTCGGAGAAGCGGGAATCAAGCGGTTTCGTGTCGGTTTTCGTCGGGAAATCTACCGTTCTGCGGGAAAGAAGAGAAAATGTTGTAACAATTTGTTCACACACTCGGAAGATAAAACGGCAGGTATTGCAATTTGCCGAAAAATGTTGTATAATGTAAAATATAATAGAGATATTATGGATTTTTACGCAGTTTTGTTTTGCTGACGCAAAGAAAGGAGCAATACCTTGACAAACTACGAAAACGATAATCATTTGTCCGAGGAAGAACTGACCGAACAGGCGGAAAACGAAGCCGTCGAAGAAGAAACAGAGCTTTCATATGACGCTGACGGTGAAGTTTCCGAAACAGTCGAAATCGAAGAGTACGACGACGGAGAAGACATTTCCGCCGTTGCCGAATCGCTTGCGATGTTCAGAAATTCTCACGCCTCCCCGGACGCAAAAAAAACCGAAAACGAAGCGGAATCCGGTGCGAATCCAGACGAAGACGACGCGCAGAACATTGGTGTCGGGCATCTGTTCTACGGTTTTACACTCAAAAAGACCGTAGTGACCGTGCTTGCGGCACTGCTGACTCTCGGCGTGATGCTCTCGTCAATGGTGACAGCGGTTGCGTTCTCCGGCGACAAAACAAAACGCCCGTCCGACTGCGATATGACGGCAGACGAAGAGGCGGAGGACAAAGCACGCGAAGAAGCCGCGAAACGCGCACCGCTTGTCTATGAGGACGAGAACACACAGTTCAAGGTCAGACTTGATTTCTTCGATCGGGAAGACGTCGAGCTGTATGCGACAAAAATGACTCTCGGCGAGTTGCTCGATAAGTCCGGCATCGAGCTTGAAGAGGGCGAAGAGCCGACTATTTCGCTTGATACGATGCTCGGCGGCGAAGCGACGGTCGCGTTCGACAAATACGAAACGGTGACCGACGTGGTGACCGAGACAGTCGACTACGAAACTGAAGCAAGAGAGACCGACCTTATCTGGATCGGTACGACGAATTACGTCCAGTACGGCAAAGAGGGAAAAGCGGAGATCACATATTCTGTCAAGCTGAAAAACGGCGAGGAAGTCAGCCGCGAGGAAGTCGGGCGCTATACTGTCGAATGGCCCGTGAAGGAAATATACGAGGTCGGCGTCGGCGGTTCGTTCACAGGAGCGGACGGAAAATCTTACTCCTATTCGATGCGTAAGATCGTCAAAGCTACATATTACTATATTCCGAACGATCCTTATACATATCTCGGCAACCCCCCCGATCACTCGACTATCGCAGTCGACATGAACGTTATCCCGCTCGGCACATGGCTGTACGTCAAGAATAACAGATACGACTTCGGACTGAGACAGGCGCAGGACATCGGCGGCGCGATAAAAGGCGATATGATAGATATATGGCTTGACGGTACGGAGGCAGGCTACGCGAACTTCCACCAGGAGGGCATAGTCTACGATATGGAAGTGTACTACGTTAACTGATATGGATTTTTCAGAACTGATTCTCTTTGAAGACGAAATGACCGCGTCCACTGTGCCGGGTATGGACATTTCGGTGGCGGTCGACGGACGAGAGGTGTTCCGCAGACAGTCGGGATACTCCGATATTGACACCGGCACGAAAATGCGCGGCGACGAGCTGTTTTTCCTCTGGTCGGGGACGAAGCTCATCACGTCGTCTCTCGGAATGCGGCTCGTGGAAGAGGGAAGACTCGACCTTGATGCACCCGTGTACGAATATCTGCCGGAGTATAGAAGCCTTACCGTTCGTACAGTCACCGACGGCAGGGAAGAGATACACACCGCAGAAAACACGATGCTCGTCAGTCAGCTGTTTAGTATGACTGCCGGATTTGACTATAATTTCGCGTCTCCCGAAATCGCTGACGTTCGGCGAAGAACGGACGGTCACTGCCCGACGCGCGAGATCGCAAAGGCTATAGCGAAAATGCCGCTGTCGTTCGAGCCGGGAACGCACTTCGAGTACAGCAAGTGCCACGACGTGCTCGCCGCAGTCATCGAAACCGTTGTTGGAAAGCGACTGCGCGACTACGCACGGGAAACGCTGTTCGATCCGCTCGGAATGAACGATACGTTCTACGGTCAACCGAATGACAGTCAGCAGGCGAGAATGGCGACTCAATACCTCTGGCGCGGCGACCTCGGTAAAGCAGTGCCGGCGAAGAAAGTCTGCAATATGATCCTCGGCGACGAATACGATTCGGGCGGTGCAGGCGTTGTCACGTCGTGCGACGACTATATGAAATTCGCGTCAACTCTCGCGTGCGGCGGTACGGCAAAGAACGGTTATCGTTATCTGAAGCCCGAAACTGTCGAAAAATGGGTAAAAGGTGCGCCGCTGAACGACACACAGCAGGCGGAGTTTGAGGGCAAATGGGGTATAGGTCACACTTACGGCTACGGCGTGAGACGGATCGTCGATCACCGCGCATTCGACGCCGACGACCGTTATAATGACTTCGGCTGGGGAGGCGCCGCCGGAATGAGAGTGCATATCTCGCCGGACGCGCACGTCTCAGCGATACTTCTTACGCATATCCTCGAACTGCCGGACGCAAGGCTGTTTGAAAAACGATTCAGAAATACCGTGTTCCGGTGCTTGACGAAGTGAAAACAGAAAAATCTCACTGAAAAAGTGGGATTTTTTGATACTTTTTGTCAACTGATTGCCTATTCTTATTTTTTCTTTTCCATATAAACAAAGTGATTGCAAATTTTTCGCGCTCTCTGTCTCAATTATTCATTCTTCATTATTCATCATTCATTATTCATTCCCACCAAAACAAAAATCCGCTACCTTGCGATAGCGGCTGTTTTTTATACTTTATTCAAATAACACTACACAAAAAAAGTCACTACCTTGCGATAGCGGCTTTTTTGTTTATATTTGATTCGGCTATATCGAAAATCAACCGAGCTTAGCTGTGTTGACCTTGATGCCGGGGCCCATCGTGGATGCGATTACGCAGCTCTTGATGTATGTGCCCTTTGCTGCTGCCGGCTTTGCCTTGATGACAGCGCCGAGAAGCGTGTTGAAGTTCTCTGCGATCTTTTCAGCACCGAAGGATGCCTTGCCGATCGGGCAGTGAATGATGTTTGTCTTGTCGAGACGGTACTCGATCTTACCTGCTTTAGCCTCTTCGATAGCCTTTGCAACGTCCATTGTAACTGTGCCGGCTTTCGGGTTCGGCATAAGTCCCTTAGGACCGAGGACACGGCCGAGACGACCGATAACGCCCATCATGTCGGGAGTAGCGATAACAACGTCGAACTCGAACCAGTTTTCTTTCGTGATCTTCTCAACGAGGTCTGTGTCGCCGACGTAGTCAGCACCTGCTGCCTTTGCTGCGTCTGCCTTTTCGCCCTTAGCGAATACGAGAACGCGAACCTTCTTACCTGTACCGTTCGGAAGAACAACGGCACCACGGACCTGCTGGTCTGCGTGACGGGAGTCTACGCCGAGACGGATGTGAACTTCGATTGTTTCGTCGAACTTTGCCTTGGATGTCTGGCAAACGAGAGCCATAGCATCGCCGACTTCGTAGAGCTTGGATTTTTCGAGCAGCTTCTGGCTGTCAACATACTTTTTACCCTTAAACATTATCTTCGCCCTCCTCAGTCTTCAACGACAACACCCATGGAACGGGCGGTGCCGGCTATCATGCTGATTGCTGTTTCGATGGAAGCCGCGTTGAGGTCTTTCATCTTTGTTTCTGCGATCTGACGGAGCTGTTCTCTCTTGATCGTAGCAACCTTTGTCTTGTTCGGAACGGGAGAAGCTGTTTCGATGCCGCACGCCTTCTTGATAAGAACGGGAGCCGGCGGGGTCTTTGTGATGAATGTGAACGAACGGTCAGCGTAAACCGTGATAACTACGGGGATGATGAGACCGATGTCGTTCTTTGTTCTTTCGTTGAATTCCTTTGTGAAGTTAGGAATTGCAACACCGTATGCACCAAGAGCAGGACCTACAGGCGGCTGGGGAGTTGCTTTGCCGGCGGGAAGCTGCAGCTTGATATAGCCAACGATTTTCTTTGCCATGAAAATTTACCTCCATATGTGGTTTCTGACGGAAGACACAGAAAAAATTTATCTTCCTCCCACTTGATTGACGCGCTTAGGTGGCGTCGTCCCATTTGTGCGTATTGAGGCTGCGCACTGACGGCGTTAATCCGTCGCCTTCTCGACACACTTGGTGTCAAGCTCGACTTTGACGTCTCTGCCGACCGTGGACACAATGACCGTGCATTTTCCACTCTCTTCGTCGATTGCGGCGAGAGTGCCTTTGAAGCCGCGGAACGCACCGTCGACGATTTTTACGGCGTCGCCGATTGTGAACGCACTTGCAGTGACTCTGTCCGGCTCGTCCTTGATAAATGCGGCAACGTCCTCATCGGAAAGCGGAACGGGCTTAGATCCCGGACCTACAAATCCGGTGACGCCGCTGATGTTACGAACGACGTGCCATGTTTCATCGGTCATGACCATTTTTACAAGGACGTATGCAGGGAAGATCTTTGATTCTACCTCGCGTTCCTTGCCCCCGTCGGATTCGACAACGACTTCCGTGGGGATTCTGATGTCTGTGATCAGATTTCCGAGACCCCGGTTCTCGACAATCTTCTCAAGGTTTGTTTTAACTTTGTTTTCGTAGCCTGAATAAGTATGTGCGACATACCATTTCAGACCTTCGTTCATCTCGTTTATATCGCTCATAGTAATACTATCCTTCCATTTGGAATTTCGGGATAATACCCGTTTTGCGCTTAACCGCGGATGAGGTTGACGAGGTCGTTGAGACCGCCTATAGCGTGACGGAACGCGAAGTCAAGAACACCGATCACGACTGCGAATACGATAACGCATACGAGAGTGATCCATGTGTTGGATTTGACCTGCTTCCAGCCCATCCAGGAGATCTTCTTGCATTCAGACTTGAGGGATTTGAACCAATCGGCTATTCTCTTAAAAATAGACGGTTTACCGGTTTTTTCGACCTTCTGGTCTTTCTTTTCGTTTTCAGCCATTTTCAAAACTCCTTGTCCGATTATTTTGTTTCTCTGTGCAGGGTGTGTTTGCGGCAGAAACGGCAATACTTCATGAGTTCAAGTCTGTCGGGGTCGTTTTTCTTGTTTTTCTTTGTGTCATAGTTACGCTGTTTGCATTCGCTGCAGGCAAGAGTAATTTTAACTCTCATTTATCGGCACCTCCTTGAAAATTTTAGAATAACAAAAGTTATTCCGATTTGTACCTCCCTCTGAGAGGGATATGCGGCCTGCGTCATGACCGAATACCGCAGAGCGCACAAAAAGAAGCCCTCGCACAGAGGTAAGACAATTATAACATCACGAGAAAAATCTGTCAAGGGGTAATTGTGCATTTCTTTATATAATATAGAAATAATTTGCAAAAAATCATGTCTTGCGGCAGTATTTCGGATAAAACAAACAAATTTCGGCTTAATTGCGTACTTCAATATAAGAAAACAACAGGCAGAAAAAACAGCCTGTTGTATCTGTAATTATATCAGCCTAAGCGGAAGACGTTCGCCCACCACTACGGTTCCGTCCGACTGCCAGGTCAGCTCGTATAGCTCAAGATACTGTTCGCATCCCGGCTGACGCTCGCAACAGGAGATGTACCACTTCCCGCCGAACGGAACCACCTCTGCGCAGGACGGTACGTTTGCCGCACACTCGACTTCTCCGCGCGGAGATAACAGGCGACCGAGGTATTTCCAGCCGTGGATCGGATCTTCCGATACGGCGTAGTCCGTTCCTTTGCCGCAGTTCGTGTAGAAAAGATAATACCTGCCGCCGTGTTTGCAGAGGAACGGGGACTCGAGAGAAGAATCGCAGATGTCGAAAACGTGCGCGCCTTTGTCCTCCCACGTCAGCATATCGCGGGATACTGCGATACCGACGGCAGGACGCTTTTCTCCGCACGAATAATCGGAAGTGCAGTAGTACATATATGCGATGCCGTCATCGTCGACAAGCACCATCGGATCGCGGCAGTCTGACCACTCGTCAAGTGACCACCGTCCCCATTTTCCGGGCGTGACAACGGGCTTGTCGCTTGCACGTTTCCAATGGCGGAGATCGGTCGATGTAGCAAGTCCTATCGACTGGCAGACGGCGCGGTTTACTCCCGTGTAGTACATATAATATATTCCGTCTTTTTCGGCGATGCCGGGCGACCATATCTGATGATCTTCCCATTCACGCTCGGACGTTGAGAAGCAGGGAGACTCAATGTGCCAATGCACCATATCAGTGCTTGTCGCGTGACCGAACGTGTCGACGAAGCGCGTATCCCACTCGTAGCCTATCTCGGCGCGGTTGTAGAACAGGTGCATCACGCCCTTCATCTCGACGAATGAGTGATCGACGATCGCCATGCCCGGCTCGGTCAGAAGATCGGCGAGAGGATATTCTCCTCTGACGAGAGCTTCGGTGTAGCGTGCGGCACGGGAAAGATAGTTCTCGACCGTGTGACCGGCAGTGACGCCGAAACGTCCTCCCGAATATGCTCCCGCGTTGATCGTGTCGGCGCGGTCAAGCAGTTTGTCGATGATCGACACGGTTTTCCTGATCTCGGCGTCGTCGGAAAGACGGAAAGGCGCAAGAAGCGTCCGCAGACGGCAGTATTCGATGAAAAAGTTGTCCATTTTTTCGCCTCCTCGGCTTGAGTATACCACATAAAGCCGCATACGCGCAAGTCTCTCCCGAAAAAATAAGATTTTTTTGAAAAAGTTTTCAAAAAGCGTTGACAAAGGGATTTCGGCGTGATATAATACTCGTGTTGTTGAACCAAAGACAGCAGGTTACAGTAAAAGCTAAACGCCACCCTGCCGAGGAGAGACCTTATAGAGAAATCATAAGTCTTTTTTCGGCGTAAGCGCGAAGAAAGACTTTTTTGTATCTCTGCCGATAACCTTATAAGGAGGAAATAAAATGCCCAGCGAGAAAGTATTAGAGCAAAAGAAAGCTCTCGTAGCAGATCTTGCCGATAAGCTCGGACGTTGCGCTTCCGGCGTGCTCGTAAAGTACGAAGGAATCACGGTTGCAGATGATACCATCATGCGTAAGAAGCTCCGTGAAGCAGGTGTAGAGTACACTGTAATGAAGAACTCTCTCATCGGTAAGGCTTGCGAAGAAAAGGGATTCGGCGCGCTCACATCCGGAATCGAAGGAATGAACGCAATCGCAATCAGCTATGAAGATCCGATAGCTCCCGCAAAGATCCTCAAGGAATATGCCGAAAAGGTTGAAACATTTGAGATCCGCGGCGGTCTTCTTGAAGGTGCTGTAGTAGATGCAGCAACCGTAAACGAACTCGCAGAGATCCCGCCGAAGGAAGTTCTTGTTGCAAAGCTCCTCGGCAGTATCCAGAGCCCGCTTTACAAATTCGCTTATGTTCTTCAGGCTATCATCGACAAGAACGGCGAAGAAGCTCCTGCAGCCGAAGAAGTAGCAGAAGCACCGGTCGCCGAAGCATCGGCAGAAGCAGCAGAAGCTCCTGCAGCTGAATAATTCAGTATAACGAAAACAAAAAAAACAAATCTATAATAACAGAGGAGAAAATTAAAATGGCAAACGAAAAGTCACTTCAGATCCTTGAAGAGATCAAGGCTCTTACAATTCTCGAACTCGCTGACCTCGTTAAGGCAGTAGAAGAAGAATTCGGCGTATCCGCAGCAGCTCCCGTAGCTGTAGCAGGTGCAGCAGGCGCAGCAGCTCCGGCAGCAGAAGAAAAGACAGAATTCGACGTAGTTCTTAAGTCCTTCGGCGCTAAGAAGCTCGACGTTATCAAGGTTATCCGTGAAATCACAGGTCTCGGCCTCAAGGAAGCTAAGGACCTCGTAGAAGGCGCTCCGAAGACCGTTAAGGAAGGTCTCTCCAAGGAAGACGCAGAAGCTATGAAGGAAAAGATCGTAGCTGCAGGCGCAGAAGTAGAACTGAAGTAATTCGGACATACTTGACCTTTCATACACAAAAAAGTTCAATAACCGGAAGACAGGCATCGCAAACGCGGTGTCTGTTTTTTGTTTTTCCAAAATCTTTTCCAATACCTCTTGACAAATAATACTATATGTGATATAGTATTACACGAAAGGAGGTATATCGAATGGATATACAGATCAAACGAGGACTTCTCGACGTTTGCGTGCTTTCTGCCATAAAGAACGAACCGTCGTACGGATATAAGATAATCAAAGACATAAATCCGTACGTCGATATTTCGGAGTCGACCTTGTATCCGATACTGAGGCGGCTTGAATCGGCGGCATATCTCACCGTTGAGTCCGAAGAACATAACGGACGGCTCCGGAAATACTATAAAATCACGGACGCAGGACACGCAAGGATCGCATCTTTCCGCGAGGAATGGAAAGAGATCATGGCAATTTACGAATTTGTAACACGGGAGGCAAAGGAAAATGACTAAAAAGGAATTTATGTCTTCCCTCCGCGAAAAACTCTCCGGACTCGGCGAGGAAGACATCAGAAAATCGCTCGATTATTATTCGGAAATGATCGACGACAGGATCGAAGACGGTATGACCGAGGAAGAGGCGGTCGCCGACGTGGGCACGCCAGACGAATGTGCGAACGCTATTCTTATGGATATGCCGCTTTCTAAGGTCGTAAAGGCAAAAATAAATAAAGAACATTCGATAAAATGGTGGGAAATACTTCTCATAATCCTCGGCGCACCGCTGTGGGTACCGATCCTTTTGACAGTGCTGGCGGTGGCGTTCGTTGTTGCGGTGACACTTTTCGCTGTCGTGATCGCTTTTGCCGCCTGCGTTATCGCGCTTGTTTTCGGCGGACTGTTCTTCATTGCCGTCGGCATTTGGGAGTTTTTTCGCGCAACGTTCGCAAGCGGTATGTTTGGCATCGGCATCGGTATTGCGGCGATCGGTTGCGGTATTCTTGCCGTAATTCTCGTTGTTCTGTCGTTTAAGTTTACGGTATGGCTTCTGAAAACCTTCGGCAGACTGATCAAATCGATATTCGTAGGAAAGGAGAAAGCACAATGAAAAAAGGAACGAAAACCATTCTCATAATCGCACTTGCGTTCATCGTGGCAGGCGGTGCGCTCGTGCTGGCGGCATTCAAATTCTGTAACTTTAAGTTAAGTGATTTCGGTACGTATCAGTACGAGATAAAGACGGCAGAGTTTACCGAAGACATAACGGAAATATCCGTTAACACTAATTCCGAAAACGTCCGCATCGTTCATTCGAGCGACGGAAAAACCACTTTCACTTATCCAGAATCCGAAAGACTTCATTATTCTTTCACCGTCAATGAGTCCGACAACGGTGACGGATATGTGCTTACCATAAAAAAACACATAGAAGCAAAAGAAAAACCGTTCGGCATCGGTTTTTATGATCCGGAAATAATCGTCGCAGTGCCGTCAGACCGCACGGATATGATAGCGGTCGTGACGTCGAGCGGAGAGATCGACGTAGAAAACGGTATCCGCGCCGAAAAGGTATACTGTAACTCGTCAAGCGGAGATATTACAGTTGACGCAGATGAAGTCAAGTCCGAGCTTGTTATCAGGGCGTCGAGCGGCTCGGTGGAAGTGACTGCTCCGGCTCGTTTTATAACGGTCACAACTTCAAGCGGTGACATAAAGGTCGAAAACAGCGATTATCATGACGTACTCATCACATCGAAAAGCGGCGATATTTCCATGAAATCTGTAAAGCTTGATACGACCGCGGAGAGACAGCGTTATGGACTCGAGACAACAAGCGGCAGTATAGTTCTGACCGACGTTATCGGTGAAACCGCGCTATCGGCAAAGACGTCAAGCGGAGACATCAATCTCACACGGTGCGACGCGGAGTTGATGATATTTGAGTCATCAAGCGGCGACATAAAAGGTACTGTTCTGTCTCCGAAGGTGTTTTCCGCAAGATCGTCAAGCGGAAACATCAAAGTGCCGGAACTGCCGGAAAAGCTGCCAGACGACAGATGTGCCGTTACGACGTCGAGTGGAAATATACACATCGAAGTGGTTGAATCGGGAGCAACTGAATAAAATCCCTCTTGACGGGAGAAGCTGACTGTGGTACAATAATGGTGCTGTAGTCAGCTTCATTTACTCGGGGACGTAAAGGTTTCGACGGGGATTTTGAAGTGTGATAAGCGGGTAGAGTTCGGGGAAACTCTTTAATCAGCCCTAACTTAAAATTAAACGCTAATCGTAACGAATTAGTTGCTGCCTGAATAAAGGCGGCTGTCCGTTCGGAGAGTGCCACGGCTCCGAAGTGTCCCGTACATTTACGGGAGTGCGTCCAACATTGACCACGGCATAAAATGAGTGGCGGACGTGAACGGTGAGTTAGCTTTTGTAACCGTCATGCAATAAAGAGCTACCGAGCATTCAGCCCGACTACCGGCGGAATGTAAGGGAAACCTAAAAGGTAGCCTGCACCCGGAGAAAGTCGCATGAATAGGTTTTCGGACGTGGGTTCGACTCCCACCGTCTCCATAAATAGAAAAAACGCCGTTTGGCGTTTTTTCTATTTATACCGTGGGAGTCGAACAGGAGGCATGGCGAAGCCATAGAACAGTCCGGTGGACTGTTCGTGCCGACGAGGGCGTGTAGACAGCGGCAGCTGTCGTAGCGACTCCCACCGTCTCCATAGAAAAAAGACACCGTATGGTGTCTTTTTTCAGTGATGTGTTCCACTTCGCGGAACGATAAACGCACTTCGTGCGTGAAGCGTACTTGTTTAACAAGTACGGTGATGTGGCCTGCGGGTGGAACACATCTCTTTGTAAAACAAAATACAATACTTTATTCTTTGTCATAAAAATAAATTAGGGCAAAATTGTTGCAAATACAAAAGAATGTTGTTATAATTTTAACAGATATTTTGAGAAAAGAGCATAAAAGTTTTATTTTTATGAGGGCTTGTTCATGAAAAAATATTTATCGTTTTTGTTATCATTGGGGTTGATACTTGTGCTTGTCTTTTCTTCTTCTGTCAACGTATATGCGACAGGAACTTATGGTGTCAATCTTTCATCGGCAGAATTTAATTCATCATTAAATCCCTTTTATGCAAAAGGGTATCAAGGAGAGTGTACTTGGTATTGCTGGGGGCGTGCATATGAAAAATGCGGTATCGCTCTGCCTGCCTTTAATGGAAACGGTTCTTTTGGCAATGCAAAAGACTGGTACAACAATGCTTCCGCATATAAATCCGCTCATCCGGAAGCTCCGTTTACGGTTGGAACGGAACCGCGCGCTGATTCTATTGCCATATGGACATCGGGAACAACCGGTCATGTTGCCTTTGTTGAGAACATTTCAAACGGCATAATGTTTATTTCCGAAAGCAATTATCATATTAGCCCGGTTCCGAACCATATTTATTCGGACGGACAGCTTAACCTGTCAACCGGCTCATATACAAATACCTTTACAAACTACAACTGCAACAATTCCGTTATGAATTGGAGGACACGCGGTTGTCCCTCGTATTATATTTATTTGAGTACCGCTCAGCCTTCCACTCCTGCTACTTACACGGTCAGCTATAACGCAAACGGAGGTGAGGGCGCTCCTGCAAGTCAGACAAAAACTCACGATCAAACGCTGACTCTCAGCGGCACAGCTCCGACTCGATTCGGGTATACTTTTTTGGGATGGTCAACATCCAGTGGGGCAACAAGTGCTGCATATTCTGCAGGAGGCAGCTTTACCGTCAACAGCAATACCACGCTGTACGCTGTGTGGAAAGAGAGAGTGTATACAGGTTACTGCGGCGGTGACACGACCGCGGAATATGACGTAAAATCCGGTGCATACAAGAATCTGACATGGACACTTGATAAAGACGGCGTGCTGACAATCAAAGGCAAGGGCAAAATGACGCACTATAGTAATTATACGTATTTGCCGTGGTATACTTACTGTAATAATATCAAAACAGCGGTTATTGAATACGGTGTTACCGAGATCGGAGACAATATGTTTTCGGAATGCCGTAATCTGTTATCGGTGACGATTCCGGACAGTGTAACCCGGATAGGCGGCTTAGCATTCAACAATTGCAGGTCTCTTACAGCCGTGTCTATTCCGGACAGCGTTACGGCAATATACGATTCTGCGTTTTATTATTGCACCGGTCTGACATCTGTGACTATTCCGGACAGTGTGGAACTTATAACTTTGGATCCGTTTTCATTCTGCCTGAATCTTACAGAAATAAATGTCGATGAAGATAATAAGTTTTTCTGCAGTAACAGCGAGGGTGTACTGTTTTCTTCTGATAAAACAAAATTGGTAAAATATCCGTCGGGGAAAAAACAGACGGAATACACTGTTCCGGACGGCGTAAGAACAATTGGTTTCGGTGCGTTTGAGGCTTGTAACAGCCTGACGAGTGTGAGCATTCCCGGAAGTGTGGAATATATCGGTCAATATGCTTTTGCATATTGTGACAGTCTCGATTCTGTTTTGATTTCGAACGGTGTTACAGATATAGGTAATTCTGCATTTTTGAAATGCAGGAGCTTAACGTCAATTCATATTCCGAAAAGCATAAAAGAAATAGAAATGCTTGCTTTTTCCGGATGTGATGATCTCGAAAAAGTATTCTTTGACGGAAACGCACCGCTTGCGGTTCCTGCTGATGACAGTTGGTATCATTCTTTTGACTCAACTGTAACTCTATGCTATCTTCCTTCCACAACCGGCTGGACCAACGTTCCGGAATACGATGAAACAAATGGCACATGGAACGGATACACGCTTGAAACTTGGGAAAAAAGCGGCTTTGATCTTTCCGGCATCGTTACTTCATACAATCCGGGCATTTCCGCGACGGTGGAATTGATTCAGAAAGGCGCGGCAGTTTACAGCACGACTATCGACGGAACAAAAGGATTCGGGAAAATTTCTCAGAGGTTCACGATAGACTGCGTTTCTCCCGGAAAATACGATCTTGTCGTAACAAAGGCAGGGCATATTCCTTACAAGGTGACTGATATAGTGGTTTATGACTCTGATATCGACCTCACAGTATCCGACAAGTTCTATTCGGAAATCAAGCTCGTCTCGGGTGATGTAAACGGAGACGGCTCAGTTAATCCCGTTGATGTACAGGTCGTTCGTATGACATCAAATATCAATCACAGTACAAAAGCAGCGACCGACAAGCTCGCCGACGTAAACGGAGACGGACTTGTCAATCCGGATGATGTACTGATTATCAGAATGACCTCTTCCATGAATAAGGACGCGAGGGACTGTGTGTTCGCATATTGATCCTGTCAGCAAAAATACAAAAAGGACGTATCTCTACGTCCTTTTTATTCGTCTCTTCTTCTTGCTTTCATCGCACGTTCGATCTCGCGTCCGGCTTCGGCTCTTGCCTGCGAGTCTCTCTTGTCCCAGAGCTTTTTGCCCTTGCAAAGCCCTATCGCCATTTTCACGACAGAGCCGGAAAAGTACAGCGACAGTGGGACGAGGGTGTACCCGTCGCGCGTAACGTACTGCTGTAATTTGAGTATCTCGCGCTTGTGCATGAGCAGTTTTTTTTCTCTGAGCGGCTCGCGGTTGTAGATGTTGCCTTTTTCATAAGGCGAGATGTGCACGCCGAGCGCAACAAGCTCACCATTTACTACCTGGCAGTACGAATCCTTGAGATTCACCTGTCCGGCGCGGATGCTTTTCACTTCCGTACCGTACAGCGCGATGCCGGCTTCGTACGTTTCTTCGACAAAATAGTCGTGCCGCGCCTTGCGGTTCTCGGCTATTATTTTTTTCGTGTTTGTTTTTTCAGGCATTGTCAACCTCTGAAACTTAATTTCTGATACTGAAACTTATATCTCGTATCTGCCTTCGATTGCCCGTCTGAGCGTCACTTCGTCGGCATATTCGATGTCTCCGCCTATCGGGACACCGTTTGCGATCCTCGAAACCTTCACGCCGAGAGGGGAGACGAGCTTTGCTATGTACATAGCCGTCGCTTCTCCTTCAACTGTCGGGTTCGTCGCAAGAATAACTTCGTTTATCGGCTCGTTTTTGTCGCCTACCCGTGCGAGCAACTCTTTTATCGTCAGTTTGTCGGGAGTAACGCCGCGCATCGGAGAGATAGTCCCGTGCAGGACGTGATATACTCCGCCGTACTGACGGGTGTTTTCGATAGCCATGACCGCACGCGGATCTTCAACGACGCAGACCGTCGATTTGTCGCGCACATCCGACGAGCAGAGCGCACATTTTTCGCCTGTCGTGATGTTCTGGCAGACGGGGCATTTGTGTATTTCGGTTTTCGCCGCGACTATTGCGCTCGCAAAATCGTACGCTTCTTCGGGAGTGAAGTTCAGCACGCAGAACGCATACCGCGCCGCCGATTTCTTGCCTACTCCGTCGAGCTTGCGGAACATATCGGTCAGCCGCTCAAGCGGTTCGAGTACCTCTGCCATATCAGAACAGTCCGGGCATTCCGGGGAGATTCATCGCTCCCGTGATCTTGCCCATTTCTTCTTCGTTCGTCGACGTAACTTTCTTTATTGCCTCGTTTACTGCGGCTGTCAGCACGTCGGAGAGCGTTTCGATGTCGTCGGGATCGACTATATCCGGCTCGATCGAGATGTTTTCGACTTCGAGCTTGCCGTTTATCTTAACGGAAACGACGCCGCCGCCGGCCTTGATCTCGTATTCGCGTTCGTCAAGCTCGGCGCGCTTTGCTTCCATGTCTTCCTGCATCTTCTGCGCCTGCTTTATCATACTCTGCATATTGCCGGGACCGCCGCCCATACCCTTCGGGAGCATTGCTTTCATTGTAAATACCTCGTTTTATGTAAGATTTTATAATTCTTCGATTTCGTCGATCGGGTTCGTCGTTTTCGGAGTCGCACCGGCTTCTACCGTTATTTCGGCTCCGGCTTCCGTCACACCGCACACGCGAAGCACCGACGAGAGCGTTTTCATCGCACTTTCGGAGCGGAGCATATCGCGCGTGAACGTGCTTGTTGTCCGTATCAGCGCACGTTTTCCGTCCGCGGAGACAAAGCAGTCGCAGTCGGCGAGGAAGCCCGAAAGAGACGGCGCCTGCTCGGCTATTCTGTCGATTATCGCACCGACGTCGTCAACTGGAGAGAGTCCGTCTGTGATGTCGTCGGTTTTTTCAGCCGCTTCCGGTTCGACGGATTCTGCCGACACCTCCGGTTTTTCGGCGATTTTTTCGGGGATGACTGCCGCGTCGTCGGCTTTCGGTTTGATTGAAACCGTACCGGCTTCGAGCGCGGCGATTTTTTCTTCAAGAGACGATATTCTTGAGAGCAGTGCGGGAACGGACGTGTCGAGTCCCGGGTCGCTCATTCTTATAAGAGTAAGTTCGGCAGAAAGCCGTTTAGTCTGCGGCAGGCGAGTCATTTCGCGGAGCGCGTCATCGAGAAGCGTGAAGTGATACGACAGCGTTTCCGGAGTGAATCTCCGTGCCGCATCGGCGAGAAGACGCATTTCCGGCTCTGTACAGTCGAAATAATCCGTTCGCTGTTCTTCGGGGAGCTTTCGCATAACGAGCATATCTCTCCAAAATCCTATAAGTTCGGACCAGTACACCGTGATGTCCTTTGACGACGAATCTACCGCCGCAACGAGCGAAAACAGGGAAGACGTGTCGCCGCGTGAGACGGCAACAGCGGTCTTGTACTGCATTTCTATTCCCGTCAGTCCGAGAACGTCGCGGACGTGTTCGGCAGTAACGTCGTGACCTCCGGCGGAGCAAAGCTCGAATAAGCTGATAGCGTCGCGCATACCGCCCTGCGCCTGTTTTGCGATGACGGACGCGGCTTCTTCGGTGAGCGGCATTGATTCTTTTTCGGCTATGTAAAGGAGCCGCTTTGTGAGAACGTCGGATTTGATCCTTCTGAAATCGAATCGCTGACAGCGCGAGACGATAGTCGCAGGGAGCTTGTGAAATTCAGTCGTTGCAAGAATGAAGACGACGTGCTCCGGCGGTTCTTCGAGAGTTTTCAGCAGTGCGTTGAACGCGCCGGACGAGAGCATGTGTACCTCGTCGATGATGTAGACGCGCTTTTTGAGATTGGCGGGAGTGTAGTTCACTTCGTCGCGGATGTCGCGGATGTAGTCGACGCCGTTGTTCGATGCCGCGTCCATTTCAAGTACGTCCGGCGCGATTCCGTCGTCGATAGAGCGGCAGGCATCGCATTTTCCGCACGGGCTTCCGTTTACGGGACTCAGGCAGTTCAGTGCCTTTGCGAGAATTTTCGCGCACGAGGTTTTTCCCGTGCCTCTCGGACCGCAGAAAAGATAAGCGTGAGAAAAACGTCCCTCGCGCGATTCATAAGCGAGGACAGACGTTATATGTTCCTGTCCCCAGACGTCGTCGAACGTCTTCGGACGGTATTTCCGGTAAAGCGCCTGGTGCATAGTCCCACTCCCATAAAAAATCATTCACAAAAACCGACCCGCAATTCAAGGCCATACACCCGACAGTCGATCAGATGCCCGTACACGACACCGCTCGTCCTGCTCGGAACAGGCGACCCTGCGGCACATCGACTGAACTGCTTAATGCTGCTTGGTTCCCCACCTGACATGGTTCACAGCCGCCGATCGCGCAAGACCCGTTCTTCAACGCATTCGAGAACGGTACAGACTGTACGGACAAATGACCTCGTGTCGGGATTCCACCCTCGCGTGTAGCGGACTTCGAGTACAGGGAACCGCTGACTCCCCGGCTGGCATGACCTTGAATCACGGGTCGGTATTTGCTTCATACTCTCATATTATACCATAGCGTGCCCGAAAAAGCAATACTTCGAGACTAAAAAATCACCTGCCTGCACCGATAAGCGTTTTCAGTGTACTGCCGTCCGATTTTCTCTCCGATCCCGCATTTTTCATAAAGGTTTTGCCGAAGTATTCGCCGCACGACGAAAGCTCAGATTCTATCCGCATCAGTCGGTTGTATTTCGCGCTTCTCTCGGCTCTCACAGGCGCGCCTGTCTTTATGAATCCGGCGTTCAGCGCGACTGCAATGTCGGCGATCGTCGTGTCCGAGGTCTCTCCGGAACGGTGAGAGATTATTGTCGCGTAGCCGTTACGCTTTGCCATATTCACAACGTTTACCGTCTCCGAAAGCGTGCCTATCTGGTTCGGTTTTATGAGAATGGAGTTCGCGCGTCCGCCGTCGATGCCGTGCTGTAATTTTTTCGGATTCGTCACAAAGTAGTCGTCACCGACGAGCATTATTTTCTTGCCGAGCCGCGCAGTCATCTCGTCCCAGCCTTCGTCATCGTCCTCGCCCTGACCGTCCTCCACTGAAATGAGCGGATATTTTTCGCACAACCGCTCGATGCGTGAGATTAGCGTGTCCGAGTCAAGCGTCTCGCCGGACTTTGGCAGAGAATATCTGCGCCCGTTCTCCCACTCGCTTGACGCAACATCAAGCGCGATTTTTACGTCATCTGTCGTGTAGCCTGCTTTTTCGATCGCGCGGATGATATATTCTATTGCCGAGTCAGTCGACGGAAGATCGGGAGCAAAGCCGCCCTCGTCGCCGACTGTCGTCGTGAAACCGTCGGCTTTCAATATGCCGCCGAGCGCGTGGCAGATCTCCGCACCTGCCCGTACCGCTTCCGAAAACGACGGCAGACCGACGGGAACGATCATGAATTCCTGCACGTCGAGGCGGTTTGAAGCGTGCGCGCCGCCGTTCAGAATGTTCATCATCGGGACGGGCAGAACAAAGCCCTGCACGCCGCCGATGTAACGGTAGAGGGGAAGAGAATAGTGCATCGCCGCCGCTTTTGCCGCCGCAAGTGAGACTGCGAGCACCGCATTTGCGCCGAGACGGGTCTTGTTTTCGGTGCCGTCGAGAGAGATGAGCCGCGCGTCGACCGACGGAGATTCGCAACGTATACCGGATAGCGCGGAGTTTATTTCACCGTTCACGCCGTCGACTGCCGAGAGAACGCCTTTGCCGTCGAAGCGACGTTTGTCGCCGTCGCGCTTTTCATGAGCCTCGTATTTGCCGGTTGACGCACCCGACGGAGCCGCCGCAACGCCGAAAGAGCCGTCTTCCAGCCGTACTGTTGCTTCTACTGTGGGATTTCCGCGAGAATCGAGTATTTCCCGCGCCGTGATTTTTTCGATTTTGTTTGACTGCATAAAAAAATACCTCCTTGAAATACTTCACGGAAGTATCGGCAAAAATAAGAGGGAATTATTCACGGGGGAGGGAATATTTTGCGCCGAGGCGCATATAAATGAATTGAAGAAGACTTCACGGCTGTGCGTGAAACTACACGTTTCCTTTTCCCTGTCGCCGAATGAATTTGCACTTTCTTTATATAGGCAAAAGGAAGAAAACGTCGTGTACGTTTTCAAATTGTTTTTTCCACTGCGCGTGGGGCGCACAACCGAGTTTACTTCGTAAACTCGACGAGATGCTCCGCATCTCGGTGAGTCACTTTCGCGGACTCTTTGTGAATTCACACGACTTAGGGGGAAGGTCGCTTCGCTCTATTCACGCCTACCGACTTCGTGAACGAAGTCGTCGAGATGCTCCGCATCTCGGTTGAACCCCTTTGTTACAAAGTAATTGCAAATATTATGTGAAACTTTTCATTTATTAACGATTAAGTTATACTTTGTAATGAGCGTCAGAGCGCTATTATTAACGACCTAAGTCCTCTTCATCGTCGCACTCTCTTTGTAACAAAGGGGATTCCAAAGGGGGAATTGACGTCAGTCCTTCCCCCCCTTTGGCGGGTAGATTGACAAGGAGGCGACGTTCGCATCCTTGTCCGCTGTCCGCGTAGGACAAATCAATAAAATCGAAAACACGAAGTGTTTTCTACCTCACAAAATAATATAACAAAAGCAAAACATAAGTTTTATTATTTTTCCAAAAATAACCCTTCCGGAGGAACCACTCATGCAAATCTACACCGTAAAAAGCGGAGATACCGTCTATTCCGTCGCACGCGAGTACGGTACATCTCCGTCACGAATCATCACCGATAACCTTCTCGAAAACCCCGGGCGGCTCGTCGTCGGGCAGGACCTCATCATCCTTTCCCCGACGGAGACATATACCGTCCGCGGAGGAGATACGCTGTTGTCGATTGCCCGACAGTTCGGCACTGACCTCCTCGCACTGTACCGAAATAACCCCGTTCTCGGCGGCAAACCCACAGTCTATCCCGGTCAGACGCTCAATATCTTCTACGAAACGCCTCCGCTCGGACGTATCGCCTCAAACGGGTACGCCTATACGACGATCGACCGCGATGTTCTCCGCCGTACACTGCCGTATCTCACATATCTGTCGGTTTTCTCATACGGCATTGACGGCGACGGAAACCTCATCCCACCCGGAAACGGAGAAGAAGAGATCGTCTCGCTCGCACGCGAATATTCCGCCGTGCCGCTTCTTGTTCTGACATCCCTCGGCACGGATGGCAAGTTCTCTCCGGCGACAGTCGAGCGTGTGCTGTCCGATTCCGCCGCCGCACAGACAGTCACCGATAATATCGTCCGCACCGTTTCCGAAAAAGGCTACGGCGGTGTAGACGTCGACTTCGAGTATGTCCCAGCCGAATACGCAACTGCTTACGCCGATTTTGTATCCGGTCTGACCGAAGCACTCGGCGGAGATTATCCCGTTTTCGTCTCGCTTGCACCGAAAACGAGCGCCGACCAACCCGGACTCCTCTACGAAGGGCATAGCTATCCGCTTCTTGCCGATGCCGCAGACAGAGCACTGCTGATGACTTACGAATGGGGCTACACCTACGGACCGCCGCTTCCCGTGTCGCCGCTCAATCAGGTGCGTCGCGTCGTCGACTACGCCGTCAGTGAGACGGATGCTGACCGCCTGTTCCTCGGAGTGCCGAACTACGGCTACGACTGGGCGCTTCCGTATGTACGAGGCGAATCGAAGGCGCAGTCGCTCGGCAATGTTGCGGCTGTTGAGCTTGCACTTCAAAAGAAAGCCGAGATAAAGTACGACGAAGCGGCGGCATCCCCGTTCTTCACGTATTACGACAGACCGGAAACGTACTCCGATGCCGTCGGTCACGTCGTGTGGTTCGAGAACGCACGCTCTGCTGACGCGATGCTCCGACTTGTGAACGAGTACGGGCTGTACGGCGCAGGCGTGTGGAATCTGACAAGATATTTCCCGGCACTGTGGACGGTCATGAACTCGCTTTACGAGATAGAGAAGCAGTAAAACAAAAACATCCTGCAGTCCATTCGGGTTCGCAGTATGTTTCAGCCTGATGACATAAAAAATAACTGAATAATAGATTTGCAAAAACCAAGGCTCCCTCCGGGAGGGGGCTCCGCGTAGCGGTGGAGGAGAAAGCGGAAAGAACAAAAACATCCTGCATTCCTTTCGGGTTTGCAGGATGTTTTTCGTCTCAGATCAAAAAACTCTGTTGATCCCTTCGCCTGTCTTTACAAACGAGCCGAGATTGTCGTCGAGAATCTGCATCAGACGCTTTCTTGCTTCGATAGACGTCCACGCGCAGTGCGGAGTGATCAGAGCGTGCGGCGCGGTCAGCAGGGGATTTGCGGGATCGGCCGGCTCTTTTGCGAGAACGTCCGCGCCGAATCCCGACAGCTTGCCCGATCTCAGCGCGTCTGCGACATCGGCTTCGTTCATTACGGCACCGCGCGACGTGTTGATTATCGCCGCACCGTCCTTCATTTTTGCGATGAAATCACGGTTCACCATTCCGCGCGTCTCATCTGTCAAAGGACAGTGGAACGAAATGAAATCACTCTCTCTGAGAAGCTCATCCGGCGTGACGAAACGGATTCCGTCGACTTCTCCGTCGGTTTTCGAGCGTTTTGTCGCAAGAACGGTCATACCCATCGCCTGACAGAGCCGTGCGAATCTCATTCCGATAGCACCGCAGCCGTACACACCGGCGACCTTGCCGTCAAGCTCGGTGAAACGGTTGACCTGGTACTGAAAACCGGGAACGCCTGTCCACTTGCCGCTTTTTACGATGTTTCTGTAGCCGTCCATGTCGAACGCTATCGCAAGCATCAGAGAGAACGCGAGCTGTGCGACGGACGCGGACGAATATCCCAGCACGTTGCAGACCTCAACTCCGTGAGCGCGGCAGGCTTTTACGTCGATCATGTCGTAGCCCGTGCCGAGCGCGGAGACGTACTTCAGATTCGGACAAGCCGCGAGAACGCTTTCTCCGATTTTGATTCTGTTAGTGAATACGAAATCCGCATCCCCGATCTTTTCGGGGGCTTCTTCGTTCGTCATGTTGTCGTATACGGTCACGTCGCCGTATTTTTTGAGCCAATCCCACGAAAGATCTCCCGGATTGACCGCAAATCCGTCGGTAATAACAGTTTTCATTTTGCTTAGTCCTCCAATTATGTTATAAGTTATGATTGTCCTTCGGACAAGTTATGATATTACTTCGTAATAGTGATGATTGTCCTTCGGACAAACGATGATACGACTGCGTCGTAACTGTGCGAAACACAACATAGTTGCGAAGCATCATCCATCGTGTTACGCAGTAACTCATCACTCTTTTATTATCTCTTCTCCGTCGAGCACGAACAGCCCGTAGCCTTCGCCGCTGATACAGCCGTGCGCCGCGAGATAGTCAGCCATGTTTCTCTGCAGGGAGTTGTCGCGCGGAAGTGTTGCAGGCTCGTAGCTGTCCCGTCTCCCGAACACACGCCACAGATTGCTGCTGTACGCCCGTTCGTCGTAGAATAATATCTCGTAGTCGTCCATGAAATCGTGGATGTTCGACTTTTCCGGCAGAAATTCGCGGTTCTTCGGATATATCAGCCATGTGTGCGTCACAAAAGCGCGCTTTCCGTTCAGTCCGAAGAAGCGGTACGCCAGCCTGTACGATTCAAGCACGTCTTCGTGGACGAGAGGACCGTCCTCCGGAATATGTATGTTTATTACTTCGTCGCCGCCATTCAGCGTGATACCGTGACCGGTGTATGTGAAGCCCATAGGGAATTTCTTCCGCTCGAACTGCAGCCGCCCGAGACGGAAAACGTGCGGATCGGTGAAGTTGTTCAGCCATTCGTATGCGTAAACTCCGATATGCCCCCTCTCAAGACAGCACCGCTTCGCCCAGATGGTGATGTCTTTCTGCGATGCGTAGTAAATCTCGTCCGATATGCCGAGAGAATCGTATCTCTTTTTCGAGTCGACGGCGCACATTACACAGACTGCGAGCATTACCGTGTCAAGCGGCTCACCCATTTTTTCGGCGAGGGAAATATACCCGTCTTCGGCGCATCTGTCGGCGTCGATTTTTTTGTAGTCGTCGTAAAAATCCGCTTCTATCCTGCCGATAAGCGGAAAAATGACATTTCGGTATTCTTCCGGAAAATCTATTCTATCTGAAAAGTATTCAAGTGTGCCTATTGTCATCGCAAAAACCTCGCATTTGTTTCTGCGAATATTTTAACATTACGCCGCCGAAAAGTCAAGATAAAGAGCGCGCCGCCTTGACAAATCACGCATTTTTTACTAAAATATAATATATCAGTTTACTTTTTCGCCGACTGCGTAACCGTCCCTGAAGCATACCGTAACTGCACGGCGGCGAGAGAGCATACCGGTGACGCTGAATGAGAGACGCAGAGTAACGCTTGTTTCACCGCCGTCCTCACCGACTTCATAATTGCAGAAAAAGCGCGAGTGCCGCCCGTTTTCCGAAAGAAGCGAGTCGGCGTACAGGTAAATCTCCCCGAGCAGTGATTCCATAAAATCGTTCATTCGTGCGGATGCGGAAAGATCCTCCCCCGAGAAGCAGGGAAGAGTGAGCCGCATCAGCCCGTTTTCAGCGTATTCAACGGTGTAATCGGTGACGTTCATAAAAAATCTCCGGATAGAAAAAATATACAGAAAGGCAGAGAATATGCAGAATTTATCTCCGCTTGCCGACAGAGTACGCCCGACCTCGTTCGACGAGATAGCGGGACAGACGCATCTTTTCGGCGAAAACGGCGTACTCAGGAAAATGATAGAGCGCGGCGTGATCCCGTCGATGATATTCTTCGGTCCTCCCGGATGCGGCAAGACTACAGCCGCGTCGATAATCGCCGGACTTTGCGGCAAAACTCTTTATAAGCTCAACGCGACTACCGCATCTCTCCAGGACATCCGCGACGTCGCCCACGACACTTCGTCCATTATGGGGCAGAACGGTGTTGTGCTGTACCTCGACGAGATACAGTATTTCAACAAAAAACAGCAGCAGTCGCTTCTCGAATACCTTGAGGACGGCAGAATAACGCTGATCGCCTCGACGACAGAGAACCCCTATTACTATATATATGATGCACTTCTCTCAAGATGTTCGGTTTTTGAATTCAAGCACGTAAAGAATGAAGACATTGAAGCGCGCGTGAGAACGGTAGCAGAGAGGGAGTACCCCGACGTGGTCTTCCCGGACGACGCATACCGCGCCATAGCCGATTCCGCAGGCGGAGACGTTCGCCGCTCGATGAACACGCTCGAAGTTGCCGTGAATCTCGCAACGGACATTGACGGCAAAAAGACCGTTTCTGCGGAGGACATACGTTCGCTTACTCCGTCTGTCGCACAGTCGAACTTCGACCGCGACGGAGACGTGCATTACGATCTTCTTTCCTGCCTCCAGAAGTCGATACGCGGCTCCGATCCCGACGCGGCGGTGTTCTATCTCGCGCGTCTTCTCGCAGGAGGAGATCTCATATCACCGTGCCGCCGACTAATGGTCATAGCGAGCGAGGACATAGGACCGGCATACCCCATGGCGCCCGTTATAGTCAAGGCGTGCGTGGACGCGGCAAGAGAACTCGGACTTCCCGAAGCACGCATACCGCTTGCGAATGCCGCCGTTATCCTTGCGACCGCACCGAAGTCAAATTCCGCAAATGAAGCACTGTGCGCCGCCGAAGAAGACATCCACGCAGGACTCGGCTCGGATATTCCGAAACATCTTCACGCGCCGAAGTTCGTCGGGTACAAATATCCGCACGTTTATCCGAACCACTGGGTGGATCAGCAGTACCTCCCCGACAGCGTAAAGGATAAAAAATACTATCACTTCGGCGAAAACAAGACCGAACAGGCGGCGGAAGAGTATTGGAAAAAGATAAAGAAATAATTCCCGAAAAAGTGCAGAGTAAACGCTCTGCATTTTTTGTGTTTTTCGTTCTCCGGCAAAGCTCATAAAAATACTTGAAAAAAACGAACTTATGTGTTATAATATATAATGTATATTTGTTGAAGTCTCGGAAAATTACGGCAGGTGGCGGTATGAACAGCAGAAAAACAACGGCTCCGATGCTCGTCGGACTGTGCGGTCGCAGCGGATCGGGTAAGGGTTACGTCTCCGAAAAATTTCTCGTGCGCGGGATCCCGTCCGTAGATACGGATGCCGTATACCGCACGCTGACAGCACCGTCGGACACGCTCTCGCCGTGTATGAAAGAGCTGTGTGAACGTTTCGGCGACAGCGTGAGAAACGAAGACAATTCACTCAACCGCGCCGTAATGCGTTCTCTCGTTTTCGGAGGAGATGCCGAAGCACTCGACGACCTCAATCGAATCACCCACGCGCACATCCTCCGCGAAACGAAGAAAACAGCGCGGAGACTGTATAAAGAGGGGAACGATATCGTCCTCATCGACGCGCCTCTGCTATATGAAAGCGGATTCGACAAATTCTGCGCGGCAGTGGTTGCGGTGACTGCGCCGGAAGAAAAGATCATATCACGTATCATGCGCCGCGACGGTGTGACGCGAGAGCAGGCGGAAGCAAGACTCAGAACGCAGAAGCCCGTCTCGGAGCTGACCGATCGCGCGGATTACGTCATAGTGAACGGCGGAGTCGACAACGAAATGGAAAAACAGCTCGACGAATGCGTGAGAGGACTCTGCGATCTGTACTGCAATATTAAAGGAAAGACAAAATGAGACTTAAAAATACCGTACAAAAAACCGTGGCGATAGTCGTTATCGTACTGCTCGCCGTTCTTTTCGGGTATCTCTATCAGGTCATCGGGCATAGCTCAGACCTAAAAAAGCATCCGCGTGAATATACCGAATATGTCGAACGATTCGCCGCGGAATACGGCGTTCCGGAGCAGGTCATTTATGCGTCGGTGCTTAATATGAGCGGATTTCAGAGCAACCTCGTCTCGGACGACGGACGGATAGGACTTATGCAGATGACGCCTGAGACGCTCCGATCCCTTACCGTGATGACAAAGGAAACGCAGGAGAGCGGAATCCTCTACGACCCGGAGACGAACATCCGCTACGGGACGTATATGATGTCGTACCTCTTTACGAAGTATAACCGCTGGAAGACGGTAGTCGCCATTATGCTGACGGACGAAAAAACGGTCACGGAATGGATGAAAGATTCCGCGAATACGGACGAGCAGGGAAACCTCACGTCAATACCGGATAAATCCGTCGCCGCACGGGTACAGGCAATCGAAGAAGATATTGAGATGTACTCGAAACTGTATTATAGCAGTAATGAACGATGAGGTAATTGCAAGTTGCAAATGGCAAATCAGGAAGTTATGATTGCCTGCGGCAAACGATGATGACGGCGCAACGATGATACGCTTTGCGTAACGATGATTGCGCTCCGCGCAAGTTGAAAAAAGCCAATATAACTGCACTATAGCCTTGTATTCACAAACGTATGGGCGGCAGCGCGCTGTACCTTCACGGGTTAAATCCTCGAAAACGTCGCACTTACTTTGTAACAAAGGGGAGTCCAACCGAGATGCGAAGCATCTCGACGACTTCGTTTACGAAGTCGGGAGGCGTGAATAGAGCGAAGCGACCTTCCCCCTAAGTTGCCTGGATTCATAAGGACCCGGCAACGGAGGTGTCCAACCGAGAATCGGAGAATCTCGTCGAGTTCACGGAGTGAACTCGGTTATGCAGCCGTCCGCCCGTTCGCAAGCGAACAGGACAAAAAAATGAAATTGAAAACGTCCCCGACGTTTTCTGCCTTTTGCCTATATAAAGTTTGTGCAGTACGTTCGGCGGGAGACCGATGGCCTCCCCTACGGTTAAAAGGTGTAGTATCGTGGCAAAATTACTTTATTTTCAAATATAATTTTCATAAATAATATAAGGAGAACACAACCATGGCATCCAAAACAAACGGACAGAAACTCAAAGACACACTTTTCTACAAAAAACAGAGCGCGTTTGACGTAAAGAACGCCGCCGAACTCAAAGAAGCCATGAGCTACGCCGACGGCTACCGCGACTACCTCGACTCGTCTAAAACCGAGAGAGAAGCTGTCGTTTCCGCGATAGCTCTTCTCGAAAAAGCCGGCTACAAAGAATACAAACTCGGCGATAAGATCAAAAAAGGCGATAAGCTCTACCTCAATAACAGAGGTAAAAACCTTTTCGCGTTCCGTGTGGGAAGCGAAAAGATCGACAACGGCATCCGCATCTGCGCCGCTCATATCGACTCTCCGCGCCTTGACCTCAAACAGCATCCCGTATTCGAGAATGAGGGCGTTGCATACCTCAAGACTCACTACTACGGCGGCATCCGTAAATACCAGTGGGCGACGATCCCGCTCGCTCTCCACGGCGTTGTTACAAAGGCTGACGGTACAACGATCGACGTGAAGATCGGCGACGAGGCAGGCGACCCCGTATTCTGCATCACCGACCTTCTTCCGCACCTCGCAAAAGAACAGAACCAGAAGCCGCTCGGACAGGCGTTCACCGGAGAGGGACTGAACGTGTTCATCGGAAGCGCACCGTTCATTGAAGAAAACGGTAAGGTCACCGAAGCCGACGAAAAAGTAAAGCTCAATCTGCTCGTACTGCTCAACGAAAAGTACGGCATCACCGAATCCGACTTCATCAGCGCAGAACTTTCGATCGTCCCCGCTCAGAATACAGTTGATGTCGGACTTGACAGATGGGTACTCGGCGCTTACGGTCACGACGACCGCGTTTGCGCTTATCCTGCACTTACCGCACTTCTTGATTCCGATAAATCGAAGCACACAGTCATCACCGTTCTCGCCGATAAGGAAGAGATCGGCTCCGAGGGCGTAACGGGTATGCAGTGCTGCATCCTTTACGACCTCATGGACGAAATGGCAAAGAACCTCGGCGGAAATATAAACGTTGTCCGCATGAACTCGAAGTGCCTCTCTGCCGACGTTACGGCTTGCTATGACCCGAACTACCCCGAAGTATCCGAGAAGCGTAACTGTTCGCTCCTCCACTGCGGCGTAACTGTCGCAAAATACACCGGCTCCGGCGGAAAGAGCGGTACGAACGACGCACCTGCCGAATATGTCGGATTCGTCCGTAAGATCTTCGATGACGCAAAAGTTGTATGGCAGACGTCCGAGCTTGGCAAGGTCGATATGGGCGGCGGCGGAACTGTCGCAAAGTATATCGCCAACCACAATATCGCAACCATAGACCTCGGCGTGCCGGTGCTTTCGATGCACGCGCCGTTTGAAATGATCTCGAAGTCCGACCTCTACGAAGCGCATAGAGCGTTCCTCGCGTTCTGCCTCGCTTGATCCGACTTGACTATGCTTGATAAGCTGAACGACGTAGAAAAGCGTTTTGACGCAATAGAGGCGGAGCTGCTCGATCCCGACACTGTATCGGACATACCGCGTTATACTTCTCTCATAAAAGAGAGGGCGAATATCGAAGACGTGGTGCTCAAATTCCGCGAATACAAAAAAGCCGTAGCCGACGGGGAAGAGGCGCTCGCCATTCTTGAAAGCGAGAACGACGAAGAAATGCGCTTTCTCGCCGACGAAGAGCTGAAAAAGTCGAAGGAAGACACCGCACGGCTCGAAGAAGAGCTGAAAATAATGCTCCTGCCGAAGGATCCGATGGACGACAAAAACGTCGTTGTCGAGATCCGTGCAGGCATCGGCGGTGAAGAAGCGGCACTGTTCGCAGGAGTGCTGTACCGTATGTACACGATGTACGCCGACACGAAGAGATACAAGACCGAAGTCATCAGCATGAATGAAACGGGACTCGGCGGTTATCGTGAGATAACGTTCCTCGTCACGGGACAGGGCGCGTACTCACGATTCAAATACGAAAGCGGAGTCCACCGCGTGCAGAGAGTGCCGGAGACGGAATCGCAGGGGAGAATACAGACCTCAACCGCGACGGTTGCCGTGCTTCCCGAAGCCGAGGACATCGAGATCGAGATAAATCCGGCTGACATCGAGTGCGAGAGCATCAAATCGACGGGCGCGGGCGGCCAGCACATCAATAAGACCGAATCCGCAGTCCGACTGACGCATAAGCCGACCGGAATCGTCATCGAGTGCCAGGAGGAGCGGAGCCAGTTCAAGAACAAGGACAAGGCGATGAAGCTGCTCCGCGCGAAGCTCTACGACATAAAGAACAGAGAACAGAACGAAAAGATCGCGTCGACGAGAAAATCGCAGGTCGGCACAGGCGACAGAAACGAAAAAATACGCACATATAACTTTCCGCAGACGAGGGTGACGGATCACCGTATCAAGCTGACTCTTCACTCGCTCGACAGCTTTGTGAACGGCAACCTCGACGAAATGATCGACGCGCTCGCAACTGCTGATACTGCGGAAAAACTCAAAAACGGAGACGTCACACTGTAAAGTGCGGCTTCTATGAAAATGAAAACGGAATATCTGAAAATCAACGGAAACGAAGAAAACGACAGCCGGATAATCAGCCGCGCCGCCGAGGTGATAAAAAAAGGCGGACTTGTGGCAATACCGACGGAAACAGTCTACGGACTCGCCGGAAGCGCGCTTATCCCCGAATCGGCTGAGAAGATCTATTCGGCGAAAGGAAGACCGAGCGACAATCCGCTCATCGTACATATTGCATACCCGAAGGACGCGGAAAACGTCGCCTGCCCGACGGAGCTGTACTATAGGCTCGCGGAAAGATTCATGCCGGGACCGCTGACTGTCATACTGAAAAAGAAACCGATAATACCCGATACCGTAACGGCAGGGCTTGACTCCGTGGCAATACGCTGTCCGTCGAATCCGGTTGCACACAGGCTCATTGAAGTATCGGGGCATCCTATCGCCGCACCGAGCGCAAACCGTTCGGGAATACCGTCCCCGACCAGAGCAGAACACGTTCTTGAAGACATGGACGGCAGGATCGACATGATAATCGACGGAGGAGAGTGCGACATCGGACTCGAATCCACCGTTGTAAAGCTCGACGGCGACGAATGCACTATCCTCAGACCGGGTGCGATCACCGCGGATATGCTTTCCGAAGTGTGCGGCAAGGTTACGGTGTCTCCGGCGGTCATCGAGCCGTCGCTCGCAAATGAAATAAAGCCGGAATCTCCCGGGATGAAGTACAAGCACTACGCTCCGAAAGCCGAAGTCGTCCTGATCGACGCGCCGACTGACGTGTTCATCGACTATGTGAAGAAGAACGCAGACGGGAAGTACGGCGTGCTTGTGTCGAACGAGGACGCAGGAACAGTGTCCGGCGGAGTTATGCTTCTCACGGGCCCGAGAGGGGATGCAAAAGAGGCGTCAAGACGGCTGTTCTCACTGCTCAGAAAAGCCGACGAAATGGAGCTTACAAAGGTTTATGCCCAGCTTCCGCCGAAAAGCGGGGAATATCTTGCTATATATAACCGCATAATCCGCGCCGCCGGATGCAGGATAATAAAAGTAACGAATAATGAATAATGAATGATGAATAATGAATAATTTGACAAAGTGAACGTAAATCTTGCAGTTACTTTGTAACAAAGGGGATTCCAACCGAGATGCGGAGCATCTCGACGACTTCGTTTACGAAGTCGGGAGGCGTGAATTGAGCTTGCTCCTTCCCCTCTTTGGCGCGGTGATTCACAAGAGCGTCGCGTCGGTTTCGACGAAGTCGAATACCGGCTTGTGCGCCGTCCGCGTAGGACAAAAGAAATAATCGAAAACGTCTCCGACGTTTTCTACCTTACCGCTTGCGAAAAGAATTTGTAAGTATCAGAAATAGAAAAACCAAAAGAAAAAAGCCACATCCACATATCACATTTTTGAGGTATCATAATGCCGAAAAAGAAAAAAGAACCCGTAGTCCTGCCCGAAGTTGAGGCGGAGATTCAAAATCAGCAGATTACCGACACCATCGAGAAAAACTATATGCCGTACGCGATGAGCGTCATCGTTTCACGCGCGATCCCCGAGATCGACGGCTTCAAGCCCTCGCACCGTAAGCTCCTTTATACAATGTATAAAATGGGACTCCTCACCGGCGTGAGAACAAAGTCTGCGAACGTCGTAGGACAGACGATGCGCCTCAATCCGCACGGCGATATGGCGATCTACGAAACACTCGTCCGCCTCACTCGCGGAAACGAAGCGCTTCTTCACCCGTTCATCGACTCAAAGGGATCGTTCGGTAAGCAGTACAGCCGAGATATGGCGTTCGCCGCACCGAGATATACCGAAGTCAAGCTCGATTCGTTCTGCACAGAGCTGTTCGGCGGCATCGACAAAAACGCAGTCGATCTCGTCCCGAACTACGACAACACAATGCTCGAGCCGACGCTTCTTCCGACCTCATTTCCGAACATACTCGTCTCGCCGAACATGGGCATAGCAGTCGGTCTTCAGTCACAGATATGCTCGTTTAACCTCGGTGAGATCTGCGACGGTACGGTGGCTCTCCTTAAAAATCCGCGCACGAGCACCGAAAAACTGCTTGACATAATCAAGGCACCCGATTTTCCGGGCGGCGCACAGCTTATATACGACAGAGCGCAGATGACGGAGATATACGAAACGGGCAACGGCAAATTCCGTATGCGCGCGAAGTATAACTACGACGCAAAGCAGAATATCATCGAGATAGTCGAGATACCGTACTCCACGTCTATCGAAATGATAATCGGACGTATCACCGATCTTCTCAAAGAGGGAAAACTCAAGGAGATTTCCGACATCCGCGACGAGATCGACCTTTCCGGCTTCAAGCTCACAATCGACGTAAAGCGCGGTACAGATCCCGATAAGCTCATGCAGAAGCTCTATAAATCCACACCGCTCGAGGATTCGTTCGCGTGTAACTTCAACGTGCTGATAAACGGTTCGCCGCGCCAGCTCGGTGTACGCGACATTCTCACCGAATGGATAGCGTTCCGAGTCGGATGCGTCCGCCGTGAGCTCACATTTGAACTTCAGAAAAAGAAAGAAAAACTCCACCTCCTCCGCGCACTCGGGAAAATACTTCTCGACATCGACAAGGCGATAAAGATCGTCCGCGAGACCGAACACGAGAGCGACGTTGTCCCGCGCCTCATGGAGGGCTTCTCCATAGATCAGATCCAGGCTGAATACATCGCTGAAATAAAGCTGAGGCACCTCAACCGCGAATACATCCTTGAAAGAATCAAAGAGATCGCGGCTTTGCAGGAGGAGATCGCAGGACTTGAAGCGACTATCGCCGATGAGATAAAAATAAAAGAAGTCATCGCACATCAGCTCGTTGCGATAAAGAAAAAGTTCGGCAAGCCGAGAAAGACCGAGATCATCGAAGTCGGCGGAGAAGAAACGGCAGACATCGAAGAAGAAGTCGAGAACTACGGCGTGTTCGTCGTGCTGACGAAAGAGGGATATTTCAAGAAGATAACACTTCAGTCCCTTATGCGTGCGGACGAGCAGAAGCTCAAGGACGGCGATGAGATAGCAAACTCCGAGGAATGCGAAAACCGCGACGAAGTGCTGTTCTTCTCGGATAAAGGACAGTGCTATAAGGCGAAGATCGCCGATTTCGATAACGTAAAGGCGTCTTCTCTCGGTGACTACGTTGCCGCAAAGCTCAAATTCGACGGCGACGAAAAGACCGTGATGATGAAATCCGTTCACGAGTATAACGACAAGGACAATTTCATCTTCATCTTTGAAAACGGCAAGGGCGTGAAAGTCCCCGTCAGAGCGTACGAAACAAAATCGAACCGCAAGAAGCTCACGGGCGCATATTCTACGGCGTCGCCCATCGTTGCGATAATCTACGAGAACGAGCCTGTCGACCTCCTTATCGAGAACAGCGCAGGACGCGGCATTTCGATCTCTTCTTCGCTCATTCCCGTGAAGACCACACGTTCGTCCTCCGGCGTAGCGCTGTTCAACCTCAAAAAAGGCGCAAAGATCACGTACGTCAAGTACGGAACTAAGTTTGATGCCGAAAAAGCCGCAAAGTGCCGTAAGATAAAGATACCGGCAACGGGAGTATCGCTTGAAAAGGGAGCTGAACAACTCACGCTCGAATAACAGGGTAAAATTTACCGCTTTATCTCAGTAGCGCGGTATGGTATAATCATTGTGACCATCTTCATTCTGAAAGGATGATTTTATATGAAAAAGAAAAGAATTATCGCTCTTGTTTTAGCGGCTGTAACGGTTATCGCACTCGGCGTGACCGTATTCGCCTACGACAGCTCGGTCGATCCTATCGTTTCCCTCAGCTATCTGAACGAAATTTTCAAGCCGCTCGTGCTGAGAGAGCTTGAAACGAAGATCGACACAAAGGTCTCGGCAGCCGTTCAGGGCATTAGCCAGGGAACGACACCTTCTCAGCCTCAGCAGCAGGACGAAGAACAATCGTCCGGCTACGTTGTAGTCCAGATGACAAAGGACGACGAGCTGTACGCCACCGATGCGTGCGATATAATGCTCCGCTCCGGACAGGCGTCGTGCATCGCTCCCGACCCGAAGCAGGGCATCGCCGATTACACAGACGCAACGGAGATCCTTAACGGTCAGCCGCTCACGAAGAACCACATGTGCCTTATCCCACGCGGAGACGGCAGAGGAGTCATCGCCGAGAGCGATACTGTATATATCATGGTAAGGGGGGCGTTCACCGTTGTCGAACACTAAAAAGGAACCGAGAAGCGAAAGACGCAAAAAGCTCGCAGTGCGGCTGGTATGTCTGGTCATGGCACTGCTTATGGTCGGAGGAATGGCTATCTATATCATAGAAAGCGTTGCTCTGTAAGAGGGAACATTATGTTTATTAAAGAAAACAAACGCCCGTCGCACGGGATTAAAAGACTATGTCTTGTTCTCGCGTGCGTTACGGTGCTTGTGCCACTGTTCGGGCTCGGAGCACAGGTCACGGCTGATGAAACCGTGATCAACACGTCCGTTCTGAGCGACGAGAGTGACATCAAGGTCGCAGTCGGACTGTACTTCGGCGACAGCGTCGTTCCGGAATTTCAGATAACGAGCGGCACGGGCTTTGAAGTCGGCATCCAAAAGCTCAAAGGCGACAAGGAATACGAAAAGGTTTGGGATATATATAACAATGTTATCTCCGCGACCTCCGACGCAAACCTCAAGCTCGAAGGGAACGACTACCTCCTCACAAACGAATACAACAGTACACTTATCGGCGCGTATCACGTCCAGATAGACTGCGACGATATGTCGAGAGAGGAATTTGAAGCATATATGACGCTTCTCCGCTCTGTCTATGAGTCGCAGGGACTTGTCGTTGTTCCGTGCTACATATACACCGGATACGCGGCGAGAATAGGCGACTTCGCGTCTTGGGAGCAGGCGTACCCGTATTACACAGCCATGCTTGAAACGGTAGTCGGCAGAAAAGTTTCGCTTATTACGCCGTCTTACACCGCTGTGTCGGTCATCGACCCGTGGAATGCAAAGATCCTCTTTGAATACGACTGCGGAGGAGAAAGCGTCATCGGCTTCCGCGCTAATCCCGACGAAAACGGCAACACTTATCTCAAAACACCGTCAGGAACGGTCTACGACGGCGTGTTTGCATTCAGGCGGCAGGTAGACGGCATCCACGACGGCGTGTCGCTCATAAACGTACTGCCGATAGAGGCATATATTGCAGGCGTTCTTCCGTATGAAATATCGAACAGTTGGCCTATAGAGGTGCAGAAAGAATTTGCGATTGCCGCTCGTTCGTTCACGCTTACGCACCTCGGCACGTCAAAGCATTCGTCCTACGGATTCGATCTCTGCAACACCGATTGCTGTGAAGTCTACAAGGGCGCAGGACGCATCAACGAAGCCGTCATGGAGGCGGTGCTCGGCACAAAAGGCATCGTAATCAGCTACGACGGCGGAATAGTAACATCTTACTATTCGTCGACCGTCGGCGGCGTTACGGTGTCGTCGGCAGACTGCTGGGGAGGAGCGGAGGTGCCGTATCTCCAGGCTATCGAGACGCCGTGGGAGGACTACATGAACCACTCGAACGGCTTCTGGATAAACGAGGTGTCGCCGTATCAGCTTCTTGAGAGGCTCAACAAGGCAGGATATAGCGAATTGCAGGGCGGGATCGCCGACCTTGAAATAGAAGAGCTTGCAAAAAACTCGACCTACGTCAAAAAGCTGAAAGTGACCGATATTTACGGCACGAGCGTGACGATAACGTACACCGATAAAGTCCGCACGTCGCTCACACCGTACGTCAACAGCGCGAACTTCGTCGTCGGACGCGGAAGTGTGGAATACACCGAGGAAACGCCGTCGTTTGTCGGAAGCGGAGTACAGGCAGCCGCGATTTCCGGAACTCAGCTCGATAAATCCGAAGGCTTTACCGAAACGGACGAACTTTATATCCTCACTTCCGATTCGTACGATAAGATCGACTACGTCGGAGAAGTCAGAATAATGACTTCAAAAGGTGAGATCGAATGTACGAAGCATACGCTGTTCACCGTGAGCAAGCAGACGGCAGAGGCATATATCGGAACGGAAGAATTTAACAAGATACGCGATGAAGTCGAAAGCTCTTCGTCAACAGGCGGAGCCGAACAGCACACAACGGAAACCGTTCGTTCGGACTCGGGACTCACGACAAAGATAGCATACGCCGAGGACGCGAACAACTTCATTTTCGTCGGCAAGGGCTGGGGACACGGCGTCGGAATGAGCCAGTGGGGCGCATACGACCTCGCCGAGAACGGCTACACATACGACGCTATCATCAAGGCGTACTTCCCGACGATAGACCTTGTGAATTATTGGACTACCAAAAACTATAAAGACAAGCGAACAGCAGAATAAAACAAAAAACTTCCGTATCTTGAGGTACGGAAGTTTTGTCTTTTCTGTTATCTTATTCTGCCAGTGCAGCGTCAATCGCACGGGAAAGCTGGTCGGCGCAGGAGGTGTTCTTGAAGCCGCAGGTGTTCCCGCGAAGAAGCTCCGCGATCTCTTTTGCGTCCTTGCCCTCGACGAGCTTTCCGATAGCCTTGAGGTTTCCGTTGCAGCCGCCGTCGAATTTCACGTTTCTGATTATCCCGTCGTCGATTTCAAATGTGATCGCAGACGAGCAGGTTCCTTTTGTTCTGTAAGTGTATTTCATTTTTCTAAATCCTTTCAAACTTAATTCTGCGGCTCGGTTACGACTGCACCGGACACTTCTTTTTCTTCGGCAGGCTTTTCTGAGACAGTCAGACTGCCTACCGCGATGTCGGCGATGCCACCATCTATCGAGAACGTG
Source organism: Eubacteriales bacterium (assembly GCA_045643285.1). Taxonomy (GTDB): domain Bacteria; phylum Bacillota; class Clostridia; order Oscillospirales; family CAG-272; genus UMGS1696. The sequence goes on from JAZUKN010000002.1 coordinate 50,989, forward strand.
AACGCCGCTTCTTCATCCGAAGACAGATTGCTGTAGTCGAACGGCGAGCTTTCGGCGATGTCGTTGACGTGGAGCGAGCCGGATGTGGAAATGTGTATCTTTTCGGCGATATACGGGCTTGACAGCGTGCGGTGAGGCACTTTCCAGTCAATAAGTCCTTTGACTGTCACAATGTCCGACGAGACTAAGCCGTCGGTCTCACCTGAGAGATTCAGCTCGTCCGCACGGATGACGACTGTCCCGAACGAAGTTGAATCAAGGTTCAGCCGCGCGGTCTTAGCGGGGATCGTACCGTCGTCCGAGTTGATTTTCAGAGCCGAGCGCGAGCTTACCTGAGAGGCGTTCATCACCATCTCACCGGCTTCGATCAGATAGTCGGCATCGGAGTGAAGATTTTCAACGGAAAGCGTGACCTTGTCTGCTTTGATCCTCAGTTGAGTCAGATCATATCCGCTTGCGAGATAGATGTTGACGGATTTCAGCTTCGAGTTGTCGTAGGTGCGCGGCGAGAGGATGTATCTCATTCCTTTGAACGAGAATCCGTTCTCCCAGAAACGGAGCATTGATGTCAGATCCGGAATCTCGCTGAACGAAACGGAAGTGTTCGTCACCGAGAGGGAATAGAGCGTCTCGCGGAAGTTCACGAATTCGATGTATGACGATCTGCTCGAACCGTAGATGTTCACGTCGGCGTCTGTGAAATCGAGAGAAATGCGCGACACTTCCTTTTCGCTGAGGTCGACGGTCTTCACGGCGTCTTCTCCGCGCGTTTCGGTGAACAGGATAACGCCGTTCTTTGCGGCTTTCTTTGAGGCAACGGTGCAGGTGATTATTCCTGCGAGGATGAGTGCGCCTGCGACGATGAGAGCGACTATTGATGTGCGTTTCACAGCTTGTAGCACTCCCTTCTGATGTAGTAGAACAGCGATTTCAGCTTGCGCGTCACAAAACCGACGAACTGCGCGAGCTTTGTGATTAGTATCGGCACGACGCGCACGGCAAGATTGAAGATCAGTACCGCGAGAAGCAGTACGACGCCGACGACGATAACGCCGAGTCCGATTTCGTATATTCCGGCTTCAACGCACGAGAAAAGCTGTGTTATTCCGTAGATTATCCCGACGAGCGAGATGACCGCACCTCCTGCCACAACGGCTATCATGGCGGCGATCAGCGCGATTATCAAAACGATGATCGACAGGAACATCACGGCGAACGTGCCGTATATCAGAAGCAGAAGAGCAAGGGTAATGGGAAGCGTGACGATAAGCCCTGCGAGGAAGATCGTCTTGCCTTTCTTCGTCTTTTTGTCTCCGGCTTCAAATTCAAATACTTCGTCGTCGGATTCGCTGACCGACTGAACGTTATTTTTTCTCGGCTGGACGGACTCCCGATCACCTGCAGGCTGATCTGTCGGCTGAGTGGATTTCTTTCTCATCAGAAATGCCGCTGCAGAGGACGCGAGAGCTTCTATTTCGTCGGAGGAATCCATGGCGGTTATCTCATTTATGTCGTCCGCATCGAACGATCCGCACAGCTTGTCCGCATGACGCGAGGCGGCTTCATCGGGGACACCGCGGCTGATGAGAGCTTTTATTAACTCATTCCTGAAAAAGTTCAGTTCCAATTATCGCTCTCTCCTTTTCTTTTGTAATTACGGTGTGGACTTTTCGATCGATCCGTGGTATAATATCATATCGGAAACAGACAGAAAAATCCTTACTTATATATTCTATCAAAAAACGGAGAAATAATCAATATGAGAATGAGAAAAAAACGGCACGGAAGTGAAAGACTTTTCGCGCTTTCGTCTCTTTTGTACCCCGTGGGCGACGAAAATCTCCCGTCTCCCGAAGAAATATTCGGAAACTGCGCTCCCGTGAAGCTCGAGATCGGGTGCGGCAAGGGCGAATTCATCACGCGCCTGTCCGAGAGGGACACGGACACGAACTTTATCGCACTTGAAAAAGTTGCTGACGTTTGCGTCTGCGCCGTCGAAAAATACGCTCGTTCGAGAAATCTCGGCACACTCGCACCGAACGGCGGCTGGCAGAAGCCCGACGGCGAGATCGTAAAAAGCGGCGAAACATGGGATATACCGTCAGAGCTGCGCGGCAACGTCCGTTTTATCCCCGGGGAGGCGAACGACATTCTCACAAAAATGCCGGACGGTTCTCTCGCAGGGATAATCGCAAACTTCTCCGATCCGTGGTCGAATAAAGTCAACTGCAAGAAACGCCGCCTCACGTCCCCTGCGTTCCTCGCAAACTACAGACGGGTTTTGAAGTCCGATGCACTGTTCGCTTTCAAGACCGACAACGACGATCTTTTCGACTACACGCTCGAAATGCTACCCGAAAACGGCTTTGAGATCACCTATATGACGCGCGATCTCCATTCGTCCGACAGAGCGGAGACGAACATTGTCACAGAATACGAAAAGAATTTCACCGAGCAGGGAATAAAGATAAAAATGCTCGAAGCAAGACCGATAAAATAAAAGGAGTAGATATGAACGGACTTATTTCTCTCGAAAACATATCCGTTTACCCGATAGAAAAGGAACTCACCGAGCTCAATGAATTTTCGTCGAAGTACGGGCTTGTACTCTCACCAGACGACGTTCATTCGCTCTCGCAGATGCGGAACAGAAGCGTCAAGGAGAACGAAAGAGTCGAGATCGGCTCGGGCGCAGTGCCGGAGATCGTGAAGAGATTCTGCACGTCGCGTTATGTAACGCCCGAAAACTATGCGTACATTCTCGAAGAGGTGACGTATCTTTTCTACTATATCAAGACCGAAACGGACGACCGTATCAGCGACGGCGAGCTTATTTCTGAGCTTTTCTCGCGCTTTGAGCTTGAATGCCGCGGAGAGATCGACACACTCGAAAACCGCGAAGCCGAGCGTATCATCCGCAAGGTAAACAGCGGAGAGAATTACAAAAAATGGTATACCGAACGGGACGAGCTTGAGCCTGCACCCGGTACCGGCTCGCGTGAAGCGCCAGAAAATCAGGTGCGCGAAACGTACGGCGAATGGTTCTTTAACGGTGACGCGCCTGCCGACCACGACAAATACGAAAAAGAGGTCGCGGAGGACGAAATGAAAGAGGACGACGACGATTTCGATCTCGACGCGTTCGACGAATTTTTCGACAAGAACGCGGCACTGACGCGCGAAGAGCCGAAGAATGACGTCGCACGCGAGGAAGTCGACGACGATTTCGGCGACGGAAATACGGAGGACGACAATGGCTGATAACGCTCTTTCATTCGGAAAACAGCTTGATACCACACGAATAAGCCGTGAAGACTATCTTAATTCGCTGACAGCCGAGGCATACCGAACAGGTATCTTTTCCGACGCGGATGTTGAGAGAATCAGAAACGACCTGCTCGTCTGCCTCACCGACGTGATCGGATACTATACGAAAGGCGAGTCCTCGTCCGTCAAGGCGGAAACGGCGCGGAAGCTCTCGCTCTCGATGCTCTATAATATCGACACGTATCTTCGCTCACTCGGAAGCGATACGGAGGCGCTTAAAACCGTTTCCGAAAGACGCATGACCGAGCTGTACGGCAAAGGGTATCTCATCAATAAAAAGCTCCTCGACGACGCGAAATTCCTCTACGGCAAGGTGCGTTTTACCCGACTCAAGTACGGCGGCGCGGAGTACGATAAAACTCTTGACCGATATTTCTACTACTATCTCACAACATACGACGCACGCTTCACCGCACAGGATAAAATTTTTCTCTCGCTTCGCAAATACGGCGTCGACGGCGCGTTCCATATCGACGGCGCGCTGGATGCACTCAGAAAACTCTACGAAGTCAATAAAGGCCGGCAGTCCGACGTTGTCATTTCTCCGACGGAGAGCGCGTCAGACGACGGCGAAGCATGATCACAACAGCACAGTTTACCGCGGTCATTATTCCTATTATAAGATCGGCGAGCGTCCACATCACGGGCGCGGAGATCACCGATCCGAGAACGGCACAGCCGATCGAAAGACAGGAATAAATGACACGCGGTATTTTTTTGTCCGTCAGATACGATACAGCCGCGATGCCGTAATAATACTGCGCGATCAGCGTAGAATAGGCAAAAAGAAAGACCGAAACGAGTAAGATGTAGTAAACAGCGTTTCCGGTGAGGGATGTAAATGCGCCGAGCGTTATCGGAGAGACGTCGACGTTCATTCCGTAAGGTAAGATCCCGTATTTCCGGTCGGCGATGAGCAGAACGAGCGCGGTCACGGTGCAGAGAACGAGCGTGTCGAAAACGACCTCGATGATGCCGTAGCACGCCTGGTGATGCGGACTTTTCGTTTCCGCCGAAGCGTGGGCAGTCGGAGATGTGCCGCATCCGGCTTCGTTTGAGAAGATGCCGCGCATCACGCCGTACCGTATCGCTGTTTTGACCGATATGCCGAAAACACCGCCTCCGAGCGCACGAAAACCGAAAGCTGATGAGAAAATCTCACCGAAAACCGCAGGTATTTCATTCAAGTTTGATAATATTATATACAGTCCTATCAACAGATACACGGCGCACAGCGGAGGAATGACTGCGGCGGTGATTTTGTCCGTCCGTTTCACTCCTGCGATGACTGCGACAAGAAGCAACACTCCGAGCGCGGTACCGCAGTAAAGCCGCCGATCTGCGCCGAAGACGCAAGCCGCCGCATTCGACTGAACGATGTTGCCCGTGATGAGCGAATTGAGACAGCAGAGCACTGCAAAAATCCCACCGAGGACTGACGGAAACGCGCCTCCGGAAAAACCGTCACGGATATAGAAAAACGCGCCGCCAAGATATCCGTCAGCCGTTTTTCGCCTGTATTTCACCGCGAGAAACGTTTCCGCATACTTCACCGGAAGCACGGCGACTGCCCCGATCCACATCCAGAACACCGCTCCCGGTCCGCCCATTATTACCGCCGAGCAGACTCCCGTGATGTTACCGACGCCGAGCGTTCCGGCAAGAGCGAGGGAGAGCGAACGGAGCGGAGACGAACGCTGTTTTTCGGGTAGATCGGCGAGGGTGCGGAAAAAACGGCGCGGCGAGAGGATTTTACGAAAATCCACCTCCGACAGCACGGCGGCGGACGACAGAAACAGCATGACGGGCGTGATAAAAGTGCCGAGAAACGAGACAAGATCCATGTATTTCTCCGAAAGTGAGCGGTACGGTAAAATATATTCGTCCGCGCTGCGCGAAATTACGCAAAAACGCTGATTTTTCGCCGATTCCGGCTTGAAAAAATCTTTGATTTATGATATAATAAATTAGATATATATTTTTCAATGAAACGGACGTGAAAAATGGCTTTGAACAGACTTTGTGAAGAATATCTCAGCGCAAAACGTGCGCTTTTCGATAAGTACTACGAAAATCTCAACGATAAACAGCGTGAAGCCGTCTATACGGTGAACGGACCGCTCCTCATTCTCGCAGGTGCGGGAAGCGGAAAGACTACTGTGCTTGTAAACCGCCTTGCGTTCATCATACGTTACGGCAACGCATACAAGAGCGAGCTTGTGCCTACCGACGTGACGGACGACGACATCGCGGAGATGAAAAACGCGCTCGGACTTGAGCACGACGCACTCGGCGAATATCTCACACGCTTTGCCGTCGCCGCTCCTCGACCTTGGGAAGTTATGGCGATAACGTTCACGAACAAGGCGGCACGGGAGATAAAGAGCCGTATCGCCGGCATCTTCGGCGAGGACAGCGAAGAAGTCGACGAGATCAAGAGCGGCACGTTCCACTCGATCTGCGTTCAGATACTCCGTCGTTACGGAGATCACATCGGGTACGACCGCAGTTTCACGATCTGCGATTCCGACGACTCGAAAAAACAGCTCAATCTCTGCATGAAACAGCTCAATATCGACGATAAGATCCTTTCCGTCAAGACCGTGCAGAACGCGATCAGCCACGCAAAGGACAAGCTCATGGGACCGGCGGAATACAGAGCAAAAGCAGGCGCGGACGTAAAGTACAGACAGATCGCCGATATTTACGATCTCTACGCCGAAAAGCTGAAAGCGCAGAACCTGCTCGACTTCGACGATATAATTATGCAGACTGTGCGTTTACTCACCGAATGTGAGGACGTGCGCCTCGCACTTCAGAATAAGTACAGATATATCTCCGTCGACGAGTACCAGGATACGAATTTTGCCCAGCTTGAACTGACACTGCTTCTCTCCGGTAAACATAAAAACATCATGGTTGTTGGCGACGACGACCAGTCGATCTACAAATTCCGCGGTGCAGTCATCGAAAATATCCTGTCGTTTGATAAGAACTACGACAATACAGCCGTAATAAAGCTCGAAGAGAACTATCGCTCGACTAAAACGATCCTCGACGCGGCAAACGGCATCATCTCGAATAACGAGGGCAGAAAAGGCAAGACGCTCTGGACAAGCGGAGCGAAAGGCGAGCCGATCGTCGTAAAAAAACTCGGCAATCAGAACGACGAGGCAAGATACATAGCCGACGTAGTCGCAAACGGACTGAAGGACGGCTTGCATTTCCGCGACTTTGCCGTTCTTTACAGAATGAACTCGCAGTCGCGTTCTATCGAGCAGGTGTTTGCAAAAAGCGGAATCCCGTACCGTCTCCTCGGCGGTATGCGCTTCTTCGAGAGAGCGGAGATAAAGGATATAATCGCATATCTCGCACTTGTCAACAACCCGAATGACGACCTCAGACTCCGCAGAATAATCAATACCCCACGCCGCGGCATCGGTGAAAAGTCTTTGCAGATAGCAGAAGCGCTCGCTTATGAAGAGGGATGCCCGCTTCTCGAATTTCTCCGCCGCGCAAAGCGTTATCCGGCACTTTCACCGGCTACCGCAAATCAAATGGTGGCGTTCGTGTATATGATCGACTCGTTCAGAGAAGCCGCACAGACCATGGGAGTCGGAAACCTCATTGAAATGATAGTCGAGCAGTCGGGATACGGCAAAATGCTCGCGGAAATGACGGATCTTTCCGAGAGAGACGATAAGCTCAACAATATCGGCGAGCTTGTCTCGACCGCGCGGCAGTACGAAGAGGGAACGGATGAGCCGTCGCTCAGCGAATTTCTCGAAGACGTCGCGCTCGTCTCGGACGTCGATAAATACGACGAAACGGCGGACGCAGTCGTCTTAATGACTATCCACTCGGCAAAGGGACTCGAATTCCCGACAGTCTTCCTGCCCGGAATGGAAGAGAATATCTTCCCGTCGTTCCAGACGATAATGGAGCCGTCCGAGCTGGAAGAGGAACGCCGTCTCGCATACGTCGCAGTCACAAGAGCGAAGAGAAGACTCTATATCACCCACGTCAGAGAGCGTATGCTCAACGGAAAGACGAACTCGAACCAGCTCTCACGTTTTGCGGAAGAGATACCTCCGGAGCTTTGCGACAGAGACGACGACATTTCGGGAGAGAGCGAATTCAGAGCGATGCGGCAGAGAATGGCAAAACAAAAGCCCGTCAACAACTTCGTGAACGAAATGGCACGCCCGTCTTCACTGTCTGCGGCACGACCTCAGCCGACGGCAAAACCGGCTCAGTTTGAAGTCGGCGATACAGTCCGCCACCTCACATTCGGAAACGGTATCGTGATGTCCGCGCGTCCCATGGGCGGCGACGTAATGTATGAGATCGCTTTCGATAAGGTCGGCACGAAAAAACTCATGGCGACTTACGCAAAGCTGACTAAAATTTAAGATAATCTTTGTCAATAGAGCTTTTTGAAGAGTCAAGAGAAACTTTTTCCCGAAAAAGTTTCTTTTGCAGAGTTTGAGACGGAGTCTCAACAGAATAGAATCTAAAACCCCGAAAGGAAAAAATATATGAAAAACGATAAACTTGTCAAAGACATCACATCAATGGATGTGGATTTTGCAAAATGGTATACCGACATTTGCAAAAAAGCTGACCTCATCGACTATTCGAGCGTAAAGGGCTGTATGATAATCCGCCCGTACGGCTACGCTATCTGGGAAAATATCCAGAAAAACCTCGACGCACGCTTCAAGGCACTCGGTCACGAGAACGTCTATATGCCGATGTTCATTCCGGAATCTCTTCTCCAGAAAGAGAAGGACCACGTTGAGGGATTCGCTCCCGAAGTCGCATGGGTAACACACGGCGGACTTGAACCGCTCACCGAACGCCTCTGCGTCAGACCGACATCCGAAACACTTTTCTGCGAGCATTACGCAAATATAATCCGCTCGTACAGAGACCTGCCGAAGCTCTATAACCAGTGGTGCTCCGTCGTTCGTTGGGAAAAGACAACACGCCCGTTCCTCCGCAGCCGCGAATTCTTGTGGCAGGAAGGTCACACGATGCACGCAACCGCTGAAGAAGCAAGAGCAGAGACCGTGCAGATGCTCAATGTTTACGCCGATTTCCACGAAAACGACCTTGCAATTCCCGTGATCAAGGGCGCAAAAACACCGTCAGATAAGTTCGCGGGAGCGGAAGACACATACTGCATCGAAGCAATGATGCACGACGGTAAGGCACTCCAGGCAGGTACTTCCCACTATTTCGGCGACGGCTTCGCAAGAGCGTTCGATATCCAGTACACCGATAAAGATAACACACTCAAATACCCCTTCCAGACCTCGTGGGGCGTAACGACTCGTATGATCGGCGGTATCATTATGACGCATGGCGACGATAACGGACTTGTTCTTCCGCCGGCTGTAGCCCCGATCCAGATCGTAGTCGTTCCCGTCGCAATGCACAAAGAAGGCGTAATCGAGGCAAATAAAGCGCTCTACGACAGACTTAAAGATAAGTACAGAGTCAAGCTCGACGACTCCGATAACAGCCCCGGATGGAAGTTTGCCGAATACGAGATGAAGGGCGTTCCGATGAGAATCGAAATGGGGCCGCGCGATATCGAAGAGGGCAACTGCGTCATCGTCACAAGATATAATATGGAAAAGACCGTTGTTCCGGTAGCAAATATCGAAGAAGCAGTCGCAGAAAAGATGAAAGAGATCCGCGACGGTATGTACGCAAAGGCTCTTGAGAACCGCGAAAGACGCACGTACTCCTGCACGACGCTCGATGAGATCAAAGCGGCACTTGCCGAGCACGGCGACGGGCTTGTCAAGGCTATGTGGTGCGGAGACGAGGAATGCGAAGATAAAGTCAAGGAAGTCACCGGCGTCGGCTCGAGATGTATCCCGTTCGAGCAGGAAAACCTGTCCGATAAATGCGTCTGCTGCGGCAAACCGGCAAAGCACATGGTATATTGGGGAATCGCATACTAAAATAAGTAATATGTAATAGTGAATAGGGAAGAAGTAGAAAACGATGATTGCCTGCGGCAAGTGATGATGCTGTCGCAACGATGATACGCTTCGCGTAGATATGATTGCTTACGCAAGTTGAAAAAGAGTTTTTCCTTAACCTTGTATTTACTAACGTATGAGCGGAAGCGCGCAGTGGCTTCACGGGTTCGCGTACTTCACCTGCTAAACTGATGAACGATTTGCATTTACGAACGATAAAACAAAGGGGATTCCAAAGGGGAAATAGAGCGTAGCGACCTTTCCCCTTTGGTCGTGTAGATTCATAAGGAGTCCGCGAAAGTGACTCGACGAGATGCGGAGCATCTCGTCGAGTTCACGGAGTGAACTCGGCTTATGCGACCGTCCGTCAGGACAAAAAGATAATTTGAAAACGTCCTCGACGTTTTCTACCTTTTTTACTTTATAGAAAAGTGAAAAGTTAATAGTGAATAGTGAATAGTGAATAGTTTGAGACGAAAGGAGACAGGAGAGAAAAGATTGCTATGAAAGAATACTCCATGACAAACCGCGAAAAACTTCGCCGTATCGACCCTGTCATCCTTGTCTGCGTTCTCGGTATGACAATGATGAGCCTCATCACGCTCGCATCCATCGCCGATTATAAAGGTACATGGTACCTCAAAATGCAAACGATAGTATCACTGTTCAGTATCGGCGTAATGGTCGGAATAACGTTCATCGACTACGACGCACTCATTTCAAAAATGAAGTACGTCTTCTTCGCGCTGTCCGTCGGAATGATCCTTCTCGTAAAGATTTTCGGAAGCGGAAGCCTCGGAAACGAAAACTGGATCTCGATAGGTCCCGTCTCCGTTCAGCCGACGGAATTTGTCAAGATAACGTATATGATAACGTTCTCGCTCCACCTTGCCGCCGTAAAGGATAAGATAAATAAACCGCTTTCCGTCCTCGGTCTTGCCGCTCACGCCGGAATAATAATCCTGCTTCTTCTGTGGCAGGGCGACCTCGGTATGACACTCGTTTATATCGCAATAACCGCGATAATGCTTTTCGGCGCTGGACTTTCGCTGTGGTATTTCGCCGGAGTCATCGGAGTCGGACTGATAGCATCTCCTTTTATTTGGTCGTTCCTCTCCGAAAACCAGCAGAACAGGATACTGTTCGGCTTCAATCCCGACCTCGACCCGCTCGACAAAGGCTGGGACGCGATTTGCAGCCGTAACTGTATCATCTCGGGCGGATTCCGCGGCGCAGGCTTCTCCGGCGGCTCAAAATTCAAGCAGATCTACGCCATTCAGTCGGACTTCTGCTTCTCCGCTCTCGCCGAAAAGTTCGGCTTCCTCGGTACGATGCTCTTTCTCGTGCTGATGACCGTGCTGATTATCCGTATTCTTTGGATCGCACGGAATACACGGAAAAAGTACGCATCTTTCCTCTGCGTCGGGATCGCGGCTATGCTTATTGCTCAGACTATCGAGAACATCGGAATGTGCCTCGCGCTTCTTCCCGTCGTCGGAATCACTCTGCCGTTTTTGTCCTACGGATCGTCGTCGCTTTTGTCGGTGTATATCTGTATCGGCATCGTACAGTCGATTTGCGCGCATAACGGTAAGTATTATTTCGACAGGGAAAAGGAATAAAAAAGATAAGTGAATAATGAATGATGAATAATGAATGATGAATAATTAGCCAGAGTAAACGAAAGATTTGCAGTTACTTTGTAACAAAGGGGATTCCAACCGAGATGCGAAGCATCTCGACGACTTCGTTCACGAAGTCGGGAGGCGTGAATAGAGCGCAGCGACCTTTCCCCTTCGGCGCGGTGATTCACAAGAGCGTTGCGTCGGTTTCGACGAAGTCGAATACCGGCTTGTCCGCCTGTCCGCCCGTTCGTAAACGAACCGCTTGTAAACAAGCAGGACAGAAAAAAGAAATCGAAAACACGAAGTGTTTTCTTCCTCTTTTTTGCCAACAAAAGAAATATTTTTTGAATCCCGAAAACGTCGAAAGACGTTTTCTTCCTTTTCCCCCAAACATTTTGTCTTGATTTGATAGTTCTCCTCATATTATAATAGCACCAGATAAAAAACATCGGAGAACGACTATGGAAATATTGCAGATCGACGGGGACCGATTTATTCTGTCGCTGTCCGCCGTCGATGTTGAAAAGTACCGCTTCGCTGTACGCCGAAAAGAATCGCTCGCGCTAATAATGAGCGACCTCCGCGATAAGTACGGCTTCGACGGAACGTGCGGACGTGTCAGAGTGGAAATGTATGAATCGAAAAAAGGCGGCTGCGAGCTGTTTCTGACACGGCTCGGCGACAGACGGACGAAAGGGGAGAGTACGTTGACATACAGAACAAACGAAAACAATTTATGTGAATACAGAAAATACATAAACCGCGAGGAGAGGGAGATCTATGTCTTCCCGTCGGTGAATGACCTCTTGTTCGCGTGCAGCCTGCTCGAAAAAAGCGGATACACAGGCAGAAGCGAGGTCTACGCCGATGAGGATTCGCATAAAACTTATCTCATTCTTGATATGCAGTCCGCGTATCCGTCGGAGGCACTCGGCTCGCTCTGCCCGTCTTCGATAGAATGCTTCGTCCGCGAGCACTGCAAAAAGCTCTACGGTGACCACGTCGTAAAAATTCTCAGCGAACTGGCGTGACAGCACTTGCATTACAGCCTAAACCGTGATATAATTCCGTTATAAAACCAATCGGAGGAAATATCATGGTATCATTTGAAAACGATTATAATAAAGGCGCACATCCTGCCGTCATCGATGCGCTTGTGAAAACGAATCTCGATGCCTGCACGGGCTACGGCGAGGACGAATACTGCGCTCGCGCAAAAGAAAAGATCAAAGCCGCACTTGATTGTCCAGATGCGGAGATATTTTTCCTAACCGGCGGCACACAGACGAACGCCGTAGTCATCAGCTCGCTCACACGCGAATACGAGGGCGTTGTCGCGGCTACGACTGGACACGTCAGCGTACACGAGGCAGGTGCGATCGAGGGAACGGGACACAAAGTCCTTGAGATACCTGCTGTCGACGGCAAGATCACGCCGGACGCACTCAGAAAGTACCTCGAAACGTTCTACGCCGACGGAAACTATACACACATGGTTTTCCCGGGGATAGTGTATATCTCGTGCCCGACGGAAACAGGCTCGCTTTACTCAAAGAAAGAGCTTGCCGCACTCCACGAGATCTGCGGCGAGTATAAAATACCGCTGTATCTCGACGGCGCACGGCTCGGCTACGGACTCGCAAGCCCCGAATGCGACCTTACACTTCCCGAGATCGCAAAGCTGACCGACGTATTCTATATCGGCGGTACAAAGGTCGGAACGCTTGTCGGTGAGGCGGTAGTGTTCACAAAAAAGAATATGCCCGAACATTTTCTCACACACGTCAAGCACCACGGCGCACTGCTTGCAAAGGGCAGAGTTCTCGGCGTGCAGTTTGACGCTCTCTTCACGGACGGACTGTACTTTGAGATCGGAAAGCACGCTATGAAAATGGCGGCGATGCTCGAAAAGATACTCTCAGACGCAGGGCTTGAGACATATATCAAATCCCCGACGAATCAGAAGTACGTCGTTATCGAAAACGACAGAATGAAAAGGCTCGGCGAAAAGGTCGCGTTCAGCTTCTGGGAGAATATCGACGCGGAGCATACGGCAATCAGATTCGTCACAAGCTGGGGAACAACCGACGAGGAACTCGAGTACCTCAGAGAAGTCCTCAGAACGGTGTAAAAATAAAATAGGAAAAAACGGGATTTTTTCGCTTAAACTATTGACAAACGGGCGCGGAAGTGTTATTATAAATGAGCGTTAAGCACGCGCCCTTAGCTCAGCGGATAGAGTGTCCGGCTACGAACCGGCAGGTCGAAGGTTCGAATCCTTTAGGGCGCGGAAAAATAAAGGATACCATACGGTATCCTTTATTTTTTCGCATTCTTATAGTACGAGAACCTTCATCGAGTTTCTCACTGAACTGACGATTTGCAGAGACGAACGAGGAACTCGTCGGTTTTTGCGCGAAGCGCAATAACCGGAGGTTCGAATCCGATAATTTTTGCCATAGATACCGAAAGGTATCTGTTTTTGTTTTCCGCAACTTATCGTACGAGAAACTCGTTGGTTTTGCGAACCGAGGATTCAGAATCCTTTTTCACCGTGTTTGCATTTTTTTCAATAGTGTGGTATAATAATATTGTAAACCAAAAAACGGAAGCTGAACTTATGAAAAAACTTTCTATATTTATTACAATTATTTTTCTCTCTGTCACACTTTCTTCCTGCCTTCGCTCGGCTGACGGAAGCATTACACCTCTTCCGCACGACGAAGTACCGACTAATGTTGTAACCGCGCCGGATGATACAGTTGAGCCGACAGAAACCACTGTGCCGATTGAACCAGACATAACCGATACTTCAGACGAAAACGACCTGCCAGCCGGTGATCCCACTGACGAAAAACAGCCCGAAACGACCGAGCCGAAAGATGAAACACCGCCCGAGGAAGATCCCGTACCGACTGTCGGAGAGCCGGATAGCACCGGAGTCGTTGCTGTTGCGAAGATCGAGCTTGACCGCTACGAAACGACGCTCACCGTCGGACAGATAGATATGCCGTGGGAAACGCTGTACCCGACAAACGCCACGAACAAGTACACAACTTGGTCGTCGAGCGATACGCGCGTTGCGACTGTCGACGAATACGGACGTGTCACCGCAGTCGGTGAAGGACAGTGCGTCGTCACGGACAGATCCGTGCAGAATCCCGATGTGGCTGCCGAATTTCTCGTTACTGTAAAGCATACGGAAAAGCTAACAAGCCCGACATATATCGACGGAATAATGATAGCGAATAAGTCTTATCCGCTCCCCGAGGACTATAATCCGGGTATCGACGCCGACGCAAAAGCCGCGCTTGACGAAATGATCTCCGGCGCAGCAAAAGACGGCATAACGCTCACAATGATCTCGGGATTCCGCTCGTACGAGACACAGCAGAATCTTTACGCGCGCTACCTTCTCCGTGAGGGACGCGATGCCGCCGACACTTATTCCGCACGTCCGGGGTACTCCGAACACCAGACGGGACTCGCGTTCGACCTCAATTCGCTTGAGTATTCGTTCGGCGAAACGAGAGAGGGAAAGTGGCTCGCAGAACACTGCGCGGAATACGGGTTCATCATTCGCTATCCCGATAATAAAGAGGAAATAACCGGCTACCACTACGAGCCGTGGCACGTCCGCTTCCTCGGCGTGGAGACAGCAAAAAAAGTCCACGAAAGCGGACTTTGCCTCGAAGAATACCTTGGTATAACGAGCAAATACGAGTAAAAATGAAGTAATAGGTAATAGTGAATAGGGAAGAAGTAGGCAAAGCGAATGAAAGATTTGCAGTTACTTTGTAACAAAGGGGTGTCCAACCGAGATGCGGAGCATCTCGACGACTTCGTTTACGAAGTCGGTAGGCGTGAATAGAGCGCAGCGACCTTCCCCCTTTGGTTCGGTGATTGACAAGAGCGTCGAATCATGGAGTTCACGAAGTGAACTCGGCTTGTCCGCCGTCCGCCCGTTCGCAAGCGAACTGGACAAAAACACCGCCAAACGTTAGGTTTGGATAAAATGCGCCGTCCGGCCGTTCGCAAGCGAACAGGACAAAAAGATGAAATTGAAAACGACGTAAGTCGTTTTCTTCATTTTTGCCTATATAAAGCAAGTACAAGTTCGTTCGACGGGAGACCAATGGTCTCCCCTGCGGTTAAAAGGTGCGATTTGCGCGAAGCCGTGAGGTTTTGTGCAGGTTAAAGAAAAATGATATACGCTTCGCGTATGATATCGCTGCGCGATGATATCCGCATTCGCGTATGATTTTACCACCTCACGCCGTAGGCGATCTCTCCGTCGTGTCCGGTCAGATAAACCGGCACCGTTTCGCCGATCTTCGCCGTGCAGTTCTGTATTCTCACCTCTACAAAATGCTCACTGTGACCGGATGTGATACCCCCGCGCGATTTTTCCGCGAGAACATACACCGGCTTTCCGCTCTCTTCCGAGTGAGATGCGACGTAATCCGAAAGGATTTTTTTCTTTATCTCCGCACCGATCTCACCGAGTCGCGCCGCACGTTCGTGCTTGACGTTTTCAGGGACCTGTCCGTCCATCACAGCCGCTTCCGTGCCTTTCCGCTTCGAGTACGGGAAAATGTGCAGGTGGAGGAATCCGACTTTTTTGCAGAATTCGACTGTCTCCTCGAAATCTTCGTCAGTCTCACCTGGAAATCCGACTATCATGTCGCACGAGAACGTCACGTCCGGCACGGCTTTTTTCATTCGTTCAATTGCCGCAAGTGCCATGTCCGCGCGGTATTTTCGCCGCATCGCCGCGAGGATCTTCGTTGAACCCGACTGTATCGAAAGGTGAAAATGCGGCAGGACTTTGCCCGACGCGGCGATTTTTGAGACGAAATATTCGCTCATGACCGTCGGATCAAGCGAGCCAAGCCCGATCCGCTCTACCGTGTCGATTGCGTTGACTCTTTCTATGAGATCGGCGAGCGCGTGCCCGTACGGTCTTCTTTCCGGAAGATCCGCACCGTACGCCGCAGTTTCTATCCCCGTGAGGATTATTTCGTGCGTTTTGCGCGAGAGATTTGCGGCTTCTCTGACGACCGTTTCGGCAGATTTTGAGCGGACGGGACCGCGCGCCGTGGAGATGAGGCAGTACGCGCACCTGTTGTCGCATCCGTCCTCGATCTTGATGTACGAGCGCGTCCGCATCGGTGTGTCGAGTACCATGTCTGCTGTCGACTGCTCGACGGGCGGCGTGACGGCGTTTTTCTTACCGCCGTAGCTTCCGTCGAGAACCGACAGAACGACAGATGCGAGCGAGGCTTTGCCCGAGTTGCCGCAAACGTACACGACTTTGTCAAGCGACGCCGCTTCGTCGGATTCTATCTGCGCGTAGCATCCGGCTACCGCTATTCTGTCGGCAAAGGATGCGGCACGGCGTATCATCTGACGGGATTTGCGGTCGCTTTCCGCCGTCACAGTGCAGGTGTTGATGAGCGCGATGTCGCACTTTTCGCCGAACGGGACGATCTCAACACCGTTTTGCTTTAATTCCGACACGACAGCGTCGGATTCGTACTGATTCACCCTACAACCGAGCGTGAGGATCGACGCTTTATATATTTTTTCAGCCATTTTTTACTCCATAATAGTTGCTACAGTGATTTTAGCATTTTCGGTGCGAAAAGTAAACGGCTTTTGACGAAAAAACTGAGATAAAGACTTGAAAAAAACGAAAAACTGTAGTATAATGATACAAATAATGTGTAAATAAATCCGAAAGGAAGTACATACAATGAACACAGAGACATTCCACGTTGTTGACCACCCTCTTATCAAGCACAAGCTGACGATCATGAGAGAGAAGGAGACAGGCTCCAAGGATTTCAGACAGCTTCTCAATGAGATCGCAATGCTCATGGGATACGAGATCACGAGAGACCTCCCGCTCGAAGAGATCGAGATCGAAACACCCGTTGCAAAGACGAACGCATACCGCATCGGCGGCAAGAAGCTCGCTATCGTTCCGATCCTCCGCGCAGGGCTGGGCATGGTCGACGGCATCCTTTCGCTCGTTCCCGTTGCAAAGGTAGGGCATATCGGTCTTTACAGAGATCCCGACACCCACGAACCCGTTGAATACTACTGCAAGCTTCCTCAGGACATCGAAGAGAGATACATCATCGTATGCGACCCGATGCTCGCAACAGGCGGCTCGGCTTCCGACGCTATCACGATGCTGAAGAAGAGAGGCTGCTCGCAGATCAAGCTCCTCTGCCTCGTGGCGGCTCCCGAAGGCGTTGAAAAACTCCAGAACGATCATCCCGATGTTGAGATCTACACAGCAGCACTTGACAGTCACCTCAACGAGCACGCTTATATCGTTCCCGGACTCGGCGACGCAGGCGACAGACTTTTCGGAACAAAATAAATTGTCCTCGGACAAACACCTGGAAAAGCGGGGAAAACCTCGCTTTTCTGTTTTGTGAGGTATTATGAAAGAATTTACGGTAAACCGCAACGACGCGGGACAGCGACTTGACAAATTCGTCACAAAGGCGACCACGGGAATGCCGAAATCACTGCTTTATAAGTTCATCCGCACGAAGAGGATAAAGCTCAACGGCGGACGTGCGCATGAGAACGACATTCTCGCCGAACATGACATAATAGAAATGTATATTCCCGATGAGTTTTTCGGCGAGAGTGACAGCCGTCCGGACTACTCAAAGGTGAAGATCAAGCCGGAAATCGTCTATGAGGACGATAATATTCTTCTCTGCAATAAAAAACCGGGCGTTCTCGTTCATCTCGGAGACGAGGGAGACAACAATCTCGCGTCGGCTGACGAGAGGGAAACGCTGATTTACGCGCTCACGGCGTATCTTTATAACCGCGGCGAATACTCACCCGAGAGCGAGAATTCGTTCGCACCTGCGCTCTGCAACCGCATAGACCGCAACACCGGCGGTATCGTCATACTTGCGAAGAACGCCGCGTCGCTTCGCCTTATAAATGAAGCTATCCGCGAAGACAGAGTACACAAACGCTATCTCTGCGCCGTTCACGGACGGCTCGACGGCTCGAAGACTCTGACGGCGTACCACTCGAAGAACTATAAAACGAACACCGTCAAGATATTTGATAAGCAGCTTCCCGGCTCAAAAGAGATCGTGACGAAATATAAAGCACTGTCGTATAATAAGCACTACGACCTCACGCTTCTTGAAGTCACTCTCGTCACGGGAAGAACGCACCAGATCCGCGCACACATGGCGTTTATCGGGCATCCGCTTCTCGGAGAGGGGAAGTACGGTCACAACGCGGACGACAGACGGCTCGGCTTTACTCATCAGGCGCTTTATTCCTCGGCAGTCGACTTTGAGTTCACCGACTCGCTCGCATATCTGAACGGACGCACTTATTCCGTAGACTGCTCGCAGATCGACTTCATGCGGCTGTTTCCCGATGTGAAGACCGAGCGGCTTTTCAAATGAATTTCACAAAAAGCATAAAATATTGTGAAAAAATAACGAAAAACGGTTGCAAATCTGCTTATTTTCATATATAATAGATACATTAAAGATCAAAATGAGGTGAAGATATATGGCATATACCTTCAGAGGTGGTATTCACGTTAACGAATACAAGAACACAGCCGGAAAAACAGTTGAAGCACTTCCGGACGTGAAAAGAGTGTCTATTCCGCTCTCCCAGCATATCGGCGCACCGGCTGTCCCTGTCGTTGCCGTAGGTGACGAAGTAAAGATCGGGCAGAAGATCGCAGACGTGCCGGAAGACAAGCTCGGCTGTCCAATACACGCGAGTATTTCCGGAAAGGTCACTGGTATCGTAAATAAAACGATCCCGTCGGGCGCGGTCGTCGAGCATATCGTGATCGAGAACGACGGTTTGAACGAGTACGACGAGAGCGTAATGCCGCCCGAAAAACCGTACACGCAGATGACGGCGGACGAGATCATTTTCGTTGTCCGCAACGCCGGAATTGCCGGAATGGGCGGCGCATCTTTCCCGACTTACGCGAAGATCCGCTCAGCCGTCGGCAAGGTCGACACTATCATCATCAACTGCGCTGAGTGCGAACCCTTTATAACGGCAAACCACCGACTTCTTGTCGAAGAGCCGGATACGATAATCGGCGGAGTACAAATTCTGCTCCACTGCCTCGGCGTAAAGGAAACGTACATAGCTATCGAGGACAACAAGCCCGATGCTATTAAAATAATGAAAGAAAAGCTCGCCGGAAACGACGATATTTCGGTCAGAGTCATGAAGACGAAATATCCGCAGGGCGACGAAAGACAGCTTATCTACGCCCTCAAGAAGGTCGAGATACCGACAGGCAAGCTCCCGGCAGACGTTGGGTGCGTGCTGTTCAACGCTGAAACCTGCGCGTCGGTTTACCGTGCGTTTGCTGTCGGTGTTCCGTCGGTCAGAAGGATCGTGACCGTCGACGGCGACTGCGTGAATGATCCGAAAAACCTGCTCGTTCCGATAGGCGCGTCGGTCACCGATATAATCGACTTCTGCGGCGGACTCAAAAAACAGCCGACCAGACTTATAAGCGGCGGTCCGATGATGGGTATTGCTCAGTGGGACAGAGAAATGCCCGTTACAAAGGCGACGAGCGCGATTCTTTTCTTCTCCGAGGACTTCGGCAAAAAGAAAACGAAAAACGCAAACTGTATCCATTGCGGCAAGTGCATAAAGAATTGTCCGATGCACATTATGCCGATGTATATAGCGCAGTTCTCGAAAGCCGGCGACTACACGAGAGCGGAAGAATACGGCGCGATGAGCTGCGTCGAATGCGGCTCCTGCTCGTATAACTGCCCCGGCGGCGTCGAGATAGTACAGTATATCAGAGTTGCAAAAGCGGCGATAAGAACGGAAAAAGCGCGGCTCAAAGCACTCGGTCAGAATAAGTGAGTGGGAGGATAAATATGGAAACAGCTACAAAAACCGAAATGAATACTCCCGTCACACCTGCGGCAGAGGAAATCGAATTCAACGGAATGCTGACTGTAATGCCGTCTCCGCACATTCGTTCAAAAGAGACGACGGCGTCCGTTATGCTCAAGGTCATCATCGCACTGCTTCCGGCTTATCTGTGGGGCGTGTGGGTGTACGGCTGGCGTGCGCTTCTTATCGGAGTCATCTCCGTAGCGTCCGCTGTCGGATTTGAAGCACTCAGCGAATACCTCCTCCACCGCGATATAACGGTAAACGACCTCTCGGCTGTCGTTACGGGACTCCTGCTCGCTATGAATCTTCCCGTGACCGTGCCGCTCTGGATGCCCGTTATCGGCTCGGCTGTTGCGATAGTTCTCGTAAAACAGCTTTTCGGCGGCATCGGCAAGAATTTCATGAATCCCGCACTGCTCGCAAGAGTGTTCCTTATGCTGTCGTGGTCGGGGAAAATGCTCTACGTCGCACCGAAAAGCGCACTCGGACTTTCAGTTGAACTGAACGAAGCCGACATAGTCGCAAGCGCAACGCCGCTTTCATCGCTCAAATCCGGCGCACTTCCGACGGCTTCGCTTAAGGATATGCTGTTCGGCAACATCGGCGGCTGTATCGGTGAAGTGTCCGCACTGCTTCTTATAGTAGGCGGTATCTTCCTGCTCGTGACAAAGGTCATCACATGGCACATTCCCGTCGCATACATAGGAACAGTCGCGCTTATCACGTTTGTTTTCCCGAAAGCCGGAACGAACGTCGAATCAATGCTCTTTGAGCTTCTCGCCGGCGGTCTTCTGATCGGCGCGATCTTCATGGCGACTGACTACTCGACTTCTCCGACAACTCCGGTCGGCAGACTGATCTTCGGCGTCGGATGTGGACTTATTACCGTGCTGATCCGCTACTTCGGAAGCTATCCGGAGGGCGTGTCGTTCTCGATACTCATTATGAATATGCTCGTATGGTTCATAGATAAGGCAGCAATGCCGAGAAAATTCGGAGGTAAAAAATGCAAAACGAAATGACCGCCGAAAAGAAGAAAAACGAAGGCGGAACAGGACATCTTGTAAAAATAGTCGTCGTTCTGACCGCTATTTGCGTATGCGTGGCACTGCTCCTCGCGTTCGTAAATAATATCACCAAAGACGTTATCGCAGAAACCGCCGCAAAGAAGCAGTCCGACGCGATCCTCGCGCTGTTCGACGGCATGGACTGCGAAAAAAAGACCGCGGTCTACGATCTCGATGGTACACCGATTTACGCGGTCATGCGGGACGACGGTGTTCTTCTCGGATACGCCGTACAGTCGATCGGCACGGGATTCGGCGGCGAGATCAAGACGATGGTCGGCTTCAATCTTGCAGGCAAAGTCATCGGTGTGAAGATCATCTCGATGTCTGAGACTCCCGGCGTTGGCTCAAAGACTCAGAACGAGGACTTCCTCGCGCGCTACATCGGAAAGAGCGAAACACTGACCGTCGGCGAAAACTTTGACGGAATAGCAAACGCAACGATCTCGTCAAAAGGCGTGACCGAAGCCGTGAACAAGGCGATTGATCTGCCGCTCGATGTGACCGATATGGCTGTAAAGCTCGGCGCGGCAATAACCGTCGATTATGTTAAAAGCGCGGGGGGGGACAACTGATGGAAAAGAAAAAATCATTCTCCTCTATCTTCAAAGAGGGGATCATCACAAATAACCCGACGTTCGTTCAGCTTCTCGGAATGTGTCCGACGTTGGCGACGACAACATCCGTCATCAACGCGCTCGGTATGGGCGTGGCAGTCATCGCGGTGCTGTCGTTCTCGAATCTGTTCATCTCACTGCTCCGTAAGATAATACCTAAGGAAGTCCGCATAGCCGCGTATATCGTCGTTATTTCGGGCTTCGTAACTGCAGTTGATCTGCTTCTTCAGGCGTTTGTGCCGTCGATCAGCGAATCTCTCGGACTCTTTATTCCGCTGATCGTCGTAAACTGTATCATCCTCGCGCGTGCGGAAGCGTTCGCGTCGAAAAACGATCCGATCCGCTCGTTCTGCGACGGTATCGCAACTGGCATAGGATTTACGTTCGCACTCACCTGCATCGCGGCAGTCAGAGAGCTTCTCGGTTCCGGTAAGCTGTTCGCAGGATCGGACGGCACAGGCGGCATCACCGTTTTCGGTGAATGGTTCTCACCCGTGACGATACTGCTTCTGCCGTGCGGTGCGTTCATCACGCTCGGCTGTATCATCGCTCTTGTGAATAAGATCCAGTCGAACGCCAAGGAAAGAGCAAGACTGAAAGAGCTTGAAAAGGACGCCGAAGAATATCAGCGTACCGTAAGCCAGACAAAAACCGCCGATTCGGCAGAAGAAAACAGCCCCGTTTCATACGACGGAGCGGTTTCTGCCGAAAACGTATAAAGAAAGGAGAAAATGACAATGGGAACTATCCTCGGCATAATGTTTGCGGCAATACTCACCGAAAACTTCATTTTCTCCAAATTCTACGGCTGCTGTCCTTTCCTCGGCGTGTCGGATAAACCGTCGACCGCGCTCGGCATGGGCATGGCTGTTACATTCGTCATCACGCTGTCGTCAGCGGCAACATGGGCGGTGTATCACTACGTCCTCGTGCCGTTTGACCTCAAGTATCTCAAGACGATAGCGTTCATTCTCATCATCGCAACGCTCGTGCAGTTTATCGAAATGTTCCTCAAAAAGTTCATCCCGTCGCTGTACGGCGCACTCGGCATCTATCTTCCGCTTATCACGACGAACTGCGCCGTTCTCGGCTCTGCTCTCGTCAATATCGACAGAGGCTACTCGTTCGTCGAAAGCGTTGTGTTCGGCTTCTCGGCGGCTCTCGGATTTACGCTTGCCATAGTGATATTCTCGGGCGTAAGAGAGAGACTGAAGCTCGCAAATCCCCCGAAAGCGTTCCGCGGCTTCCCGATTCTGCTGATCTCCGCAGGCATGGCGGCAATGGCGTTCTCGGGATTCTCCGGAATGAAGTTCTGAGGAGGGTGACGAAATGAACGAAATACTGATTCCCGTACTTATCTTCCTTGCTCTCGGCGCACTGTGCGGTATTCTTCTTGCCGCCGCGTCAAAGATCTTCGCCGTAAAGAAAAATGAAACAGCCGAAAAGATCGCCGAATGTCTGCCGGGTGCGAACTGCGGCGGATGCGGATACTCAGGATGCGCGGCACTTGCGGAGGCTATCGCAAAGGGAGAAGAAAAAATCAACAAATGTTCGGTCGGCGGTGCGGAAGCGGCGGCAAAAATCGCCGGGATAATGGGCGTTGAAGCCGCTCCGACGGTCAGAATGAGAGCGCAGGTAATGTGCTCCGGCACTTCCGAATACGCGAAGAAAAAATACATCTACGAGGGCGTTGCGGACTGCGTGGCGGCTGAAAAGATCGGCGGCGGCGACAAGCTCTGCAAGAACGGATGTATCGGTCTCGGCACTTGCGTAAAGGCGTGCCCGTTTGAGGCAATAGTCGTAAAGAACGGCGTTGCAGTCGTCGACTATACGAAATGTAAGGGTTGCGGCGTATGTACATCCGTCTGCCCGAAAGGTATAATCAAGCTGATCCCGTTCGACTCAAAGCACTGGGTAGGCTGTATGTCCGTCGACGACGGCAAGAACACACGGTTGAAATGCGATGTTGGCTGTATCTCGTGCCGCCTGTGCGAAAAGAACTGCGAAGCCGGCGCTATCACCGTGAACAATTTCGTCGCGTCTATCGACTATTCAAAATGCACCGGATGCAACAAGTGCGTCGACAAATGCCCGCGCCATATCATCTGGTCGGGAGAGACGCAGGGCGAGTACGGGCTTACGATAAAGCGAGTCACGATAAAGGCGTAAAAATAGAAAAAAGAGAACTCCGCGAAAGTGGGGTTCTCGGTTTTTCTGTGTGGTTTGCAAAAAACTGACGAAAGCTAAAGGGGAAAACTGTTGTGAAAAACGAAAATCTGACAAAGGCACTTGAATTTTTAGTCAATGATTATAATTGCACTTTGTCTTATGAGTCCGATCGCGGAAACAGATATTTGTATTCCAATGATGAATTCAAAGTAACGGTTTTTTCATGGGAACAGTTTGATGATCTTGACATAAATCTGATCTATAGTTCGGTGAATCATCACATTGATCCGTATATGGAAGAACCTGAAAAGATGAATGAAATCCGCTCAAAAAGAAAAGGGATAAGAGGCTTTTTCTATAATTACGACAGGGATTTCTGGACGTTGGTGTCGTTGATTCTGAAGAATAAGCTGTCATCCCTCGGAATAACAAAAAATAACAGTTGACGCGACAGACCGCACTGACACAATTATGTAAATCAAAAAAGAGCCACACTTGTGACTCTTTTTTATTTCACCTTATCACTTTGTATATCAGCTCCGGTTTTGCCGCGTCAGCTTCGCTCTTGCTTTCGGTGAAGTGGAGCGCGCCGCGCATTTCCGCTTCCGCCGCGTCAAACAGCGTCTCGTCTGAGGAATACATCGTCGCAATAACGTCGCCGCGGCTGACCTTTTCGCCTTGATTAACGTGAAGCACATATCCGGCTGAAAGATCGGGAACGTCGGTCTTTTTCATCCGTCCTGCGCCGAGCAGACAGCTTGCCATGCCGAGCCGTTCTGTGTCGGCGTTTTTTACATATCCGCCGTCCGTCGCTTTGACTTCGCGCATATATCTGCCGAGCGGCAGCCGCTTTTCGTCAACTGCTTTTGCGTCGCCGCCCTGTGCGCTTATCCATTCGAGGAACTTTTCATACGCCCGCCCCGATTCGATTTCCGCGCACGCAAGCCGTTCTGCGTCTTCTATCGGAATTTTCTTCGAGAGCGAGACAAGATTTGCGATAAGCGCGAGAGATACGGTCAGCGCGTCGCCCTTGTCTTCCCCTCGGAGGATGTCGACGGCTTCGAGTATCTCAAGCGAGTTACCGATCTTTCTCCCGAGCGGATAATCCATTGACGTGACGAGCGCACCCATGTTCCTGCCGTGCGTTTTTCCGATTTTTACCATAAGCGAGGCGAGGGAGAGCGCGTCGTCCGTCGTCTTCATGAACGCGCCGCTTCCGTATTTTACGTCGAGTACGATAGTTTCCGCGCCTGCCGCCAGCTTTTTCGACATTATTGACGAAGCGATGAGCGGTATCGCGTCGATCGTCGCCGTCACGTCGCGCAGTGCGTACATTTTTTTGTCTGCAGGGGCGAGATCGGCAGTCTGACCGATAACAGCCACGCCGACCTTTTCCGACTGCGCCATAAATTCCTCTGACGAGAGGGAAGTGCGGAACCCCGGAATGGATTCGAGCTTGTCGACGGTGCCGCCCGTGTGGCCGAGTCCTCTGCCGGACATTTTCGCAACTGTCAGACCGAGAGAAGCGGCAGTCGGCGCAACGATAAGTGAAGTGAGGTCACCCACTCCGCCCGTGCTGTGCTTGTCGACGGTGTTTTTGAGCGACGACAGATCGACAGTGTCGCCGGAGTGCATCATGTGATACGTCAGCGATGCGGCTTCCTCGTCGGTCATGCCGTTACAGCAGACAGCCATACAGAACGCCGCCGCCTGATAATCGGGTATTTCGCCGGACGTGTAGCCGGAGACGAAAAACGCGATCTCTTCGTCGGTGAGCGTCTGTGAATGTCTCTTTTTTGAAATAATATCGTAAATTCTCATAGCTTTATTTCAGTAAATCGTCCGGTGTGAACGAGTACGGCATCATTTCGTCAAGCGTCAGTTCTTTGAGGTTTTTGCCGTCGGAGAAGATGAGCAGAAAATCTCCACGACAGTATTCGCGCATGACCTGCCTGCACACGCCGCACGGGTATGTGTAAGCGTCGATCTTGCCGTCACTTCCGCCGACTATCGCAATTTTCGAGAATTTTCTGTATCCGTCGCGCACGGCGGAGAAGAACGCCACTCTTTCGGCACAGACCGTCGGTGTGTAGCTTGCGTTTTCGATGTTGCAGCCCTCGTAGACTGTTCCGTCGTCAGTGAGAAGAGCCGCACCCACTTTGAAATGCGAGTACGGCGTGTATGCTTTCATCATCGCTTTTTCGGCGATTTTTACGAGTTCTTCGGATGTCATTCTGAGTCCCCGTCTTTCTGTTCGTTGTTTTCGTTTGTTTGCGGCGCATCCGGATAAAGCGCGGTTTTCACGTCGTCAAGCGTGACCGTCATGAGATCGTCGCGCGTCACAGTCTCCATTATCGCTATGCGGTTAGCCTGCTCGATCAGAATCTTCTCGAACGTGTTTCGTACTCCGCGCGCGTTGCCGAATTCACCTGCTTCTTTCGCTACGGCAGTGAAGTAGTCGCGGACTTCGCGTTCTGCGTCTTCGGTGAGAATGTACGTCGCTTTTTTACAGTTCAGCGCAAAAATGTCAGCCATTTCACCGGCGGTGTAGTCGGCGAAATCAATGTACTTGTTGAAGCGTGAGCGCAGTCCGGGGTTCGAGTCGATGAAGTCCTCCATAAGCTCGGTGTACCCGGCAACGATAACTACAAGGTCGTCGCGGTTGTCTTCCATTGATTTGAGGATAGTGTCGACTGCCTCGAAGCCGAAATCGTTCTCCGTCTTTGACGTGAGCGTGTACGCCTCGTCGATGAATAAGACACTGCCGATAGCTTCTTCAAGCACCTTTGCGGTCTTCAGCGCTGTCTGACCGATGTATCCGGCGACAAGTCCGCTCCTGTCGACTTCGACGAGCTTGCCGACCGACAAGAGACCTAGCGAATGATATACTCTTGCCATGAAGCGGGCTATCATCGTTTTGCCTGTTCCCGGATTGCCGGAGAAGACCATGTGAAGCGACACGTCGGTGTTCGGCAGTCCGTTCTCGCGGCGCAGTGCGTATACCTTCGCCATGTTGATGAGATTGCGGACTTCCTTTTTGACCTTGCCGAGTCCGATGTATGAATCAAGCTCGGCGAGCAGATCGTCGATGTTTTCTTTCGGCGGTGCGTCGTCCGTTTTTTCTGCGGATTCCGAGCCGTCGGACGCAGTGGTTTTCGCGTTTTCCGCGTCGTCCGATACTGTAGACGATACGCCGTCCTTTTCGTCTGTCGTGCCGTCGGGCTTTTTTTCGCTGTTTTTCGCTCTTTGCGGTCCCCATATATCGTCGGAGAGACGGCGGATGTTGTTCTCCGTCATCTTTCGGATGAGATCGAGTTGTAGAGAGATGATCTCGTCTTTTTTGTCGCCCATTATTCCTTGACTACACCCTTCTGGAGGATGATGTTTGCATAGATCGCAGTCTCACCGGACTGGAGGATGCAGTAGCACTTCTTGGCCTGTTCGTAGAACTCGAAGCGTTCGTAGGAGCCGATCGCCTTTGCGCCGCGTTCGTCGTGCTTTGCAACTGTCTTTTTGTATTCTTTCCATACGGGGATCTCAAGATCCTTGTCACAGTCCATTTTCTGCATGAGCATAACGGGAGTGTCAACGTATGCGTCGAGCGGGATAACGGTGAGAATGGCGTCGAGAAGCTCGTTTACGCCGTGACCGTCGGCACGAAGAAATACACAGTCGTTCGGCTTTGCCATTGATGCGCCCGGGAAGTTGCCGTCACCGATGCAGATGCGGTCGCCGTGACCCATTTCGCAGAGAACTTTCAGAAGTTCGGGAGAGAGAATAGAGGGAATACCTTTTAACATAATATGACTCCTTTCGTGGAAAACCACTGTAAATTATTATCTTGTATTAATCATCGTTTGATTCGTTTGACTGAAAAAGCGCTTCGTCCTGCTCAAAGAAAGCCATGTCTTCTTCGTAGGGATCGACGCTGTCAAACACGGATTCGTCGTGATAGCGCGGTATGAAGCGGCGGAGTATCACCGATATGATCAGAGAAATTATCAGACAGATGAAGAAGATCAGAAACGGCTTGAGAACGGTAATTACAACATCTGTCGTCGTAACGGCGGCGTTGATGAACATACCGACAGGCTGAGTAAGCAGGAACATCCACGTCGCACAGCTTCCTCCCCAGAAACCGAGTCCGGATACTCCTCCGAGTTCGGGAAACAGCACCGCGATCATCAGAACGCTGACGGCAACTATTATGCTTCCAAAATAATTTGAAGTGAAATCAAAGAGAGTGAAACGGCTGAAGAATAATATCTCGCCTATCGTTAGGAGCAGTCCCGTGACGAGTGTCACAGCGGGAATGACTACACCGAGATCGAGGATCTGTTCTTCCTTGTCGCGCACGAGCTTCCCGATCAGCATAAGCGGCATCGCATGGATGAGGAAGAACGACGGGATCGTACCGAGTCCGATCTTTTCGGAGAATTCGCCGAAAAGCAGATTGACAGCAAGAGTAACGATCACAACGAACCAGCAGAACCACCGGTTGTCGAGCAGGTCGAGCTTTGAGAACAGCCAGAAGACCGCCAGAGAGATAACAAGCTCCATTGTGAACCAGGCAGTCGATCCGACAGGGAGCGGCCACGAACCGTATAAGAAGAAATCCTTGATGTTCTCGGGTGAAACCGTCCCGTTCACGCCGGTGATTTTCAGATAAACAAGCGACAGTATGCTGAACACGACGAACAGTATTCCGAGCAGGAGAGTGTTGCGCGTGAGACAGCGCCCGATGATTTCAGTACGGTTTTCTCTTTCTCCGAGAACGAGAAAACCGAACGTCATATAGAGAAACGGTACGGCGAACGAGAAGCAGTACTGCATGATCTGTCCGATATTTGTTACAAGACCGAAATAGAAAAATACAAAGCAGACTGCGCTGATGAATCTGAATGAGTCTATCGAATGGTAATAATCGCGTTCCATTTACTGTCTCCGTTTGATATATGTGAGTTTTGTACATTTATTTCATACTGATACAAATATATTGTAGCATATTTTCTCACGGATTGAAAGAGATTTGAGAAAAAAATTTGCCTTTTCCCTAAAAATCAGTACGATTTTTCTTCTTTCAATGTTGAAGTTGGGACGAAAAAAGTATATAATAATACCGAAATCAAATAAAACAGAGGAGACATCGGACATGGAAAAAGCAAAAGTATTCTATACGCGCGAGATCACACCCGAATCAGTCCTCAGGCTTTATAACGCACTCGGCAAGGAACTGACGGGAAAGGTGGCAGTCAAACTCCATTCGGGAGAAAGAGGAAATCAGAACTACCTCACGCCCGAATTCTGGAAGCCGGTCATCGACTCACTCGGCGGAACGGTCGTTGAGTGCAATACCGCATACGAAGGCGCACGCAACACAACGGAGAAGCACAAAAAGCTGATCTCCGAGCATGGCTGGGATAAGTATTTCACCGTTGATCTCATGGACGCAGAGGGCGACGACATCGTTCTCGAAATTCCGGACGGCGTGGCGATAAAGAAGAATCTCGTCGGCAAGAATATGAAAAACTACGACTCAATGGTCGTGCTGTCCCACTTCAAGGGGCATCCGATGGGCGGTTACGGCGGAGCGCTCAAGCAGCTTTCGATCGGCTGTGCGTCGACTGCCGGAAAAGCGTATATCCACTCGGCAGGCAAGACCGACGATCAGTACGTCGTATGGGATAATCTGCCCGAGCAGGACTTGTTCCTCGAATCAATGGCAGACGCCGCAAAATCGGTCGTTGATTTCTTCGGCGGCAATATGGCGTTCGTCAACGTAATGAAGAATCTCTCCGTCGATTGCGACTGCTGTGAGATAGCGGAAGACCCGTGTATGGCTGACATAGGAGTACTGGCGTCGCTCGATCCGGTCGCAATAGACAAAGCGTGCCTTGATCTCGTTTACGCGGCAACGGACGATCCCGGGCAGGCGCATTTCCTTGAAAGAGTCGAATCAATGCACGGCGCACACACAATTGAAACTGCCGAAAAACTCGGAGTAGGCACGACAAAATACGAGCTTATTGAAATTTGAAAATAATTACAGCAAAGGAACAGTAAAATGAAAACAAGTGTATCATCATACAGCTACGGTCACTACGCAGCGAAAGACGAGCTTGGAATGCTCGGAATAATCGACAAAACAAAGGAGCTCGGCTTCGACGGAATCGAATTTGCGGCAGACGACTGGTGGTTCGGCGACGACGAAATGCTGAAACAGATGCGCGAGAGATGCGAAAAGAACGGTCTTCCCGTTGTTAACGTTGCAGTCGGCGCAGATTTTCTCAATGGCTCCGACGGCGACCTTGAAGCGGAGATCGACGCGGTGTGCAGAAAGGTCGATAAGGCGGCACTTCTCGGCGCACTTGCAATGCGTCACGACGCAACAGGCGGTTTTTCTCCCGACAAGCGTACTGCAATCGGATACGACGACGCACTTCCTCGGCTCGTTGAAGGATGCCGCAGAGTTACCGAGTACGCAAAAGAAAAAGGCATAGTCACGATGACCGAGAACCACGGCTTTTTCTCACAGGATTCAATGAGAGTTGAAAAGCTCGTCAATTCCGTTGCAAACGATAATTTTGGCGCACTTGTCGACGTCGGAAACTTCCTATGCGCGGACGACGATCCGAACATCGCAGTCGGCAGAATGGGACGGCTCGCACGCCACGTCCACGTCAAGGACTTCTTTGTCAAGAGCGGCATGGAACCGAATCCGGGAGCAGGTTGGTTCCAGTCAAGAAGCGGCAATTACCTCCGTGGAACGATAGTCGGTCACGGCGACGCAAGAGTTTTCCAGTCTCTCCGCTCGCTCAAGTGGAACGGCTACGACGGATATGTATCTATCGAATTTGAGGGCATCGAAGACAATATAATGGGTATTTCGATAGGACTTGAAAACCTCAAGCGATTCTTCACAATGCTGTAAAACAGAAAAAATGGGAAATATTGATGATATTGTCTCGGAATCCGGACGGACATCAAAAAGGAGCACAACATATACTCCTCAATAAAAAGGCTCCCTCCGGGAGGGAGCTGTCTGCAGAGCAGACTGAGGGATAGCGCGTAACAGAGTTTTTAACGAAATCATTGAATCGCAGGTTTCTCTCGTGACGGCTGTAATATTCAAGGCTGTTTTTGATCAATAATAATTAGAAAGGGAACTTATCTAAGTTCCTTTTTCTTTTTTCTTGCACAAATTACATCTTTGTGGTATAATATAACTTGTATAGTTGTAACTCAATAACCGAAGGTTTCCGATGACTGAAAAGAAAAAACAGTTTCCTAAAGGGAAGAACACAAAATCTAAGAAATACAGACGCGCTCTTGCCGATTACCTCGACGGACGTGCGCTAAAATGCGTGACCGAGAGGATCGACGGAGTCGAAGAACTCGTCGGCAAGGGCGGCGCGATCATAAAAAAAGACGGCGAGCTTCTCGTTTATTCAAGCCAGGACGTAATTATGCGTGTGAACGTCGACGAACTTGAGGCGTGGGAGCTGATGTCGCTCGACGGTGTTGTGATAACCGCGCCCGACATCGAACACGGCGGAGAAATTCGCTCGGTCATCGCGTTCTACAGCTATTACAGAGAGCTATAAAATCAGAAAATGGATATAGTAATAGAAAACAATTATGAGGGAAAACTGATAAGGGAAGTATTGCAGAACGAACTCTGTTTCTCGGCTAACCTCATAAAAAAACTGAAATTTTCCGACGGTGGAATCCTTGTCAACGGCGAATGGAAAACCGTGCGGTATGAACTCAAAAGAGGCGACGTACTGTCTCTCGCAGTCGAAGACAAACCGGAGGACGTAAGCCCGTACATCATCCCGGTAGATCTCGCGCTTCCGATAATCTACGAGGATGAATACGTCACTGCCGTCAATAAACCGTACAATATGCCGTCGCATCCGTCGCTCGGGCATCGGCTCGACACCGTCGCAAACGCGCTTGCGTACCATTTTCAGCCGAAAACGTACGTCTTCCGCCCCGTGAATCGGCTCGACAGAGATACGAGCGGCTGTATGCTCACGGCGAACACAAAGGACGCATCGTATAAGATGTACTCGGCAATGGTCGGCGGAAAGATACATAAAACATACGTCGCAGTGCTTGACGGCGTGCCGGAGAAAAAAGAAGGAACGCTGACTTCATATATGCACAGACGGGAGGAGAGCATCATTGAGAGGGCGGAATGCTCTCCGGATGCGCCCGACGCAAAGATAGCGATAACCGATTATAAAGTCGTGTCCGAGAAGAACGGCAGGTGCATAGTCCTCGCCTCACCTGTGACCGGAAGAACGCACCAGATTCGCGTACAGTTCGCGTCCGTCGGCTGTCCCGTTTCGGGAGACACGCTGTACGGCACCGAAAGCCCGTTCATCAGCCGTCACGCTCTTCACTCGTGGAGAACGGTGTTCCCTCATCCGGCGAGCGGCGAGAATATAACTGTAACGTCGCCGATACCCGACGATATAGCCGCGCTCATCGACGCATACGGACTTGATTTTTGCGAATGAAAAACGGAGAATAATATGAAAACGAAAAAAGAAAGAAAAATACCGCTGCGGTGTTTGATCTCCGCCGCAGTCGGACTTGTCGCGCTCGGCGTGAGGATAGCGGCGAATTATTTCCCGGCTTTCGCCGACTTCTTCAACGATAATATATCGTTTTACCTCAGGGCGGTTCTTGCGTATGTCACGGCATGGGTACCGTTTTCCGTCGCGGAATACGCACTGCTCGGTATGCCGCTCATCGTCGCGCTGATTTGTTACGCAGTGATAAAATGTGCGAACAAAAAAGGCTTTGTCCGCGCGATTTCCTCGCTTGTCGCCGTGGTGATACTTCTTTTCTCGGTGTTCACGTTCAATTTCGGAGTCGGCTACGAAACAACGCCGCTTGACGCCCGTCTCGGTATAGAAAAGCACGACGTTTCGGCAGAATCGCTCTACGAAACGACGCTTGTCATAACCGAACGGCTCGGCGAGCTTGAATCAAAAGTGAAGCACAGCGGAAAACAGGGCTTCGTCAGTCCACATACGGAAGCGGAAACAGTTGCGATCTGTTCCGACGCATACACGAAACTGAACGAAAAATACGGATTCATAAAATCGTTCCGCGTTCCGGTCAAGACGATGATACTCTCACCGGTGCTGACTTATACGTTCATCACGGGAGAATACACGTTCTTCACCGGGGAGGCGAACATCAACAACAACTACCCCGATTACGTCAACATCTTCACGACGGCGCACGAAATGGCGCATCAGAGAGGAGTGTCGCGCGAGGACGAGGCGAACTTCGTCGCGTTCCTCGTTTGTATAAATGCCGACGATCCGTCAGTTCGCTATGCCGGATATCTCAGTATGTACGAATACCTGTCCGGCGCACTGTACGACGCGGACAAAACTATCTATTCGCAGGCGGCGAATACGCTTCCGGCATCTGTCAGATACGACCTCAGATGCGCGTCCGAGTTTTTGCAGAAGTACAAGGGTTCTCCTGCGGCTGATATAACGGATTCTGTAAACGACGCATATCTCACGGTGCAGGGAACGGACGGAGTCGAAAGCTACGGACTCGTCGTCGATCTTGCAGTCGCGTACTATAAAAAATAAAAAAACTACAGGAGGTCGGAATGAAGAAAAGACTGATTTCACTTGCCGTAATTGTTGCCGCCGTGCTGTCTCTCATGCTCGTTCCGGCTGACGCAGGCAAGATACCGACACTTTACCATAACGACGAAGTGTGGTACAGAGACGCGCTTTCTCCGCTTGTTGAAAGAGACGGTATATACTATGTTCCCGTTGGACTCTTTGAAATGTTCGACGGTGTTTCCGTCATAACGCACGGCGAAGAAAACATACTTATCACAAATAACGAAACGGGACGGTACATCTCCGCGCTTGTCTCGGACGGAACGGCCGCGCTCGACGGAAAGATAATCGAAACCACGGTGTTCCGTGAGGGCGGAACATACTATATCGGCGCGTCGCTCGCGTGCGAAGTCCTCGGGCTTGAATACGAAGTCATAACTACATCGGACGGGACTCACGCACTGCGCGTGTATTCGGGAGAAACATATTATCTCTTGAACGACCTCGCCGAGATGAGCCGCATCCCCGATGAAGAAAACGGCGAGAGCTATGTCCCCGTTATACAGGAGGACACGCGGAAGACGGTTTACATTTTCACCGCCTGTACCGAGGGAAACGGAACGGTTTACAGTGAACTGTGCCGCATCGGACTTGGGTTCACCGTGTGCCTGTCGGATGACGCCGAACGAGACGACGTATACAGAGCCTCTTCTCACGGAGAATACTGCGTTATCCCCGGGGAGACTGCACCGGAAGTGCTTGACAAACGCTTTTGCGAGTATTCGCACTACAATCTTCACGCTCTGCTGTCAACGGGAGACGAAGACGAGGACGAAAAAAACCGCAGAGCAGGTTATGCCGTGATCACTCCCGATTTCACGGTCAACGATACCGTCTACGCATATTCGGTGATCGACGAGATAACCGAATTTCTCGATATGAACGGAAAAGCATATATCTATATAGTAAACTCGTGGAACGGCGCGGAGCTTGTCAGACTGCTCGATGCGCTCGATCCGACGGAATACAGAACGGCAAACATAAGATAAAGAAAGGACGGATGGTAATGGAAAACAAAAAGAAAATTCTTGTTGTTGAGGATGAGAAGAACATTGCGGTAGTCCTTGCGTACAATATCAAAAAAGAGGGCTACGACTGCGATGTCGCATACGACGGCGAGACAGGACTGAAAATGGCGCTCTCGGGCGGATATGACTTGATACTGCTCGACATAATGCTCCCGAAGATGACGGGTTTTGAGGTCTGCGAGCAGGTCAGATACAAGAGCCAGGTGCCGATCATTTTCGTGACTGCGCGTGAGGAAGAAAAAGACCGGATCCTCGGACTTGAAACGGGCGCTGACGACTACGTGACAAAGCCGTTTTCGTTCAGAGAGCTTATGGCGAGAGTCAGAGCAAACATACGCCGCTCGTCCGGTGAGGTGACAAAAGAAGCATCAGCCGGTGAAGAAAAGATCGTGACCGGAGAGCTTGTGATAGACCCCGATCATTATTCCGTGACGATACGCGGCGAGCAGGTGGAACTGTCAAAAAAGGACTACGACTTCATTTTGTTCCTTGCAAAGGATATGGGCAAGGTTTACTCAAGGGAAGACCTGCTTGAAAAGATCTGGGGTTATGACGACTATTACGGAGACATACGGATAGTTGACGTGACGGTGTCGAGGATTCGCAAAAAAATAGAGAAAGACCCTGCAAGACCGGAATATCTGCAAACGAAGCGCGGCGTGGGATATTATCTTTGCGAAAGATAAAAAATTTCGCCGCAGGCGAACATCGCGGCTTTGAACGATATATCATTCTAATTTATCGTAGGGCGGGGGCTTGTCTCCCGCCGCCGGATTTGCACGAACCACACGGCTACAAATCAAACGAACGTCTTAAAATCTGCCTCCCTTGTGTAAAGGGAGGTGGCACGGCTTGCCGTGACGGAAGGATTGTTGTAAGGTAGAAAACACTTCGTGTTTTCAAATATGTTTTCTGTCCTACGCGGACGGCGGACAAGAGCGTACCGCGACGCTCTTGTCAATCACCGCGCTTAGGGGGAAGGTCGCTACGCTCTATTCCCCCTAAGAACCCCTTTGTTACAAAGTAACTGCAAGACTTTCGCTCACTTTGTCTAATTCTTTATTCTTCATTCTTCATCATTCATTATTCATTAAGAAATGCTTCTCTTCGCCTAAAACTAAACTTTATCATAAAGGACACTTCAATGCTGAAAAGTCTTTACTTCAAAATCGTTCTCATTCTGCTGATTTTTATAATCGCGGTCATGGCGACCGTCGGTGCTATTCTGATGAGCGGCGTCAGCTCGTACTACAACACCGATTTCAGCAAGCAAATGGAGAACTGCTTCGATACCGACGGCACTCTCATGTCGGACTTGCACCAGTCAGCGTCACTGTACGCGATGAAAAACATACTTGCGTCGTACGGCAGTATCCTCGGCATCGACCAGTACAGGAATTACTATATTCTGAACACTGACGGAATCCCGCTCGCAGGATCCGACAGCACGCTCAGTCAGTCGCTTGAGATCACGCCGAACATCCTTGCCGCTATCAGCGGACGGGACGGCAACACCTCGACCGGCGCACTTGACTATTCCGACTGGGCGGTACGCATCACTTCCGAGAGCGAGGACGGCGGTGACTATATCATCTACATCAAAGATTCGCTCGACGAAATGAAAGAACTCACAAACATTCTCTTCCGAATCATCATTCAAGCGGTCATCGTCGGCGTGATCATCGCAGTCATACTGTCGTTCTTCCTTGCAAAGTCCATTTCTTCGCCGCTGAAGACGCTGACCGAGGGAACAAAGCTCGTTGCGTCCGGTGAATTCTCGCACGAAATCGGAATACAGTCAGAAGATGAGATCGGCGTGCTTGCGGAGAGCTTCAACACGATGAGAGAGCGGCTCCGCGACACTATCGAAGAGGTAAACGGCGAGCGTGAGAAGCTCGACACAGTTCTCACCTGTATGCGCGACGCCGTTGTGGCGTTTGCCGCCGACGGTACGCTCATCCACTGCAACAACAGTGCGGAAGAGCTTTTCGCAGACGATTTCTCTGCTGGTGAATTGTCGCTTGAGACGTGCATCGAACGTCTCGACATTCCTCTTTCGGTCGACGGAAACCGGATCGAGCTGACTTCCGCCGACGCCGCAGTCGAGAACACGCGCGACGGCTTCATCTTCCGCGACAGAATAATGAACTCCCGCGTGTACGACGTCAGCTTCGCCGTTATCCGCTATGTAAGCGAAAACAGCCAGGCGTCGGGCTGCCTTATAATCATCCACGACACCACTGCACGCTACGAGCTTGACGAGAGCAGACGCGAGTTTGTCGCAAACGTCTCTCACGAGCTGAGAACGCCGCTTACTTCGATAAAATCCGCAACGGAAACCGTTCGCTATGATCCCGAAATGGACGAGCCGACAAAGGAATACTTCCTCGACATCGTTCTCGACGAAACGGACAGAATGACGAGTATCGTCTCCGACCTGCTCACGCTGTCACGCCTTGACAACAAGCGTACAAAATGGAACATCGAAACGTTCGACGTGAAGCAGATGCTCCGCCGAATAGTTGAAAAAATGCTCGGCTCATTTGAGGAACACAAGCATAAGGTCTCATTCGGTGCGTACAAGACTGTCCCCGAGATCACTGCGGACAGGCAGAGGATCGAGCAGGTGTTCATCAATATCATATCGAACGCAATAAAATATACACCCGACGGCGGTCACATCGACATCAAACTGATGAACTCGCAGAACGTCGGAATGATACTCGTAAAGATCACGGACAACGGCATCGGCATTCCCGAAGAGGACGTCGGGCATCTGTTCGAGCGATTCTACAGAGTTGAAAAATCACGTACACAGGACGCTGGCGGAACGGGACTCGGACTAGCGATAGCCAAGGAATTTGTCGCGGCTCACGGCGGTAATATATCCGTTGAAAGCAAGGTCGGAGTCGGAACGGCGATCTCGATCGAGCTTCCCGTTGAGTGCGCGCTGAAAACCGAAAAGCGCAGATAATGGAGCAAATTATGGACGGCAGAAGAAAGAATAAGATCGAAGAAAAGATACTGCTTCTCGTAACGGGCGGTCTTTTCGTCGCGCTCATCGTTCTTACCGTCTTTCTTACAAAAGCCTTTACTTCGTCGTCGGACGAAATAAGCGGAGGCTTTGATCTGAGTACAATCACCTCCGACGAGACGGAATACGTCGATGTGTCTGACGTTTTCCTGCCGGAATTTATCGGTATAACCGCAAAAGGGAAGAGAGTCGGCGTGTCGTCCGAGATAGTCGCCGAGGATATTTTCGGCACGCTGTCTCCGACAGTTGCGTATATCCTTTCAAAAAGCGACGGAGAAACGGTCGGGGAGGACGAATGGGATTCGCTCACCGGACTTGATTCTTCCGCCTATATCAGATTCCATTCGCAGATGCCCGAAAGAGTAGTCCGCTACTTCTGCGCAGGCTGTCCGGAGGACTATGACGTGAGCGGAGAGACGGCATACATCTATGAAATGTTCGTCATCCCGTTTTCGCGCGTGGACGACAGCGTCAGAATGTACACGCGCTCGCTCGACGGCACCGTACTGCGTTACACCGTAACAGAGCCGGAGACTTATATCTCGTCAGCTGAACTTGACACGCTGACCGAGGCTTACGTTTCGGGACTGACTGTATTTGCCTTCGCCGGGAATTCGTTTGATAATCTGTCATACACCGAGCCGGTTTTCACCGAAAATGTAAAAATGCCTAACCTCATCATTACGAAAGGCACGGCACAGTTCATATATGACTCGGTTTCGGGCGTGAAAAAAGTGATCGGAGAATTCGGAATGAATCCCGATAAGATCAGCGAATCGGGCGACGAAGACGACAGCTCGGTCGGATATATCGACTCGCGCGGCGCATTCTACGTCAGAGATTCCGCATTTGAGTACCGCGCAGCGTCGGACGGCGTGGAAATATCGAGCTTTGCCGGTTATTCGGAGAACGGCGACTATTCCATTGAGGATTACATCCGCGCCGCAGTTATACTGTATAAAAACGTTCGCGCGCTTGACAGAAATTTCGCGGGAGCGGACGCAGGCTGTGTTCTGACCTCGGTTTCGGCAAAAAACGGACGTGTGACGGTCGAGCTTTCGTACACCGTCGACAATACAATGATAAAAGGGATGCCGCCGGCACTTTACTGCGTTTTTGAAAACGGCTTCATGAAAGAAGCGTCGCTCTATACAGTTGCAGTGCGCGAAAGAAACGACAGTACCGTACTTATCCCCGAGACTGCATTTGCGGCTCATATCTCTAAATACGGCACGGCGGTTTACAACGCTTCTCTCTGCTACCGCGCGGATTACATTTCTGAATCCGTGAAAGCCGAGTGGACGGCGGACTATAAAACGGAGGAAAACTGATGGAACACAAACGGATAATGATCATCCTCGCATCGGTTCTGCTTGCCGCTTGTATCATTGTGACAGCCATACTTGTTTCCGTGAATATAAAGAAGAACAGCCTGCCCGATACAGCAGTCGACGACATAATAGCACTGCTCGAAGATAGCGGTATCGACATAGACCGCGAGCTTATTCCGAAAAACACGCGCACTGGAAAGGTGTATATCTTCGGAACGGACGACTACGGGGTGACGGTTTCGTCTCTTCTCACCGGAGAGAGCGTGAAGTCGCGCTACGCTGTACCGGGCGGCGAGATAATAACGACCGACGGCGGAAAGCTGCTTGAACTCGGCGACGATTTCTCGTTCCGCTATTCCTCTGACGGAGAGAAAAAAGACGCACCGGATACGGACTCGCTCGAAGATGTTTCGGGAACGATTTCCGATGCCTACAGAAAGAAGATCGTCTCGGAGGCAGTCGGTTTTCTCGACAGCGGAAGCACGGACTTCGACCTCAGCGGAAAGATCACCGCTTTAACGGAGATCGTGAAGATCTGCTCTGACGGAGGAAAATACTACGCCGTCTGCTCGCGTAAGATCGACGGAGTCGAGGTCGCCGACAATGTGGCAGTCTGTACTCTTGAAGACGGACAGGTGACATACGCCGAGGGACGCTGGTGTTTTCTCAGCGGAGGAGAGGAGTATTCCGCGCAGCTTTCGGATATACTGAATATACTGTTTAACGTGAGCAGTGAAATAAAGCCGGAGGAGGGCAGACGCGCACGGATAACATCCGTCGGAATGTGCTATTCGCTGTACTATTACGGCGGAGGAGAGAAGTTCTGCCTCATTCCGTGCCGACAGATCACGACGGAAAACGACGGAGATTACATTTTCAGTTCCCTTGACGGTACTCTTTACACAAAGAAATGATGCGAATATATGATAATATTATGCAGAATATACATTAAGTATTAAATTTGTGAAAATTCTGCAAAAAACTATTTTCATTTGTGTCACACAATGGTATAATATCTCTGTATTATGATTTATAAGTGTGTCCGTTTGCGGATAACTTCTGTCAGAAATTTGAAAATAAGCCTTGTCCGGCAGTGAAAGGCATCGGTAATAATATATGGAAAAAATAGTGATAAACGGAGGCAAACCGCTTTTCGGGTCTGTCGAAATATCCGGCTCGAAAAACGCCGCGCTTCCCATTATCTTTGCGTGTGTTCTTGTTAAAGGCAAATGCGTGCTTGAAAATATTCCGGCGATCTCGGATCTCAAGTTCTCCTTTGATATTCTTTCGGGTATCGGCGCGAAGGTCAGAATGCTCGGTAAGACCACTTACGAGGTGGACTGCACAGACGTTAAACCGGGGGTATCCGATTACGAGCTTGTCCGCAGGATCCGCGGATCGTACTATCTGCTTGGCGCGGAGTTCGGACGCTTCGGTTATGCAAAGGTCGGACTTCCCGGCGGATGCAACTTCGGCGTCAGACCGATAGACCAGCATATCAAAGGCTTTGAAGCACTCGGCGGAGAGACATCAACCGAGGGCGGATACGTTGAGATAAAGTCCGAAAACAGACGTCCCACCGGTGCGAATATCTATTTTGACGTTTCCTCAGTCGGCGCAACGCTCAACGTTATGCTTGCCGCCGCTACGGCTGACGGGTTCACAGTCATCGAAAACGCCGCACGCGAGCCGCATATCGTCGACTGCGCGAACTTCCTCAACACCTGCGGAGCAAAGATAAGCGGCGCAGGCTCGGATACGATTAAGATAAAAGGTGTGCCGGAGCTTCACGGCTGCACTTATACGATAATCCCCGATATGATAGAGGCAGGAACGTTCCTTGCGGCTGCTGTTGCGACACACGGCTCCGTCAGAGTCACGAACGTCATCCCGAAGCACCTCGAATCCATTACCGCAAAGCTCGAAGAAATGGGCGCAGAGGTCGAAGAATTTGATGAAGCTGTCCACGTTTCCGCACCGGGCGCACTGAGAAGAACGAACATCAAGACGCTTCCGTACCCGGGATTCCCGACGGATATGCACCCACAGCTTACCGCGGTTCTCTGCGGAGTGAACGGCACGAGCTATATCAACGAAAGCATCTATGAAAACAGATTCAGATACGTTGAAGAGCTGAAGCGTATGGGCGCGAATATCAAGGTCGACGGAAGAATAGTCACCGTTGAAGGCGGCGCACCTCTTACACCGGCGAAGGTCGTTGCGACAGATCTGCGCGGCGGTGCGGCTGTTCTCATTCTCGCGCTTATGACAAACGGCGAGAGCGAGATCACCGAGATACGCCTTGTCGAAAGAGGCTACGACGATATCGTCGGCAAGCTGAAGTCACTCGGAGCAGACATAAAGAAAGTGATCCTTCCCGACCCTGTCGAGGAACTGGAAGCACTGTAAGATATACGAAAAGAGGTTTATAAAAATGGAAGTAACACTTCAGACTATCGTCGGCGAAGTAGTCGACTTTGACGAAGACACAGCGGAGATATTCCTTGAATGCGGTATGCACTGCATCGACTGCCCGGTTTCGAGAATGGAGTCGATCGAAGACGCCGCCGCCGTTCACGGAGTAGACGCGGAAGCGCTCGTTGAAAAACTTAACAAATACTTCGCGGCAAAGAAAAAATAAAACAGAACAAAAGCGAAAAGGCGGAGTTGATCCGCTTTTTTCTTTGATTTTAACTGAACGGACAACATTATGGAAGAACTAAAAACCGACGGACGTATAAGAGCTGCGCTGTCGTTTGTCAGAGAGGGAAAGACCGTCGCTGACATCGGCACCGACCACGGCTATATCCCGATTTATCTCACGAAAAACGGCATCTGCCCGTTCTGCTACGCATCTGACGTGAACAGAATGCCGCTTGAAAAAGCAAAATCGAACGCCGAAAAGTACGGTGTGGCGGATAAGATCGCGTTTTACCTCTCGGACGGGCTGCGGTTCATCGATGAGGGTTCAGACCTCACGCCGCCTCCCGATGACATCGTGATAATGGGCATGGGCGG
Organism: Eubacteriales bacterium; assembly: GCA_045643285.1. Classification (GTDB taxonomy): domain Bacteria; phylum Bacillota; class Clostridia; order Oscillospirales; family CAG-272; genus UMGS1696. Next base: position 92,809 of record JAZUKN010000002.1, read on the forward strand.
CGAGCTTATAGTCGACATCCTTGCGGCATCCGACTATGTGAAGAATAAAGACGTGTCGCTCATACTTCAGCCGATGACTATGGCGGACAAACTGCGCCGCTATCTCGCCGAAAACGGATTTCTCGTGACGGACGAGCATCTCTCGGAGGCGGCAGGGAAGATATACACTGTTATGAACGCACACTACAACGGAGAAAGACGCACACTGGCAAAAGCGGAAGCACTGCTCGGTCGTGCAAATATCGAGCGCGGAGGCGAGCTGTTCGTGAGGTACGCCGAAGCGATGCTCGCAAAGGTCGGAAAAAAGCGCGACGGACTGCTGTCGGGCGGTCATCCGGCAGATGAAGAAATACGCTTATATAATGAAATGGAAGAAATAAAAAGGAGCGTGACGAAATGACAGTAGAAGAATTTGAAAAAGAGCTGACAAAACTCTATCCGCATACACTGTCGGCGGATTGGGACAACGACGGGATAATGGTATCTCCGGATGTTCACGCAAAAGTCGGACGAGTCCTCGTTGCACTCGACGCAACGGACGACGTGATAAAATACGCCGCAGAACACGGGCTTGATACAGTCCTCGTCCACCACCCGATGATCTTCATGGGAGTGAGATCGGTCACACGCGAATCGTTCGCAGGAAAGCGGATCGTCGACGCGGTGAAGTACGGCGTGTCGGTGATTTCGATGCACACCCGTCTTGACGCAGGAGACGGAGGCGTGAACGACTGCCTCCTGTCTTCGCTCGGCTTCACTGCGTGCGAAAAACTTGACGCATCGGATATGCCCGAGATCGGCAGAGTTGCGGACATTCCCGAAATGACTGCACGCGAATTTGCCATGCTCGTCAAAGAAAAGCTCGGATGCGAAGCGGTGTGCCTTACGGGAGATCCCGACAAAAAAGTACACCGCCTCGGTGTTTGCTCCGGCTCGGGCGGCGATCTTCTCTGGGACGCGCTCGACAGAGGATGCGACGTGTTCCTTACGGGCGAATGCGGGTATAATAAATCCGAGGACGCGGCGGAAGACGGCATCGTAACGGTGGAGGCAGGACATTTTTATACGGAGAACCCCGTCTGTGCGAGACTTGCTTCTCTTGCTGAAAAAATTGCCGGTGCGGAGACGGAAATATATGATTCCAACCCGTCTGTGATCCTCTGAACCTTCCTGAAAATGACGTAAAAAACGGAAAAATAAACTAAAAAACACTATTTATTCCGTAAAAATTCAAAATAACCGTTGAAAAAAGCGAAACAGTGTGATATAATTACACGGTAAAGTGCCGCCGTATGCGGTAAAAACATTTTTTAAGTTATTAAATGTATCTGAAAGGGGTATATCCTGAAATGAGCACATCCACCAAGAAAGCAAAAAATGAGAACGGCGTAATTGCTAAGATTGTTGCGGCAGTTCTCGCAATCCTCGTGATCGCGCTTTGCGTATTCAACCTCGTAAACGGCAAGGGCATCCTTCTCCGTTCCAAGACAGCCGCAAAGAGCGACAACTTCAAGGTAAGCGGAACCGAAATGGCATATTTCGCAGGCAACGTATATCAGCAGTTCTATTCCCAGTACGGCGAATATCTTTCCGCTATAGGTCTTGACCCGACCGTATCGCTGAAAGATCAGAAATGCCCGTCACTTGAAGACGGAACATGGTCTGACTACTTCATGGAACAGGCTGAAACAAATGTTAAGCAGACAATGGCTCTTGCAGAATACGCTAAAGCAAACGGCATCGAGCTCGGTGACGAAGAAAAGGAAGCCGTAGAAAACTACGTTGCATCCATGACCGAGACAGCCGCATCCTACAATCGTCCTCTTGACAATTTCCTCAAAGCATACTTCGGAAACGGCATCAACGAAAAGGACCTCAGAAACGCTCTGAAGCTCTCCTTCCTCGCTGATAAGGCAACTTCCGCATTCGCCGAAGGCGTTGACGTATCCAAGGACGCTATGGAAAAGTACTACGCAGAGAACCCTGATGAGTTCGACGGAGTTGACTTCTACGCATACACTCTCGATATCTCCGCCGCATCCGAAGGTGCTGATGAAAATGCAGAAGAAGGCGAAGAGACCGTTGCAGTCACAAGCGCAGCCGCTCTCAACTTCATCGCAGGTATGGCAGACGTAACAGACCTTAACGGTTTCAAGACGATCGTTGCTGACTACGAAACAACACTCAACCCCGAAGCAGATGCAGAAGCTATCGTTGACGGCACTCTCAGAGAACACGTTCTTAAGTCCGGCGTAACAGACGAAGAACTTTCCGCATGGCTCTTTGACGAAGCAAAAGTCGGCGACGTAAAGACAGTCGTTGATTCCGAAAACGGTCTCTACTCGATCTTCGTTCTCGATAAAGCCGCTTACCGTGACGACACAATGAACCGCGACGTAAGACACATCCTCATCGCCGCTGACGAAGAAAATCCCGACGACGATTCCGCCGCACAGGCTGTTCTCGACGAACTCAAAGCCGCTGACTTCTCCGACGAAAAGTGGAACGAGCTCGCAGCAGAGAAGAGCATTGACACAGGCTCCAAGGATAACGGCGGTCTCTACGAAGATTTCGTACACGGACAGGCATACGAAGAATTTGATAACTGGCTCTTCGACGCTGACAGAAAAGCAGGCGACAGCGACGTTATCAAAACAGACGCAGGCTGGCACGTGATCTACTACGTTGGCGAGAGCGACACTGCTGCATGGGAACCCGTTGCACAGTCCGCGATTACAAATACCGAATATTCCGCTATGGTTGAAGAGATGGGCAAGTCTGTTGAATTCATCGACAGCACTCTCGCAAAGATCGAACTAAACTGAGTAAAACAGAATATATCACAAAATCGGCAGGGGAAAAACCTGCCGGTTTTTGGTTGTTGGAATGAATAATGAATGATGAAGAATGAATAATGAAGAATGACAAAGCGAACATAAGATTTGCAGTTACTTTGTCGCAAAGGGGATTCCAACCGAGATGCGAAGCATCTTGACGACTTCGTTCACGAAGTCGGTAGGCGTGAATAGAGCGAAGCGACCTTCCCCCTTTGGCGGGGTGATTCACAAGAGGGCTTCGGCAATGTCCGATCGAGATGCGGAGCATCTCGTCGAGTTCACGGAGTGAACTCGGCTTGTGCGCCGTCCGCGTAGGACAAAAACACCGCCAAACGTGCGGTTTGGATGAATGTGCGCCTGTCCGACCGTTCGTAAACGAACCGCTTGTAAACAAGCAGGGCAAAAAAATGAAATTGAAAACACGAAGTGTTTTCTACCTTTTGTTTATGTGAGAATTGTGCTGATTCCGCGGCGGGAGTGAACCCCCGTCCTACGGATAATAGGTGGAGTTTAGTGCGTAGCCGTGGAGGTTTCCGAAAATCTGCGGGACGTCGAGGAAGCCGTCCCCTACCGGAGGTTGGTTTGATGTTTGCGCCGCGCGCAAGTTGCGGCAAAACTCCGCCCACTTCTTGACAACCCACCTAAAAACTGCTATACTATGTCAAACAAAACCTCACGGAGAAACCGATGATATTTGAACACCTCCTGTTGCCGGACGAAATGCTCCCGACCTTTGAAGACGTAACGCCGGAACACCTCTCGTCCCTCGGAATTAAATATATCTTCTCGGATATCGACAACACCCTCGCAACATACGACGACGCGACACCGCCCGAAAATGTTACCCGTTGGCTCGATTCGATGAAGAATGGCGGCATTACTGTCGCTTTCGTCTCGAATAACAGCGAAGAACGGGTGTCGCTGTTCAATAAAGACCTCGGACTGACTGCATATTCAAAAGCTCATAAACCGCTAATCGGCAAACTCACCGCCGCCATGCACGATCTCGGAGCAATCCCCGAAAACTCGCTCCTCCTCGGCGATCAGCTTCTTACCGACGCCGCGGCTGGACGCAGAGCAGGTATGTACGTCATCATCGTACCGCCGATTAAGGACAAAAAAACACTGTTCTTCCGCTTCAAGAGGTGGCTCGAAGTGCCGTATGTGAAAAAGTTCAAAAAATTACATAATTCTAAATAAAAAAGAGGGCAAGACCATGACAAAAATGGAAGCGAGATACTCAAAACTCAGAAAAATAATGGAAGAAAAAGGACTTGACGCCGTTTATATTTCTTCCGCCGAAGACCACCTCTATATGTCCGAATTCGATAATCCCGACGGACATATCGTTGTGACAAAAGACAAGTCGTTCGTGTTCGCAGATCCGCGTTATATCGAAGCCGCACGCGCAGAATCGTGCTCGCTCTGCACGGTCTGCCTCCCCGAAAATCCCACGCTTGCCGCTATCGTCCGCGACTTCGGCATAAAGACGATAGGCTACGAAGACAGACGGCTCACCTGCGCCGACCTTGAAGCCGTCAAGAAATCTGTCGACGGAATGGGAGTGGAGTTCTGTCCGGTTGGCGGAATGTTCACCGACATCCGCGCTGTCAAAACACCCGACGAGATCGAAAACATCGTCGCCGCGCAGAAGATAGCTGAGGGCGCGTTCGACCATATCTGCAAGACGATCAACTACGACATGACCGAGATCGAAGTCGCCGCAGAGCTTGAGTATTATATGAAGAAAAACGGCAGTCAGAAGCCGTCGTTCGATACGATCTGCGTATCCGGTACAGCGTCGTCAAGACCGCACGGCGTACCGCGTCCCGTGAAGCTCGAAAAAGGCTTCCTCACAATGGACTACGGCGCAATGGTGAACGGCTACCATTCCGATATGACGCGCACCGTCGTTATCGGCAAGGCAGACGCGGATATGACAAAGCTCTATAACACCGTTCTCGCCGCGCAGAAAGCCGCTATGGAAATCGTTGCACCCGGCGTGAAGAATTTCGACGTTGACAAAGCCGCACGCGATATAATCTACGGCGCAGGCTACGAAGGCAAATTCGGTCACGGACTCGGACACGGCGTGGGACTTGAGATACACGAAACACCGACCGTCAATATGAGAGCCGGAGACAGAGTCCTCGCAGTAGGCGAAGTTATCACGGACGAGCCGGGCATCTACCTCGAAGGCAAGTACGGTTGCCGTATTGAAGACATGATCCTCGTAACCGCGGACGGATACAGAAACCTCACGAACTGCCCGAAGGAAATGATAGAACTGTAATTAATTCAGATTAACCGGAATGACACAGAGGTCGTTATGAAAAGATTTATTGCATTATTGCTGATTACAATAAGCGTTTTCCTGTTTGTCGGCTGTAAGTCCGATGCTCCCGCCCTGACTTCCGGATTTTACTACGCTGTCGGCGATTATGAACAATTCCTTACACCGTATCTGTGCATAGAAACTGGCAAAAACCAATTCTCATTTGGAGCCGGATCTGGTGTTTCATACGCCATGTATGGATCATACAAGATCGAGAACGGTGTCATTCTTGCCGCTTCTCCGAGTACAACTTTCAAATTTGAGATCGTGGATAAAAAAACACTTGTGCTCATAGACAACGGGGATCACGATACGCTGAATATTGTTCCCATCGGCACACGATTCGTGTTCAGCAAAAGCATAAAATAAAATCACACTTTACAAAAGATACCCGTTCGAGAGGGTAGCACCTCACGAACTGCCCTAAGGAAATGATAGAGCTGTAAAAGAAAAAACAGAGGACTTGCTAAAGATGCATTTCCTCTGTTTGCATTTTTTGCCAAAGTGTGATATAATACCCGACAGGTCAGTTCATTCCTGCGAGAGCCGCACCGATGACTGTGCCGAACGGAGAATTTTCGGGGATGATGAAGTTCATTCCGAACATCTTGTTCAGCTTGCCGAATATCTGCGGCGCCTGTACGACCTGCGAGAGATTGCCGGTCAGAACAACGTCCTTTATTCCGTACGAACGCGCGGCGAAGATCGACATCATGCCTATCGTCTCGAAGACCATATTAAAGAGTCCGAGGGCTATGTCCTCGCGCGTTGCGAGATCGCTGAGCGAGCCGAAGTTCGACGCGGTCATTATATCACCGAATCCGGGAATTATGTCGGATTTCATGATGTCGTTTATCATCAGATCGACGTTTTCGAGATCTCCGCCTTTTGCAAGCTCGGAAAGATGACGCACGCTGTCAATCGAGAGCATCTTTTTCGCAAGTCCCGTGAGCGTACCGCCGCCGACTCCCGTACCGCCGAGATAATCAGGCTCTTTACCGCGCTTGGAGTAAACAATGGCAGTGCCGGTGCCGCAGCTCGTGACTATTGCTCTCTCAAGTCCCGATATGTACAGTCCGCCTCGACCGATCGCCGAAAATTCTTCGACTTTCGTCGGCGTGATGCCGTAGATCGGTTTCGTGACGTACGACGAGCCTGCACCCGTTACCGTGATTTTCTCGATATCGGAGATCGAAAGCGAATTTGTGTCGAGAAACTTGCCGAACGCGCCGTAAAGCGACGTTATCGGATCAGTTGCTTTGACCGACATCGGCGCGATGAGTGAATTTTCGTCGCCGGAAGAGAAACCGACTATTTTCGTCGTGCTTCCGCCTATATCTATACCGATTATGATTTTTTGTGCCATATTCATACCGCCGTTAATTAGTTAACTTAATAAAAGTATATCACAGCAGACGGGAAAAATCAATCCCGACGCTGATTTTATCCGGTTCCGGAGGAAAAAATGCTTACTGTTTCAGAGAAAAACGAGTGCAGGGAAGTGCTCGGCTCGAAAAAGCTGTTTGTGTTCGACATGGACGGCACGATCTACCTCGGCGCACAGCCGTTTGACTTCGCGGTGAAGTTCATCAACCGACTCCGTGAGAACGGCAGACGTGTGCTGTTCTTCACGAACAATGCGTCCCACGATCCCGTGTTCTATCTCGATAAGCTGACGCGGCTCGGATTCTCCCCGTCGAAAGAAGAGATATGCACGTCGGGCGACGTAACGGGCGCGTTCCTCGCAAATCACAGGCAGGGAAAGCGCGTGTATCTTCTCGGAACACCCCAGCTCTACCGCCACCTGAGACGGTACGGAGTCGATATGGTGAACTCCGAAAACGGCGAGCCGGACGGACGCAAAGCCGATATAGTCGTCACGAGCTTTGACACGACTCTGACGTACGACAAGCTAACATATGCGTGTGACTTCATCAGAGGCGGTGCGGAGTTTATTTGTACTCATCCGGACTTCAACTGCCCGACGGAAACGGGATTTGTCCCTGACAGCGGAGCGATAGCCGCGGCAGTCGTAGCGTCGACCGGTGCAAGACCGACTTTTATGGGCAAGCCGTACCGCGAGACTGTCGAGATGATCTCCGAGATAACCGGCGAAGACAAGGACGGTATGATCATCTTCGGCGACCGGCTTTACACCGATATAGCGACAGGCAAGCGTCACGGTATCACAGCCGCGCTCGTGCTGACAGGCGAGACTACCGAAGCCGACGTTGAAGCCGCATCGGAGGAAGAGCGCCCGGATATAATTCTCCCGTCCCTCGCCGAAGCTGACGAGATAATGTTCGGAGAGTAACGGTGACTGTCGGAGCTCCGCTCCAAACCTCAGCTTAGAAAACTTTTTGAAAAAAGTTTTCTAAGGACTTTCAAAAACTTTATGGAAACAGTTTTTTGCTTTTTGAGGATTCTCAAGGAGCTTTTTCCCGAAAAAAGGTCCTTGAGGCAGAGCTTGAGGCGCAGCCTCAGATTTTATTTGACAACTCATATAGACAAAAGAATGTTTTACATTAATAAAGGCTCCCTCTGGGAGGGAGCTGGATGCGAAGCAGACTGAGGGAGAGTGCGTAAACGTAGAAATGAATCCGAATACTCCTTCCGTCACGGTAAACCGTGACACCTCCCTCAAGGAGGGAGGCATTTCGTGCTGCAGATTTTTTCAGCAGCATATCTATATTTTTATTTTTGAAATAACCTGTTTTATGGGTTATTTTTGTTTTATCTCTTCCGCAAGCGTATCTGCGAAGATTTCGGCTGTCCGCGCGGCTTCTTCGTATGTATTCGCGCACGAGCCGATCTCGACGAGCATCGAGCCTTTCGTGTACTGCTGATTGAACGACGCGGCGCGGATGTTCAGCCCTCGCGTCAGACCGCTGTATTTTTCTTCCATTCCGACCTCAAGCCGAGCGCACAGGGCGAGATTGTCGCGCCAACCGACGTGTCCTGAGCCTGCGTAGTCCGTGCCGACGACGAACATCAGCTTTGCCGCTTTCCCGCCGCCGACGTCAGCCGTAAGCGCGTATTCCTTTCCGTCCGATGAGGTTATCGAATCGCGGTGGACGTCGATTATGTACGCGAGAGAGGGATATTCTTCAAGATAGTCCCGTATCGCAAGCGCGGCTGAATAATACGCCGAATTGAAGTCCGTTTCGTCAAACGCCGATTCACAGTGCAGGACGTTTATCCCGCTTTCTCGCAGTCTGTCCGCTATCACGCCGCCTATTCCGATAACGCCGTCCTTGCCTTTCGTGCGGTAGCTGTTCTCTTCGTGTTCCGCGTACGCCTCGGTGCCGTGCGTGTGGATTATCAGTACGACGGGTGAGTTTTCGCCGTGCTTTTCGTATATTTCGCCAAGTGACGGGATCACTCTGTCGCGCGTGAGCATCTCACCGACTGTCACATCGTACGGCGTTTCGCGGTTGATGACCGACGGAACGAAACTGCCGTCGGAGAGCTTTTCAAGCTGACCGAGAAGTGCGTCGCCTGTGCTTGTTTCTCCTTTGCCGTAGTATTCCCATTCGCCGCCTACCGGCATAGCGTAGACGTTTCCGACGCCGCCGACAAAACCACCTACAAGGAACCTCACGAAAAAATACCCGTCCGGCATAGTCTTTTCGATATACTTCGCCACGGAGAACGAATAGACGAACAGCGACACCGCACAAAGAAAGAGAGGCAAGACGTGTACGCGCGGCTTCCTCACGGGCGGCTTTATTTCTTCCGGCGGAGAATACGGAACAAGAGCGGTGTTGTCCATTTTAGACCAAGCCTTTCTTTTGAGGTTTGAAAAAAACAAACATACGATTTATGTTTGTTTCATTTTCAAACTTGAGTCCTTTCTTTTGCGTCTCTTTACCCGATGATATGTCTCAACTGCCGCCGGAATAACGCCGCCGCGGATTATTTCCGGAGAAGCGCGATATTTATTCCTCCGCCTATCGCCGACGCAAACGCGCCGACTGTCTCACCGATTCCTGCCGTCGTCACGAGCATCGGCTCACCTCCGTCACCGAGCAGGTCGGAGCGGATGACAGTCGGCACACCGACTGACAGCACCGGGCACGGCATCGTAGCAAGACTTATTTCCCCGGAGTCGCTTCCGACGCCGGAACCCGGGGAGATACCCGAATCCGAGAACTGTACGACCGTGCCGAGCCGCTCTTTGTACCGTGCCGAAAGCGAATCCACGGCGAGTATCACGTCCGCGCGCGCCTCTGCCGCAAGACAGCGCACAACGTCCGATGACGAAAATCCCGTTTTCGCCTTTGTGAGCGGGATGACTGTAAAGCTCCGCTTGCCGTCGGCGATGATCTTTTCGACGCACCGCGCACCGAGACTGTCACACGAAAGCGACGGATTACCGAGTCCGACGGTCAGAACGCGCGGCGACTGCTTGCTCGATAAACGACGCAGAAACTCTCCCGTTATCTCGCCGATGAGTGAAATGAGCGCGCGCATTTTCTCGTTTGTAAAGCCGAGCGGCGAGCCTGTGACGACGGTGGCGTAGCTGTCGTTTCCGAGAGAGGACGAAATGACGGAGAAGCCGCCGCGCGTTTCTTCTGTATGTTTGAGTCCGTTTTTCGGATCGGACGCTTCGATGATAAGTTTGCGCGAAAAGTCCATTTTGCCGCCGCTCCTTTCTTTTTTATGTAGTTTTCGTTCCGTAAAAGAGCATTATGCAAAAATAATAAGGGGAAAATTTATCAGTTTTGCACAAAAATTACGTTCGTAATTGTGCATCTGAATAAAGTTAAAAAATGAGTAAAAATTAGCATTGATTATCTGAGGGAAACGTGCTATAATATATCTATCAAAAAATGTAATTTCCGTTTCTGTGTCCGGATGCGGAAAAATAAGGAGAAACCCTGACATGAAAAAAGCATTATCTCTCATTCTTGTTGTACTGATGCTCGCGTCTGTCCTCGTCGGATGCACGACTCTCGAGAAGACGGAAACGGGCGACTACGACAAGGGCGCTATCATCAAAGTAAATCTGACATCGGAAACATATAATTTCGATCCTCAGCAGAGCATCACCGACGACAGTATGCTCAAGGTAATGTCGCTTCTTTACGAAGGTCTTACACGACTTGACAAGAACGGCAAGTGGGAAAACGCCATAATGAAGAAGTACAAGATCGAAAAGGATACCGAAGACGAATTTTCGATCCTCGTTTATCTGAAAAATACAAGATGGTCGGACGCAAGAACGGTCCAGGCGGCAGACTTCACATACGCATGGAAGAGAATGCTCGATCCCGACGCATCCTGCGAAGCAGCATCTCTCCTGTTCGACATCAAGAACGCACGCGATATCAAGCTCGGTGACGCGACTATCGACGACCTCGGCGCTACCGCAGTCGATACATACACTATCCGTATCGAATTTGAACATAAGATCGACCTCGACGAGTTCTTTGTAAAATGCTCGTCGCTCGCAATGTCTCCGCTCAGAGAGGACGTCGTTTCCCACTACGGTGAAGAACACTGGTCCGCAAAGACAACGACTATCGTTACAGACGGTCCGTTCGTTCCGAAGGGAATCGAATACGGCTCTCTCCTCCGCCTTGACAGAAACGCATATTATTTCATCGACCCCGAAAAGAACGAAGCACCCGATAAGTACGTTATCCCTTACAGAGTCGTAACGGAATACGAAAGAGGAGACGCTTCCGATATGCTCGCCGCATATAACGCAGGGGAAATATTCTACGACGGTGAGATCCCGCTCGCTGAGAGAGCAAACCTCAAGAAAAAGGCGACTGTCACAGACCTTATGTCGTCCCATTCTTATCTCTTCAACGTAAACAACGAGCTGTTCTCCGATGCAAGAGTCAGAAAAGCACTTTCTCTCGCACTCGACAGACAGGCTATCGCAGATATAGTAGTGTTCGCAGATCCCGCAACAGGCTTTATCCCGAATAAGGTCTACGACGTGAAGCTCGGCTCTTCGTTCAGAAAGGTCGGCGGCAAGCTGATCGAATCCTCCGCTGACGTTGACGCGGCAAAACAGCTTCTCTCCGAAGCAGGAGTACGCGGCGGATCGTTCACGATCACCGTGCGCGAAAACGAAGTTGACCTCGCTGTTGCCGATTACGTCAAGGGCGTGTGGGAAAACCTCGGATTCAACGTAAAGATCGACGCACTTTCGTTCTCGAAGCTCAAGGGCGACTCCTCTATCGCAGTAGACGACTTTGAAGAAGCATACGACAGCGGCGATTTCGACGTTATCGCATACGATATGGTAATGGCGTCTCCGTTCGCATTCCCTGCACTTGCACCGTTCGCACTTTCGTTCTCCGGTAACGGCGTTGACATGGCTTCCGAAACATACGACCTCTACGGCCACGTTTCCGGCTTCAACAGCGAAGAATATAACGCGCTGATCGAATCCGTCTACAACGAAACAGACAAAGCAAAGCAGTATGAGCTTCTCCACGACGCAGAAGAAATGCTTCTCGACGAAATGCCCGTTATGCCGCTCGTCTTCCTCAAAGACGCGTATATCGCAAACGGCAAGGTCATCTCCGGAATCAAGACCGACTACTACGGCACACGCGATTTCAAGGATCTGAAGCAGAAGAACTACATGAAGTATAAAGAAACCGAAACAGAAGACTAAAATACAGTGTGGGGAGTGAAATATCTTCCCACATTCGTTTTACGATAAGAAAGGAGCGAACGAAAAAATGAGCGGAACGATCACAAATCCCGAGCACGTCAAGGTGTTCATTCTGTACCTTATTTATAAAATCGGGTATCCCGTGCCGTATAATGACCTCGCAACAATAGTCATAAAGGACGGCTATGTTGATTATTTCGACTTCGTGACGAACTTTCACGAACTGCTCGGACGTTCGCTTGTAGTCCGCGCATCCGAAACTGACGAAGAAAAGCCGGTCGACCGCGAATCGTATATTGTCTCCGAAAAAGGGAAGATGATAGCACGCGAATACTCGGCGGACGTACTGCTCGCGAGCGTCAGAGAAAAGAGCTATATAAGCGCAGTGCGGCATTTGTCTCTTGAAAAGCGCGGCGCGGTAATGAACCACAGCATAGAAAAAACGGGGGACGGATATGTCTTCCACTGTAATATAAAGGATAGGGAAGGGGTAGTGTTCGATCTCGCACTGAGAGCGGAATCGTACGATCAGGTGTCGAAGATGCTGTCGTGCTTCGAGGACAGACCGGACCTCATCCACCGCGGACTTCTCTCGGTCCTTTCGGGGGAAGTAAATTATCTTGTAGAAAAATAAAAATTAAACGGGACAGAAGAAATTCCGTCCTGAATTTATTTAATGAATAATGAATAATGAATGATGAATAAT
>JAZUKN010000003.1:0-1689 GCA_045643285.1 Eubacteriales bacterium
GACAGTTGAAGGCTTTGACAGCGAAGTTAAGTTCTCCGACACAGCATCTCACTGGTGCAACAAGGAACTCGGCTGGCCCGTACACAACGGAATCGTCAAGGGAACAAGCGCAACAACGTTCTCTCCCGAAAACACTCTCACTGTTGAGCAGACGATCATGATGATCTACAGAACATACACAGCTCTGAAATAAGATACCAAGCAAAATCAAAAACAAATTCACAGGAGGAAAACACAATGAAAAAGATCATAGCGGTAATACTCTCTCTTGTTATGATGACGGCTGTCTTTTCGTTCGGTGTGAACGCACAGATCAAGGAAAAAAGTGTTGTCGGAACGGTCGTATATATCCCGTATACGACAAAAGCACCTGATATGACGCCCGGAAGCATTGATGAATCCTGGGGAGATGTGGTTCTTCACATCGATAAGGAAACGAAGAACGCCGGAATGTGGGCGCACATGATAAATTCAACAAAACGGGCAAAGCCGGATGATGTTGAAGTAGATATGTACGCGATGTTCGATGACAAGAATATGTATTTTGCATTCTATTCGGAAGACAGGAACGTTCTGGGAGGCGTCATTCCGTGGCACGGCGACTCTCTCTCACTCATGATGGAGGTGGATAACCCCAATCTGACGTATATCTGCCCCGATGATCCCGAAAGACAGGGACAGGACACCGCGTTCGGATTCGGTCTTGTGCTTGACTCCGACGATTATACTGCCGTTCCGTCTGAAGGATTGGTAGAACCCTCAATGGAAGAGTATCGCGGCGCATTCTATATTAAATTTGCGATCCCGTTCAAGGAAATGGGAATAAAGGATCAGAGCCTCGTCGATGGACAGTCCATAAACGTCAATCTGCTCCGTACAAGTGCGACGACGGTCGAAGCAGACGGTTATGACGGCTGGCTCTACTGGGGCAATGCATTTGACCAGTCGCTCGGCGTAGCGCCGTATTATGTTGCGGATTCGCCAAATGCAAAGGGACCGAACACTTTCATCCTGAAAAAGACGACAACAAAAGCGATAGTGACCGACAGACTTCTCAGTGAAGCCGAATATCTCAGCATACTCGGCGGAGGCGAACAGCCGGCACCCGAAGAAGAAAAAGTAACACTCAAGAGCGAACCGTCGAGCTGGGCAAAGACAGAAGTTCTCGGCGCTCTTGACGCAGGTCTTATCCCCGAAGAGCTGTCAGACGGATTCTCAAAAGGCATTTCACGCGGAGATCTCGCAAAGATCCTTTCGAAGCTGCTTGATAAGGTTTGCCCGAACGCGGCTCAGAAATCCGATGTGACATTTATTGACACAGGTGACCCGGACGTCATCAGAGCGGCAAATCTCGGGATCGTCAACGGCTACGAACAGCCGGACGGAAGATTTATGTTTAAGCCCGAGAACACATTGAAACGCTCCGAAATGACGGCTATCATCAACCGAGTCGCAAAGCTCTGCGGCAAGACAGTTGAAGGCTTTGACAGCGAAGTTAAGTTCTCCGACACAGCATCTCACTGGTGCAACAAGGAACTCGGCTGGCCTGTACACAACGGAATCGTCAAGGGAACAAGTGCGACGACGTTCTCTCCCGAAAACACGCTCACCGTTGAACAGACGATCATGATGATCTACAGAACATACGAGGCTCTGAAATAAGTCTTGTTCAAGTGAAAAATCCCGCCT
>JAZUKN010000004.1:0-2040 GCA_045643285.1 Eubacteriales bacterium
TGTGCTTTTTCCGCAGCCGGAACCGCCGATGATAACAAGCGCCTCGCCCTTTTCTACTTCAAGATCAACGTTTTCGAGGATGACCGAGTCTCCGAAGCTTTTTTTCAGATTTTTAATGCTTATCATAACTTCAACCTCCTATATGCTTTCTTCTGCCGAGGAGTCCGAGCAGAGACCGTCCCGCATAGCCGATGATCAGATATATGATCGAGACGCATATCAGACCGAAAAAGGCATCGAGGGTGCGCGAGGTTATGATGCTGGAAGCGCGGGTCAGATCCATAATGGCGAGATAGCCGACGATGGAGGTCTCCTGCAGCGTGGAGATGAACTGATTTTTGAAAAGCGGCAGCGCGGTAGTCAGCGCCTGCGGAAAAACCACATGGAAGAATGTCTTTCTTTTGCTCATTCCGAGCGTTCTGGCCGCCTCCACCTCGCCGACGGATACGGTCTCGATCGCCGTATAGAATATTTCCGAAAGGAATGCGGCAGCCTTGATCGCCAGCGCGATAACGACGGTAATGATGATATTCAGTCCGCTGTTTCCGAAAATAATGTAGACGAATATCATCAGAAGCACCATGGACGGGATCTGAACAAAGAAGCTGCAGACGGCATTCACGATCCTGCGGACAGCATTGATTTTAGACCGCTTGAGCGCGCACAGACCGAATGCCACCAGAATGCCGACAATGAAGCTGCCGAGCGTCAGGATCATCGTCGTTTCAAAGCCTTTGACAAAGTACAGATATCGGTCGTCAAAAATAAAGGACATATAGAATTTGTCAAGCATAAACGTCACCTCTCCAAATTAATCTACAATATAATACTCATCGCTCATTTCGAGCGTTGCGTCTTTTTTCAGCTCCACGAGGTACAGCGGAACCTCATAATACATATCCGTCACGTAAACACCGACGGCCTCCGCCTCCGGTGCGTAAGATATGGAAAGCGAGCCAATGCCCATATCATATCTTTCCGTCGAAACGCCGTAAAACATATCCTCTTCTGAGGTCGCAATCAACTCAATGTCATAATTGCAGTAGTCGGCGAAGGCAT
Organism: Eubacteriales bacterium; assembly: GCA_045643285.1. GTDB lineage: Bacteria > Bacillota > Clostridia > Oscillospirales > CAG-272 > UMGS1696. The sequence continues at coordinate 1,060 of JAZUKN010000004.1, forward strand.
ACATGATCTCGATATCGTAGCCGCAGAACGCCCCATCCGTTTCGCAATAGCAGTAGGGGAAGCAGTCCGCATAGAATGCCAGCTTTATCTTTTCGCCGGTGCCGTTCGGATGTATGTATTCTCCGGGTTCGTATTCGACCCCGTCAAAATTCATGATCCTGTCGTAAAGCTCGGCGAACTCTTCCGTTTGATGATAGTATGCAAGGAACCTGTTAAAATCGTCCCGAACGGTTTCGTGGGTCGGGGACATATACGCGACAAAGCCGTCCATTGTGAGCCGTTCCGCGCGCACGGCATCTCCGTTCGTGTACTTCAGGATTTGCCACTCCAAGTTGTCAACGCAGATCGCGTCGATCTGATGGTAAAAAAGAGCCATCAGCATATCCGCCGGCATATCATAACGATACAGGATGAGATCCTCGCCGTCCCTCGGAGAGAGGACATAGTCAGATGCCCATGCAAGAGACACGCCGATTTTCCGGCCTTCCAGATCGTTGACATCCTCGATCGGCCGATAGCTTGCAAGTTCATGCCCGCATCCGGAAAGCAGCAGAGAGAGAAAAAGGGCAACGATCAGCAGTATCGACACTTTCCTCATAGCGTCACCTCTCCGAATCAGTATTCAATATAGAATTCATCGCTCATTTCGAGCGTTGCGCCGTCAACAAGCTCCACAAGATAAAGCGGCATCTCATAATACATATCGGTCGCATATACACCCATGGTTTCTGCCTCGATCGCATAGGATTGCGATATCGTCCCGATCCCCATATCATACCGGTCGATCTCAACGCCGTAAAACATATCCTCTTCTGAGGTCGCAATCAACTCAATGTCATAATTGCAGTAGTCGGCAAAGGCGTACATGATCTCAATGTCGTAGCCGCAGATCGTTCCGTCCGGTTCGGAATAGCAGTAAGGGAAAAAGTCCGCGGCAAACGCCAGCTTTATCTTTTCACCGGTTCCGTTCGGATGTATGTA
>JAZUKN010000005.1:0-10460 GCA_045643285.1 Eubacteriales bacterium
GCTTCGTCAAAGGAAACATCCAAGTATGGCATATTAGTCATACTCGACTCACCTATAACGGTAAATGTGACGCGTCCGTTTGCATATCCGATTTTATCGAAAAGATATCCGTCATCGGAATAAATTCCGTCGCCTATATCGGTAAGTTCTATTTTGTCATCGATTCCGTACAAACTCATACTAACTTTCTTAACATCAGGTGCATCGCAGGTAAAGTAGAGATAACCGTCTTTAAAGATTTTCCGATTTGCATAATCGCAAGCGGCTTCGTAATACTCATAGAATGCCGCCATAGCGTTTACGGCAAAGGTGTCTTTCTCGGTTGCACCTTCAAAGCTATGTGCCTTTACGACAGAATTGCAGTAAGCAAATACAGAGCCGGTCAAGGTGATTTCGTTGTTTATCACAACCTCGATGTCATCGGCAAGCTCGGTCGCCGTGATATCCTTAACCGATACGATGTAGATGTTATCCTTATAAAGCTTGATTTCAACATCCTTTTCCTTACCGGTCACCTTATTTACAGCCGTAGCGGTCGGCTTTACGCCGTTCTTTACAGTCACATAGTAGTTAAGTGCCGTAGCAGAATCGAAGTAAACCGTACTGCCGTAGAGCGAAAGATTATCCGATGTGCCGGAAACCGTAACCTTGTAATTTGCAAGGGCTTCTATTGCTTTTGCTACATCAATATCGACACCGTCGAATTTATCCATTTCCTCATAGCCGTCTTTGCCGATAGTTACATTGCTGTGGATGCTTGCAAGGTATACCTGTGCATAATATCCGTAGTTGGCAATTTTCTTAGCAAGAGCTACCGCTTCTTTGCCGTATTTATCGGGATTACCGACAATCGTGTCAATATATTCCGCGACGGAATATTCCTGAACATAATTGATTCCGTTATAGGTAAATGTTGCCGTAACGGTTTCCGCCATTTCAAGAGCAGTAAGCGGGGTAGAGAAGTAATATTTCTTCTCTGTTTCATTATATTTGGCATCTTTTCCGTCTACTGTAACAATTCTTCCGCCGATGTTAAAGGTCATCGTGCCGTTCTGTCTCGCATCGTCGGAAAGTTCCATATAGAAGTTGATGGAAATATCACTGCCGAGTGTCAGAGATATACCGGTATAAGTTGTTCCGCCGATGATTTCACCCTCGTCATCGGGTTTGTCGTAAACAACCTTTGTGTAACCGCATACGCAGGTATAGGTGGTCACGCCGCCTTCGGTTTCAACGGTGAAGGTGTGTTCAGCCAAATCGGAGAACAGATTTGTATGCTCGCAGGTGGCATTGTGCCAATGCACAAGCTCGTTATAGTTCCAGTTTTCGGAATAGGTATGCTCGTGCACCTCGCCGGTGAGCTTTTCGATAGCTGTCACATATCTGTTGCGGATTGCTATTACATCCGCAACGGTCCCGGCACCTTGAACGGTATTTTCCGCTTTTTCCGCAAGAAGTTTAACTACCTCATCGTCGCTGCACTCTGCCGCATTGTGGATTGCCTTTATTGCATCTGCTTTTGCACCTTCAAGCGACTGTTCGGCGGAGCAATATATGCAATAGCCGTCCACATACCGGTGGTCGCCCACTTCGCCCTGAACCTCAGCCGTGACAGCATCAAATTTTTCAAATTCCGCCGTATAAGTGATCGTGCCGTAGTCCTGACAGTTCTCTCCCGGAACGCTTTCAACCGTGATTTGGGTCGCGTTTTCGGTCAAAACATCCTCGCCGCAGTCATCGCAGTGCTTTGTTGCCGTGCAAGACGTGTGGTCATCGTTCCAATCATAAGTGACAACGGTATTTTCGTGCGGGCAGACGTTGACGATCTCGAACACCCAGCCGTCATCGGTGAGCATTTCCGGGACGGACATATAGTTCGTGCCTTCGTCCACCGAGATATACACTTTATATTTGCCGGATACGACGGGGGCATCGGTGGTGGTATCGTCCCAATCGGTGCCGTTCCACTTGGCGTATTTCACGGTGATATCGCCCATACCGATCTTGTTGGCGGAAACACTCGCCTGCTTCGACTGACCGTCATAAGCGCACTCCTCGGGAGCGGCAAAGGCAAAATCACTTACCGTGAGGTTTGCTTTTTCTATAGTAAACTGTGCGGTGATCTCCTTGTCCGCAACCGTCACTTTTACAAAGTACGCCCCCGCGTCGACCGGTGCATTTTTGATATAATCCACACCGTCCGTGCTGTAAAGGATATCGACCACAGCCCCCGTGAGAGAAACAAAGTCATCTTTATCCGAAAGGCTCGCCGCCTTTTCGGTGCCGTCATAAATCGGATTTTCGGGTACGGTAAGTATCGTCGTCGCCGTTTCGCCGCATTCGCAGGTGGCAGTAACGGTGTTTTCTTTCGCCGTATAGGTAAAGGTGTGTTCGTGAACGGGGATTCCTTCTTTCAGACAAACCTTGCCGTCCTCGGCATACCAGCCGTACCAGCCGTCGTTTTCGGCGGCTTTTTTATTCAACGCCACGATCATAGCCACATTGTCATAGCTGTTAACTCCGGTAGCGGTGGGGTTTTTAACCACCAGATACGAATTATCCGTTTTAATAGCCATCATACCTGCGTTACCGTCAAGAATCTGATAATAACAGTTTTCACAGGTGAAATTGCGGTTTGCCCAGCCAATGACGATACCGCTGTTTCCGACGTTGGATACAAGACCCGAGGTGAAGCAGTTCATGACCGTTCCGCAATGTGCCATATTTCCGGCGATACCGCCGCCGTTGTCGCCGCCTGCGGCAACCGTGATATTGCCGTAGTTGATGCAGTTTGCGACCAAAACCGTTTTGCTTTCGTCATGCACTGTATTGCCGATAATACCGCCGACAGCGTTCACGCCCGAAACTGCGGCATTATTTGTACAATTCTTTATTACTTCGTTGTCTCTTGCTTCACCGATAATACCGCCGACCGATTTATTGCCGGTGATATTTCCGTAGTTATTACAGCCGGAAATGACACATCCGCCCTCGGAAACGCCGACAATACCGCCCGCATAAGCCACATCCCCCGTCCCGGTGGAGGTGATCGTTGCATGGTTTTCGCAGTTTGTGATTTCGGTGTCTTTCGCACAGCCCACGATACCGCCGAGGGACCAGTTGCCCTCGATATTACCGTAAACCTTCAGATTACTGATTTTGGCTCCAACGGTATAACCGAACAAGCCCTTGTTTCCTGTATTTTCGGTATTGGTAAAGGTTATGCTGTGTCCGTCACCGTCGAAAATACCCTTGAAGGGTTTGTCGTTCCATACGCCTATCGACTGAGTAAGTGCTGTGGTGATATCTGCCGTGAGTTTGAAATACACTCCCGCAAAGTCCACACCCCTGTTTACGATGGAACGGAACATTTCAAGATCCGCAAGGGTGCCGATCAGATACGGGCTTTCCTCGGTACCGTTTCCGGCGAAGGTGTTATCGGGCATCAGGAATGTTTGGCAAACGTCGCAAAAATCGTCCCCGTTTTCATCCTTGTGTCCGGTTGCGGGGATCATACCGCCGCCATTTTCCGGTAGCGTTATCTTCCACGCTTCAAGGTTGCCGATCTCCTGCATACAGGTATCATCCTTGTAATATCTGCCGTCATACCGGTAATATTCAAGCACTCCGGACTGCGTGCAGGTCGGCTCATTTTTCGGGATGAGTTTCGCACCGGTCAGCGGATTCGGGGTTACGGTACCGGTAGTTGATGCGTTTGCGTAAAACTTTGCTTCAATCGTATCGAATATTCCCGCGACACCGTTCTGAACGGAAGGAATAAAGTAACGCACCAGCTTATCGCCCTCATAGATCTGACAACTGTAGAACCGGAAGATTTGCCCCCCTCCGTTTAGTCGCGCATTGCCGTTGTCATTCATTGCAAACAAATACAGAGAGTTCCCGAGCGAGAAGTTCTGATAGTTAATATAATCCTCCGCTTTGCCCTCCACAAGAATGAACTTTTTCCATCTGTTCAATCCGTCGATCCAAACAACATTTTTATTCAGTTCGACTGTTTTGATGTCGAGGTCCATCGGCATATCGCCAGTTCCGACCTGATCGCCGTAGTAAGCATATATACCCATATACGTCGTATACGGTACTTTTTCTATAGAAAGAGCAAACGCATTTTGGCTGCTCTTCGCACCGAAATAGCAGCAGATTTCGTCGGCGGAATTTATAGTCGCATTCATCACAACGCGGGTATTTCCCGTCGGACGGTAGCCGGTATCAAAATATGCTCCGCCGCTGACATCAATATAATCCCGTTTGAAATCCGATAAGGGATATGTTTTTCTGTAATCGCAGTTTTTACAGGTTTCGATGATCGCGCCGTTTTCGGTGTCGGTTTCGTATTGGTATTGATGACCGTTTCCGCCCTTCAAAAGACCGCCGCCGTTTTCGGACGGCGTGTTCAGCCAGTTTTCGAGTGCCGACCGGCTTCCGTTTCCGATCATCAGCTGGCACAGTTCATCCTTATAATAGCACTTGTTGAACACATAGAAATAGTATTCCTTGTGTCCGGTATGGTCGCACCCGTCCGGTGTTCCGGAGAAGCGGATGATACCGTTTTTGTCCGTGATATATCCGGAAGAACTTGAATTGCCGCAGAATTTGTCTTCTACCAGATCGTAAAGTCCGCCCTGCCCGTTGTTCATATACGGGATGTAGCAATGTACGATCTCATCGCCCTCGTAAATGCGACAGCCGTAGCAGATGATCTTCTGATCATCCGGGACGAACAGCGTTCCCTTTCGGTTCTGTCCGAACAGATAGAGGGTGTTATCCAGACGGAATTCTCCGGAGGGAACAAGCTGCGCCAACGGCTGACCGTCAACGTAGGCGATATTCCCGTTAAGTTCCACCGTATGCCGCCTTCCGGCGGTGACCGCCACGCCGCCGTTTCCGCCGCCGTCGTTGCCGTAGCCGATATAGACGTTCTTGCCGTCATTGCAGAGGGCATACGATCTTCTGTTGAAATCCTGATCCCACACGCCGAACCAATACTCCGTAGGAGAGGTAACATAGACATCCATCACCACACGGGTCTTGTCGGTCGGATGATAGCCGGTATCGATATACGCCTTTTCCACGATGCTGATCGAGTCGATTGCGGCACTGCTGTCGCATTCATGGGTATAGACCTCCGCCGCGGGGTCTTTCTGTCCGCACACGGTGCAGAGTCGCTCCGCGGTATAGATGCCGGTGATATAGTTATAGTGACAGTAATAATCATAGTTATGATGCATGGTCAGCTTGCCGCCGCCGTTTTCTGAGGGCGTGTTCAGCCATGCAGGAAGGTCGGGAATCTCGTTTTTGCATTCCCAATCCCTGTAGTACTTTCCGCCCAGTTTATAGTATTCCAGATGACCGTCTTCCGAGCAGGTCGCTTCCTTGCGGCTTTCAAACGGTTTTCTGCGGACGATGATCTTGGTCGCACTTTCGAAGGAGGTGGCAACACGGAGAATCGTTTCGTCAAGAGAAACATCATACGCCTGCACATTTGCGCCGATCGTGACATCCCCGCCGAGTGCGGGAGCGCCCTCCGCCCGCACCGTACCGCCGCTGATTTCGATGATGCCTCCCTCGGCTTTACCGCCGTGACCGATACCTGCGCCGCCGTCGGTACCGTAGGCATTTACCGTACCGCCGTAAATATACACTTTTCCGCCGGCACCCTTGTACCCTCCGCCGATACCTGCGCCGCCGGCAGCATTCGACGGCGACATCTTGCCGCCGCCGGTCGCCGTAATAATACCGCCGTAGATTCGCACGACATCCGACGAACCGTATTCTCCGCCGCCGATACCGGCACCGTACATCCAGGAATATGCCCATATAGTACCGCCGTAAACGGAGATACTTCCGCTGTCATCTTCGTTTCCTCCGATGGCGGCATATGATGCGGTATTATTCGCGCTGAGTTTACCCATATTGTTGCCGTCACTTTGGGCATAGACCGAAAAACTGCTTGATTTCGGAACATAGATACCGTTCTGCGCCGTGAAGGTGCATCCGTCCATAAGGATCAGACGGACGTCGCCGTTTATTGTGATACGACCGCCGACAACGGTATTCTTGTCAAGGACATACCATCCGCTGTTCCAGACCGTGCCGGCTTTTGAAACGGGGGTCGGGAAATCGGGAGCGGTTTTTTGTGTCGCGGTAACACTGCCGTCGGGATTTACCGTTTTGTCAAGATAGGTCACGGATTTATAAATACCGCACCAGTCGCATTTGTTGTCCCCGTTTGAATCGCGGTGAGGGACGGTCGTGCCGTAAACGGTCATCGTCTGCGGCGGGAAAAGAGGATTCGGGAAGGACACCGTATAGTCGGTGCGTTCTCTTTCCTGACAGGTTCCGTGATAATGATGCATATTCAGAGAATTTCCCGTTGCGGTCTGACCGATATGACCTTCATAGTCCTCCGGGCAAAGCACGCAGACCTGTTTTGCAAAGCAGGAATGATCTTCTCCCCAAACATATTCGTTCACATATTTATGTGCGGTGTGGGTAACGATCTTTACATATTTACTGCCAAGGAAATCCGAAGCGATGTCTTCGCCGTTATACTGCATCACCGTCGCACCGTCCGCCGATGCGCCGTAATGGATGAATTTCACCGTTTTCGTATCGATTTTGAACACGGTTTGTGCCACACTTGCGGCAGATTCGTTCCTTTCACCGTTCAAGCCCCTTCCGAAAGAGGCAAGATCGGACTCGGAGGTAACGATACCGCCGTAGAAATTGAAGGTACCACCGTTACCGCCGTCGCCGACCCATTCCACTCCCGTTTCATCATTTCTGATCTTATAGCCGTCGCCGCCGCCGATACCGACCGCATTCCCGCCCGCACGGGCATAGACTTCGCCGTTATACATATTGACCGTGCATCCGTTGCCGCCGTCGGTAACTCCGTATCCTTCTATCACGGCAGGGGTGCTGAAGGTATATCTTACGCCGAAACCGCCGCCGATGCCGACACCGGACAGTTCGCCGTCCGCACAGCCGACCGCGGTGATCTTACCGCCGAAAATATTAAGCGTTCCGCCGTCATGATTTTGCGTATCGATTTTTCCCCATTGATAATTGGCATAACCGACATTTCCGCCGATGGCGGCATCGCCCGCTCTTGTAGCGGTCGCAACAAGTTCACCCATATCATCGCCGAGCGATTCCGTTGCGACAGTAAGAGATGCGGGATGCTCGATCGGGTCAAAGGCATCATAGTTTGGGTTCCACTTTTGGGTATAACTGCTGTCAAGCTCGATACCGCCTTTGATCTCATATTTGCATCCGTCACGGATAATGAGCAAAACATTGCCCTTGATCTGAATTCTGCCCGTCCGGGTGATATCGCGGGTCACGACATAAACGCTGTCCCGGTCGATCTCTCCGAGGATCTCGGTGCTTTCATCTACTATGCGCGGATCGTTTTTGTAGTGAGTCACTCCGTCCGAGCCGATATAAAATACCGTTTTTATTTCCGTTTCCGTATCGTTCTGAACGAATATCGGATCACCTTTGTCGTCAAAAGCCATACGGAGCCATCCGGCTTCGGCTTTTTTGTTTTCATTTATGTAATCATTGACATAATTCGGCATTCTGAATTCTTTGCCGCCGACCGTATCGGTTGTTTTTCCGCGAAGAGCATCACGGGAAACGCAGATGCCGTGAGCGTCTGCAGGGCTATCATCTTTATTGTAAAGGCATAATTCATAAACGGATCCGGAAGCGGAACAGCCCGAAATGCCATACGCATCGGAAAAAGCCGAAACCGTACCGAAGGAGTGGGCATTATAAACCTTTGCGGCAAAATCCTCATATCCGACGATGCCGCCCGCATATTTGTTGCCCGTAACCGTGCCGCACTTGACACAGTTGCGTATCACGGCATTTTCGCCCGAAACAGAACCGACGATACCGCCCGCACGGCTGTATCCTTCGACCTTTGCAAAACTGATACAGTTATCGATCACGGTGCCGCCGCCCATATTGCCGACGATACCGCCGGCGGTATTGCCGGAGTTATACGGATCGCTTGTTATTCTGACGGCACCGACGGTGCAGTTGCTGACCGTCGTATTCACGGCGATACCTGCGATACCGCCCGTATTATGTCCGCAGGCGTAGATCTCGGCGTTGACGGTGCAGTTCCGGATGATACAGGAGGATGCGTTGCCGACGACACCGCCGACGGCATTGTCACCGTATATATAGCCGGTGACGTTGAGGTTCTTGATTTCGGCATTTTCGGCAGCACCGAACGCTCCGACGCCTGCATCATTCCCGCCTCTTACGACCTTTACGGTATGATTGTTTCCGTCAAATTTGCCCTTGAACCGTTTTCCGTCCGCATTTGTTCCGACAGACATGGTTACAGTGATATCGGAATCAAGTCGAATATAGGTATCGGCGGTGATCATCCCGCATTGCGTCATAAAGTAAAGGGTATTCCAATCTTTGACAGAATTGATCCGATACGGATCACTCTGTGTGCCGCTGCCGTTCGTCGCACTGTCGAAATGATACGAGGATTGCGGAAGAATCACGGAATAATACTCATCATATTCGTGGATATCCTTCGTACTGTCGTCGTAATCAAACAGGCTTGTGAAGGTACAGTAGAGAATATGTGAATTGGAATACAGATCCGCACCCGAACCGTAAGCCGTATTTTCAAAAAATGTACAGCTTTGTACATGACCGGTAAGGTCATTCACATAAAGTCCGCCGCCGTACCGTTTATTATCTCCATTATCACCGGCTTTGTTGTGGATAAAATAGCAGTTGAAAATCGTGCAGTCGGTATCCGCCATGGTATAGTTGTACATACCGCCGCCGTTATGGGTCGCCGTGTTGTCGGCAAGGATCACATCTTCGACACGTTCCCCCCTGGAAAGATACACGCCGCCGCCGTATTCGGCAGTACAGCCGGAGATCACAAGCGCGGAACTTTCATTCTCCGGGATGAGTTCTTCCTCATGGATACCGTTTCCCCGGATCATGCCGTCCGCATCGTTGATATAGATGGCGCCGCCGTAATCCTCGGCATGACAGTCAACGATCGAAGAACTGTTTTCAAAAACAAACGAGTCGCCGTTATTCATATAAAATGCGCCGCCGTCTTCGGCATAACAGCCGCAGATATCCGTACCGCTGCATTTCACGCTCGCCTCGGCATCGTCAGTATAGACAACGCCGCCTTTTTCCGAAGCGTGACAATTCTTTATCAGACAGTCATTAAACTCCGTGACCTTATTCGAACTGTTAATATACACGACACCGCCTTTTTCCGCAGAGCAGTTATCAAATACAGTACGATTGAAAACGGGGCGCGCATCGCCGTCGTTGACATAAAGGAAACCGCCGAAACCGTCATCGGCTTTGCAGTTCTCTATGGTGCAGTCATGGAAAGAAACGCTGCCGTTTGATGAATTGGTGATATTGTTTACATACACGATACCGTCTCCGGTGGTGGAGCAATTTATGAATCTGCAATTATAAAAGTCCACACTGGTCAGACCGTCATCAAGGTCGATATAAACACAACATCCGTCCTCGCCCGTCACATTTATGAAGGTGACATTTGAGAAATAATAATTGCCGTTTCCCGAAAGTTCAAACACATGGGACACGGTTTTTCCCGTCAGATCGTAGGTCTTGTCGGCTATCTTTTCGTAGCCGGATGACAGGACGATCGGATAGGTTTCTTCCGCAAAGGCAGTAATAGCCGAAAGAGGAAGCATTCCGGCGATCATCACGATCGCAAGCAATAGGCTGACAATTCGTTTTTTCATACTCTTGTACCTCGCTTTATGTATTTCAAATTATTATTACCGTTTTTCATTCGCCCCGGTGGAGCATTTGATTTGTTGCCCGGTGGAGCACCCCAATCCCGCCACACCGAACGCAAAAAGACCATAACGCTCATCGGCACAGTCCTCCTGTGTCGGTAAGCATCATGGCCTCGTGGTTTCCTATGGAATTTTGCAAAAAGGGCTTGACAAAATAGCGTAGAGAAACTACGCTTTGATTGATTGATTGATTGATTGATTGTGCCGTGCCGTGCCGTGCCGTGCCGTGCCGTGCCGTGCCGTGCCGTGCCGTGCCGTCAGGAGTGTAGTCCGCCGGTTTCCTTTTGTCAAGCCCTTTCTGCAAAATTTTACAGAATCAAAAGGTCACGACATTCATGAGCGCGGGAATACTGCGCCTGTGAGTGCACGGGTCTTTTCCGCGTTCCTGCCGGGGCTTGCCGTTTTTCGGGCGGGAACGTAAGACCTGCTAATAAAAGTCAATAGCAAATCAGCAGAAACTCTCACGAATTTTCACGACAAGCACAAAAGACCACCGTGAAGGGACTCATCACGCCGGTCAGGAGCTGCGCAGCACTGCGGTGCTGCGTTCCGTCGATTCAAACAGACCGCAGGCGGTCAGTTTGAATCGGCGGGAGAAAGACA
>JAZUKN010000006.1:0-2034 GCA_045643285.1 Eubacteriales bacterium
CTGTCGTAAAGCTCGTCGAACGACGGAGTGTCGTCCTCCATTGAGCGGTTGGCGACGTCCTGCAAAAAACGGAGCAAAGCCGACGCCGAGACGATACCCTTCGCGTCAACATCGTTTATGTTTACTGAATTATCACGCGACCATTTCATAAAAAACCTCAGGACAAGTTGATAATTGCAGAAAAATGAATAATGAATGATGAAGAATGAATAATGAATAATTAGACAAAGCGAGCAAAAGACTTGCATTTACTTTGCGACAAAGGGGATTCCAACCGAGATGCGGAGCATCTCGACGACTTCGTTTACGAAGTCGGTAGGCGTGAATTGGACGAAGTCCCTTCCCCCTTTGGTTCGGTGATTGACAAGAGCGTCGAATCATGGAGTTCACGAAGTGAACTCGGCTTGTCCGCCTGTCCGCCGCGTATACATACGCAGGACAAGAAGAATAAATCGAAAACGTCCCAGACGTTTTCTACCTTTTTGCCTATGTGAAAAAAGTGCAGATTATTAGGCGGCAGGAGCAACGCGTATACATACGCACTGCCCTACAGTATGGAAATGATATTTCGTGCGATACCGTGGAGTTTTGCAAAAAACACAAAAAGAGAACAGCGAACGGCAAAAAGCTAATAAAACAGGGACGAGCGTGCCGTCCCCATTTTGTTTTCTTTGATCAAAGAGTATTAGCAGAGCCGAGAACGTCGTAGATCTTGTGTGCGACCATCTTCTTGACTTCATCACGTGCGACCTTGAGGTAAGTTCTCGGATCGAATACGTCGGGCTGAGCGGTAAGCACACGTCTGATGCCTGCTGTCATAGCGAGACGGATGTCGGAGTCGATGTTGATCTTGCATACTGCCGATCTTGCCGCCTGACGGAGCTGTTCTTCCGGAATACCTACAGCGTCCGGGAGCTTGCCGCCGATAGAGTTGATCTCTTTGACGTATTCCTGCGGAACGGAGGACGCACCGTGGAGAACGATCGGGAACCCGGGAAGTCTCTTCGATACTTCTTCGAGGATGTCAAAGCGGAGCGGAGGCGGAAGAAGAACGCCGTCTGCGTTTCTTGTGCACTGCTCGGGCTTGAATTTATATGCGCCGTGGCTTGTACCGATAGCGATAGCAAGAGAGTCAACGCCTGTCTTCGTTACGAATTCTTCAACTTCTTCGGGACGGGTGTAAGAGGAGTCCGCTGCGGAGACCTTTACGTCGTCTTCAACGCCTGCGAGTCTGCCGAGCTCACCTTCAACGACTACGCCGCGTTCGTGAGCATATTCAACGACCTTCTTGGTGACTTCGATGTTTTCTTCAAACGAGAAGTGAGAGCCGTCGATCATAACGCTCGTGAAGCCGCCGTCGATGCACGCCTTGCAGATGTCGAAATCCGCGCCGTGGTCGAGGTGAAGAGCGAGATCGATGCCGGAATCCTTGATAGCGGCATTGGCGAGAGCGAGGAGATATTCCTGCTTTGCGTATTTTCTTGCTCCTGCGGAAACCTGAAGAATAACGGGAGATTTAGCTTCTCCTGCCGCTTCGGTGATCGCCTGGATGATTTCCATGTTGTTGATGTTGAAAGCGCCGATAGCGTATCCGCCTTCGTAAGCCTTCTTGAACATTTCTTTTGTGGTTACAAGTGCCATGGTTTTCTCCTATCTGAAATATAATAATATCGTACTGTATTATTTTACCGCAAATGCGGGAAAAAATCAAGACAAAGGAGAAAAAATAATAAAAAAGTGATTTTTCACAGCTACGCACGGAGACACAAGTCCACCTCCGATAGGGGACTGCGCCCACGATGTCCCGCGGGTTTGCAAAAACCTCACACAGGCAAATGGTAGAAAACACTTCGTGTTTTCGATTTAATTTGTTTTGTCCTACGCGGGGTTGGCATTTATCCAAACCTAACGTTTGGATTCGGAGATGTCCTACGCGGACGGCGCACAAGAGGTCAATGTTGACCTCTTGTGAATCACCCCACCAAAGGGGGAAGGAGCAAGCTCAATTCCCCCTTTGGAATCCCCTTTGTTACA
>JAZUKN010000007.1:0-5736 GCA_045643285.1 Eubacteriales bacterium
TCAAATTTGATGACGGCGGAGAGTACGACATGGTCGTTTTCGACAGAGAAAGCGGTACTTGCCGTCTTTATGAAGTCAAGCACAGTGACAAGATCGTTGATCAACAAGCCAGATATCTGCGAGATGAAACAAAACTTGCTCCGATTTCACACCGTTTTGGTGAGATTAAAGGCCGGCATGTGATCTATCGTGGGGAAACACAAACCGTCGGTGATATAGAATATGTCAATGTGGAAGAGTATTTGAATGCACTCGGACAATAAGGACGAATGGGAGTTAACGGATAATGGGACTGATTGATATCGCAAGCGGCGCTTCTGCTTGGCGCGGATATGAATATTATAAAGAGAACAGGGTCTGCTCAATCAATATAATGGGCGAAAATGAATACGAAGGCGTTGTTTCCGGATCATCAAAAGCCCCATATTCCGTTCACATTGATATTCAGCATCCGAAAAGGTCAACCTGCACTTGTCCGTTTGCAGAAGGAAATAAGAAGATTTGCAAACACAAGGTTGCTTTGTATTTTTCCGTATTTCCAAATGAGGCAGATAGATATTTAGGCGCCGTGGAACAAGCTGAAAAGGAAGCGGAAGAATATGAAGAACAAATCTACGACCTCGTTGGACAAAAGATTTCAAAGATGAAGAAGTCCGAGCTTCAAGCTGCTCTTTGGCAAGTTTTGATGGATGGACCGAAATGGATATTTGACAGATTTGTAAGAGAGTATATCGAAGACTGAAAAACCGCATCCTCGTAATTGGGGATGCGGCTCCTTTTAACCCGAGCGTCCATGCCGTAAAAATGTTGTATTTTCAATCGTTTTTGTTTGTGTTCTCTCAGGTAAGTTCTACCCTTAATGACCATTCGGATCTTTTCAGGCACTTACTGGTCGATACGTGTCAGAGCGGGTCGATTCGTCCGCGAGCCGCATTCATGCTTCGGGTCCGTAATCTTATTCCGGACCAAAATGGTACAAATGAGATCAAACTGATTCATATTTGCACAGCTTATGACAAAACCGCAAGCGTGTTTACCACTCAGAATAACATCATCATCTTACTTGACTCTACTCATTTTTCTCATTATGCGGCTAAAATACGATGCCATCGTATTTTAGCCGCACTTTTCATAATGTTCTTCCGCACTCCCCAAACATAAGCATCCCGTCCGGGATCGGGCCCTTCGAATCGCCGACGTTTCGCTTCCGGCGTTATTCTTTGTTGAACAGCTGATGGGGCGAAATCTTCCGCACGGAGCCGGACATCAGGATCGAAACCAATATGGTAAATACAAGAATGGCGAGACCGGAAACGGCGAGATAAATATACCTCGTGGGTACTCCCAGCGCAAAGATGCCGATGCCGCTCAGCGCGGAGAGGAGAAGCTTTTCGGCGCCGTTTCTCGAAATGAGCAGGCCGATAACCGTGCCGAGGATACAGGGGGGCATATTGCAGAATACGGTCTGATAGACGATATCTTTCGTAACGAAGCCGAGCGACTTCAGGATGCCGTGCTCCCGGTGCTTATTCGCGAGAAGAACGGAAATAAGAATGTAAAGGATGAAGGCCGCGATTACAAAGCTCAGGATCACCACGACGGCCGTCGCGAGAATCAGAATATCGATATAGGACGCGGAAATCGCCTCGATGGAATCAGCATAATTCGAGCTGCTGATCAAGGGACATTTCTCCGATATTTCGGCGATGAACGTATCGATGTCGATGCCCTCCTTCAGGTCGACAAAATAGCCGAAAAAGGGCATATAGGATATTCTCGAATAGCCGTCGTAGGTTAGATAGCAGTCGTTTCCGGAATAGAACGCGCCCTGTATCATGCCGGTAACGGTAAACTCGATCGAACCGTCGTCGGCCTCGAAGGTCAGCTTGTCGCCCACTTCGATTCCGTATTTATTGGCATAGGCGCGGTTGACAGCGATCTCGTCGTCCTCCGCGGGCATGTGTCCCTTGATGCACCGCTGCCCTCCCACGTGATAATCTTCGTCGATGATATAGGCGTAGATCTTGGGCAAACCCGAGGGAGTGATCGTAAAAGTAGAGAAGAAAAAATATTCTTCTACCGAACTGTTCCCGTCGAGCTCTGACAAAAGAAGGTCTTCGCAATTTCTGCTGACATGCAATACCGCGTCGGTTCTTTGACCGCACACCAAATCGAGAATGGCATTCTGGTCGAGGATGACGTTCTGATACGTGAAAGCGGAAAAGCCGAGCAGGAACGCGATGACTACCATCGACGCGAACAGGACGATGCCGTGCACCCCGTCGGACAGTAAGGATTTAAGCGAAATCGCCGTGTTGAGTCCCAGATGCGTTTTATCGAGCGCAAAGAAATTGTGCTTGATCTTTTTGCTCGCACTATTGTCACGAATGGCATTGATCGGATAGATCCGTTTGATTTTCAGGACAGAGAAATAGGAGGAAAGAGCTGAAATCACAACGCAGATCAAAACCGACAGCGCGGCCTGCCCGAACAGAAAATGAATCTGATACGGGATGCCGACCTGCTTTTCGAGAGCCTTGTTCAAAACAGGTATTACCGCGTACGAGGAAAGCGTGCCGACAAGAGCCATGACAAACGCGATGACGGAAAACTCTCCCACTATGGGCAAAATCAATTCCCGGGATTGATATCCCAGGGCCTTCAGCGCCCCGAGATTCCTAATATTGTTGCGGATGTAATTCGAAAGCGTGATGGCAATCGTGGCCAGGATCACGATGGTCATAAGAACCGTCGATGCGCTGATTATTGCCTTGAAAAGCGTTGCCGTAACGTATCTCGAGGTGGATAGCTTCAAATATGTGGACGCTCCGAGAGGGGTCAGCCCGGGGCAGTCTTCGGCTATTCTTTTGACGATTTCCGCCTCTAAAAGGCTGGCGTCTTCAGGCTCGTTCAGCAGCAAGCTTATTCTGTATGAAACACCCTGATCCGCTGCGATGCGATCGAAATCACGCTCCGGAAGGAGCAAAACGATGTCGGTGCAATTGACTGATCCCGTGCCGATATTGTTGTAAAATCCGGCGATTCGGAAGCTGTAATCCTTTACTCCGAGCCTGACCGAAATATCCTGGCCCGCGCTGAATCCACCGTCGGTTTTAAAGATACAGCTTAAGTACACTCCGTCGGTACCGTCCGACTCCAGGATCTCATACTGCCCGATCTGCTTATCCGTTGCCGCGTCATATTTTATGAAAGTAATATTGCTGGACATCACCGAATCTTTATACGCCACGGAACCCGGAGCAGCTGCAACCCGGTCGATCTCGTACTGTCTGATCGTTACACAGCCGTCCAACGTTTCGCCGAGCTGTGTATAGCAGTCTCGTCCCGGCACGTTGTTCAGCAGCAAAATATCGATATCTTCACCGTTGAGCCGTTGTTTCTCTCTGAAGAAATTCTGCTGATAATCCGTCGACAGGAACAAAAGGATATTGATCAGAGCAGCAGCCAGCATGAGAAGAACGGAGATTGCAATGATCTGCCATTTCGAGCGGCGAAGATTCGATGCGATGAAATTTAGATTTTTTCCTTTTACCATCCCATTTCTCCCAGAAAACGATTCAGCTTTTCGATTCTTCCCTCACTGTCGCCATCATATTTCCCGAGGCTGCATTCATCCAGCAATTTCCCGTCACGAAGATAGAGAACACGGTTTCCGCGTACGGCGCTTCTGATATCGTGGGTGACCATGATGACCGACTGTCCCTTTGCGTTAAACTCCGTGAAAAGATCAAGTACCTCTAAGCCGGTTTTCGAGTTCAGCGCGCCGGTCGGTTCGTCGGCGAACAGAATATCCGGCGAGTTTATGAGAGCGCGGATGATGCCGACTCTCTGCGCGCGTCCTCCGGAAATCTGCGACGGGAACTTCGACCAGGTGTGCTCCTCGACCTGCACGGCTTTCAGCAGCTCCTGGGCACGGGCCGCGAGCTCTTTTTTATTGCCCTTGTTGAGGAGACCGGCGGCAAGAACATTGTCGAGAACCGTCATCGAATCGACAAGACAAATCTGCTGGAAGACGAAACCGCAGTGCTTGCGTCTGAATACGGCCAGCTGGTCCGCGTCGAGCGCGGTCAGATCCGTATCACCGAAAAAAATATGCCCGCTTGTTGCCACGTCCATGCCGGACAGCGCGTACAGCAGCGTGGATTTTCCCGAGCCGCTCGACCCCATGATAACGGTAAAATCGCCCTCATATATTGTCAGATCGATATCCTTCAATATTTTTTGAGTGCCGCTTTCGAGCTTGAACTCGCGGCAGAGTTTTTCTACCTTCAGTAGCTCTTTCATGTTCCGTCCTCCTTTTGTTTTGGTCTGATAATATGGGTGATAGGTTTGCTGATTCTTACTTCCTGCAATAATCCTTTTCAAATATCAAGTTAACGGGGATATTATCGATATTTCATCGAATTTCTCCCCGCAAACCGCGTGTGATAGGTCCTCATCCCAGCAGCGTCACCGTGGCGACCGCGACGGCGAGCTGGCAGATCACGTTGGAGATCTCGATCACCCAGTGCACCTTCGCGTTCTTCAGGTTCGAGGCGATGCCGACCAGGCAGAGGAAGACGAAGAGGCAGATGGCGAGCGCGTAGAGCGCGAGGGGCAGGACCGCAGCGGTGCGCGCCGCGAGGAGGATCAGTGAAACATAGAGCATCAGATAGCCGACCGCGCCGATCAGGACCGCGGCCGTGTTGAATTTTCCGGTCTTGTGCCAGAGGATGCCGATGACCGCCGCCGCGGCCGCGAGGATGCCGAGGAGCGGCAGGGTGCCGAGGCCGGTCACGTGGCACAGGAGCGCGATGCCGGAGAGCAGGATGCCGGTGTTCACGTACGAGACCAGGCCGACCGGCATCTCGAAGCGCAGGCGGCCGAGTCCGACGAGCAGCTTGACGGTCGGGATCGCGAGGCCGAAGCCCAGCGAGAGCGCGGCGCCGACGACATAGAGCCAAAACAGCGGTGCGTCTGCTCTCCCTCGCAGGTACAGGATGACGGTGACGGAGGTGACGGCATACAGGATCGGGTTGATGTAGTCGAACAGACCGAGCGCGACGGAGAAGCCGTCGCTGCTTTCGTGCTTCGCGGGGTGTTTCATGGGTGTTTCTCTCTTTCGGGTGTTACGGTGTTTCGGTCGGGATCCCGGTCGCGGGACCCGATTCATTTGTTCCGAATTTAGTACATCACGTTTCGGTCGGAAAATCAAGAAATTGCAACGATTTTCAAGCACAAAAGGCAGTCGAAGCCCCGCCGGCGGGAATCGCCGATGTCGCGCTTGCGGGAATCATAAACCACTTTCCACGATGCTGTGTTATACTGTTTTCGAAAAGGCCTCGGCCCTCCACTCCAGACAGGCAGGTAAAAAAAGATGAAAGTTAAACGCGAAAAAGACGTTTCCACGATGATCTTCGAGGCGCTGTGCGTCCTGATTATCGATAAGAAGAGGGAGACCTCGAAGCTCTCCGTGAAGGACATCGTCGAGGAGGCCGGGGTGTGCCGGAATTCGTTCTACCGGAATTACTCCGACATCGACGAGATCCTTCTGAGGAAGATGGATTCCGTGTGGAACACCACCGCGATCGACGACGGCATCGAGCGCTACGAGGGGGTGGAAAGGGCGCTGTATTACTACTTTTCCGTCGTCCGGAGCAACGAGCGCTTCTTCCGCGCGTTCTATCTGTCGAACCCCGGGCGGTATTTCGACATGTTCTCCAAGATGATCATCCA
>JAZUKN010000008.1:0-2887 GCA_045643285.1 Eubacteriales bacterium
ATCGACGACGACGCAATGGCTTTCAAGTGGAACACGGAAATAAACGGCTGGTGCCTCACACATGAGGTCGGCGGCAATCCGTTCGGCATCGTCTTTTATCACACAGAGCGCGATATGGACATGGCACAAAACATGGCAAACGAGCTTTATTCCGTCGGTCTTTTCAAGGGAACGGGAACTAAACCGGACGGCACACCGGAATTCAGCTTAAACCGTGCACCTACAAGAGTTGAAGCACTCGTGATGCTCGTCCGTCTGCTCGGCAAAGAGGATGAAGCGCTCGACGGACAGTGGAACAATCCGTTCACCGATGTTCCCGACTGGGCTGACAAATACATCGGATATGCTTACGAAAAAGGACTGACAAAAGGTGTTTCTGAGTCCTCTTTTGGCACAGGGAATGCGACAATGCAGCAGTATCTGACGTTCGTTCTCCGCGCGCTCGGATATTCGGATGAGGATACATCATCCACACTCTATGATGAAGCTGTCGCACTCGGAAACAGCTTACGTCTGATAAGAAACGACGATCCGCAAAGAGAATATCTCATCTGCGAAAAAGATTTTTGGAGAGCTGACGTTGCAGTCATCTCACACCGCGCACTTGAAACTAACACAAAGAACGGCGAAACACTGCGAGAAAGTTTGAAAAGATAAACTGCAGAAGCGATTTACGAAAAATAAAAACACACCATCCTCCCGGCTGTGAATTCGGGAATCAAGGGTCGGTATCAAAGCAAAGACGTACAGGACGACTGTACCTTTGCCGCGAGGTAAATATGATATATAAGATTTTACCATAAATGACACATTCATTATGTTTTCGGTGGCGAAATAGAGGAATATCTTGTATATAATTGTATCACGATACATATTTTCAAAAACCCTTTTCTACATAGGAGCGATCAAATGAAATATCCTAAAATGATTATATTCGATTACGGGCATACTCTTTTATATGAACCCGGTTGGGATTCTGTCAGAGGCACTGCCGAGCTTCTGAAATATGTTACGAAGAATCCTAACAATTACACGCTTGCGGATGTCAGAAAAGCTGCGGACTTGATTTTTGGGCAACATATCGATAATATCCGTAAAATCGGCTATGATATCTGCGGTCAAATCGGCAACAAAGCATTGTATGAATATCTTGGAATGGAGTTTTCGCTTACGCCGCTTGAAATGGAAACGGTTTATTGGAACGGTACTTCTATGGGAGCAATTATGCCGGGTGCTGATAAAATGCTCGATTACATAAATAAAAACGGCATACGAAGTGCTGTTATCAGCAATCTGCTGTGGTCGGGGGCAGCTTTAACGGATCGGCTCAACAGATTATTGCCGGAAAATCAATTTGAATTCGTTATGACTTCGAGTGATTACTTTATGCGAAAACCGAATCGATTATTATTCGATATTGCTTTACAAAAAGCAGGTGTCTCTGCCGATGAAGTATGGTATTGCGGTGACAACCCGCAGAAGGATATAGAAGGGGCATCGCAAGTCGGTATGTACCCTGTATGGTATGATAACGACACGGAAAAAGACTACAAAGATCATTCTGACGAGCCCATGCCTGAGTGTGAACATCTGCATATCCGCGAGTGGAATGAGATGATAGATTTGTTGGAAAGCATGAAAGGATAAAAAGCGTATCCCCCCCATTAAGGAAGACATAAGTTTTGATATACAAAACAGTCGGATCGCTTTGAAAACACAACTCGCTGAGTCTGCTCTTACGCCGTTTCTGTGGCTATATAGTAGAGGGGTGTTTTGTGCGGGAAAGTCGTACTGCAAAAGTTGTTCATAAAATCCGCCGATTTGGCATTACAAAAACGCCTGTCCCCCGAAATTCCATATCTTGATTTATAGCGAGCATAGGAAATGTATTGCCGCGTGTATTGAAAAACGCTGTTTTTCCGGCAACATTTCCGCATCGGTTTCTTTCCCAGAAACCGCAAGGGGACGACTCCCCTATGAACCCCACGAGAAGTTTTTTTGACAAAATTATTTAAGGAAGTGATACACTTGATCTACCCAAACGAAGCAAAAACCAAGCGAAAACCGTCACACAGAGAGCGGTCCGTCGCCATTCAGGTGCGCGTAACCGAGAAAGAAAAGCGGCACATCGAAGCTCTCGCACGGTCGGTAAACCTCACGGTCTCGGAGCTGATCCGTCAGCTTACGGGAGAAATTCACTGCAAATCCATTCCGCCGGAGGAATATTTTGCGGTGCGAAGTGAGCTTCATTCGATCTGGCTGTGGATGAATAACGCATACAGGCGTGACGGATACCGTGCGGATTTCGAAAAATATCTCACGCAGATCGAGAACTGTGCGGACAAATTCCGCGAGGTCGCCGACAGGTTTTACACCGAAAACGGTGAGAATCTGCTCGAAAACTACTACGCCGTCCACTGCACCGACGACCCGCTCGACACGATTTACGAGGCAGAAGACCACGATGGCGACTACTAAAATATGGCCGATACACGGCAACATTTCGACCGTCCTCGCGTACATCACGAACCCCGAAAAGACGGGCGAGCGGTACGATGAATTTCACAAACTGCTCCACTACATGTCCGATCCCGAGAAGACTTCCGACCGCGAACGTGAACGCACACTGTACATCACACCGCTCAACTGCACCGGCGATCCGGCTGAATCAATGAAAGAAACAGCGCGGCGATTCGGCAAAACGGGCGGCGTGACGGTGTACCATGCGTACCAAAGTTTCAAGCCCGGCGAGGTCACACCGGAGCAGTGCCACGAGATCGGAGTTAAGCTCGCGCGCAAAATGTGGGCGGACAGGTACCAGGTCGTCGTCACCAGCCATTTGGATCACGCACAGCTGCACAATCATATTTGTTTATCGGCGACATCG
>JAZUKN010000009.1:0-1519 GCA_045643285.1 Eubacteriales bacterium
AACGTCCGTCGCGTGATTCGGGGAGAAAAATGTCTCCGAGGATTTCTCTATCCGTCCGTCGAGGTGCGTTATCGCTATATCGTCCCACCCGTTAACGTTGATCTCTTCCACATCGGGATCGTGAAGATATTTCGTAAGAACTGAATACTCCGCCATTTCGTCGTAAAGTCGTTCCGCAAGCTGTTTTTCGGTGTAACCCTCAACCGTATAGCCGGTATCGTATAGGTACTGTGCGATATATGATTTCAGCTCCGCGACCTTTGATTTATCGAGCAGAGCCGCCGCATACTTTCGGGAGATATACTGTCCCACAAGTCCCGTGAGAGTAGATAATTCTGTCTGCGGCATTATCTCTCACCGACCTTTCCGGCTA
Source organism: Eubacteriales bacterium (assembly GCA_045643285.1). Classification (GTDB taxonomy): domain Bacteria; phylum Bacillota; class Clostridia; order Oscillospirales; family CAG-272; genus UMGS1696. The sequence goes on from JAZUKN010000009.1 coordinate 374, forward strand.
TCATTCCGACAGCGTTCATAAGCCGTCTGTCACTCGTTTCTTCACTGATACTGCCTTCGAGAGACTGTCTTGCAAGCTCCGGACTGTACGGCAGTGTGAAGTCGACCTTCCCTATGTGTCCGCGTATCTCCGAAATCGGCATCGCATACGCCTGCACGGGTGTATTGATCACAGTGATCTGTTCTGGCGGCATATATCCACGGCTTGCAAAGTGCTTGTTCTGCGACATACAGTAGGAAAGACACTTTAAGTCCGGCGTCATCAGTCGGATGCTGTCGTCGGCTTCGAGTAATGCGGTTTCCGACAGGATGCTGTCGTCCGGATCGGTCATACAGTCGATGATCGCGTAGTCGGTATTCTCGGCAAGAGTACGCAGAAACACTTTTGCCTTTTCTCTCGTATATTCGGGATGACTGCGGCTGTTTTCGTTTTCCTTGTACCCGATCACGCCGAGATTATCACGTCCTTTTATAAGAGTGGTATAGGAAAAAATATCGTCAGCCGTGATCGTGGTTTTGGCGAGCAGACTGCCGAGAGAATACGTTGCATCCGACGGATAGAGCGGGAATATAACGGGCATCGAGGGAGACAGAACATCGGTAAGCACTGTGACGATCCTGACTTTACGCCGTCTGCCCGTCTGATACAGTCTCTCGGCTAACTTCATCGAAAGTACCGTCTTTCCGCTGCCGGGCGTTCCCCAGACCGATATCACCTTACCCATCGTTTTCCTCCGGCTCGGCTTCCTCCGTCTTTTCTTCAAGCCGTTTTGCGAGGTATTCGTCCTGTTCTTTCAGGTACTTTTCTGCGACCTCTTTACCGTCGCGGCATACGAGCGTGAAATGAAGCGTCGACGTACTGTTAAAATATGCGAGATCGTTTGCCTGCTCGGGTGAGACAAGCAGAGTGATCGTTACCGACTGTTCGGCTTCGACTTTTTCGTCGGAGTCGACGGAGTTCCCTGTCGTTGTGGTGATTACTCTGACATACTTTAAGGATTCCGGCACATACGAGCGTTCTTCTTCGCTGTCGTACACGATGACGGACACTATATCTCCGTTGCGTATCTTATCGGACAGTCCTCTTGCGTAAGAACCGATCACAACCGATATGGCGACCTTTGTGCCGTCGAGTGTTGCGAGCACG
>JAZUKN010000010.1:0-1796 GCA_045643285.1 Eubacteriales bacterium
AAAACTTTGAATAAATCAACCTACATAAACTCAACGAAAGGATGTGATCCAATGGACACCAGTTAGGGAAAATCCTTCGGAGGCTATTTTCATTTCTTGCTATTAAAGTTGGGATACTCAAATAAAACAAACAATCCGATCGCTTCTCCAAGTAAGAGAATGTTCGGATTATTGTCATGTGGTCGGAGTGACTGGAATCGAACCAGCGAAATCTACATCCCAAACTGTTTTCAGAATCTTTTTTTACTGAGAAATAGCCGTTTTTAAGGCTTTTTGCCGCGCAAAATGCTGTTTTTGATGGGTTTTCTTCCGATATTTCCATGCATTTCAGATCTGGTTGTGGTCAATTGTTGGGTCAGATTTCTCGCGTTGTGGTCAGAAGTTGGGTCAGATTACGGTCACTTTATCCTACAGTCACACATTTTTGTTTGTGAGTATTATAACATATATTTTTGAATTTTTCAATACATACCGAGCGACTGATCACCGCTCGGTTATTTTATTTCAAAGAAAGGAAGCGATAAGATGATAAATGCACTTGTCACAAAGAACGGTCAGTCCGCGCTGATTTCCCTCCCCGCAAAGCGAATCGGCTTGGCTCGTGACCTCGCAAGCATCGGAGTTGCCTCTCCTCCTTCGGAGCTGTATCCTCACGACGATGAGGCTACCGTCGGTCTGAAATACTTCGGGACCGATGACTTCTCGGGTCGTCTCATCACGCTGATCCAGTCCGAAGACAGCCTCGCACGTGTCAACACGCTCGTCGAACTGTACGGTGACCTCCCCGTTGCACAGCGGGAGAAAGTCAAAGCATCTGTTCTCTCAGGTGAGATGACTTCGCTCAACGATTTCAAGAATTCGATTCTTGAGAACAAAGCCCCGGAGATCGTGCAGAACTACTACTGCCCGCTGATGTGTACGCTCTACCTCCGCAACCGTTACGGTGACCTCGATTACGATCCCGTGGAATACGACGGTGAGTATGCGGCAAAGTACGAGGACGAAATCCGTGACCTTCTCATCAGGGAGCAGTCCGACTGCAATATGGCAGAATACTTCGACGGACCGAATTCCGCTGTCGGCAAACTCGAATCGGCGGTATGGGATGTCGAAAGAATCCACGGCTGTCTCTACGGAAAGATCACGGCAACACTCAATGCTCCGTTTACTGAAGAAGAACAAAACTGCTTTATGGAATGGTGCGAGGGTCAAAACTCGGATGGCTTCGGTGAAGGCTTCGAGCAGCGCCCGATCAGAACCGTAGACAGAAGCGAGATGTATGTGTCCTTCTGGCAGAGCGGTCCCGACTATTTCCTCTGCACGGAAAACGATCTCGATCACTTCATCGACCACGGAATGGGAGAGATGAACTGATGTCGAAAGAAAAATTCGTCGTATGGTCCAATCTCGACCTTGACCTCGATGACTGGCGAGCCGATCTCGAAGACGAATACCCCGGGCTGAACGATGACGAACTCATCGAAAAGATGACCGAAATCAACGACAGCTATATCGATGATGAGCGAGCCAACCTCGATATCGTCACCGGAACCGAAATCATTGCCATCGCCGATATCGGCAGATGGGACGGACGGTATATGGGGTACAGCGAGATCAAGAGCGGCAAAATCTCCGACTGCCTCTATTCTCCGCATGACTATTCCGAATGGTACGTCGATGCCGACAAAGAATTCCGTTGCACCGACGTGCATCACGACGGACGCAACCATATCCTCTACCGCAAGTACAAAGAGACTGCGACCGAGGATGAGATCGAACATCTCAAGGGTCTGATC
>JAZUKN010000011.1:0-25332 GCA_045643285.1 Eubacteriales bacterium
CATCCCACCGATTTTCTACAAACATTATCCAATGTTTGCGAGAGGGGAGTTCAATGTGTCGGAGTTTGCGAGGGTATGCGGACTCAGCAGAACGACGGTGTATAAGTATGTGAGGATGTGTGAGAGGGGATGAAAAAGAGCTTCTGCGAAAAGGCAGAGGCTCTTTTGTGTGTGGGGATATTGTTCTTTCAGATTAATTATTTCAATCCTGTTCCTGTAATAGTAACTTCTCCGTTGGAATATGTACCGCTGACATAGAAACTTTTTTCATCATCGATTCTGCCACCATACGAATTAGTTGCAGAGTACGAAATAGTACAATGGGCATTTGTGAAAATAATGTTGTTTTCATCAATTATCGTTATGTGACGAGAGCTCAATTGATGTAAACTTACTTCATTACTATATTCCTCGTATGAACTTTGGTTCTTCAAAGTGGATTTGATATTCTCCACACAATAATTGTCAACTTCTCTAACAATTTTTTCTAGAGCAAGACCAATATTTATGATATATTCGTAATCATCCAAAGCATCGTTATGATTTGCAATTTTGTCGTAGTTTTTAACTTTCTTTTTATCAGACTCGGAAAGCGATTTATATTTATTTCTTGCAGAGATATAATGCTTTACTTCTTGTGGACAAATACCAAAAACAGTGCTCCAAACACTTTTCTTACCATCATTGAAATAAAAAGTTGCTAATTTATCTTTATATGTAGCACTAAGCGAGTAGTCGGTACAGAGAGGGTCGGTGTTTAAGACATCGATATTGATTGGGTCAAGTTCTGATGGTAATTCTTCAATTTCTTTTATTAATTGAGACACCTCCTCAGAGGCACATGACGGAAGCATAAATACTGTTGCTAACAATGTGATTACAAGTAAAATAGATATTAGTTTTTTCATTTTTTTAATTCCTTTCAAAAGATTATTTTAGGGCTTTTTTAATATCGAGGGCGCTTTGACATAATTCCCGCACTGCGTCTGCGGCACTTTTGATGTTTTTCTCTTTTTGATATTGTTTGATTCTTTCTATCAGTTCTTTGTCTGATATGGCATTTCCTATGGTGATACTCACTTCAATCTCCTCCTTTCAATAAAAAAGTGCGTAGCAATGAAGCCACGCACATAAAAAGTGTATGCCTATCATTGCTACCACACAAATGATTCTACTAACTCTTCAAAGAAAAGCATAGAAAACAGAGCATACACTTTTTTACAAAAAAGTTATGCTTATTCTTTGAAGATTTTATTCATTTGTGTGGTGCTTTTATTTTACAATACTTTTTCTGTGTTTTCAAGAGTTTTTCATATTTCTTTTTTTGAAACTACACTTTCAAAAACTTGTTTTCATCCCTCAAAAATGATATAATATCGTAAAACAAAACTACGGAGAGGGATTCGAAATGGACGAAAACGGGCGTAACGAGTCTATCGGAGCTGACGGCAAAAAGATAGGTCATGGTTATAAGCGTCCACGGCAGGGGATGAAGCATTTTATGATTCTCCAAGCCCTGCTTAGAGAATCAGATGACAACCATTTTTTGACCGCCGAAACGATAGTCGACTATCTAAAAGATAAAGGTGTCGACACAGAGCGAAAAGCAATATATAGAGATATTCAGGAAATCAACATCGCAATGGTGATGTTCAAAGAAGATGTCGATTATGATGAAGCTGTCAAAATGCTTGAAGAGGACGAAGAACTCAAAACCATTGTCAACAAGAAAAAGCATGGGTTTTATGTGGCTCGAAGAGACATCTCATTTGAAGATGCGCGGCTGCTTGCGGAATGTGTCTATTCGTCGAAGTTCATTCCGAAAGGACGAGAGGGACTTCTTCTCGACAGTATCGGCAGCCTTCTGAGCGACGATCAGCGCGACAAAATCAAGCACGATGTCGAAACCATTGACAGAGTCAGAACGAACAACAAGTCAATGTTCTCAATCATCGACACAATCAGCGAGGCGATAGAGAGAAATCTGAAAATCAAGTTCAAGTACATGAAGTATTCGACAGAAGGCACGAAAGAGCTTATCGCCAAACGCAACGGCAGCTTTTACATTGTCAGCCCTTTCAAGCTGCTTGTAAATGAAGGCAGCTACTATCTTCTGAGCTATGACGACAAGTACAAGAAGATGATGACATACCGTCTCGACAGAATGAACAATGTTTCAATTCTTGAATACTGTGAACGAGAGGGCAAGGACGAGTTCTACAAGGTTGATCTGAAAAGCTACACAAAGCGTGTTTTCTCAATGTACGCAGGAACGCCGACAAGAGTCACGATTCGGTTTACAAATAATATGGTGAACACCGTCATTGACAGATTCGGTTCTGATGTCAGAATGACGAAAGTTGACGAAAACCATTTCAGCATTTCCGAAATTGTTGAGCTAAGCCCACCGTTCTACGCATGGCTGTTCACTTTTGGAAAAGCTGCAAAGATTCTCTCGCCTGATTCTGTGATCGGGGAATACAACAAAAAGCTCAGCGCAGTAAAAGAGATGTATGAAAGCAGTAAATAAGTTGATAAAAGTTGATAAAAACATAATAAAAAGGAGTAAGAACATGATAGGTTCTTGCTCCTTTTGAGTTATCGGATTGTCGCCAATGGACTGAATTTTTCAAACTGTCTTCCAATGTCCTCTTCTGTCAAATCAAGATACGCGTTCTCTGTCACTTCAACGCTTGAATGTCCAAGAATACGACTCAAAGTGTAGATGTCCATTCCATTCATCAGACACCGTTTTGCGAAGTTATTTCTGAGACAATGCGGAGATATGTTTTCACTCAGCCCTGCCCTTCTCAGATAGTGTTTGAAGTTAGTCTCAAATGTTCCAACCGACACATGACCGCCATTTGATTTTATTGGGAACAGATACGCTGTCTCAACATATCTGTCTTTATACTGAATCCAACGCCGAAGCATTCTCTCAGTCTTTTCAGAAAAGAAAACAACTCTATCTTTTCGTCCCTTAGTCTCATCTTCTCTCAAATGGATAACGCGATGTGAAACATCAAGATCGTCAAGTAAAAGCGTTGTGCATTCTCCAAGTCTCATGCCTGTGTCAAGCATAAGATTTATCATGATGAAATCTCTGTATTCCGAAAAATACGATTTATCAAGCAGCCCAACGAGCTTTATAAAATCTTCGTCGTTTATGAAGTCTTTTGATTTTCGCGCAGTTCTCAAAGGCTTTATGTTTTGCATGGGGTTCTTCGACAGAATATAGCTCTCGTCAAGCCAATTCAGAAACACTCTGATATTTCTGAGATAGTTGTTTATTGTGCCGTCGCTGACCTTGTTACGATAATCTCTTCTTCTGTCAGGCTTGTTTGTTTTCATCTGTTTTTCGTCGGAATAGAATGTGTATTTGCCTCTGTCCTTGATACTGATGATGTATCTTCTGATAATGCTTTCGCTGATTTTTGACACATCGTCGATATGCTGCTCTTCTCTCAGCCAACGCTCAAAAAGTCTCAACGCTTGTTCATAGCTCGCCATGGTTTTTGGTCTCAAATCCTTGCTTCGACAGTATATCATGAACTCTTCGATATACCAACTGATTTTTTTGTTCTCCATAAAAAATACCTCTGATCATTGATGAAAAAGTCACCCAATAAATCAGAAGTATTAGTCGGTGTCAGCAAAAATATTTATCGGTTTTTCGGCGGATTTTCATTCGTACTTTCATAAATTCATCGGTACGCGAAATCCCCGCAACCCGCTCTATGAGCGGCTCAGCGGATTTTATATTTCAGCCTGAGATTGTCGGCGATCATCGCTATGAATTCCGAATTCGTGGGCTTTCCGCGCGAGTTCTGTATCGTGTAGCCGAAGTAGGAATTGAGCGTTTCCACGTCGCCTCTGTCCCACGCGACCTCGATGGCGTGGCGGATCGCTCTCTCGACGCGCGACGTCGTCGTCTGATATTTCTTTGCAACGGACGGGTACAAGACCTTCGTCACCGAGTTGATTATATCGTTGTCGGACACCGTCATCATGATCGCCGTCCGCAGGTACTGGTACCCCTTGATGTGCGCCGGGACGCCTATCTGGTGAATTATCCGCGTCACCTGCGTTTCCATGTCGTCCGGCACGTCATTTGCCGCGCCGTCGTCCGCCGAAACTGCGCTGCGGTTTTTGACGATAGTCTCGATGCCGCCGCACAGTGCTTCGTAGTCAACGGGCTTCGGGAGCACAAGTGCCGCGCCGCTTCTGTTTGCCTCCATGAGAACGCTCTGCGCCGTCACCTGCGTCAGCACGATGAACGACGGTGCGCTCTTGCCGGCAGATGCGGTTTTTGCGATCAGCGAAAGAGCGTCCGCCGACCAAAGATCCGCTATCACCACCGAATAATTCTGCCGCGACAGCATTCTGAGTGCCTCCTCCGCGCTTCTCGCCTCGTCTGCCGCCGCGCCCTTTGACGATAGCACCTCGCGTATCCCGTTTCTTACTTCGCTGTTTTCGTCAGCCACAAGAATTTTTGTTTCCTTTTCCATTTTTGTCCCACGCCTTTCGTTTATCTGTAAATATTTACCATTTGTCGGTAAATGTATTTTACCATATATTTCCAACAAATGCAATAGCGGAGGGAAATAAAATATCACCAAATATTCAGTAGATAAATTGGTAATTATTTACAGTTTGTCGAAAAATGTGTTGCCTTTTAACGAATAATCGCATAGAAAAAACGCCGCTTAATTACGACGTTTTTGTTTTCTCAAAATACCCACACCTGTGCGTCTCGCCTCTGTATTCGACAGTGTCTTCTCTGTCGAGCGGCGTCATCCCGCACTTTTCCATTACCCGGCGGCTTGCGCGGTTTCCCTCAAAATATCCACAAACGACGCGCGTATATCCCATTCGGAACAGCTCGTTTATCACGGCGGCAAGTGCTTCCGGTGCGTATCCGTTTCCGCGGTGCAAAGGGTCTATCGCGTACCCGATCTCCGCCGTATCCCCCTCAAATCCGCAGTCGTTTATGAATCCGACGAGCGTGCCGTCTCTGTATATGCCGTACTCGATCCTGTCGCCCATGCGGCTTATCTCCAAGAGACGCGCAAACAGCTTTTCTGCGTCGCGCCTGTCCGTGAGTTCGGGTATCATATATGTCTTTGCGATTTCCTCGTTCATCAGCAGATTTACGGTAGCGTCGCAGTCTTCTTCGGTGAACTCACGAAGCACGAGCCGCGCGGTCTTTATTTCGGGCTTCTTATTCTTCTTCATCTTTCTCTCCCCTAAGCACCACCGTGCCGCCCTTGTCCGTGCGGTATATCTCCGCGCCTGCGTCTTTCATTCTCTGCACAGCCGCCGGAGCAGGATGCCCGAACGAGTTGTCCTTTCCGCACGAGATAACGCACTTATCGGGCGATACCGCCTTGAGCAGGTTTGCGCTTGACGACGTGTTCGAGCCGTGGTGTCCGGCGACAAGAATATCCGCCGCCAGCTCGTTTCCGTACCGCCAAACGAGAAGCGCTTCTTCGTCCTTTTCGGCGTCTCCCGTGAAAAGCACGCTCGTCTTTCCTGCCGTCACGCGAACGACAAGGCTTGCGTCGTTGAGGTCGTCGTAGTCGAGATCGAAAGTATCGAATATTTCAATATGTATCTCTCCGGCGTCAAATTCCGTCGGAGACGAGACGCGCACCACTTCCGTACCGTTCTTCTTCGCCGATTTCAGCGCATTTTTATAAAACACTTCACTTACGTCGAGGTCGCGCATAATGAGCTTCCTGACCGAGACATCCGAAAGGATCTGTGCCGCTCCTCCCATGTGGTCTTCGTGCGGGTGCGTTATTATCATCGCGTCAACGTTCGGTGCGTACAGGCGTATGTACTCCGCAGATTCGTATTTGCTCGCGCCCGTTCCCGCGTCGACGATCACTGCGTGCCCTTTGTACGTCACAAGCGCACAGCTTCCTTGCCCGACGTCGACAAAGCGGAATGTCGGTCTGCCGTCGAACAGCTCAAGCGTCGGTGCGATCGTGCCTGTCTCGGTATAGGCGATGTAGCCGTAGACCAGCACCGAGATGCTGAAAAGGATCATCGCTATCATCGACACGGCACGCTTCAGCAGTTTTTCAGTTTGCGTCGTATATTTTTTCTTCTTGTTCGTTTTCATTTTCGTCAGTTCTTATCCCGTCAAAAAATACAATTATCCTGTCAGACAGCAAAAACGCCGGAGCGCACAGCACAGTCCACGCAAGCGAAAACGCCGGACAGATCTGTCCGCAGAGGTTTCCCCACATTTTCGAGTAATCCCACACGGCAAGCCCGAGCGCACGGTTCACGACAAGTCCCACGGCAAATTCAGCCGCCGTAATGACAAGTCCGCCGATGATACATTTCACGTGCAGACGCGCTTTTCCGAGCTGTCTGTTGAGCAGGTGAAGAGCGAGAAAACACGCGCCGCCCACTGCCGTCATCGTGTAGTGACTGTAGCCGCGCCACAGTATTTCGATCAGTGTGTAAAGCGTTCCGCCGCCGAAGAAAACCGTAAGATATTCGTACCGTCTGAACATAAAAACCACCTCCGCTCCGATTTTCGTCAAAGCGGCAGATGACTATTCGCGCGGTATGGTTATTTCCGTATTTTTCAGCCGTTCTGCCCGCCGTTCGGCGAAAGAACAGCCGATAGCATATATCCGGCAGTGGACTTCATCGTCGAGGCGTAGTAGCTGACGACGATTATCCGAACTCCGACTAGGACGCGCTTTTTTGTCTCCGTCGGCAGGTCGTAGTCCGTGAGGGTTGTGATGACTATTTCATCAAGTCCGCCCATTCCTCCGCCTGATTCCGAAACGGCAGACAGCACGCGGCACACGCAGTCGTACAGTCCGCAGCCGTCGATCTCATTCTCTCCCGAGATATACGAGAGCAGCGCGAGTATTTCCGAAAGTTCCAGCGTGTCGCGCATCATGCTGAGGAGCAGTATCCGCGCAAGCTGTTCGCGTGAATAAGTCTTGTTCACGGGCTTATCTACCCAGCCGCGCTTTACCCAGTTCTGGAGTGTCGTGCCGTCGATGCCCGTGATCTCTCTGATCTGCGAGAGCATTATCCCGTCGGTCACATAAAAGACTTTGTCGATGAAATCCTTTCCCGTAACGCCGCCGAGCTTGTCAGCCTGGAGGATCGTTCCCGGGATCGTCCCTGTTTTAAGCGTAGTTTTCATATCACACCTTAAAATCGTTTGATAACTGTCGTTATGAAGATTATATCACACGTTCACATGACTGTCAAGTGTATTCTCACGAATCCGACAAAAACAAAAGCGGCACGTTTCCGCACCGCGTTTGTGAATACCGCTCAAAGGTCGATCCAGTATCGCTGTTCCGGCACGCCTTCTTCATTTATGACCTCGTTTTCAAGCACGCCGCCGTTGTTCATAATGGATTTTGCCGATCCGATGTTGTCCTTGTCGCAGGTCATCAGCACGCGCGTGATGCCGAGCTTTCTGCACTCTTCAAGCGCGAGCCCGATCATCGCCGTGGCGTAGCCTTTGCGCCGCTCGCTCGGTCTGATGCCGTCGCCGATGTGTCCGCCGGTATAGAGGAGGTCGTCGTTTAAGTAGTGGCGGATATTCACCGCGCCGACGAAGATGTTTTTGTCGCAGTCAAGGCAGAAAAAGACTGAATCCGGGACACGTCCGTCGTGTTCGGTCTTTGTTTCAAGATCAGCTAAATAATGATCAAAGTCGCGGTAGTCGTTCTTACGGATAACATAAGGTGAAAACTGCTGCTCGACCGCCAGCCATTCGCTCATCATGTCGTCGAGAAGAGGTTTATATTCGCGTGTGAGTTTAACAAGTTTTATGTTCATTGTGTCGTCATCCTCCCGTCGGTCACGATATGCTTTACTCCGTCCGTCGGATGAAAAATCTCCGTGCGGAAAAATTCGGGGAATACCGTTTCTTCGGTATCCGGTGATACCCATTTGAGATATTCGCGGTTGTGGTCTTCTTCGGTGTAGCTCGTGCAAACAGGCTCGTAATCCTCCGGCACTTTCATATAGAAGAAAAGCGATACTTCGTATATGAGCTTGCCCGATTTATTGTAATCATTCCCGATAAAGTAGTTCTCGTGAACAAATCCGAGCCGCTCGATCTCCATTTTCACGCCCGTCTCCTCGTACACTTCACGCCCAACTGCTTCCTCTGCCGTCTCGCCGAACTTCACCCGTCCGCCAACCGAATAGAGATAATCGTTCCTCTCGTTCCCTGCCATGAGGAATTTGCCGTCTTTTATAATGATAGCGCCGACGCGGATATTGATGAATCCGCCGCCGCATTCGACTGTCATGTCGTTGTTCATAATGTATGCTCCTTTCTTTGATTTTTTTCTTGACAATCCTTCCGTCACGGCAAGCCGTGCCACCTCCCTTTATACAAGGGAGGCTTCCCGTGATGCCAACTTCCAAACTTTAGCTCCGAACAATAAGGCATTGCTTTGCACTTGCTTTGAGGCTCCCTTGTGTAAAGGGAGCTGTCAGTCGTCAGACTGACTGAGGGATTGTTCATTCGTCAATGGAAAACTTAATTCTTTCTGAAAATATCAAGCGTATGATGCGAATATCCGATCATGTCCTGCCGCTCGCACGTCGCAAGGTGGTACTTCACAAAAAACTCGTACGTCTCGTTGTCCATTGCGTCGACTGTCTCGCGCATATGGTTCGTGTATCCGTCCGTTGCGATAAATCCGAGAGGAGTCACGTCGAGATGTGAGCGCAGTTTTTCGATGTCTTCCTTTCGGTACAGCTCGAACAGATCCCATGGATTCGAGAATGTGTCGAATGTCTCCATATCAAGCATACACTTTTCGACAAGCTCATGTATTCCTCCGCGAATAAATCCGTAACACAGGACAGACGCGTCTCCCATACAGTACGCGACAAACACAATGCCGCCTTTTTTCGTCACACGCACGGCTTCGCTGAGTGCTTTCAGTGCGTCGTCTTCGTTGAACAGATGATACATCGGTCCGAGCAGGAGTGTGACATCGTACATCCCGTCAGCAAACGCCGACAAATCCCGCGCATCGCCCTGTGTGACCGTGATATTCTCTCCATCCGCAGTATTTTGTTTGAATATATCAATATTGTGTTCCACCAGCTCCACGGCATCGACGGAATAGCCCTCGCGTGCAAGTGCGTGACTGTACCGTCCCGTTCCCGCGCCGATCTCAATAATACGCGCTCCCGGTGTGAGATATTTGTAAATATATTTCATCGTTGTGAGATATTCTATCGCGCCGTGCTTTGAAGTGAGCCGTCCGTCCTCGTCGTAATTGTTGTAGTATTCAGTCAAATAATCCTTGTTCTCCATATATCCTCCAAAAAACAAAAGCAGTGTGAGCCGTTCGACGAACCCACACTGCCGAGAATAATACCGCCTTATTTTATCCAAATGAAAGGCACGGCAATGAAAGCACGACGGATGTGGAATACCACACGTTCGCGGACTTTGCGGGAGCGTAATTATAATGTGCGCCTGAATAAAGCATCGTCATGCCCTCCTTTTCATAATTTTTGTGATATTTGTTCTTACTGCACGTTTACCGAGTAGTTCGGTGCTTCCTTGGTTATCGAAATATCGTGCGGGTGAGATTCTCTCAGACCGTTGCCGGACATCTTCACGAAACGTCCGTTTTCTTTAAGCTCTGCGATAGTTTCCGTTCCGCAATAGCCCATACCGGAGCGCAGACCGCCCATAAGCTGGAATACTGTATCTGCGACAGGTCCCTTGTACGGCACACGTCCCTCTACTCCTTCGGGAACGAGCTTGCGCTGTCCTTCCTGAAAGTATCTGTCCTTCGAGCCTTTTTCCATAGCGGCAAGGCTTCCCATTCCGCGGTAGACCTTGAAGCGTCTGCCTTGATAGATCTCGCTGTCTCCGGGGCTTTCCTCGCATCCTGCAAGAAGCGATCCGACCATGATAACGTCAGCACCTGCGGCGATCGCTTTCGGAAGATCGCCCGAATACTTGATACCGCCGTCCGCGATGACCGGGATGCCGGCTTTTTCGGCTTCCTCGTATGCGTTCATGATAGCGGTGATCTGCGGCACACCTATACCTGCGACAACGCGCGTCGTGCAGATCGAGCCGGGACCGATACCGACCTTTACGGCGTCGGCACCTGCAGAAATGAGGTCATGTGCGGCTTCGCGTGTTGCGATATTGCCTGCGATGAGCTGTGCGTCGGGGAATGCGTTCTTTACTTTTTCTACGCAGTCGATTATGTTCTTCGAGTGACCGTGAGCCGAGTCGAGCACGAGCACGTCCGCACCCGCGTTGAGAAGTGCGCCTGCTCTGTCGACAACGTCCTTTGTCACGCCGATAGCCGCGCCGCAGAGAAGACGTCCCTTTGAATCCTTTGCGCCGTTCGGGTATCTGTCGGCTTTTTCGATGTCCTTGATCGTGATAAGTCCGCGGAGCTTGTTGTTTTCGTCGACGATCGGGAGCTTTTCTATCTTGTGGTGGCGGAGGATCTCACGCGCCTGTTCGAGCGTTGTTCCGACGGGAACGGTGATGAGGTTTTCTTTCGTCATCACTGTGTCGATCGGCACGTTGAAGCTGTCCATGAAACGAAGGTCACGGTTTGTTATGATGCCGACAAGCTCGCCCTTATCGTTGCAGATCGGCACGCCGGAAATGCGGTACTTGTGCATAAGCTCGTCCGCTTCGTACACATAATTCGACGGGTGCAGGAAGAAAGGATTCGTGATAACGCCGTTCTCACTTCTCTTTACTCTCTCAACGTTGTCACACTGCGCTTCTATCGACATATTCTTGTGGATGATGCCGATGCCGCCCTCTCTCGCCATTGCTATTGCCATAGCGTGCTCCGTTACGGTGTCCATAGCGGCACTCATAAGCGGAATGTTGAGCGTGATCTTGTTCGTGAGCTTTGTTTTCAGCGACACCATATTCGGCGTGACGTCGCTTTTTGCCGGAATCAGAAGAACATCGTCGAATGTCAGCCCTTCATACGCGATCTTCTTCTCAAAAACGCTGTTATTTTCCATAATCCGCACCCCTTTTTGTTTATATTGTAATATATATATTTGGTATATTATATACGAACGGCGAAAAAATGTCAACTGACGAATATTACAATATTTATATGTCATTTTTGATTATTTTTATGACGAAAAAGCCATACTGCTGTTTTCCGGTGTCCGAAATAATTCTTTTTCTATTGATTTACGCCGGACGTTATGCTATAATTCTATTGTAAAATATAATATACATCCGCAAGGAGGAAACAATTATGGCATTACCTGTAGCATTACAGCTTTACTCGGTACGCGAGACGGCGGCTGTCGATTTCGCAGACACACTCCGCAAGGTCAAGGCAATGGGTTACGACGGTGTCGAATTTGCCGGACTGTTCGGACTCACTCCCGAATACGTAAAAGGTCTCTGCGAGGGCATCGGTCTTGTTCCGATCTCCGCTCACATCAACATCAACGAAATGATCGCCGATCCCGAAAAGACATTCTCCGATTACGCAACGATCGGCTGCAAGTTCGCGGCTGTTCCTCACGTCGATCCCGAACGCCGTCCGCGCGGTGCAAAATTTGAGGAAACTATCGAGACTATCGCAAAGCTCGGCGAGATCTCGAAGAAGTACGGCATCCAGCTTCTCTACCACAACCACGATTTCGAGTTCACGAAGCTCGACTCCGGTGAATACGGCATCGACTATATGTACGGTCACATCGACTCCGATCTTCTGAAGACAGAGTTCGATACCTGCTGGGTAAAGGTCGCAGGAGAGGATCCGGCTGACTACATAATGAAGTACAGCGGACGCACGCCCGTCGTACACCTCAAGGACTTCTACATGGGTTCAAAGAAGCCGAAGCATATGTATGCGCTGATCGGAGTTAAGGAAGAAGAGACCGAAAAGGAAGAGGCAGTCTTCGAGTTCCGTCCTGTCGGATACGGACTCCAGGATATGCCGTCGATCCTTGCCGCATCAAAGAAGGCAGGAGCCGGATGGGTAGTTGTCGAGCAGGATGAGCCGTCGCTCGGGCTTTCCCGTCTCGAATGTGCAAGAAGAAGCATGAGCTACCTCAAGGGGCTTAGCTGGTAATTGAATCGGTAAATACATAAAGCACCCGGATCAATGTCCGAGTGCTTTTTTCTTATTTTTCCGGCGGGAACATCCGGCATCCGTTACGCTTCAAGAACGCCACGCGCTCTCTGAGATATTCTTCGGTGGTCTTCATCTCTTTTGCAAAGCACGGGATGCACTTGTATTCCGTCGCCATACGGTTTTTGAATTTCAGATAACAGCCGACATCGTCAGACGTGAGCTGTGTTCCGCATTCAATGCACTTCATAAGTCAATCGTCTGCAGATCAATATCTTGCGTCGACGATCTTTGCGCGGTAGAAGCGGCAGTCGTGCGGCTCAATGCCTCCAAAGCCTGCAACTTCGTTCTCAACGAGATATTCTTCACCGCTCCAAAGCTCTTTCATGAGAAGCGTCTTGCCGGTGCTTCTGTTAAGACCTATTTCAGCGAGCGTGAATGTGCCGCTCCAGAAGCTCGATACTGTGTCGCCGAGGTTGAATGCGCCTATTGCAATATCGCCGCCGTCAAGCATACGGCAAGCTATGATGAAGTTATCCGTCGAGGTTTTAGGCATGAATATCTGTGCGCCGAGCGGATCCTGGTCGATTGCGATAGCGTCCTTGTTCATGATGATCTTCTTCGTTTCTTCCGTCATATTTCTTACGTCGCATCCGAGCATAAGAGGAGACCCGTAGAGGCACCAAAGCGAGAAGTGGGATTTATATTCGTTAAAGGACATTCCGCTTTCAACTCCGACGTTGCCTCTGCCGTTCATACCGACGACGAGCATATCCATATCGTTGAAGCAGCCGTGACCGTTCGTTTTGAAGAGCGGCTTCTGAAGGTTTGCGAGGTAGCAGACAGAACCCCAGCTGTCGTTGATGTCTCCGGTAGAGCGCCACATATGCGCGCCGGTGGTCTTTATCCATTCTGCAGTGTTGTCAGCACCCCAAGAGCAAGCGGAGAAGAGAATATCGCGTCCGCAGTTAGCGAGAGCCATACCCATTCTACGGTAGTTGGATTCTCCTGGGATGTTCATGTCGTGGAAGCAGTAGTCGTACTTAAGGAAGTCTACTCCCCATTCGGCGAATGTTGCGGCATCGACGAATTCGTGCTCGTAGCTTGCAGGATAACCGGCACAGGTGATAGAACCGGCACAGGAATACATACCGAACTTAAGCCCTTTGGAGTGAACGTAGTCGGCGACGTACTTCATTCCGTGGGGGAATTTAACGTGATCTGCAACGAGCTTGCCGTTTGCGTCTCTGAGCTTTTCGGACCAGCAGTCGTCTATGACGAGGTACTCGTAGCCGTATTCGGGGAGCTTTTCCTCAGCCATTTTGTCTGCCATTTCCATGATCATCTTTTCGTTGATGTTCTCACCGAATGTGTTCCATGAGTTCCAGCCCATGGGCGGTCTTGTTACTACCATAATGTCCTCCGATAAAATCGTATTTTGTGGTCGGGTTCAGTATAGCATATTTTAGGGAAAAAAACAACGGTTTTTCGGTTTTTATTTTTGTTTTTGACTTCGAAAATGCAAACGTCATTATTCTGAAGATACAAACGAAACAGCATTCCTTTATCGTTTGCACAACCACCACGGATTCGCACTAAACCTCATCTCTTTATACTGTAGGGCAGGGGCTTGCTCCTACCGCCGGACGGTTTGCACACATTTCACATAGGCAAAAGGAAGAAAACACTTCGTGTTTTCAAATTTTTTTCTGTCTTGTTCGCTTGCAAACGGGCGGACGGGAGCATAATTCATCCAAAACTTACGTTTGGATTAGGGATTTGTCCTACGCAGACGGCGGACAAGCCGGTATTCGACTTCGTCGAAACCGACGCGACGCTCTTGTCAATCACCGCGCTTAGGGGGAAGGTCGCTTCGCTCTATTCACGCCTACCGACTTCGTAAACGAAGTCGTCGAGATGCTCCGCATCTCGGTTGAACCCCTTTGTTACAAAGTAAATGCAAATTTTGTGTTCGCCTGTCCAATTATTCATTCTTCATTATTAATCATTCATTTTTCATTAAACAAAAAACATCCCGTGATTGTCTCACGGGATGTTTTTTGATAGATTTATACGCCCTTCTTATATCTTTCGATGCGTTCAAGCTCTGTTTCGTTGTGCGTCGGAACGTGTCCGGGAAGCGGCAGGAGCTTTTCGTGGATAACGTCGATGATCGCATCCGGATACGGGAAGAAGAATGTCTCAAGCTCGTGTGCAGGTGTGATCCAGTTACGGGAACCGAGAACTACCGGCGGTGCATCGAGGTAATCGAATGCAAATTCGCAGATGTTAGCTGCCATATCCTTCATTACGGAGTTGCGTTCGCACGCGTCGCCGACGATGAGGATTCTGCCTGTCTTCTTGACGGATTCGATGACCTTTGTATAGTCGAACGGTACGATAGAACGTGCGTCGATTATTTCAGCAGATACGCCGTACTTTTCTTCAAGCGTCTTTGCGGCTTCGAGTGCTCTGTACAGAACTGCGCCGATAGAGAGGATCGTTACGTCCTTGCCGGCTTTCTTTACGTCGGGATCGCCGAGAGTGATCTCGTATGTGCCTTCCGGAACGCCGCCTTTGAGGAATTCTTCGCCCTTATCGTAGATTCTCTGAGATTCAAAGAAGATAACGGGGTCCGTGCCTTCGAGAGCGGATGTCATAAGTCCCTTTGCGTCAGCAGGGGTAGCCGGGAATACGACCTTGAGTCCCGGGATATGTGCCGGAAGTGCTGTCCAGTCCTGGCTGTGCTGTGCGCCGTACTTCGAGCCGACGGAAACACGGAGGATGATCGGCATCTTTAAGATACCTGCGGACATCGACTGCCACTTTGCCATCTGGTTGAAGATTTCGTCGCCTGCGCAGCCCATGAAGTCTGCGTACATAAGCTCAACGATTACTCTGCCGCCGCACATTGCGTAGCCTACAGCCGAGCCGACGATTGCGGATTCGGAAATAGGAGCGTTGAAGAATCTGTGGTACGGAACAGCCTCGGTCATCTTCTTGTAAACGCCGAACGCGCCGCCCCAGTCACGGTTATCTTCGCCGTATGCGATAAGTGTGGGATCGTCGTAGTATTTGTCGATGATCGGCTCAAACAGACCGTCGCGGATGTTGTAAACCTTCATCTTCGGGAGTGCCTTGCCGTTTTCGTCGAATGCGGTACGGGACTTTGTCTTGATTTCCTTTACTCTCGGGCATTCTTCCTTCGGCATCAGCATTTCAGCTTCGCGGCTCGGATCCATGGAGTGAACCTTTTCGTTCGAGAACATGATGTCTGCGATAGCGTTCGGGTTCTTGTTGAGGTCCATACGAGGCGAAATTTCATCGTTGATAGCGAGCTTCATAACGTCCGTCATACGGTTGATGATCATTTCGTCGAGTGCTTCGAATTCAGCTTCTGTAGCGACCTTGCCCTTTACGAGCTTTGCTCTGTAAGCGGCGATCGGATCAGCCTGCTTCCACTCTTCGATCTCTTCGGGAGTACGGTATGTGGAGGAGTCGGACGGAGAGTGACCGGAGATACGGTATGTTACTACGTCGAGCATTGCCGGACCCTTGCCTTCGAGAAGGAGAGCTTTCTTTCTCGTTGTAGCGTCGATGACTGCGAGCGGATCGTAGCCGTTGATTCTTTCGGCGTGCATTCCGTCGGGATTGAAGCCGGCGCCGAGACGTGCGGGCATATCGAAGCCCATTGTTTCACCGCGAGTCTGACCGCCCATGCCGTAGAAGTTGTCGAATACGTTGAAGAGGATAGGCATACCTGCGTTCGAGTACTTGCCGTCCATGCCCCAGAGCTTTGTGATCTGGTCCATGGAAGCGAAGTTGAACGATTCGAGAACGGGACCGCGTCCGAGAGCGCCGTCACCGGAGTTTGCGATAACGATACCGGGCTTCGAGTTAGCTCTCTTATAAAGAGCCGCGCCGAGAGCGATAGGACCGGAGCCGCCGACGATAGCGTTGTTCGGCATAAGACCAAACGGGATGAAGAATGCGTGCATCGAGCCGCCGAGACCTTTATTGAAGCCTGTTGTTCTTGCGAAAATTTCGGCAAGTGCGCCGTAGAGATAGAAGTTCTTAGCGAGGGACTTTACAGTGCCGTCGCCGGGCATATTCTTTTCAACAACGGAAAGAACGGAGCCGCCGAGGAACTCTTTCATGATGTCGTAAAGCTCTTTATCGTCGAGCTTTTCGATAGAGGAAAGACCGCGCGCGAGGATTTCACCGTGGCTGCGGTGTGAGCCGAACGAATAGTCGTTGATGTCGAGGCAGTAAGCCTGACCTACAGCGGATGCTTCCTGACCGATAGAGAGGTGAGCAGGGCCCGGGTTGTTGTATTCAACGCCGTTGTAGCAGGATTTTGTCTTGACTTCGTTGAGCATCGTCTCGAATTCGTGGATAGTTCTCATATCGTGGTAGATTCTGAGGAAATCCGCTTTCGAGTAGATCTTTTTTTCTTCTGCGAGTGTTTTGTTGTACTGGCATACCGGGATGTCTTCAAAATGGATGAATCCCTTTTCAAATGCTTTTTCAGTGCTTATGTATTGACTTTTCGGCATGACTGTTTCTCCTTTATTTTAATTTTTTATTTAATATCGAACATTGCTTCGCGGATGACTTCGCAGACGGTCGGGTGCGGGAATACGAGCTTCTGGATGTCTGCCACTCTCTGCTTGCGTGCTACCATTGCCGCCGCGCCGTAGATGATCTCGGACGCATACGAGCCGATCATGTGTACGCCGAGTATCTCGTGATGCTCTTTGCCGTAAACGATCTTGACGATACCGTCGCCGCCTTCGTTCTCTGCGATGTATCTGCCGCTGTAACGGAGTGACATCGTGCATTCTTCGGCTTCTATTCCGGCTTTCTTTGCGCTCTCGACTGTCTCACCGACCGTACCGACTTCGGGATTCGTGTAGATAACGGATGGGATCGAACGGTAGTCAACTGCGTCCTTCCCTCCGAGCATATCGCTGACGGCGACTTCGCCCTCACGGTATGCGGTGTGCGCGAGCATTACCTTGCCGTTTACGTCGCCTGCCGCCCAGATTCCCGGAACGGACGTGCGGCATCTTTCGTCTGTCACGATAGCACCGCGGTTGAGCTGAACGCCGATCTCTTCGAGACCGATGTCCTTTGTTCTTGCGCGTCTGCCCGTAGATACAAGTACGAGATCGCACTCGATCTTTTCGGTCTTGCCGTCTTTTTCGTATTCAACGACGCCTGCGTTCGGCTTGCCGTTCACTGCGGCTACCTTTGCGCCGAGGATGAACTTTACGCCGCGCTTTGTGTAGTTCTTTTCAAGTATGGACGAAATTTCTTTCTCTGTCGGACCTGCGATCTTGTCAAGCATTTCGATGACCGTTACTTCACTGCCTACGGAATTGTAGTAAGAAGCCATTTCGAGACCGATAACGCCGCCGCCGACTACGACTACTCTCTTCGGGAGAGTGCGGAGATCGAGAATTTCTCTGTTTGTTACTGCAAGACCTGCGGCATAGGAGTCGCGGAGTCCCGGGATCGGCGGAACAACCGCTTCCGAACCCGTGCAGACGAGCAGTTTTGCTGCCGTATATGTCGCGCCGCCGCATTCAACTGCAAATCCGTCAGCCGACTTGCCTGCGATCTTTGCGGTGCCGTTTATTACCTGAACGCCTGCGCCTTTCATCTTTGCGGCAACGCCGGAGACGAGAGTCTTTACGACCTTGTCTTTTCTGTCGACTACTTTTGCGTGGTCGATCTTTGCGCCTTCGACTGTCACGCCGTACTTTTCACCGTGGTGAGCGTAGTCGAAGATCTTTGCGGAATAAAGAAGTGTCTTTGTCGGGATGCAGCCTTCATTGAGGCAGACGCCGCCGAGCGCTCTTTCTTCGCATACTGCTGTTTTAAGTCCGGCTTTTGCGGCTCTTTCTGCGGCATTGTATCCGCCGGGGCCGCCGCCGAGGACGATCAAATCAAATTTTGTTTCAGCCATTTTAACCTCCGATTTTTTGTATAATAATATCTTCGGGAACTTGTCTCCAGATCAAATGGAAAGTCAGGCGATTATGCCCACGGGGGCTTCCCCGCCCTCCGATTACTTCGCAAGCAAGAGGTCGAAGTGTTCAAGTGCGGTGCAGAGTTCTTTGAGGAACTTAGCCGCCGGAGCACCGTCAACTGCTCTGTGGTCGATTGTGAGAGACAGTCCCATTGCAGGATATACCTTGCCGTCTGCTTTCAGCTTGTTCGTCGAGCAGCAAACGCCGAGGATCGCGGTCTGCGGAGGATTGATAACAGGTGTGAAGGACTCGATGCCCATTGAGCCGAGGTTGGAGACGGTAAACGAGCCGTTCTTCATCTCGTCGGGAAGGAGCTTGCCCTCTTTTGCCTTTGCGGCGAGTACTTTCGTTTCTGCGGCGATCTCGGAGAGAGTCTTTGTTTCAGCTCCGAAGATAACGGGAACGAGAAGCCCGCGTTCTGTGTCAACAGCCATTGTTACGTTGGCGTGAGCGTACTTGCGGAACTTGCCGTCAACAAGGTTGGCATTGATTTCGGGATATTTCGGGAGGATACGGGATACTGCGAAGAGTATCATATCGTTTATAGTGATCTTGCCGAGGCCCATAGCTTCTGCGCCCTCTTTGAGCTTTGCACGGTACTCCATAAGAGCCGTTGCGTCGAACGAAGAGTTGAGCGTGAGCTGTGCCATTTCGGTAAGGGATGCGCACATCGACTTTGCGATAGCCTTGCGGATATTCGAGAGCGGCTCTTCGGTGTATGCCTTGAAGTCGTCTGCCGCCACCATAGCCGGAGCTGCCTTCGGAGCTTCTTCGACCGTCTGTGCTTCTTCAACTGCAACGACCTTGCCTGCGAGGAAGTCTTCGACTGCGGATGTAGTTGCGACAAATCCTGCGTCAAGTGCCTTGTTGATGTCTCTCTCGATGATTCTTCCGTGAGGACCTGTCGATACGACTTTAGTCATATCAACGCCTGTCTGAAGAGCGAGCTTCTTTGCTCTCGGAGAGATGAATATTCTGTCACCTGTGCTTTCGGATACAGTTGCTTCAGCTTCTGCCTTCGGAGCATCTTCGGCTTTTTCTTCAGCCTTTGCTTCGTCAGCTTCGCCGCCTGCTTTCGGAAGAAGTGCGGAGTAGTCCTCTCCTGCCGCGCCGATGACGCAAACGGGTTCGAGGCACGGAACAACGTCGCCCTCAGCCGCGAATACTTCGAGCATTTCGCCCGATACTGCGGCTACTTCATCGAACGCGC
This sequence comes from Eubacteriales bacterium, assembly GCA_045643285.1. Classification (GTDB taxonomy): domain Bacteria; phylum Bacillota; class Clostridia; order Oscillospirales; family CAG-272; genus UMGS1696. The sequence continues at coordinate 19,344 of JAZUKN010000011.1, forward strand.
TCTTGTCCGTCTCGTAGGAGAACAGAATATCGCCGACTTCTACGTGGTCGCCCTTTTTCTTCTGCCACGTCGTGATGATACAGGACTCAACGCTCTGACCCTGACGGGGCATGATTACTAATGTTGCCATAGTAGTCTTCCTTTCGTATGTAATTTTTTATTGTTATTGTGAATTGCTGACGTCTATTATGCGGACGTTCTTTTCTTTTGCGAGGGATACAACGTCCGGCGGTAAGGGAGAACTTGTAATAAGCACGTCCGCGTCGTCAAAGGTCGCAAACGTGTACGGTAGGGATTTGCCGAGCTTTGAGTCGTCCATGAGGATCACAACGAGGCGCGCCTTTTCGACGATGATCTTTTTTAGCTCACATTCGCTGTAGTTGGCGACGGAAAAGCCGCTTCGGAGCGAGAATCCTGACGGAGAGAGGAACGCTATGTCGATGTTTATATCGGCGAGGTAGCGCGTTGCGAGCAGTCCGGTGACGGTTTTGTTGTCTCCGCTCAGCCTCCCACCGACGAGATTGACGCACGGAAGTCCGACCTTGCACAGATCAAGTGCGGCGGCAGGATCGGTCGTCGTGAACGTGAACCGTTCGTTCGGTACGTAGTTCACGACACGTCGGAGAGTGGAGCCGGAATCGAGGAAGATCGAGCAATCCGTTTCAAGAAACTCTGCGGCTTTCTTTGCGATGCGGTCTTTTGCGAAGACGTTCTCGTTCATACGCGCGTCGACTGTTTCGTCAAGCTGAGAAGTGATGAACTTCATCGAACGAGCGCCGCCGCGTACCTTGATAAGCTCGCGTCTGTCCTCAAAAAACTTTATGTCGCGTCTGAGTGTCATTCCGGAAACATCGGGGAACATTTCTTCAAGCTCACACTGTGAGATAAAGGGTTTTGACTGGAGAAGATCGTGGATTTTTTCACGTCTTTCGTTATACAAGTAATCCGCTCCTTTCCGTTTTTTGTGAGATAATCATTTTGGTGCAAAATAACATTATCTGTGATATATTTTAACACAAGTGATGTGATTTTGTCAACGAAAAAGGTGGAAAAAGGCGTGCCTTTTTGAAATTCTTTTTATGTTTGTGAACATAATTAACAAAAAGAGGACAATTCGTTTGTCGGCTACGCACATCCCTCCCGCCGAACGATTTCGGCAAACTTCACTGCTTCGCACGAAAAAAATTGACTACTGTAGGACAGGGGCTTGCTCCTGCCGCCTGACATTCAAACAAACCGGACGTTTGGCGTCATTTTGTCCTACGCGGACGGCGCACAAGAGGTCAATGTTGACCTCTTGTGAATCACCCCACCAAAGGGGGAAGGACTTCGTCAATTCCCCCTTTGGAATCCCCTTTGTTGTAAAGTAAATGCAAATTTTACGTTCACTTTGTTCAACTCTTCATTATTCATTCTTCATCATTCATTCTTCATTAAATCAAAAGAATCCCTTTTTATCGGGATTCTTTGTATTTTTCTTCGAGTATTTCCGCTACCTTTATTACGTCTCCGGCGCCCATTACGAGCATCATGTCTCCGTCTTCGCTCATCGCGTCTATCTTATTCGCCGCGTCTTCAAAGTTCAGTGCAAGGCGGCATTTCTTCCCTCTTTTGCATACGAGTCCCATGAGCGCCGCTGACGACACGCCGTATATATTCGTCTCTCTCGCCGGATAAATATCGCACAGCAGGATAGTGTCCGCTCCGCTTTCGGCAAAAACTCTCACAAAATCGTTGAACAGCTCGGCTGTCCGCGAGAACGTATGCGGCTGGAACACAACGTTCAGCTTTCCCTTACACATTGCGCGCGCGGCTTTGAGCGTCGATTCTATCTCGGTCGGGTGGTGCGCGTAGTCGGAATACAGTACCGCGCCCTTTTCGCTGACGCACAGCTTTTCCATTCTTCTGCACACTCCGCCGTATGACGAGAGGTGTTTTGCTACAGTCTCACCGTCAAGTCCGCTCAGTCGGCAAGCGGCATAAGCGGCAAGTGCGTCGTCGATCATCTGTCCCCCCGGAATGGCGAGCTTCACGTGCGCTATTGTGCCGTCCTTTTCCACTGCGTCAAATTCCGCATATCCGTCCGTCACTGTTTCGTTTTCCGAATGCACCCATGCCGATTTGTTGTTTCGCGCGAAAGTGACGTGGTTCCCACAGTAGCCCGACGCGGCTTTCACGCAGTTTTCGTCGTTCAGATTATAAACGGCGTGACCGTCCTTGCCGGTGATATTCATGAACGCGGTAAACGACGCGCGTATTTGGTCGAGCGACTTGAAGTAGTCGACGTGATCAAGCTCGATATTCAGCACAACGGCGACCGTCGGTTTGAAATCGAGGAACGAATCCATATATTCGCACGCCTCAAAGACGAAATGCCCGTCTCCGCCTATCATATCGACAGTGCCGGTTTCTTTCATTTCGGCACCGTTGAACGCAGTCGGATCCTCTCCGGCTTCTCTGAGGATGTGCGATATCATTCCGGTCGTTGTGCTTTTGCCGTGGCTTCCCGACACACCTATCCTGTTCTTGTATCCCGTCATGACGTAGCCGAGGTAGTCCGCTCTTGAGATAACGGGAATACCGTGCGCGCCGGCGTATGCGTATTCGGGGTTGTCTGCCGGCATGGCAAGGGTGTATATCAGCGCGTCTGCGTCCTTAACGTGCGCCTCGTCCGATTCATAAAACACGCGGACTCCCATGTCTTCGAGCTTGCGCGTGATCCCGGACGGCTGTCTGTCATATCCCGACACGTTAAACCCTCTGAGATGTGCGATATGTGCGAGCGAGTTCATCGAAACGCCGCCGATGCCGGAGAAGAACAGATTCTTCTTCCCGTCGAGCATCTCGGCTATTTTTTCTTCTCCGTAATGTGTATTCGGAAGTGCCATAAGATAAATACCACGCCTTTCTTTACCGATTTTTACGGCGTATGTTCAGTCCGTTTTATAATATAGTTTAATTACATAACAAAACTTTCACAAAACGAACACATTTCCATAAGATATTTTTTTATCCCGTTACGAATGAGGGACACAAATTAAGGCTATAATTACATTGTAGAATAAACCAACAACATTCTGAAGGAGGACATACTATGGTAATCACAGACATAAAGGTCAGAAAGCTGTTCGACGAAGGTCCGATGAAAGCGGTCGTTTCCGTTACGTTTGACGGTCAGCTCGCGCTCCACGACATCAAGGTCATCAGCGTCAGAGGCAAGGACTTCATCGTAATGCCGAGCCGCAAGAACCCCGACGGGACTTTCCGCGACATCGCTCATCCGATCAACGCGGATTTCAGAGCACTTCTTGAAGCGGAGGTACTCAAAGCATACGAGGAAGAGCTTGCGCGCGTCGCCGCAGAATCGGAACTCGAAAAAGTTGAAGAACCGTTCTGAGGAACCCGTTCTGAAAAGCACGTTCCGAGAAGCCCGATATTATAACAACCGGATCGCATGGAGTAAAACCCGTGCGATTTTTTGTGTTTTCGTCGCAATACCGTCTGTCTCTGTCCAACAGTAATTTACTTTAATCATTATACTCTCGCCGCGCGGAAAAATCAAGTACCGTCGATTGACAAAAACGGGTGTATGATGTATAATTTTTCCGAAAAAAACAAACGGAGGGCTGTTTATATGGAAAAAATCGCAGTCTGGCTCGACACGGACATCGGCGGTGACATCGACGACGCACTCGCGCTCGCGCTTATCATGCGTTCTCAAGAGATCGAACTCATCGGCGTCACGACTTCGTTTAACTACTCCGAGAAAAAGGCAAGGATCGCGCGTCGGCTGCTTGACGTCGGCGGTTTTTCGTCCGTTCCGGTTTACGCAGGACAGGACAGACCGATCCTTTCGTCGCGCCCTCTTTGCGAGCCGTGCCAATACGATGAAGCGACGCTCGGTCACATCTCAGTCGAGAAAAACGGCGTCGAAAAAATGGCGCACGCCCTGCTTGAGAGAGAAGGAAAAACCACTCTCGTGACGATCGGCTCGCTCACGAATGCGGCACTTATGCTTATGCTCTACCCCGAAACAAAGGACAAGATCGAGCGGCTCGTTATGATGGGCGGCAACTACTACTCTAACGCGGTGGAATGCAACATCGCCGAAGACGCGCTCGCGGCTGACTACGTTTTCCGCGTCGGCATTCCGATAGCCGCAGTAGGCACGGACGTTACCGACAGAGTGGTGCTGTCGTGGGACGAAGTGGAGGAAATAAAGACAAAAAACGATCCCGTATGTGCGTTTCTCACCGAACTAATGGAGCGCTGGGGTAACTACCGCCCAACTCTGCACGATCCTCTCGCAGTGATGTATCTCTTGAAGCCGGAGCTTCTTACTATGCAAAAAGAAGAGATCTCCGTCGTCACGTCCGAAGGAGCGGCGAACGGGATGACGTACAACGTCTCTCTCCGCCGTCATATATGGGGTGGAGAAGCCGAGCATCCGAACGTCCTCTGCGCGCGTGATGTAGACGAAAAAGCCGCCGTCCGTTTCTTTATGGACAGAGTGGTAAGACATTAAACAAACAGGCTCATGATATGCGTGAAAACATACCGTGAGCCTTTTTTATTCCCTTTTTATTCGGCAGGAGACAAACGCGCTTCCTTTTCTTCACGGTTTGTCATGAATGCCGCGAACAGTCCTATCGACATAACGGCGATCGAGAATACCGCCGTGATGATCACCGCGAGATACTGTCCGCCGTAGCCTTTCTCACCGGCGTGCTTTACGATGATCCCGACATACGCCCATATCACGGTGAGCGTCGGAAGGTACGTTCCGTCGGAAAGCGCGATAAGCGTGCCTATCACCGCACCGACTGCAAGAACGACGCACATCCAGAACTGCTCCGACAGTCCGAAACCGTTCCAGCCGAGTTTAACGAGATAAACGGAAATATTAGAGATAAGCGCGGCGACGATCCAGCCGTAGTATATCGAAAAACCGTAGTTGACTGAGAATTTTTCGATTCCCTCAGCGCCGTCGTTCAGCGTCAGCCGAGTGATGATGATGAGCGTGACGAGCAGTGCCGCGATCAGGATGACGGACAGCCCGATAACGTCGTAGTGCCACGCGAACACCCATGCGGTATTGAAAACACACGTCAGTGCGAACCAAAGCCCTATTCTGTGCAGGACTTCGGCACTGCGCCGTCCGTTATCGAACACGCCCCAGCCGTAGAGAACGTACAGCACCATAAAGACGTATATCACGCCCCACACGCCGAAAGTGTAAGGTGCCGGAGTGAAGAGGTTTTCGTATTTTTCGGACACCGCGCCGGTAGTACCGATACCGAGCGGAATGAGATTTGCAAGTGCGTTTGCCGCAAGTGTGACAGCCAGTGCGACGGTGTTTATCCATTTGAGAGCTTTTGTGTTCATTTTTTGACCACACCTTTCTTTGCGTTTGTGCCGGTTCTGTTAATTTGACGCCCTTTGGCAGCAAAAGGCACAAATGAAGTTTGAAAAAGTTAAACATACGATTTATGTTTGTTTGATTTTCAAACTTTACCTCGGATGTTCTTTTTTAGAATAGTATGCGCGTGCAAGGCAAAAAAATACATAAAAAATCCGAACACGTCACATTTGGGACGAAGTTCGGATTATTGCTGTTTGGTCGAAGTGTTGATAACGGATTTGCTTGTTTAAAGAAAAAACAAAGAGCCAGGTTTATTCAAAACATTCAGCATACTCTGCATTTGCTTTTATATGTTCTTTGAAATCATCCGGCAAAACCTCTATCCAACCTTTCCAAAAAGTTTCAGAAACAGCTGGAAAACTTTCGCTCGGGAAAGTTACTCTTGAAACAAGCGGGGATGAATAATGATATTCACCTTTACAGCGGATAGCGTTATATTGCTGATTATGCTCAAATCCCTTTTTGAAGTACTCAAAAGCTTGGTCTTTGTTCTGACTTAAGCGGGCTTCAAATACAGCCGCATGGAGATATAGTTCTCTAAGATGAGAATGTGCTACGCCGCATCTT
>JAZUKN010000012.1:0-6155 GCA_045643285.1 Eubacteriales bacterium
TACCTACCTACCTACCTACCTACCTACCTACAAAGCGTAGCGCGACTGCGCTTTTTTGTCAACCTTTTCAACAAAAGAACGCGATATTCTGCCGCTCAGGCTGACTGAGTGTTTGAATATTGCGTTTTTGCATATAGTTAAGTTATACCTGTATATAGAAAGGAACATCACATGATGAAGAATTGGAGAAACAAGCTGATCTCACTGTTCCTGTCGCTTGTCATGGTAGTCGGGTTGATGCCGCTGACGGTTATACCGACGGTGGCGGTATCGTTTTCGGACTGGACTAAGCTGGGTGGCAGTACCGGCGGTCAGACCATCGGCACAAACGGACAGACGAAGTACTATTACATTGATGCAAACACCACTTGCAGTAATACCAACACCGGCGGCAGCGGTCTGACCATTGCGGCTGGCGCGACGGTGTACATTTACATCCCCGCGAATGTGACGCTGACCTGTACCGGTAAGGCAGGAAGCGGCACGACCGGCGGCGGCGCGGGCATTTATCTGCCCTCGGGCTCTATGCTTTACATCATCGGTAACGGTACGATCAAAGCCACCGGTGGTGCAGCCGCGAATGGAACCAATGGCGGAGCCGGGACAAACGGAACCTGCACCTTTGATACCGGTAAATATTATGGCGGTGCCGGTGGTAAAGGCGGCGCCGGTGGCGGTGGCGGCGGTGCCGGTATCGGTACAAGCGGCAGTGCCGGAGGAGCCGGCGGTACCGGCGGAAGCGGAGCCGGCGGAACGCATGATCAAGATCACGTTCAAGCGGGGAAGGGCAATGCAGGAAGCGCGGGAACAGGTCCGAATAAGAGCTATGGAACCTTAAAGATACAGTCTACAATTACTAAGACTTTGACCGGCGGAGCTGCCGGCACCAGCGGCGGCAGTGCCGGCGCGAAAGGAAATTCTGCGTTTGATACCGGCTTTAGTATAACAGTTTGGGAAAATAGACACACCGCCGGCGGCGGCGGTGGTGGCGGTGGCGGCGGCGCCGGTTATGCCGGAGCAGCATACGGCAGCGGCGGCGGCGGCGGTGGCGGCGGTGCCGGCGGGAATGGTGCCGGTGCATACTACCGTACATATAGTGACGGAGTCTGGTGGGTTGTTCCTGCCAGAGGCGGTCAGGGAGGTACCGGTGTCAAGAACGGAACATCTGGCACGAATCAGTGGGATGAATATCCGGATAAGGATAAGAATTCGGGAACCTATTGGACCGGATATGATGACTACTATTATTCAAGTAATAGCGGCGGTAAAGGCGGAGGGAATGCAACAGCAGTAAATCCGGATACGGGTACTCTTGGGGCGACCGTGACCTATTATCCTCAGAACGGCGACAGCACATTCACCGCTGATGCAACTGTCGGTGCAGACATGCCGACTGTTTCCATGCCGACCCGCACGGGCTATACCTTTACCGGTTGGTATAATGCTGCCAGCGGCGGTAATCAGTATTACAACGCCAACAATGTTAGCGAGAAGAAAATGACCTACTACGACATTGCTCTTTACGCCCAGTGGACTGAAAACACCGCGACACTGACCTATAACGCCAACGGTCACGGCACGGCTCCCGCAAACGTCACGATGAAAACATCGGAAGCTACCAATGCGGCAGCAGCACTGAGCGAAAAAGGATTCGTTTTCAACGGTTGGAACACAGCACAGGGCGGCACAGGTACAGCATACGCCGCAGGAGCAGTTGTAAAGGCAGAAAACGTTGATCCTGCCGAAACAACGCTTTACGCTCAGTGGCTTACCGTCACCGACTGGCATCTGATGAACAACTCCGTCGATAAAGGCGGACTCATGGGACATCAGGAAAAGATCAATGAGTCTGGCGTCGGCAGAACAATAATCGGTCTGACGCAAGACCAGCTTGATTCAATCGGAACCAAGCTCGTTATCGTCGGCGGTGACTACGGTATAGAAGCTACTGTAACGATCGACTGCGCGTACACGTACTTCTATGATAACGGTCAAATGATCACAGCCAAAAGCAAGGGTGTTGCCGCATTTGTTATCATTGAAAATGACGGTAATAGCAAAAGCATCTCCGGCTACGGCTACTACAGACTGTACAGCAACAGCGCGAACGATGAAAATAACTTCCTGTTCGACGTAATGTTCAAGAATCCGGTCAACAACTGAGGAGGGAGAAGAAAATGAAAAAGTTTATAAATCCCGAGCTTGAGCTGATCGAGCTTGAAGAAAAAGATGTTATAGTAACGTCGGGCGGACAAATCCCGCTTAACGGCGATCCGGAAATCGCACCCGATGAAAATTCTCCGGCGCAATCACTGAAGTGGACCAATCTCGATTGGAACAACTGGAACAAAAATCAGTAAAGCAAAACAAAAACTGCTGCCGCAAAAAGCAGCAGTTTTTTGCTGATTTTCGTTTTGCCCGAAACAGCCCAAAACCGCCAAAATTTACAATTTGTTCATAACAAAAATATATCAATCATCAGAAAGTATGCAATTATATGTGGTATAATCTATATACCTATACTTATGGATGAAATCTCGCAAAAGGAGGAAATCAGGCTTGAAAAAAAGAGCGATAGCGGCTGTACTTGCGGCTGTTCTGTTTATTACCGCCATGTCGAATACAGTGTGTGCGTCACCGATACTCGGTTTTGCGGTCGACCCGAAAATACAGATACATCATTTTGCAGGCGGAACAGTCAGTTTCAGTTCGCTTTCGGCGGCAATAGACGCATCCGTCGACGGAGACACTGTCACGCTTGCGGGTGAAGTCGCAAATTACACAACGTCCTCCGGCGTGACGGTGACAAAAAACATAACGTTCGAGGTCGGCAAGGATTTCGGCGGCAGTAAAAAGTATCTGCGCTATGGCGGCACGTCAGCGCCTCTCTTCACGGTGGAAAACGGAGGAGTTCTGACGGTGACGGATTCCGTGATATACGGGTGCGATTCGTCCTTGCCCTGCGGTGGCTTCGCACGTGTAAAAAAAGGCGGTACGCTCGTGCTCGACGGCAAAACGGGAGATGAAGTAACGATCCGCGACTTCCGCCTCGGCGAACAGGATTCAAAAGGCGGTGCGATATACGTCGAGCAGGGCGGAAAGGTCATAGTAAACGGCGTGACATTCGAAAACAACTCCTCAGCAGAGGGCGCGGACATTTACGCCGAGCAGAAGACCGACGTAACGGTCAAAGACGGCGTTATTGCGAATTACGCGCACGGCGAGAGCGTCGACACAAACGGACTTCATTTGATACTGTCGGGCGAGATCGGGCTTGTGTTCCATACGGAAGTGCCGGAAAAGTACACAGGCGGCAGTTTCGTTCTATCCTCCCGCACGAGCGAGACGGTGAAATACAGCATAACCGAATGCGAAAAGGACAAAGAGGGCAGATACCTTGCAAAGTACGATCTCAGCGCAGTGGAACTGTCCGAGCCGGTCACGCTCACGGTATGCGATATAAACGGTGACGCGATAACCGCAAAGACCGTTTCCGCGGAAGAATACGGTGCGACTGTCCTGGCAGGAGAAGACGCGACCAAGGCTGAAAAAGATGTAGTCAGAGCACTGCTCAACTACGGACACTACGTGCAGATCGAATGTACGGAATATGACGGCCTGACGCCCGGAGAAGACTACACCGTCACTGCGAAGTACGCCGACCTTACAACAGCCGACAGCGCGTTCGACGGATATTCTTTCACGCTGACCGGTGACTATTCCGGGATCAACAGTCTGCTTGTTTCGCTCTCGCCGAACTACAAAACCGACATGAATCTGTACTTTGAGGCAGAAAATAAGCCGACAGTCAAGGTAAACGGAGAAGAGACTGTTGTCACGGAAACGGAATTTGAAAACTGCGGCTACGCGGTCTTTATCAAGGGCATCGGCGTACTCGACCTCGCAAAAGAATTTACAGTGGAGATAAACGGGGAATTCACGCTGACGCTGTCCGCTCTGAGCTATTGCAAACTGATCGTCGAAAACAACAGCGAAAATGCGGCAAACGCCGTGAAAGCGCTGTTCGAATTCTACAAAGCGGCGGTAAAATACAACACAGATCCGATCTCGTCTGAATCAGATTGAGCGTCGGCAATAATACATAGAAAAACGGAGACTAAACGATGAAAAACATTACGAAAATTCTTGCAGTTATGCTGTGCGCGGCACTGATCTTTGCCTTTTCAGGCTGTGACAACAATAAAGAGACGGAAACGCCGAACACACTCGACAAGCCGAACGTTTCCGAAACCGAAAAAAAGCCTGTTTCCGATGCCAATGGGGAAACCGAAACCGACGTAACGCCCACCGAGGACGAAAAGGCTCCCGATGACGGCGAACAAAGCGGCGACGCCGAAGCAGACGACGGATTCGTGCTTCCCGAAGACGGAAAGATCACATTCGGAAACAAGGATAAAGAAACCGACAAAAAAGACGAAGAGCCTGCCGTAACTGTTCCCGATAGCACGGAAGACGGCGACAATTCCGGCGAAACGGTTGAGCCGGAAAAGCAGGACGAGCCGGACGTTACACCTGTCACAGATCCCGAACCGACGGAAACTGACGGTACATCGGACGACGTGACCGAACCGGATGACGAGCCAACTGTACCGGACGAGCAGGATAACGAAGAAGAAACACCTGATGATGAACCCACCGTTCCGGATGAAAACACGGACGGGCAGGACGGCGACACATCGGATGATACGGCAGAGCCGGAGAATCCCTTTGCAGGCTGGCAGCCGACGACTCCGACCGAACCTGTTACACCGACCGAACCGACGACACCCACAACACCGACCGAGCCGGATACTTCCTCGGACACGGGCAGTGATTCTCCCGACGAAGATACATCGTGGAGCGGCATAAGCTGGAACTGACGGAGGGCACGCCAAACTGTTATGGATACTATTGTTGAAAACAGGGTTTATCTCCCGACAGTCGAGAAAGTACGTGTGTTCCTTATGGCGATCGCCATACTGTATACATATGGGATCCACCCGATCCTCGGAAACATAAACGGAGCGGTACTCAGTTTTGTTTTTCCCGCACTTTTCATCATATCGGGTTATCTTGTCCTGTGGGAAGGTCCCGATCCCGAAAAGCAGATAGTGAACACGATCAAACGGACGGCACTCTGCTTCGGGATAATGGCAGTCGTATATTTCGTTATGTCATATATCGTCGATCCCGTGACGACGCTCACGGCACTTTCATCGAAAAGAGCCTGGTTTGACTTTGTTGTGCTGAATGTATGGCCGCTTCCCGTAGGCTCGATCATATGGTACGTGCAGTCGCTTCTGTACGCCTATATCATCATCTTCTTTCTGAATAAGCTGAAGCTCTTGAAATTCGATATATTCATTGCAGGTCTGTGCCTTGTGATAACGCTTCTTGTCGGCGAGCTTGCCTCAGTCGTCGGGTTCAATTTCCTGTGGCACGGTTATATCGGCGGAAACTTCCTCACGAGGGCGCTTCCGTATATTCTTATCGGGTGTTTTATCGGCAGAAAAGAGTATTTCTTCGGCGAGCTTGACTTGATACACTACGTCGGGATAGCTCTCGTCGGTTCTGCGCTGTCTGCCGGCGAGTATCTCCTGCTGTACTTTACGGGAAACCTTATCTACGTCAATCATTTGTTCGGCATGGGAGTATTGGCGGTTGCGATCTGCATTTTTGCCTTTTATGTTGAGGGAATGGAGCTGAGCTTCGAGCCGTTCCGTGTGCTGACGCGTGCCGAGATCATGATACCGTTCTTTGTCTGCTCGCCTATTTACGCGATCCTCGTGCTGATACTGTCGTCAAACGAAACGCTTGCCTCATATCTCGGCGGATTCATCGGGATCATCACACTTGTGCTGAGCTTTCTCGTTTTGCTCATATATAGCTGCCTGCGCTGGGTGATCATGATGATCGTCTTTGCAATAAAAGGCGAGGAAACGGGAGAGAAAACGAAATAACACCGACTCCGACTGACGTAAAAAAGGCAAGAAAACTTCCGAAAAACCGTTGACACAATAAATCAACTGTGGTATAATATTCTAAATATTAAAATCCGAGAAAATTTACGAAAAAGGGGTTGACAGGTTTGAAGAATCAGCGTACAATGCACCTACCTACCTACCTACCTACCTACCTACCTACCTACCTACCTA
>JAZUKN010000013.1:0-4963 GCA_045643285.1 Eubacteriales bacterium
GCGATCCGAAATCAGTGACAGAAAAAATATCACTACCCGAAAGATTCACGGGATCGGTGCTCAGAGAAACGCCGCACGCAGTCGCCTGTCCGTCTGCCGAGACTTCGGAAGATTCGGTCGCGTTTTCTTCCCAATCGAGCGTTTTTTCAAAAATCCGGGATAGCGGAAAGCGGCGACGGCAAGCTGTGCGACAAACAGCACCGTCAGCAAAAACGCAAGGATTCTCTTTCCTTTGCCGCTTTTCTTTTTCGGTTTTTCTTCGGGAGCTTTGTTATTCGGTGTTTCGTTCCGCTTCGGTGCAGGAGTGAATTTTACGGTCTTTTCGACTTTCGCGTCGCAAAACGGGCAGACAAGGGCTTCATCGGGGATCATGGAGTCGCAGTATTCACATTTTTTTGACATATTGTTGCCTCCTATCACTGTTCGTCACGGACAAGTCCGATGTCTATCCGCAGTCCGTCCATCGTACCCGAACCCATACCGTATTCTTTACTCTTCAGACTGTAAAAGTGCGGGATCTCGAACTCATATTGACCGTCTGACACAACAATAGCTCCGTTTTTCCAGATACCGTTCAAAACGGTATCTTTTTTCGATGTTTCATCGGTTGTTTCGGAATTTCCGACGGCGGTAGACTGATACCAGTCCAAAGTAACCGTTACGTTACCTTCTTCGCCGGCGAGGTCAATATTCAGAAGCAGGATCTTATCGTCCTGAGCCTTTTTCCCGGTAACATAAACGGTCGCCTTCCACTCTCCGTAAGTGTCTTCGCGTGTTACGTTCAAATCGGCTTTTGCGGGAATACTTCTGTCGGAAGAGTAATACCATTTTTTAAAATCGCTGATGCTCGGGCGATCATTACGCTGATCTGCCGGATCAGAATGATCTGAGGCTTCATTGCCGTTCCTACCGATAAGAGAAGCATCAGAAAACTTTTCCGTGATGAATGCTTTCCCGACAAAAAATGCAAGGACGATATTTGCGACGATCATCAGAACGATATAAACCGAAAGAGCCGATGTTTTTTTGTTTTTCATGCAAAAAACCTATCTGTCACTCAGCGGCTGACCGCGAACGACATCCTTTCTTATGTTTTTTGAAGTGATTTACTTTATTTTTGCTTTTTTGCAGCGCGAAGTTATGTGTTCCCATACGAAATCGTAGTCCTGCGGATCAACATACACCTGATTCTTTGAAAGAAGCTGATTTACCTTGATCGTATTCAGGCGTCTCCGACCGATGACCGTGCTGACGTTTTTGAATTCCGTTGTCATAGTGTTATTTGCCGTCGCAGTTCTAAGTCCTATACCGGTTGTTGTCAGGTTGTTCGTAGCCGCGCCCATGAAAGCGGCAATCCAGCCTATCGCCTCGGCTTTTTTCACCTGTCTTGACTGCTGTGCGTGAGTAACCTCTTTGTCGTCCATTTCAAATAAAACGATGTACTTCCAGCCGTAGATCGCCGCAAGGAGCGTATATCCGAGCAGCGACAGCACAAACATTATGGCAAGGACGAGCGCATAAACCTCGGCAAACCCCACTATCGCCGTCACAAAGCCGTCCGAAAGTCCTGAGAAAAATACGATCAGTGCCGGCAGAAGTACGACTATGGCGAACACTTTGAACAAGGTAAACAGTATCGTGGGATTCTTCATCATTGGGAACTCGTATATCCAGCGGTACTTTCCGTCCGGGCAGAGCTTGATGTTTCCGCTTCCGCCTACTGTCACTGAGCCTGTGCCGATTTCTTTTTCGGAGTTCGATCCGATGTTTTCTTTTGCCATTTTCGTGTCCTCCCTGTTTTTTATTTATATTGGTAATAATTTACATCTCCCGACGGATCGTCCGTTCTTGTGTATGTGATCTCGGCAGATGAAATATGGAATACTCTAACGTCATCCGTGACAGAAACATCACCGTAAAAACCTGCGTCCTGCATGGAAGTCAGAAGCGGTTCAAGTTCATCCTCCGGCACATTCCCTGACAAATTGACGCGCACAAGTCCGATTACATCTCCGACAGCCGCGTGTGCTTCCTCGACCGACGGGAAAGTTTTCGCACTCAATGCGGACGAGGCTATGTTTTTGCTGAGCGAAAAATCACACTCAACTGAGTTATCAGAGATGATACCTTTCGTAAGTTCTGCGAAAGCTTCCACTGCTCTCCCGGACAGTTCCGCCGCGAAATAACTGTCGGTCACACTGCGATCTGAGTTGACGTTGATTCTGAAATCCTCTCCGCACTTCTCGGAATACGCGATAAACGCGAACATTTCGCCGAACTGTTCCGGTTTGTCTTCGGTCAGATAAATCGTGCTGTCTGAGACTTTTTCTTTTAGCTCGGCAAGATACTGTTCAGCCGCATCTGTTGCCTCTTGAAGCCGTCTGTTTTCCGAACAACCTACAAGAAAAAATACCAGTAATAAAGCAACAAGGATTATTGCAAGATTTTTCCTAATGTTGATAACTGACATTTAATTCTCCATTTTAGTTTATGTCGGTTCACTCTATCTCATTTATTCAGAAGTGTATGTTTATGTGATGAAATCCAATGAAAAACCGTTGTAAACCTGATAAAATAGCGCAAATTCAACTATCCGCAATTTATTTTATCATATTTTATTGACAAAATCAACATATTTTTTTCTTATAAAAAAAGTCAATAATCTATTTGTAAATGAAAATAGACTTCTTGAGCTTTGCTTGAAAGAGTAGTGGAGGTTAACAACGTGGGAAAGCAAAAAAACAGCCCTCACGATTGTGAAGACTGTTTTGTTTTACGCCTTTAGCACATCGCAGATGTGCGTAGGACATTGAACCAACGCCCCCCTGATTAACAGTCAGGTGCTCTACCGGATATGACGAATTAAA
This sequence comes from Eubacteriales bacterium, assembly GCA_045643285.1. Classification (GTDB taxonomy): domain Bacteria; phylum Bacillota; class Clostridia; order Oscillospirales; family CAG-272; genus UMGS1696. Next base: position 2,868 of record JAZUKN010000013.1, read on the forward strand.
CGGGCGAGAAAGGCGGATATACAGCAAAAGCTCCTGCCCAAATTTCGGGTAGGAGCTTTCATAGTGATATGCTGTTTTACTTGACCCTCCGGCGATAGAGGAAGGTTATAACCTGTGAGCGGGACAGTTTTGATTCCGTCAGCGGCAGCACAAAGGCGGCGAGGGAAATTCCCTCACCGCCTTTTACGTATTTATGCTGTTTTTTATTTGCCTTTGCTCTTTTCAATATGGACGTATATCGCGGTGTGGTTGGAGGCGAAAGTTGCCACAACCGCCGGCTGTGCGGAGGTCGCATCATCGCCTGCGTTGATGATGAAGTCAACGCCACTCTTGAAAATCAGAGTACCTTGGTTGGTTTGTGATTTCCAACCGCCCTTACCGATACCGGATCCGGGGGTATGCGAGCTTTCTTTTGATGCTCCTCCGATCGCGGTGATCACGCCGCCTTCTATGGTTACATTTCCGCCCGTGCCATCGTCGTCACCGCCAATGCCGGCACCTAAATATCCGCCGTTCGCAATCACTTCGCCGCCGCGTATCGTTACGGTGCCGGCGCTGTTTCCGCTGGTGGTGTTATTACGTCCGCTGCCGATTCCTGCAGCCCCCCAGCCGCCGGTTACGGTCACTTTTCCGCCGTTGATCGTGACGATACCGCCTGAACCTGCACCCTTGGAGTAACCATAACCGCCGCCGATGCCCGCGGCACTTTCGCCGCCCTTCGCGGTCACGGTGCCGCCGTTGATCGTGACGGTACCGCCTGAACCTGCGCTCTCGGTCCGACCATCGCCGCCGCCGCCGATGCCCGCGCCGCTATCGCCGCCGTTCGCGGTAACAGTGCCGCCGTTGATCGTGACGGTACCGCTACTCGCTCTATAACCGCCGCCGACACCCGCGCCATACTCGCCGCCGGTTGCGGTAACAGTGCCGCCGTTGATCGTCACGCTGCCGCCTTCGCCGGTGTGGCCGCCGCCGACACCCGCGCCCCACCTGCCGCCGTTCGCAGTAACATCGCCGCCGTTGATGGTGATAATGCCGCTGTTGCTTTGGAGGCTGCCGCCGATGCCCGCACCGCCCCAGTAGCCGTTCGCTACCAGCTTGCCGGTGCCACCGGACTGGCCGGTGATGATAAGGACTTTATCACCAGAAACATTGATGCCCGCCTGATTACTTTCGCCACTCGCCGTGAGCTTTGCGCCGTCCATGAGGATGAGGGTGGTGGGATTCTCCACCGTGCCGTTTACGGTGAGCATGCCGGTCTGAACATCCTCGCCCTTGACGACGTAGAACTTGCCCGCGTCAAGCGTGGTGGTTGCGTTCGTTACTTCGATAGCTTCGGTGGTGGATTTTTCAACGAGCTCTTTTTTAGCGTCGTCCCAATCCATATATTTGACGGATTTGTCTACTCCCTCTATCTTGACGTACTTTGCGCTGTGGTCATCTTTGTATTGCGCCGTAGTCTTATCCGCCGCACTACCGGAAGAAGAGCCTGCCTTAATGGTGAACTCCACGCCTTCGCCGAAGGTCAGTGAGCCGGGTTTGGGCCCTCCCCCTTCCATAGTATTGTACCCACCGGTACCAATAGCTGCGGCATTATCTTGGCCGGTCGCGGTGACATTACCGCCGTTGATCGTGACGTTGGCACCAGAGCCATTCCTGGTCCACCCGCTGCCGCCGCCGATGCCAGCACCATTATAGCCGCCTTTTGCGGTAACCGTGCCGCCGTTGATCGTGACGGTACCGCCATTGCCGCTATAACCGCCGCCGATGCCTGCGCCTTGATTACCGCCGTTTGCGGTGACCGTGCCGCCGTTGATCGTGACGGTACCGTTGTGGCTGCTTTCGCCGCCGCCGATACCGGCAGAATTGCTGCTACCGGTCGCGGTGACCGTGCCGCCGTTAATCGTGATATTGCCGCTGCTGGCATCGTAATCGCCGGCGATACCGATACCGGCACTATAAGCACCGCCTTTTGCGGTCAGCGTGCCGTTGCCAAGCTTCTGCCCGGTGATGACAAGGGCTTTATCAGAAGCGACATTGACGCCCGCTTTACCAGAACTGCCTGTTGCGGTGAGCTTTGCGCCGTCCGCGAGGATGAG
>JAZUKN010000014.1:0-107577 GCA_045643285.1 Eubacteriales bacterium
ATGAAAAACGTCATGGAGGAAGTCCGCAAGAATCCGCGAATAATCCTCTTTATCGACGAGATACACACGATAATCGGCGCAGGCGGTGCGGAGGGCGCTGTAGATGCGGCGAATATAATCAAGCCTGCTCTTGCAAGAGGTGAAATGCAGGTCATCGGTGCGACGACGATAAACGAGTATCGCAAGTATATTGAAAAAGACGCGGCGCTTGAGAGACGGTTCCAGTCCGTCACAGTCGGTGAGCCTACGCCCAACGAAGCCGAGCAGATACTCATGGGACTGCGCGACAAGTTCGAGGCGCATCATAAGCTGAAGATAGCCGATGAAGCGGTCAAAGCCGCAGTAATGCTGTCCGTGAGATATATCAGTGACCGTTATCTGCCCGACAAGGCGATAGACCTCGTGGACGAAGCCGCATCGAAGAAAAAGATCGAATCGTTCACACCTCCGGACGACGTACGCGAGCTTGAAACGCGGCTCAAATCCGTTACGGCGGAAAAGGAAGAAGCGATACTCGGCGAGGACTACGAGGGTGCGGCACGGCTCAGAGACGAAGAAAAACGGCTCACGGATGAGCTTGGCGAAAAAAAGACCGGCGTAAAGCACGGCGAGCCGCTTGTCGTCACGGCGGATGATATAGCGGAGATCGTTACCGAGTGGACGCATATACCAGTCAAAAAGCTTGCCGAAGAAGAGGGAGAGCGGCTTCTGCACCTCGAAGACATTCTCAAAGCGCGCGTTATCGGACAGGACGAAGCTGTCGAAGCCGTCGCACGTGCGATTCGCAGGGGAAGAATGGGACTGAAGGACCCGAAACGCCCGACGGGATCGTTCATCTTCCTCGGACCTACGGGAGTCGGCAAAACGGAGCTGTCGAAAGTCCTTGCCGACACGATGTTCGGCAGTGAAGACGCGATGATCAGAGTCGATATGTCCGAGTATATGGAGAAGCACAGCGTGTCGAAAATGATCGGCTCGCCTCCGGGGTACGTCGGATATGACGAGGGCGGCCAGCTTACCGAAAAAATACGCCGCCACCCGTATTCCGTCGTTCTGTTCGACGAGATCGAGAAAGCGCATCCCGATGTGTTCAACATTCTCCTGCAGATTCTCGAAGACGGCATTCTCACAGACGCGCAGGGGAGGCGTGTGGATTTCAGAAACACTGTTATCATTATGACGTCGAACGTCGGCGCGTCCGGTATCGTCGAGCCGAAAACGCTCGGCTTCTCCGGAACGATGACCGACGCGGAAGAGAAGAACAAGATCCGCTCGACTGTGACCGACGCGCTCAAGCGGACGTTCAAGCCGGAATTTCTCAACCGCGTCGACGAGACTGTTGTGTTCTCTAAGCTGTCGGACGAAAATATCAAGGCTATCGCAAGGATAATGCTCGCCGAGGTCGAAGAACGAATAGAAAAGCTCGGCATCACGGTCACGTTTGACGATGAAGTTGTCGCGTCGCTCGCAAAAGAGGGATTCGATCCCGTCTACGGCGCAAGACCGCTCAGACGTGCGATAGTGAGACGGGTGGAGGACACGTTCTCGGAAGCCATGCTCCGCGGAGACGTAAAACAGGGAGACGCGATCACCGCACGGCTCAATGACGGGAAAATCGTCTACGAAAAGTCATAAAAAACGATAACGCTGAAACAGGCTCCCTCTCAGAGGGGGCTCCACGAAACGGTGGAGGAGTAAGCTGAGAGAAAAGGCGTGATAAAACCGACAGTGACATTTCAAATAGCCTCCCTTGTGTAAAGGGAGGTGGCAGCTCGCTGCCGGAGGGATTGAAAAAACAATCATTAGTCAAAAAAAGGAAGTGCAAAACTTCCTTTTTTTCTGTACTTCTTTGCGGATTCACACCATTTTTTCCTGCTTGACCTTGTGGTCGATGACATGGCGCGAAGCAAGCTCGGCACGGATGTCGTCGAGCGAGATGCCTGCTTCTATCATCAGCACCATGATGTGGTACGCAAGGTCTGCGATCTCGTATACCGTTTCGCGCTTGTCTTCGGCTTTTGCGGCGATTATTACCTCCGTTGATTCCTCGCCGACTTTTTTCAGTATTTTGTCAAGCCCCTTTTCAAAGAGGTACGTCGTGTACGAGCCTTCTTTTTTCTCGGTTTTGCGTACCTCGATAAGCTCATAAAGTATCTCTGCCGAAAACTCATGCCGTTCGTCACTTCCCCAGACTTTGTCGTTGAAGCACGAATCCGTACCCGTGTGGCACGCAGGTCCGTCCTTTTCGACGAGTACAGTCAGCGCGTCTCTGTCGCAGTCGGCGGTTATCGAAACGACGTGCTGATAGTTGCCGCTCGTCTCGCCTTTGAGCCAAAGCTCGTTTCTCGAACGGCTCCAGAAGCACGTCAGACCTTTTTCCATAGTAATTTCAAGCGACTGACGGTTCATATACGCGAGCGTCAGCACCTTTTTAGAGTGCGCGTCGACAACTATCGCCGGTATCAGTCCCTTTTTGTCAAATTTCAGTTCGTCAATGTTTATCATACCGTATTCCTTATAATCTTACGGAAATGCCGTTTTCAGCCATTTCACGCTTTAATTCGCTGATTTTTATTTCCCCGAAATGGAAGACGGACGCCGCAAGTCCTGCGTCCACTTTCGGGAGCGCTTTGAAGAGCGTTATGAAGTCTCCGATCTTTCCCGCACCTCCCGATGCTATGACGGGAACGCTCACCGCATCACAGACAGCCGAAAGCATTTCGAGGTCAAATCCGCCCTTTACGCCGTCTGTGTCGATTGAGTTGACGACGATCTCGCCGGCACCCATACCGACGCACCGCCGTATCCATTCGATAGCCTCAAGTCCGGTGTTCTCCCGTCCGCCTTTTGCGAACACACGGAATACGCCGTCGACGCGCTTTACATCCGCCGAGAGAACGACGCACTGATCGCCGTACCGCTTTGCCGCTTCTTCGACAAGGGACGGATTCCGTATCGCGCCCGAATTGACGCTTACTTTGTCCGCACCGCACGAAAGCACCCTTTCAAAATCGTCGAGCGAGCTTATGCCGCCGCCGACCGTGAGCGGAATGAAGACGTTCTTCGCAGTTTCCGTGAGAATGTCCGTGAAGAGCCGCCGCCCGTCGGAGGAAGCCGTAATATCGTAGAAAACCAGCTCATCCGCGCCGCACCTCGAGTAGAATTTTGCAAGCTCCACCGGGGACGAAACGTCTTTCAGTCCGGCAAAATTCACGCCCTTTACCACCCGTCCGTCGCGCACGTCGAGGCAGGGGATTATCCTTTTCGTTATCATTTTGCCGCCTCCACCGCTTCACCGAGATCAATGTCGCCGGTGTAGTACGCCTTGCCGATTATCGCACCGTACACGCCGGTCTTTTTCAGCTGTATCACGTCTTCGAGCGACGACACGCCGCCCGACGCTATTATGTTGATTTTTGTCGTCTCTTTGAGATGTCCGTACAGTCCGTGATTTGTGCCGGACATCGCACCGTCCTTTGAAATATCGGTGACGATCAGCGTTTTCACTCCGACCGATTCGGCAACGGAAACAAATTCGTCCGCCGTGTAGCCCGATTTTTCGCACCAGCCGCGAATGGCGACAAAGCCGTCCTTTATGTCGATGCCGACGGCAATCTTCTCACCGTATTCACGCACGGCGGTCTTCAGAAATTCCTCGTCCGTTACGGCAGAGGTACCGAGTATGACGCGGTCTATCCCCGAAGAGATGTACTTTTCGGCTGTTTCAAGTGAACGCACGCCGCCGCCGACTTCGCAGAACAGTCCTCCGACGCGCTTTATCTCGCGGATAAGATCAAAGTTCGGCGTTGTGCCGTTTTTCGCGCCCTCAAGGTCGACAATGTGCATCTGCCGCGCACCCGATTCACGGAATTTTACGGCAAGATCGGGAGGACAGTCGGAGTAGATCGTTTTTTGTTCGTAGTCGCCCTTGTAGAGCCGCACCGCCTTGCCTTCGTATAAGTCTATCGCAGGAAAGATCAGCATATTTCGCCCTCCTTAAGTCCCGAAAACGCACGGAGGATGCCGAGCCCGACGTCGCCGCTCTTTTCGGGGTGGAACTGACAGCCGAAGACGTTTTTCTCCTGCACTGCCGCCGTCAGTTGTGCGCCGTATTCTGTCGTGGCGATGACTGCGCTGTCGCAGTTTGCCGCGTAGTACGAGTGAACGAAATACACGCAGTCGCCTGTTTTCTCGCCCGAGAAGATCGGGCTGTTTTTCGTGATGTTAAGCGCGTTCCAGCCGATGTGCGGAATTTTTAGCCCGTTCGGTATCACGTCGGAGATCGGCACGACCGAACCGCCGATAAGCCCGAGCCCCTTGTGTTCGCCGTATTCGTAGCTTTTTTCAAACAAAAGCTGCATACCGAGGCAGATTCCCATGAGCGGTTTCCCCGATCTTGAGAGAGAGACGAGAACGTCCGCGAGTCCGCTTTGACGGAGTTTTTCTGCCGCGTCGCCGAACGCGCCCACACCGGGCAGAATGATACCGTCGGACGAATCAAGAACGGCTTTGTCGGACGTGACCGTTACGTCGACGCCGACTGCGGCAAAGGACGAGCGCAGGGAAAACAGATTCCCGACGCCGTAGTCAACTATAGCTATCATCAAAGTATCCCCTTTGTGGACGGAATCTCGTCCGCGAACGCCGCATCAATGGCAACTGCCGCTTTCAGAGAATGAGCGACGGACTTGAACGTACCTTCGATTATGTGGTGCGAGTTTTCACCGGCAAGCTGTTTTATGTGGAGAGCCGCGCCGGAATTGCGGACGAATGCGAAGAAGAACTCTTTCACAAGCTCCGTGTCGAAGTCGCCGACTTTTTCGGTCGGTATCTGCAAATCATAGCCGAGATAATCTCTGCCGGAGAGATCGACGGAGGTGAGAATAAGCGCTTCATCCATCGGAAGTATCATGAAACCGTAGCGGTTTATGCCGTACTTCATACCGAGCGCGTCGGAGAAAGCCTGTCCGAGCGCGATACCGATGTCTTCGACTGTGTGGTGGTAGTCAACCTCGGTGTCGCCCTTGCATTTTACGGTGAGATCGAATCTTCCGTGCCGTGCAAACAGCGTCAGCATGTGGTCGAGAAAACCGCATCCCGTGGAGATGTCGCTCTCTCCTCGTCCGTCAAGATCAAGTTTCAGCTCAATATCGGTTTCGTTTGTCTTGCGTTTAATTTCACTTTGTCTCATATTTTGTCTCCAAGTATGTTTTCAAGCTCATTTACGAGTGTTTGCATCTCTTCTTTGCTTCCGATCGTGATCCTGTTGCCGTCTTTCAGCCGCTTGTCGGTGAAGTGACGGACGAGGATTCCGCACTCGCGGAGTTTTGCGTATATCTCTTCGCCGCCGACTGACTTGTGCCGTGCAAAAACGAAGTTTGCAGACGACGGAAGCACGTCAAAGCCGAGCCGCGTCAGCTCTGCGGTTGTCCACGCGCGCGTTTTTTTGATCTCGTCACAGTTGTGGCGGAAGTATTCGCCGTCTGCGAGCGCGCCGATACCGGCAGCCATCGTCATTCGGTTGACGTTGTAGGGGTTAGTTGAATATTTCACTGTGTTGAGGTCGCGTATAAGCTCCGGCGACGCTATTCCGTAGCCGAGCCGTGCGCCCGCAAGCGAGCGCGACTTCGAGAACGTACCCGTGACGAGGAGATTGTTGTATTTTTCAGTAAGCGGTACTGCGCTCTCGCCGCCGAAATCGACGTACGCTTCATCTATAACGACGATGTTGTCGGGATTCGACTGCACGATTTTTTCGATTTCCGAAAGAGGCAGTGCGATGCCCGTCTGCGCGTTCGGATTTGCGAGGAATACCGTTTTGCCGACGGATAAATAATCGTCGACGTTCACCGTGTAGTCGTCGCGGAGCGGGATTTCGGTGTACGAGACGCCGTTAAGCTGCGCGAAGACTTTATAAAAGCCGTATGTTATGTCGGGAAATACTGCCGGATGTGCGCTGTCGCAGAACGCCATGAACGCGAAGTTCAATATCTCGTCCGAGCCGTTTGTGAAAAGGATTTCGTCCTTTTTTACGCCGAGATATTCAGCCGCCGCCGATACGAGGTCGCGTACTTCCGGATCGGAGTAGAGATTGAGCCGCTCGGATTCCTCTTTTGCGCCATTTATGGCAAGCGGAGACGGCGGAAACGGGGATTCGTTCGTGTTCAGTTTGATAAACTTCCGCTCTTTCGGCTGTTCTCCTGGTGTGTACGGAACAAGAGCGGAATATTTCTTCGAGAAAAACCTGCTCATTCGCCGTCCTCCGTGCGGATGACCGCGCTTCTTGCATGAGCCGTCAGCCCTTCTGCCATCGCAAATTCTTCAACATCGCGTGCGACTGAATCGAGTGCATCGCGCGTGAAGTAGGTGTACTGCATTTTCTTCACGAAGTCGTCTACCGAAAGCGGAGACGAGAACTTCGCCGTGCCGCTGGTCGGCAAGGTGTGGTTAGGGCCTGCGAAGTAGTCGCCGAGTGCTTCGGGGCAGTTGCGTCCCATGAAGACCGAGCCGGCGTGGCGTATCTTCGGGAGGTAGTCGAACGGATTATCGACGCAAAGCTCCAGATGCTCGGGCGCGATCTCGTTCGCTATGTCGATGACCTTGTCGAGCGTGTCGGCGACGATGATCTTGCCGTTGTTCTCGACGGACGCGCGCGCGATCTCTTCTCTCTGGAGTGTGGAGAGCTGTTTTTCGATCTCCGCCTGTACGTTATTGGCAAGAGCTTCGCTGTCGGTAACTAAAACTGCCGAGGCGAGCTTGTCGTGTTCAGCCTGGGAGAGAAGATCAGCCGCAACGTGGCGCGGATTCGATTTTCCGTCGGCTACGATCAGTATTTCGCTCGGTCCGGCTATCATGTCAATGGAGACCTTGCCGAAGACCTGTTTTTTGGTTTCCGCTACGAATGCGTTGCCGGGTCCTACGATCTTGTCGACCTTCGGAACGGTCTTCGTGCCGTACGCGAGAGCCGCTATCGCCTGTGCGCCGCCTATCTTGAAGATGCGGTCAACGCCTGCGATTTTTGCCGCCGCGAGGATGACGGGATTGATTTTTCCGTCGGCGTTCGGAGGAGTGACGATTACGACCTCACCGACGCCTGCGATCTTCGCCGGAATTGAGTCCATGAGTACCGTCGACGGATACGCCGCAGTGCCGCCGGGGACGTAAAGCCCTGCACGGTCGACAGGGATAACGCGCTGTCCCATGACAGTTCCGTCACCTGTCAGAACGAAGCTGTTCCGCACCTGTTTTTCGTGGAAGCGACGGATGTTCTCGGCGGCTTTTTTCATGATCTCAATGAGCTTCGGAGATACTTCGTCGAACGCTTCGTCGATCTCCTTTTCGCTGACGACGAGGGAAGAGAGATGTGCCTTGTCAAACCGTTCGGTGTACTCGAAGAGCGCACTGTCTCCGTTTTCGCGGACGTGCTTGATTATATCGGCGACGACAGATTCAACGTCGATCTTCGGCTCAGCGCGGGAGAAGATCTCCGAGTTTGATACTTCGCCGTATTTGAGGATCTTTATCATTTTTTACTCTCCTTTTCCGTTTTCGCGTGCAAGGCGTTCGCACAGCCTGTCTATTGCCGCGGATTTGAATTTGTAGGAAGATTTATTTGAAATGAGCCGCGCGCTGATCGGCACGACTGTATCAATGACGGTGAGGTCGTTTTCGCGGAGCGTCGTTCCCGTTTCGACTATGTCGACGATGACGTCGGACAGCCCGAGGATTGGCGCAAGCTCAATGGAGCCGTTGAGGTGGATTATGTCGATGTCGCGTCCGAGAGAATAGTAATAATTTTCGGCAATGCGCGAGAACTTTGTTGCGACGCGGAGCTTACGTGCGGTGTCGTCGACGAAATCTTTCTTTGCGGCGACTGCCATACGGCATTTTCCGATGCCGAGGTCGCACAGCTCGTACACGTCCGGCTCGTATTCAAGGAGGATGTCCTTGCCTGCGACTCCGATGTCAGCCGCGCCGCGTTCGACGTAGATTGCGACGTCCGACGGCTTCACCCAGAAGTAGCGCACTCCTGCCTCTTCGTTCTCGAAGATGAGCTTTCGTCCGCCGTCGAGGAGAGCAGGACAGTCAAAGCCGGCGCGCTCGAACATGGAATATGTGATCTCGCCGAGCCGACCTTTCGGCAGGGCGATATTGAGGAGGTTGTCCATAGGGATGCCTTTCTGATTTTTTGTCTTTATAATTGCAATATTTTATATTTAGAAAGATTGTTCACACGGCTACGCACGTAACCACATTTTTTTACCGTAGGGGAGGGGTTTCCCCTCCCGCCGGATTTGCACAAACTCCACGGATTCCAACCACACGAACGATTCAACAAGCCGCCCTCTTTGAGGGAGGGGGACCGCTTGCGGTGGAAGGAGAGAAAAATCTACGCTTTTGCGGCAAAAGGTAGAAAACACTTCGTGTTTTCAAATTGATTGCCACTGCGCGTGGGGCGCACAAGAAGACCGACGCGGCCTTCTTGTGAATCATCCCGCCAAAGGGGGAAGGGCTTCGCATTCCCCCTTTGGAATCCCCTTTGCTACAGAGTAACTGCAAGATTTTTGTTTGCTTTGTCTAATTATTCATCATTCATTATTTCTTTTCTTCTCGTCCGAATTGCCGCGGACTTTGCGCCGGATTCGCTGATTGCCGTGACGCTTTCACCGCCCGCGCGTATCTTTTCGACTGCCGCCGACACTTTTTCCGGTGCCGCGCCGTCCGGATAGACGAGCAGAACGTCCGCGTCGTACTCGCGCTTCACGCCGAAAAACATATCAAGCGTATCGAGGTACACCGCAAAGCCGACTGCTCCGGACGTGCGTCCCATTTTCTTCATAAGCGAGTCGTACTGACCGCCCGAGAGAACGGACGACGGTATCCCCTCGACAAAACCGCGGAACACAAATCCGTTGTAGTAGTGTATGTCGCCCGTGACCGAGAAATCGAGCGTGATCTTTCTGTTATCTTCGAGGGACGACAGCACTGTCCGAAAGTCGCCGAGCGTTTTTTCACTGACAACGCCGGTGAGCATTTTTGTGACGTCTTCAAGTACGTCTGCTACCGCGCCGTTTACCTTGACGAGCGAGCGTAGGACGGTGGATTTCTCTTCACCGATGCGCGCGAAAACAGGTGCAAGCTCGTGCAGATTCTTTTCTCCGATGCAGTGCAGGACTGTCGGTTTTTCACTGTCCGTAATGCCGCAGTAGCGAAGCACCTCCGACAGCACGCCGAGATGCGACACCGCGAGAACGTTCGACGGGCTTATCACGTTGAGGGATTCGGACGCGAGCCGCATGACTTCGTAGATGCGGTATGCGTCAATGTCGCCGATGCACTCAAGTCCCACCTGCATAAGCTCGCGGAAATTGCGGCTTCCGCGGTCGACACGGTACACGTTTTCGTTGTAGTAGAGCTTTTTCAGTCCGTCGCCGTCGCGTGTGTTCTTGACGATCGAAAGCGTTACGTCCGGCTTGAGTGCGAGCAGCTTTCCCGAGCCGTCCGTGAACGTGATAACGCTGTCCGAGACGAGAAAATCCTTGTGCCGCGCGTAGAGATCGTACTCCTCGAATTTGTTCATTTTGTACCGCGAATATCCGTACTGCCCGTAAAGCGAACGGAGCGAATAAAGTATGGATTCGCCGTAATCTTCCGTCGTGCGCGTCATGATTTTCCGTCCTTTCTGAGCTTTTCGATAGCGGTTTTGTAGCCGCCGTCGCCGTAGTTCAGGCATTTGTTGACGCGCGAGATCGTTGCGGACGATATCGAGACTTCGTCGGCGATCTTCTGGTAGCTCTCGCCGTCGTAGAGCCGTTCAGCCGCTTCAAGCCGCTGTGCCATGTCCTTGATCTCCTTTATCGTGCAGAGATCCTCGAAGAATTTGTAGCACTCCTCGACGGAGTCCATTTTTACTATAGCGTCCATCAGTCTGTCGGTGGACTCGGTATGAAAAGTCATTTTATATTATATTTCTCCCATAGCTTATTTTTACTTTACCATTTTAGCACGGTAAAGTGATAAAGTCAATGTCTGAAGTGACGAAAATGTGTGAAAAACCGGATCGATGTAAGTTATTATTCACAAAAACCGAAGAAAAAAGTCCCGTGCGCGGTATATGCAGGCGCAGAAATGTTGACATATCGTGCGGCGCGGAGTATAATTTACGTAATAAATGATTGAAAACCGCGCGGGAGGAGACCATGCCGAACAAATTCAAGAGAATGCTTGCCGCTACGATAACGGTGGCACTGATGCTTGTCTCGTCAGCCGCCGCAGTGATACTCTCGGCAGGGAAAGTACCGACAACCGCGGTAGTGATGCTCGATATTATCGTTCTGCTCTCGCTTTCCGTTGTTCTTATGGCGCACGCATTCGCCGACAGTGTGCGTGAGACTATATATTCATACGCGAACGTCGGATACATCGGCGGGATATTGTTCCTCACTATCCTTTTAATTTCGCTTATCGGTCATTTTACGACGCAGGTGCGCTCAGGTGCGTTTTCGCTCCGCGCAATGTTTGATATGCTCACGGATTTTCCGTGGCAGTTCGCGGAATTTGCCGTTCCCGTGATGTTCGCAGTCGTTATCATGCTCGGCGCGAGCAACATCGCACTCATAAAGCACGAGGGATTCAGACCGAAAAATCTTCTGAGCCTTGTTCTCGGAGGACTGTATATCGGCGGTACTGTCGCAATATGGATCGCCTCGCTCATGCTTGAGAGATACGTTTTTGACGTTCATTCGTCGAAGATCCAGCTCGTGATGAATACATATATTCCGCTTTTCTTCATACTTATGATGTGTTACCTCGAATGTATCCTTGTCGGGTGCGCTATAATGGGATTCGTCGCCACGATGAAAGAACCGGAGTACGATAAAGACTACATTATCATCCTCGGCTGTTCGATAGACAAGCGCGGAGGACTGCTTCCGCTTCTCAAAGGGAGAACGAACCGCGCTATCCGTTTTGCGTGGGATCAGGAGATAAAGACCGGGAAAAGGTGCCTGTACGTTCCGTCGGGCGGACAGGGACCGAACGAGATCATGTCCGAAGGCTCGGCTATGGAGTTTTATCTTCTCTCGCACGGCGCGGAGCCGGACGAGATAATACCGGAGAAAAAATCGACGGATACATACGAAAACTTCCTTTTCTCCGCACGTCTTATAAAAGAGCGCAACCCCGACGCGAAGATCGCATTTGCGACGACGAACTTCCATGTTTTCCGCAGTGGTATCATCGCGCGAATGGCAGGCGTTGACGCTGAGGGAGTTGCCAGCCCGACAAAATGGTACTTCTGGCCGAACGGCTTCATACGCGAGTTTTTCGGCATACTTGCGATAAACAAAAAAGCACACATCCGTATGGCGGTGCTGACTGCCGTTTTGTGCATCGTACTCGGTGTGGTATCTTACGGGTGGATTTGATTTATTTAAGATAAAAATGAAACAAGGAGAATAACCAGATGAAAAAACTCGGATTCGGTCTTATGCGTCTGCCGATGAACGGCGAAGAGGTCGACATCGAAACATCGAAAAAGATGGTCGACTCGTTTATCGAAAACGGCTTCAACTACTTTGACTCCGCGCGCGTGTATCTCGGCTCAAAGTGCGAGAGCATCACAAAGGAAATACTGACCTCTCGCTATCCGAGAGAGAGCTATTTTCTCACGGGTAAGCTCTCGCCGTCGTGCTTTGAAAAAGAAGAGGACATCGTTCCGCTTTTCGAGAGCCAGCTCTCTGATCTCGGCGTCGATTATCTCGACTATTATCTGATGCACTCACAGCACAAAGGCAATTATCAGAAATTCAAGGACTGCCGCGCGTATGAGATCGCATCGGAGCTGAAAAAAACCGGAAAGATCCGTCACGTCGGCATCTCGTTCCACGACACTGCGGACTTTCTCGAAACTATCCTCTCCGAACAGCCGATGATCGAAGCCGTACAGCTCCAGTTCAACTACATGGACTACGATTCGCCGACGGTGCAGGCGCGTCAGTGCTACGAGGTCGCACGCAGATTCGGCAAGGACGTGCTTATCATGGAACCTGTAAAGGGAGGTTCGCTCGCAAACATCCCCGACGAAGCAAAAGCGGTCTTCGCGTCCGTCGGAAGTGCGTCGCCTGCCTCCTATGCGATACGCTACGCGGCAGGATTTGACGGAGTCATCTGCGTTCTTTCCGGTATGAGCACACCCGAACAGATGGCGGACAACATGAGCTTCATGTCCGATTTCAAGCCGCTTTCCGACGAAGAAAAAGACGCCGTCGAAAAGGTGAAGAGCATCATAAATTCAAAGTATCTCATCCCCTGCACGGCGTGCAAATACTGCGTCGACGGTTGCCCGATGAACATTCCGATACCGCGCCTGTTCTCGTGTCTGAACGGCAAAAAGGCTTACGGCGACGTTTACGCGAAGGCGAAGTACGACCACGTCACCGAGGAAAAGGGCAAAGCGTCCGACTGCATAAAGTGCGGTGCGTGCGAGGATTCCTGTCCGCAGAAGCTCGATATACGCGACCTGCTCGAAGAAGTCGCACGGGAATTTGATTAAAAAGAAAAAACGTCTCTCACGAGGCGTTTTTCTTTGTTTTGTGCAGTTTTATTTCGCTTTTTTCGCGCATTTCGGAGCGGATTTTGCCGCTTTTGCAGGCTTCGATTCCGCTTTTTCTGTTTTCTTTCCGGCGTGGAATTTTCTGTACGCCTTGTCGCACGGATTTTCGAGCGTCTTGTCGCATTTCTCGCAGAAGTCGAACGTGCCGCACGCATCCGCGCCAAGTTCTTCGCTCTTCTTCCATTTCATTTCGTCGAGCTCTTGCTGTTTCTTTGTGAGTGCCATATTTTTCCTCCACTTAATAATTCAAACGCACGGATTATACCATATTCGCCGCACGTTGTCAATATGACCGAAAGTGTGAAAACGCTGAAAAACCGCTATGAAACCGTGTTCTTTACAGTTATTACGTACATATGCTATTCTACAACTGTAGTAATTATCTCTTCTCCGTTCACGCAGACCGTGACTTTTTCGCCTGCTTTTCCGTGGAGTGCGAACGAGACGACCTTGCCGTTTTTCCATTCGCAGTCGACCGAATAGCCGCCGCGCGCTCTTAGACCTCTGAACGAGCCGGACCGCCATTCTTCGTCTGTCGGCAGTGCAGGCAGAAGCGTTACTTTTCCTCCGTGGCTCTGGATAAGCATTTCCGCTATCGCCGCAGTGCCTCCGAAGTTACCGTCTATCTGGAACGGCGGATGATTGTCGAACATATTCGGGAGCGTGCAGTTTCCGATAAGCCCCGTGAGGTTCGAGAGTGCCGAGTCGCCGTCGCCGAGCCGTGCGAAGAAGAGCGTTATCCACGCCTTTGACCAGCCTGTGTGACCGCCTCCGTGCGATAGCCGCCGCTCAAGCGTCACTCTTGCCGCGTCGCAAAGCTCCGGTTTTGACGGATTTATCTCGTCACCGGGGAAGAGTGCGAATAACTGAGAAATGTGCCTGTGTCCGGGTTCGGGTTCGTCGAAGTCCTCGCTCCATTCCATGATCTGCCCGTGCTTGCCGATTCCGAGCGGCGCGAGAAGTGATATTTTCTCTCTTAATTCGTCCGCAAAGTCTGCATCTTTTCCGAGGATATCGCACGTTTCTGCCGTCATCGAGAACAGCGCGCGGATTATCTCGTTGTCGATAGTCGGTGCGGCACAGATTGAGTGGCGTTCGCCGTTTTCGGTGAAGAAAGAGTTTTCGGGGGAGTTCGACGGACACGTTGCAAGACAGCCCGTGCGCGGGTCGACGACGAGAAAATCAAGGAAGAATTCGCACGCGCCGCGCAGAATGTCGTAATTGTCGCGCAGTACCGCCGTGTCGTTCGAGAACAGATAGCGTTCCCATATATGCAGACAGCACCACGCACCGGCGCACATGAACGAGCCCCACGATGCGCCCTCACCCGGGGAAGTGAAGCCCCACGGATTTGTGATAGTGTGCGCTACCCAGCCGCTTGCATTGTACTGTACCTTGGCCGTCTGTCTGCCGTGCTCCGAGATGAAACGGATGTGATCGAAGAACGGCTTTATCAGTTCCGGCAGACCGCACGTTTCGGCGAGCCAATAGTTCATCTGAATGTTGATGTTGATGTGATAGTCCGCGCCCCACGGTGTGTTGTATCCCTCAGCCCACACGCCTTGCAAATTTGCGGGCAGTCGGCAGTTATACGACGAGCAGATCAGCAAATACCGCCCGAACGCGAAGTAGAGGAGCGCGAGTCCGGTGTCCTTTTCGCCGGATTTCACGCGGAGGATACGCTCGTTCGTCGGTATGGGAGAGTCGGTTTCGATCCCGTCGAGCGAGATGACCGCGCGTCCGAGCAGGGAAGACAGTATTTCCGCGGATTTACTATACCTTTCACCGAACGTGCCGCTGATCCCGTCGACTGCCCTCTTTGCGAGAGCGAACGGGACTTCGGGATCGGATTCGGGGAGCGGCAGTCCACCCGGCTTTGGCGGAACGTAGCCCGTGCGGATGTCGACCGTTACGGTGAGCCGTGTAACGCCCTCGAAAGTGATACCGCTCTGCGCCACTGTTGCCGTTCCGTCGTGCGTGAATCTTCCGTATACTGCATAAGCCTCACCGCGTTCGTAGGCATATTTCAGCGAGAACGAATCGTGGGCATATTCGGCTGTTGCGTATTGATTTTCGTAGCGGAAACAGACCGAAAACGGCTTGTCAGACGTGTATTCCGCCGAGAAAACGCCGTCGTCAAGGGACGTGAAAAACCGTCTGACGTGATGTGCGCCGTTTTCGGTGAACGATGTTTCGGACAGTCCGCCGTCGAGCGTGAGAGTGCGGGAATAATCGCTTATCAAACCTTCATCGAGCGTCGGAAAGTCGAAGAACATCTCTCCTGCGATCTGGAACGCACCGTAGTCGGGACCGTGCGAGCCGTCCGAGCCGCAGACCATGTATTTCATCGTCAGTTCTTCGCCTGTTTTGTAGTCGCCCGAGAAGATTGCGTTCCGTATCTCGTCGAGATGCGCAGGACATTCGGCGTTGTCCTGGAGTTTATCATACCTGCCACTCCATAGGGACTCTTCGCAGAGCGTTATCCTGTCGCGCGAGATGCCGCCCCACACAGTTGCGCCGATCCGTCCGTTTCCGAGCGGAAGCGATTCCGTCCACACGGAAGCCGGAGACGTGTAATGTAATTTCATAATGTTATTATTCCTGTAGGATAGATTCTTCCGCTTATTCTTTGCTTTCGAGGAACGAGACAACGTCGCCGACTGTCGAGAATTTTGCGAGCTCTTCGTCGGGAACGGTGATGCCTTTTACTTCTTCGATAGTCATGAGAAGCTGGAGGATGTCGAGCGAGTCAGCGCCGAGGTCTTCTTTGATTCTCGACTCCGATGTAACGCGGCTTTCGTCGAGCTTGAGCTGTTCTGCGAGGATCTTTTTTACTTCTTCAAACATGGTGTGTTCTCCTTTAAGTTAAAATAATTATTGATTATCATTCTCAGTCGGCTTTTCTGCGATCTCTGCGAGGGACGCGGAGATTTTTTCGCCGATTTTGTTTTTTTCCATGCGGTACGCCTGCTCGATGCACTTCGACACCGCGACGGCACCGGACGAGCCGTGTCCCTTGACTACGGTCTTTTCGCATCCGAGAAGCACGCTTCCGCCGTAGTTCTGGTAGTCCATGAACGCTTTTTCTTCCATGAACATTTTCTTCATAAACGCCGCGCCGATTTTGTACTGAGGCTTCGACATTATGTCTTTTTTGATTTTCTTTAGCAGTTCAAGCGCAACGCCCTCTGTTGTTTTCGTCAGTACGTTGCCGGAGAAGCCGTCGCAAACCACGAGATCGTATTTTCCCGACAGCAGGTCGCGGCTTTCCATGTTCCCGACGAAGTTTATCGACTCGCACGACTGAAGAAGCGGGTACGCTGTCTTTCTGAGGTCGTCGCCTTTTTCGGTTTCCGTGCCGATGTTCAGCATGGCGACGCGCGGATTTACTATACCGTAGCAGCATTCGAGATAACGGCTGCCCATTATCGCAAATTCGACGAGCTGAGTGGGGATAATGTCAACATTCGCGCCGCTGTCGCAGATACCGACGATCCCGCCTGCCATTGTCGGCAGAATAGGGCAAAACGCAGGACGGCGGATGCCGCGGATGCGTCCGATGCGTAGAGTCGACGCCGCCACAAGTGCGCCCGTTGCGCCTGTTGAGACGAGTGCTTTGATTTCACTGTCTTCTCTCAGCAGTCGTATCGCGCGGATCATCGAGCTGTCTTTTTTGAGGCGTATCGCGTCTGTCGGCTTGTCTTCTCCCGTGATAACTTCGGGCGCGTGGACGATCTCTATTCTGTCGCCGGTGTAGCCGAGACGGTCAAGCTCAGGTTTTATCACATTTTCGTCACCCGTGAGGACGAGCGAAACATCTTCGAGATTTTTGAGCGCGAGGACTGAGCCTTCGATATTCGCCGACGGGCTTTTGTCTCCGCCGAGCGTGTCAATTACTATTTTCATTTTATTTGTCCTCAAGTCTCTTTATGTATGCTCTGCGTCTCTTGTGCTGAACTGCCGTGAACCGCTTCCACTGGTTGATGATCGACGCATTGTCAACAAGGTTCAGATTTGTTTCCGCGTATTCCACGCCGTCTTCTTTAAGCATACGGATAAGCTGTGCGCAGATCACAGTGCTGACACCGCGGTTGAGGTATTCGGGATCGACGCCGACCAGTCCGAGGTCGATTATCTTCGGCTTCTTCACGGCTTTCAGAACGCGGAGCAGGGCAAGGGGAGTGAGCTTGCCGTCCGACTTTTGCAGTGCGCGCGCGAGGGACGGGAAGCATATTCCGAGGCAGACGAGCTTGTCGTTTTCGTCAACGATGACGGCGACGTGCTTGAGATCGATTATGAGCTTGAAGTTGTCCTCCATCATCTTTATCATACCGGGAGTGAACGGTACAGTGCCGTAGATATCCTTGTACGCCACGTCGAGCAGTTCAAAGAACTTCGCGCCGTATTTATCGAGGAAGTCTTTCACGTTTTTTGCTTCCCCGAAGCGGAGATTGTACCGCTTCATAACGAAATCAGCCATTTTTTCCATCGAGCCGTCGTCGTTTTCGGGAAGCGTGAGCTTGAATTCCACCCATTCGACTTCCTTTTCGTAGCCATTCGATGTGATGAGCTTTTCATAGTAGGGGAAGTTGTACTGCTCCTCAAAGGTCGACAGCTCGTCAAAGCCCTCAACGAGAAGACCTTCTCTTTCAAGATCGGAGAAGCCGAGCGGACCGCATACGGTGTCCATACCGAGCGAGCGCGCCCATTTTTCGACCTCCGCGAAGAGTGCATTTGCGACTTCCGCGTCGTCTATCGAATCGAATCTGTCAAAACGCACACGCTTTTCGCCCGTTTTTTCGTTAGATGCGGTCTGTAAAATGCCCTGTATCCTGCCGACGACTTCGTCTTTTCCCGTCTGTTCGTTTACGCGGTACGCGAGCCAGAACGCCGTTTTGCAGGTGTCGTTGTAGACGAAATCGTCGCGGAACATCTTCTTTTCGTCGGAGTAGAGCGGCGGAACGAAGCAGTTGTTGCCTTTATATAGTCTGAGCGGGAAGTCGATGAACTCTTTCTGCTGTTTTTTTGTTTTTACTTCAACAATGTTTATCATTTTTCGTTCTTCCTTTCGGAAATTCATTTATCTATGTACGCAGTGGAACGCGATACCTGCGCCGTCCGGTCCGCAGTGGCTTCCGATAGTCGGATTTGTTAAGGTCGTTTCAATGTTCAGCCCGTCTCCGAACTTTTCGATCAGTGCGGCTTTTATTTCGTCTGCTATTTCGGGCGCGTCGGTGTGTCCGATTATTATACGGTGGTTCTTTATGTCGTCGCCTAACTCTTCGACGTACGAAACGAGTTTGTCTATCGCTTTAGCGCGTCCTTTTTCCTTGCCTATAGAGGTCATTTTGCCGTCGTCACCGACGTAGATGATCGGTCTGATGCCGAGCAGTGTACCCATTGTGCCGGCGAGTCCCGAAACACGTCCGCTTCTCTTGAAGAACTTGAGATCGTCCGCGAAGAAGTACATTGTGTAGTGGTTGACTTCGTCTTCGGCGTATTTTACGATCTCTTCAGCAGATTTGCCTGCCTTGTAGAGATCGCCTACTTCTTCGACTATTGCAAGGGAGAGCGCGGAAATGCCCTTTGTATCGACTGTGTAGAACTTGCGTCCGGGGTATTCAGCGAGCAGTTTTTCGACGGCTTTGTCCATGGCGTCGAGAGATGCGGTCATCGCACGGGAAAGAGAAACGTAGAGAATATCGTCGCCGTCTGCGAAAACGGGCTCAAACGCCGATATGTACGCTTCCTCACCTATAGCGCTTGTCGTCGGGATCGTACCTTCGCGGAGCATATCGTAGAATGAACGGAAGTCGAAAGTGTCGCTGTCCGCGTAAGGGCATACGGTTTCTCCGTCGACCGAGTAGGGCATACTGATTATCTTGTAGCCGAACTCCTTGGCGAGGGCAGGCGTGATGTCGGTATCTGTGTCAGTAAAAAGAACGAGCATTGTTTTGTCTCCTTAAATTATTTTATTTTTCTTATCCGGTGTTGTCAGGCAGTGGTTTTATTTTTCGTTTTTTTCTTGTCGTAGATGAAGCGGATGCGGTCGGTGAGTATCATACCGACGGCCATTGAGAGGCTGTCCGCGACGAACGCCACGAGATTTCTGATAACCTTTATCTCAAACGGGAGCGAGAAAAGGAAGCATTCCATTAAGGTTTTTACGAGGACTATTCCGACTGCTACGGAAAGAACGGCGGCGATTATCCTGAGTATAAGGTTTTTCGTGAGATATTTGCACACATATCCCGTTATCAGTCCGATTATCAGATTTCCGACGAACCAGCTTATCGAAAAGCCGTACGCCGAGAGGAGCATACTCTCAAAACCGCAGCCTACCGCTCCGACGAATGCGCCCCACGGACCGTACAGTATACATCCGGCGGCGAGCGCGATATATCCGAGGTCGATGCGGATATTGCCGATAAGTATGAACTTCATAAAGAAGCTGAGAACGCAGTAGAGTGCTGTGATCATCGCAATACCGCAGACGCTTCTGAGATTCATACGCTTTGTTTTCGTTGCCATTTTGTTTCCTTTCGGGGATCGGTAGTGTTATTCGAGGATCAAAATATAGTCGTAGACGGGCTGACCGCCGTTTATCATTATGACTTCCGTGCGGCGGTATTTGTCTTTCAGATATTTGTAGAGCGCGTCTGCGTCTTCGTCTGTCGCTTCTGCACCGCAGAGGATGAGCGCGATATCGTATTTTCCGCATCCGAGCGAATCGGCAAGCGACTCAGCCGTCATAAGACAGCTCTCGGAATCGACGTAGATCTTTCCGCCCGAAAAACCGATGTAATCGCCTTTTCTGACGCTTACGCCGTCTTTTTCGGTGTCGCGTGAGGCGTGAGAGACCATACCCGTAACAACGCCGGAGATGACGTCTTTCATTTCTTCGATAATTGCATCGGTGTCGCCGGACGAAGTGTCGAGCATTGATACAGCCGCGTAGCCCTCACCGACGGTTTTCGACGGGATGACGCGCACGTCTGATTTTTCGTACAGGGACGCCGCCTGTTCAGCCGCCATTATTATATTTGAGTTATTCGGGAAGACGAGCAGTGTGTCGGCGTTTATTTCGGAGAATGCTTTTATAAAGTCTTCGGCTGAGGGATTCATCGACTGTCCGCCGTCGACTACCGCGTCGCATCCGAGAGATGAGAACGTTTTTTTCAGCCCGTCCCCTGCGGCAACTGCGACGATACCGTATTTCTTTTTCGGCTTCAGGGACGGCGGAGTGTAGCCGCTCTTGACCTTCGCTTCGTTGTGTTCGAGCGCCATATTTTCGATTTTCAGCGTCAGAAATTCACCGTACTGCTGGCAGTGGGTGAGAACGTCGCCGGGAGTCATGGTGTGAACGTGGACCTTTACGACTGAGCCTTCGCGGAAGATGACGAGCGAGTTACCGACGCTGTTAAGGTATTCTTCAAGCGGCTTGATGTCGAACGAGTCAATGTCGACCTTGGCGCGCTGTAATCTCAGCAGAAACTCCGTGCAGTAACCGTATTCGAGAACGCTGTCCTCGGTGAAAAGCGAAATATCGGCGACTTTTGCGTCCTCGTCCGATGTGCTGTCACTGACGGCGAAGCTGCCGCGAAGAGCGTTTTTCATCCCTTCGAGAATGTACACGAATCCCGCACCGCCGCTGTCGACGACGCCTGCTTCTTTGAGGACTGCGAGCAGTGACGGCGTTTTCTCAAGAGAAACGCGCGCTTCGTCGTTCAGTCGGTCAATAAAGGTTTCGACAGTGCTTTCGGCGTCAAGGGAAGCGAGTGCCGCGCCTACAGATTCTCTGCAAACCGTGAGAACTGTCCCCTCTACCGGCTTTGCGACGGCGGAATATGCCTCTTTTACTCCTCCCTCAAGCGCGTGAGCGAACGAGAGAACGTCGGCGGAATCAAGCCCGTCGAGCGACTTCGAGATGCCCGAGAAGAAGCGCGAGAGGAAGACTCCCGAATTTCCACGTGCGCCGAGCAGCATTCCGCGTGCGGCAGTCTGTGCGGCAGACGAGAGGGAGCGAGTCATATTTGATTTCAGCTCGGACGCGCCCGAATTTATCGTCATGAACATATTGTCTCCCGTGTCTCCGTCGGGAACGGGGAAGACGTTCAGCTCATTTACGGTTTTTCGGTTGGCGCGAAGATTTGCCGCGCCGCCTGTTATCATATCGGAAAAAATCTTTCCGTCAATTCTGTTCATATCGGTTGTCTTCTCCTTATGTTGTCAGACGGTGCCCGATAGCATCCGTGATTTTTCCGACGATCTTTTCCGCGCTGTCGGCTGAGACCGTCGCCTGCTGTATTTTCTTCATTCTTTCGGAAACAGCACTGTTTTCGAGTAGCCGTTTTGCTTTGTTCACCGCGTCGCGCACGTCAAAGCCCTTTAGAGCCATTTCGTGAGACGAGAAGAACTCCGCCGTTTTGTCAAATCCGCTCTTCGGCGTGATGTGTACGAGCGGGACCGCGCTGACTGCCGCCTCCGCCGATATTATCCCGACGGGACGGGACAGCACGACGTCCGCCGCTTCCATATATATGTTGATCTTTTCGGTGTACGTCACGATGCGGATCTTTTTATCGCCGAGGTAGCGTTCGCTCAGCTCGTCGAGTGTGTCGCTTTCCCGTCCGCAGAGGCAGTAGACCGAGTAGTCGCCGTCTTCGGTGCGCGCGATGCTGTCGCAGATCTCTTCGGCGTTTTTCGCGCTCATGCCGGACGCAAGCACAAGATAGACCTTCTGTTTTTCGGGGATGACGAGGTATTTTCTTGCCGCACGCCGCCCGAGCCGCTTCTTGAATTTCATCGGCACGGGAACGCCGAACACCGTTATTTTTTCCTCCGGCACGTTCTTTGCGATCAGCTCGCCTCGCAGTGATTCGTGAGGAATGAAGTACGTGTCAAACGGCGCGTTTTCGTTCACGTCCGGGCAGGTGTAGTCCGTCAGAACGGCGTAGAACGGTGCGGAAGTGTAGTACCCCGTCAGAGTTTCCGTGACGGCTTTGTCGGCGGAGATAACTGCGTCAAATCCGCTGTTTTCGATACATTCGTTAAGATTTTTGACAAAATTCGACGCAGGGAAGAACGCGCCGACGTCTTTTCCGCGCATTTTCTTTGCGCCTCTTATGACCGACATCGCGCCCGGTATCCGCTTTATGAGCTTTGAATACGGTATCTTTCCGTCGACAGTGAAGACGCACGGATCGGCAAGAACGCACTCTATTCCGGCGTTTGTCGCAGCATCGCACACGGCGGCGGCAACACTGTCGCGGTCGGTCGCAAAATCGCTGCTGAGTATCAGAAATTTCATATCTATGACTATACCTTTCTATGCGAAAGTATTGACTTTTTACACACATGTGTATTATAATCTATCTGCATATCAAATCCAATGGACAACATACGGCTTATATGTTCGGATTGCCACACAAAACGAACAGTGTGTATATTATTACACAGATTTGTCGAAATTTGTTGCATAAATTCCGCTGAACGGGGAAGAAACTTATGGATCAAAACGAGAAAAAAATCGACCGACGGGTTGTGAAGACGAAAAAAGCGATAAAAAATGCGTTCGCGCGTCTGCTGACCGAAAAAGATATCAACGATATCACGATCAGCAATATCGCTGACTACGCCGACGTGAACCGCAAGACGTTCTACAATTACTACAGAGGCGTTTACGACGTCGTCGACGAGATCGAGAACGATATAATAAATCGGATAGACGCGGCACTCAGCGGGGCGGACGTGGCAGGAGAGATCGACAATCCGTACATCGTTTTCGAGAAGCTGACTGAGGTCATCAACACGGATATGGACTTTTTCGGAGTATTGCTGTCGATGAACGGCAACGTCTCGCTTGTGACGAAGATCACGGGACTTGTCAAGGAAAAGGCGAAAACCGCGCTTCAAGGCTCGACCGGTATGGATGAAAGACGACTCTCGACTGTGCTTGATTTCACGATCTCCGGCATGATGGCGGTGTATCAGCAGTGGTTCAATTCGGACAGAACGCAGTCGATAGACGAAATATCGGAAGTGATAGGCTCAGTCGTAAGCCACGGGATCGGCGGAGCAGGTGAGGTGAGATTATGAGCAGTACGAAAAAGCTGATGGAATCCGGGCAGATGTATCTTGAAACGATCCTTGTGCTGACCGAAAAGAACGGTCAGGTGCGCTCGATAGACGTGTGCGACGAAATGGGCTACTCGAAGCCGTCGGTCAGCCGCGCAGTGTCGAAATTGAAGACGGACGGATATATAACAGTCGACGGCGGCGGATATATCACGCTGACGGATAGCGGACGGACGGTAGCCGAGAAAATATACGAGCGGCATACGGTGCTGACGGAGTTTATCGCACGGCTTGGAGTCTCACGCGAAACGGCGGCAGAGGACGCGTGCAAGATCGAACACGACATAAGCGACGAGACTTTTGAAGCGATGAAAAAACACGTCAAATTGAAGTAAGAAGTAATAGTGAATAGGGAAGAAGTAGACAAAGTGAGCGAAAATATTGCATTTTCTTTGTAACAAAGGGGTTCAACCGAGATGCGGAGCATCTCGACGACTTCGTTTACGAAGTCGGTAGGCGTGAATTGGACGAAGTCCCTTCCCCCTAAGCGCGGTGATTCACAAGAGCGTCGCGGTACGCTCTTGTGCGCCGTCCGCGTAGGACATCCCACGAACCCAAACGTTAGGTTTGGATAAATTCTGCGGCAGGAGTAAACCCCTGCCCTACAGATGCGGAATGTTATATCGTGCGAATCCGTGAGATTTGTGCAAGTTAAAGAAAAGTGAAGTATGCGCTTCGCGCAAGTGAAGTTGCCAAAGGCAGTGAAGTTACGCTTCGCGTAGTGAAGTTTGCGCTTCGCGCAAGTTTTGGAAAGGAGACACACCCGTGATGTCCGGCAACGTTTTTTCGATAGAACGCTTTTCTTCCCATGACGGACCCGGGATCCGTACCGTGGTTTTCCTCAAAGGCTGTCCGCTCTCGTGCGTCTGGTGCCACAACCCCGAAGGCATCTCGCCGAAACCGGAGCTTTCGTACACGCCGGAGCGGTGCATCTCCTGCCGAAAGTGCGCTTCCGTATGCGAAAACGGCTGCCACTCCTTTTCACCGAACGGAGAACACCGCTTTGACCGCTCGCGTTGTATCTCCTGCGGAAAATGCGCCGATGCGTGCGTGTCAGACGCGCTCACCGTGACCGGAAAGACTATGACATTCGATGAAGTGATCGGAAAAGTCCTCGCCGACCGCGCATTCTACGGTGAAAACGGCGGAATGACTCTCTCCGGAGGCGAGCCGCTCGCACAGCCCGAATTTGCGCTCGCTCTTCTTCGCGCCGCACGTGAAAACGGGATAAAAACCGCCGTTGAAACCTCCGGATATTGCCCTCCGGAAGTGATACGCGCCGCGTCCGAATATACCGATCTCTTTCTTTTTGACATAAAAGCGACAGGCAGGGAGCTTCACAGACGGCTGACCGGCGTGTACCCCGACGTTATCCTCTCGAATCTCGAACTGCTTTCGTCTATTGGCGCGAATACCGTTCTCCGATGTCCGATCATCCCGACGCAGAACGACAGCGAAGAGCATTTCTCGCATATCGCCGCTCTCGCAGAACGATATGAAACCGTCTCGCGCGTTGACATCGAACGATACAATCCCATGGCGTCGTCGAAGTGCAGGGCGTACGGGTATGCGGAACAGGAACGATTCCCGACTCTGACGGACGAAGAAACCGACAGGATAATATCGTACATAAGCGCACGCACGTCGAAAAAAGTCTCCGTACCGTAAGAAGCGATATATGATATATAAGAATTGTAAAAAATTGAAAAAATGCTTGACAGGCAGTGCGATTATCAATATAATAGTTGTGCGGAGAAAATCCGCCTGACTAAAGAAAAACGGACTTGAAAAAGGAGAAATAAAATGTTTGAAAAGGTAAAAGCGCTTCTCGTTGAAGAACTTCAGGTAAAGGCTGACGACGTTACACTTGACGCAGAGCTTGTTTCCGATCTCGGTATCAATTCTCTTGAGCTTGCAGACCTCGTTCTTCAGTGCGAAGAAAAGTTCGACGTTGAGATTTCCGACGATGACATCCGTGGCTTCATAACAGTCGGAAATGTTGTCGATTATCTTGAAAAGGTCGCAAAATAAGCTGTGTGCGAACGTACCGTTTTTTTCGGTGCGTTTTTTTCTTCATAAAAAAGAAGGAGAGCTGAAATGAGAGACAGGATAAACATAAGAGGCGTGCTGTTTGACAATGTTACGTTCGACGAAGCGGTAGACACGCTCATCTCGCGGATTGATAACGGTGAACAGACCGCACTGTATACGCCGAATTCCGAGATCGTGCAGGCTTGCATCGACGACGAATCGCTGTGCGGTATTGTCAACTCGGCAGAGCTTGTCGTGCCGGACGGCATCGGCGTTGTCAAAGCCGGAAAGATACTCGGCACGCCGTTCAAAGGCGGAAAGGTCGCCGGAATCGAAGTTGGCGATGCTGTTCTCGCGCGTGTAAATGGGACGGAGCACAAGGTCTTCCTGCTCGGCGGTAAACCGGGCATCGCTGAAGTGGCAAAAGAAAAGCTCGAAGAAAAATATCCTGAGATAAAAATTGTCGGCACGAACGACGGCTACTTCAAAAAAGAGGGCGACGAGAACGCGGCAGTTGTCGAAAAGATCAACGAAAGCGGAGCGGACGTGCTGTTTGTGTGCCTCGGCGCACCGATGCAGGAAAAATGGATCGCCGCAAACCGTGCATCCATGCCGAACGTTTATCTGATGATGGGACTCGGCGGCTCGCTCGACGGTTACGCCGGAATAGCAAAAAGAGCGCCGAAAATATTCATAAAGCTCGGACTTGAGTGGTTCTACAGACTTCTGAAAGAGCCGAAGCGAATCGGGCGTATGATGAGCCTGCCGAAGTTCTATTTCGGGACACTTGCATATAAATTGAAGAAAAAATAAGAATGTGAGCGTTACGGTATATCATTCTGAGAGGAGGAAGACAATGCTTGAACTGAAATCGGAGATTATGGACGAAGCCGCGGTACGCCGATCTCTCGCGCGTATCACGCACGAAATAATCGAGCGCAACAAGGGTGTTGAGAATCTCGTCCTTGTCGGCATCCGCCGCAGAGGGATCCCGCTTGCCCGTATTCTTGCCGCGAATATAAAGCAGTTTGAGGGCGCGGACGTGCCTGTCGGAGACATCGACATCACGCTGTACCGCGACGATCTCTCAACTATAGCTGAGCTTCCGGAGGCTACGGCGAGCAACATCCCG
The DNA here is from genome assembly GCA_045643285.1 of Eubacteriales bacterium. GTDB lineage: Bacteria > Bacillota > Clostridia > Oscillospirales > CAG-272 > UMGS1696. Next base: position 25,914 of record JAZUKN010000014.1, read on the forward strand.
ACAGATCTGACAGGGAAGAGCGTTGTCATCGTCGACGACGTGATATACACGGGAAGGACTGCAAGAGCCGCTATCGAAGCGGTGTTCGCGCACGGCAGACCGGCGGAGATAGAGCTTGCGGTGCTGATCGACAGAGGACACAGGGAATTGCCGATCCGTCCGGATTTTGTAGGGAAGAACATCCCGACCTCGCGCGATGAAGTCGTGTCCGTCATGGTCGACGAATACGACGGGCAGACAGCGGTGAAGATATACGAAAAAAAGGAGCAGTGAAGATGATCGCTGCTCTGTTTTCGTATAGGGAGACTGATATGGAAGAAAACGTTGTGGACGTTTTCAAAATTCGTTTTTTACAACTATGCACGAACTCCACCCCGTATGCTGTATGGCAGGGGCTTGTCTCCTGCCGCCGGATTTGCACTTACTTTATATAGGCAAAAGGTAGAAAACGACTTACGTCGTTTTCAAATTATTTTCTTTTTCCACTACGCGTGGGGCTGCATAACCGAGTTCACTCCGTGAACTCGACGAGATGCTCCGCATCTCGGTTGGACACCTCCGTTGCCGGGTCCTTATGAATCCAGGCAACTTAGGGGGAAGGTCGCTTCGCTCTATTCCCCCTAAGGACCCCTTTGTTGCTAAGTAAGATCAAATCGCTTCTTCAACTTACCACATAAAATCGACTACGTCTTTCTTCATAATGAGCGTCAGCGCGCTATTATTAACGACTCAAATCCTCTTCAGCGTCGCACTCACTTTGTGACAAAGGGGAGTTTCCAAAGAGGGGAAATGTGCTTGCACCTTGCCCCTCTTTGGCGCGGTGATTCACAAGAGCGTCGCGGTACGCTCTTGTGCGCCCCACGCGCAGTGGCAATATAATAATATGAAAACACGAAGTGTTTTCTACTTCTCTACAAAAAAAGTAAAACGGAAACATTCCTATGCTTCCGTTTTACTTTGTCAGTCCTGTGTATTCCGCCTCAACGTACCTTGCAAGCTCGTCCGGCGCGACGCGAAGCTGAAGCCCTCGCTGACCTGCACTGACGTAAATTTTGTCCCACAGGGCTGCCGTCTCGTCGATGTACGTCGGGAATTTTTTCTTCATCCCGACGGGTGAACAGCCGCCGCGGATGTATCCCGTGAGCGGAAGAAGCTCCTTCACGTGGATCATCTCGACGCGCTTCACTCCTGCCGCGACCGCGCATTTCTTTAAGTCAAGCTCGTACGCTACGGGGATAACGAAAACTTCGTATCCGCCTTTGTCGTCACGGCAGACGAGTGTTTTGAACATACAGTCGGGATCAAGACCGAGCATTTCTGCCGCGTGGACGCCGGATAGATCGCTCTCGTCAACCTCGTATGTTACGGTACCGTACTCTATCCCTGCCGAATCAAGCAGGCGCATCGCGTTCGTTTTTGTCATAATCTCACCGCGTTTCTCTTGTTTGTACGCTTATGATACCACAAAACTCTGTTTTTTACAATGGGAAACCGATTTTTCGCCGAAAAACGGCACGGCGCGAAAAAAAGATTGATTATCGGAGAAAAAAGTGATATAATTTACTGAAATAATACATTGGAGGTAACATTATGAAAAAGATAAAAGCGTATCTCAAACGTTACTTCATAGATTCGATGTCGGCTATGGCGCAGGGACTTTTCGCGTCGCTTCTCATCGGAACGATCTTCGGCACGCTCGGCAAATATCTCGGTCCTGAGTACGTTTCCGTCGGCTGGCTCAACACCGTCGGCGCGGGGCTGGTCGAACTTCAGAAATTCTGTTCCGCCTCTGCCGGAATGGCTATCGGTGCGGCTATTGCATATTCGCTCGGCTCACATCCGCTTGTCATTTTTTCGTCTGTCGCAGTGGGGTACCTCAGTTACTCGCTCGGTGCTGCGATTTCCCTGGCTGACGGCGGTACAGTCGCTTATACTGCCGGACCTGCCGGTGCATTCGTTGCCGTGATAGTCGCCGCCGAGATCGGTATGCTCGTCTCAAAGAAAACAAAAGTCGATATTCTCGTCACGCCTGCCGTGACGATTTTGTCGGGCTATGTCGTCGCTCGGCTCGTCTGCCCGTGGATCGCAAAGCTGATGTTCCTCCTCGGTGAGTTCATCGCACGTGCGACGGGATATGCGCCGCTCGTCATGGGAATCGTGATCGCCGTTGTCGTCGGAATGGTGCTGACACTGCCGATCTCATCCGCCGCGATTTGCGCGATAATCTTCTCGGAAAGCGCGCTTGCCGCATCCGTTGATCCCGAAGCACTGCTTCTTGCAGGCGGAGCTGCCGCTGTCGGATGCTGTTGTCAGATGATAGGCTTTGCCGCGATGTCGTTCAGAGAGAACGGCTGGGGCGGCGTCGTTTCGCAGGGACTCGGCACGTCGATGCTTCAAATGGGCAATATCTGCCGCCATCCGCAGATTTGGATCCCTGCAACAGTCGCGTCTGCTGTGTGCGGTGCGCTGTCGACTACTGTGTTCTCGCTGTCCTGTTCGGGCGTTTCCGCCGGAATGGGGACGTGCGGACTGGTCGGGATAATCGGGCTTGTGTCTTCAAGCGGCACGGGTGTTCGCGCACTCGTCGGGATAGGACTGCTCTGCATCGTCCTGCCTGCAGTTATCTCGATCCTGCTTACGGAGCTGATGCGCAAGCTCGGACTGATAAAGAAAGATTATCTGAAACTGTGAGAGAATCAGAATAACCAAAAACGTGAGTACAGATCAACCGTACTCACGTTTTGTTGTTTTGTTTTACTGCTCAAATTGCAGGCGGTACAGCTTCCAGTAGTAGCCGTGCTGTGCGAGAAGCTCCTGGTGATTACCCCGCTCTATTATCTCGCCGTTCTGGAGAACGATGATCTGATCGGCGTGCTGGATCGTCGAGAGACGGTGCGCTACCACGAGCATCGTGCCTATGTTGCGCATCTTTTCAAGCGACTGCTGGATAAGGACTTCCGTTTCGGTGTCGATATTCGCCGTCGCTTCGTCGAGAATGAGTATCTGCGGCTTGTGAAGAACGGTACGCGCGAACGAGAGAAGCTGGCGCTGTCCCTGCGAGAAGTTTTCGCCTCGCTCGATTATCTCTTCGTCGTACTGCTTCGGCATTTTTTCGATGAACGTGTCTGCTCCGATGTAGCGGCACGCTTCTTTTATTTCGTCGTCCGGTATCGTGTCGTCGTGGAGCGAGATGTTCGATTTTACCGTGCCGGAGAACAGGAAAACGTCCTGGAGCATCTGACCTATCGCACGGCGGAGCGACTTTATCTGAATGTTTGCGATGTCGATGCCGTCAATGAGTATCTGACCTTTCTGTATCTCATAGTTGCGGACGATAAGCGAAAGGATCGTCGTCTTTCCTGCTCCCGTCGCACCGACGAACGCACAGGTCTGACGCGGCTCGATGACGAACGAAACGTCTTTCAGTATCCAGTCCTCGGCGTTGTACGCGAACCAAACGTTGCGGAACTCGATTCTCCCCTCGAATTTGTCAACTGCTATCGCATCGGGCTTGTCGCGGACTTCGGGGGCAACGTCCATAAGGTTGAAGAGTCTCTCGGACGCTGTCAGCGCCTTCTGAATGTTGTTGAGCTGGTCGGCGAGCTGCTGTATCGGGCTGAAGAATCTGCCGACGTAGAGATAGAACGCGACTATTGCGGCGGCGTCAAGTCCTGCTTTCACGCCGAAGAGGAACACGAGCGCGATAGAGGCGATATTGATGAACGTCACAAGAGGACGGTACACGCCGAACGCAAGCACAACGTGGAAGCGCGAGTGGCGGAGGTTTTCGTTCTTTTCGTCGAACTCTGCGAGCTTCTTTTCTTCACGGTTGAATATCTGAGTGATCTTCATGCCGGAGAGGTTTTCGCTCATGAATGCGTTAAGCTCCGAGATGCTTTTTCGCTCACTGCGGAAGATCTTTCCGACGATCTTCGAGAACACAAGCGACGAGACGAATATCACCGTTACCGGAATGAGCATGATAAGCGACAGCTTTACGTCGATGAAGTACATCACCGCGTAAACGCCGACGACCATGACGATGTTGCGGACTACGCTGACGAGCACGTTCGTGAACAGGTCGCTGAGGGACTGCGTGTACGATGTTACGCGCGTGACGAGCGAGCCGACCGGCATTTCGGTGAACTGGTTCTGGCTCATCGATTCGATATGCCTGAATACGTCTTCGCGGAGCGTGAGAACTGTGTCCTGACCTGCCTTTTGCAGTATCATCGATTCAACGTAGTAGAAGAAATTGTCGACGATACTGATAGCGAGATAGGCAACGGAGAGATAAATTGCCGTTCTTACCGCTATCGGTACTTCGGTCAGCGAATTTGTGATGCGCGACGTGATGAACGGAAGCAGAATATCCATCCCGACGTGCGAGAAGATGAGGATAAACGAGATTATGAACTTCGGAAGCTGTGGCTTTATGTAGACGAGCGTGCGTTTCAGTAGCTCGCCCGTCGGCATTTTTTTGTCGCCCTTCAGCCGTTCCTTTTCGTCGATGTCTTCCATTATTTCTCACCTCCCTCGACTTCTCTTTCAAGCTCTTGCAGATATACCATTTTCTGATATGTAGGAGAAATCTTCATCAGATTTTCGGGTGTGTCGAATGCTTCGACTTTTCCCTCTGTCAGAACGAGTATCTTGTCAAAGCCCGAGACTGTCGAAACACGCGAAGCGACGACTATTGTAGTCTTTCCGGCGCGTTTTTCGCGGATATTTTTGAGGATCGTCTCTTCGGTTTTAACATCAACTGCCGAAACGGAGTCGTCCATGAGCATAACGGGCGCATCCTTGAGGTATGCTCTTGCGATAGCCACTCTCTGCTTCTGACCGCCGGAGAGGGTGACGCCTCTCTCGCCCATGACGGTGTCGTAGCCGTCCGTGAACGCCGTGATGTTGTCGTCAACATCTGCGAAAACTGCGGCGGCGCGGATATCTTCGTCCGTCGCACCCTCTTTCGAGAACGCGATGTTGCCGCCTACCGTATCCGAGAACAGGAAGTTGTCCTGCGAAACGAGCGCGATGCTGTCTCTGACGGACTTCATCGTGCAGTCCATTATATCGTGACCGTCAATGAAAACGGTGCCGCGGTCAACGTTATAGAGGCGCATGAGGATCGACATGATAGTCGACTTTCCGGTGCCGATACGTCCGACGATGCCGACTGTCTCGCCTGCGTTGATTTTGAACGATACGGCGTCGAGCATTTTCAGTCCTTTTTTCGCAGGGTACTCGAACGTGCAGTTTCTGAATTCGATCTCGCCGCGGACGGAGTCAAGTGCGACAGCGTCCGGCGCGTCCGTTACGTCTTCTTCGGAATCGAGGAAGGACGAAACACGCTTGAGGGAGGTGTGTGCGCGGCTGAACATCGTAATAAGCGAGCCGAGCGCAATCATCGGCCATATAAGTGTGTCGAAATATCCGACGAACGTCACAAGCTCACCGGCAGTGACTTCAATGACGTGACCGAACACGGTGACGGGATTTCCCGAAACGAACGAGTAGACGAACCACGAGCCGAAGCCGAGGATGAACGCCCCGATAACGGCGATGATGACTTCGATAAGAACGTCAGATACGACCTGGACGCGGACGAACGAAACGTTTGCGGCGCGGTTTTTCCGTGCGACCTTGCGGAAAGCGTGGATCTCGCTTGCCTCTTTGACGAACGCCTTAATTACGCGGATGCCTGTGAAGTTTTCCTGCGTGAAGTCGTAGAGGCGGTCGTATTCTTCCTGACGCTCTTCCCACTTTTTCGCCATGATCCTTTCAACTATCGCGCCCCAGATTATGATAAGCACCATCGGGATGAGCGCGAACAGGGAAAGAACCCAGTCGAGCATGATCATTTTGATAATGACAAGCACGGCAAGGAACGATGAGTCAACGAGCTGAACGACGCCGAAGCCGCAGAAATCGTCTATCGTTTCGAGATCGGTCGTGAACCAGGACATGATCGAGCCGACTTTTGTTTCGTGGTAGTAGTTCTGTGAAAGGCGTTCGCTTTTTTTGAACATTTCGCGGCGAAGACCTGCTTCGATCCTCTGCGATGCGTTGAAAAGGGTATATCTCCACGCCATACGTCCGGCGAACATGACACCGGCGATGATGAGGAGCTTTTTGCAAATATCCTCAACGAACGAAATATCGACAGGCGCGCCTGATGATAGGTGGTCGACTATCGAACCGAGGTATTCCGGCTGAAACAACTGGACGTAGTCGACGGCGACAAGCGCGGCTATGCCGATGAGGTAGAAATACCAATATTTCAGATAGTATTTATTGATGTGTTTTCCGAAAAGCATAGTTCTCTCTTTTTTTATTGCAAAATTGTTATTTTAATAATACTCTTTATGGGATAAAGATGCCGCAAATCTTACGGCTGTGCGTGAAATCTCTTTTTTATACTGTAGGGCGGGGGCTTGTCTCCCGCCGCCAGATTTGCACACACTTCACATAGAAAAAGGTAGAAAATGTCGGGGACGTTTTAAATTATTTTCTTTTGTCCTGCGTATGAAATACGCGGCGGACGGGCGCACATTCAACCAAACCTAACGTTTGGCGTCGTTGTGTCCTACGCGGACGGCGGACAAGAGCGTGATTCGACGCTCTTGTCAATCACCGAACCAAAGGGGGAAGGTCGCTTCGCTCTATTCCCCCTTTGGAAACCCCTTTGTTACAAAGTTTGTGCGACGTTATCGAGGATTTAACCCGTGGGGTAATAGCGCGCTGACGCTCATACGTTTTTGTATACAAGGTTATAGTGCAGTGAATAGGGGTTTTGTCTTAATTTGCCATTTTTCACTTGCATCTTTCTCAGAACGTTACGACTTCTTCTTCGGGTGCGGTTGCCGGGGCGAGAGACAGTACCTCAAGTGCCGCCAGCTTTCCGCCCGGTTCTTCGCCGTAGATCGACGCATCGACCGACACGACCTTCGCCTTGACGTAATACCACGCCTTATTCTTGAACGTCATATTGTTCTTGACGTAAATGCTGATGAACTGGATATCGTTCGCACAGCAGGTCATCGCAAAGCGTCCGATAAGGAATCCGTTTGCGGCGACTGCGCTGATCTGTGCCGCCTGCGCGCGCATCGTCACCGTTTTGCCTTCGTACTTGTCCACGTTATCCATTACGTCAAAGTAGAACACTCCGAAATCCGCGTCGCTGACGTCTATCTCGTCTTTTGTGAGGTCGAACGGGGAAGCGTCGAACTGAGCGTCCATTGTGCCGTCCTCGTATTCGTATACGACCTGCACGCGCATATTCACTGCCTTTACCAGACTGCGGTACGCCATTTTCTTCGAGTCGTCCGTAAAACGGTTGAAGATCACTATATCCGAATTGCGGAACTGCTCAACGAGCATCGCGCGGAGGTTCTTTGAATAAGCATCGAACGTGGTCGAATCGACGGTCGTCATGATTTCGACGAGCTGCCACCCATCCGGATATACTATCTCAAGCGGCGCGTTTCCGTCCCACATTCCGTTGTATTCTATCGCCACGATGTCGGGCGCGTATTTCCGCTCAATGTCTTCGTACAGCGCGGAATTAAAGTCTTCTTCATCCTCGACGGACACGAGCGTGACGTTTTTTTCGCGGAGATTTTTTTCGTCGTATTCTTCGATACCCTCTTCGCAGACGATCAGCACGATCTTTCTGCCGCCGCAGATCTGTCTGTTCTCGAAAAAGCGGTTTACCATTACGGTTTTGCCGGATTCAAGCAGTCCGTTGAAGAGGAAAACGGGTACTTCTCTCGGTTGTTTTTTCATATTATCACACCTTATAAAAAATTACAGTCCGAACAGCTCGCAGAGAGCGTGCTCGTCGAGCTTTGTGCCGATGACGCAGAGTCGTCCCGTGTAGTCTGCGGAGCCGTCGCGGATCTCGTATTCGCCGGGCGTGAGGTCGAACTGGAGCCACTTGCCGTCCGTTGTTTCGACGATGCCCTTTGCGCGGATGATCACGCCGACGGGGTTTTCTTCCGCCGCGAGGACGGAGAGTGCCTTGTCGAGTGCATCGCGGTCGAACTTCTTCGGGGTTTCCTTGCCCCAGTTCGTGAAGATTTCGTCCGCGTCGTGACCGTGGTGGTGATGATGGTGGTGATGATGCTCGTGGTGGTGTTCGTCATCATCGTCGTCGTCATGGTGGTGGCAGTGGCATTCGTGTTCGTCATCGTCGTCATCATCGTGGTGATGGTGGTGATGATGTTCATGCTCTTCGCCTTCTTCGTCGTGGTGGTGACAGCAGCAATCGTCGTCATCATCGTCATCGTGATGAGCGGCGGCTATTGCGGCAAGAAGCTCGGCGGCGAGGGAGTCCTGCTTTTCCATGGCGGTACGCATTACGTCGCCGGAGATCTCGTCCCACGGAGTCGTGATGATCGCCGCCTTCGGGTTGTGTTCCTTGATGAGTGCGACTACTGCTTCGAGCTTGTCGTCGGTGAGCTTTTGTGTGCGGCTCAAAATGATACAGCCGGCGTTTTCGATCTGGTCATTGAAGAATTCGCCGAAGTTCTTCATATACATTTTCGCTTTTGTCGCGTCGACGACTGCCGTAAAGCTCGACAGTACGGCTTTTCCGTCGGTGTCTGCGCCCTGGGCGGCGTGGATGACGTCGGAGAGCTTGCCGACTCCTGACGGCTCAATGATGATTCTGTCGGGAGAATATTTTGCGACGACTTCGGCGAGTGCTTCGCGGAAATCGCCTACAAGGGAACAGCAGATACAGCCGGAATTGATCTCGGACACTTCAATTCCGGCATCTTTCATGAATCCGCCGTCGATGCCTATTTCGCCGAATTCGTTCTCGACGAGGACGAGTTTTTCGCCTGAATAACTTTCGGCGATGAGTTTTTTGATGAGAGTTGTTTTTCCGGCTCCGAGGAATCCGGAAATGATGTCTATTTTTGTCATGGTTACGCCTCCGTAAAACCGAAACGGTCTTTTCTTTTGATGAAAATATTTTAACTTATACATTCTATCACAAAATGTAAGGAAATGCAAGGATTTGGGAAAGAAAACGCCGTGGAGTTTTCCTTTTCCGCAAAATAAAAAGCGCAAACGCGCTTCTTTATTTTTCCGTGATAATGATTTTTTTGTCAAGTCCCGTCAGACGGAAGATACTTGCGATCTCCGTACCGGCGTTCACCACCGAAAACCATGCGCCGATCTCTTTCGCTTTTCTGTGGCACGCCACGACCTGTCTCAGTCCCGACGACGCTATGTACTCGACTTTGTCAAAATCAAGCACTATCGACTTCGCTTCTTCGATCGCGTCGATCTCTTTTCCAAGCTCCGGCGACGATGCCGTATCGAGCCAGCCGTCAAGCGCGAGAGTGATCTTTCCGTCTTCGTTTGTCTTTGTGATCGTCATTTTCTGTCACCTCCGAGATATTTTATCATTGTTAAAATGTTTTTGCCGTTCGTGTATTCGTAGTTGATCTCGTCGACCGCCGAGAACGCGATGAACCGCCCAAGACCGCCCATTTGAACGTCCGGATCGTAGTCCCCTGCTCCGACTCCTTCGCGCGGATCAAACTCTTTTCCGCCGTCCTCAAAGCGCATCAGTATCCTGTCGGACACCGCGAGACGGAAGCTGATCTTTTCTTTCTCCGCGTCTTTATCTTTGAACGCATACGACACGATATTGACGAAGCATTCCTCCGCCGCGAGACACAGCTCAAGCTGTTTCTGTCTCGGAAGCGGAAGCGAAAGTATCGCATCCTTGATTTTATCAAACTCGCTCTGTTCCACGTCGAGTGACAGTTCCGTCGTGTCCTTTACGGTAAGCGAGAGCATCGTTATGTCGTCGTGCTGTTCACTGCCGTCCGCGAACTCATCGAGGGCATGGCTGACGTATCCGACAATATCTGGCGCGTGAGACGGGCGGAACGACGAAAGCAGCTCTTCGAGCCGTTTTTCGCCGAAGAAGTGCTTCTCGCTGTCGGTAGCCTCGGTCACTCCGTCGGTGTAGAGAAGCAGTGTTTCTCCCATTGAGAGCTGCTCGACTGCCGATGTGTATTCCTCTCCCTCAAATAAACCGAGGATCACTCCGTTTGCCTCAGAAAGAGTGCGGACGTTTTCACCCACGACATAGGGAAGATTGTGTCCGGCGTTCGAGTAGGTGAGCGTCTTCGTGCGGCTGTCGTAAATGCCGACGAACGCCGTAACGAACAGCATTTCCGTATTGTTTGCGGCAAGCGCGGAGTTCGTTTTTTCGAGTATCTCGTCCGGAGGAAGATTCATTTTCGCATACTGATGAATGAGCGTCAGCGTCACCGCCATGAAGATCGACGCGGCGATACCCTTTCCCGACACATCGGCTATCACGGTCAGCACGCGGTTTTCGTCAAGCGGAACGTAGTCGTATAGGTCGCCTGCGACTTCGTTTGCCGGCTTCATCATCGCCGACAGCTCGTACCGCTCGTATATCGGCCTGCCCGTCGGCAAAAAACCCTTTTGGATGTTCGCGGCGACATCAAGCTCCGTTTCGCGTCTTTCGCTTTCACGGGTGAGCGCTTCGATATTCCGAAGATAGCTGCCGATGTTGTCGCTCATAGTGCCGAACGCATCAGCTATCATTGCAAATTCATCACTTTCGGTTCCGGCAAGCGAGATTTTTTCGCTCTTTCCTCCGGCAGCGAAGCTCGTCATCGCCTTGCTGAGTTTCTTCGCAGGTACGGATACCTGTCCGCGGATGACGAAATACATACTGATGCCCACGGCGGCGATCACGGCGGCGAGTGCCAGACCGATGATCAGAAAATACCTGTTTATCTCTCTGTATATTTCGATATTGTCAACGTCCACGCCGACAGATACACGGTTACCGTAGGAATCCTCAATGATCGTTTCGGTTATCAGCTCGTGACCGAAAAGCGACTTCGTGACGATATGCGAGAACTGCTTCTTGCCCATCCATAAATTAAGCTCTTCGGTCGTGTAATTGTTTTCCTTCACAAGACCGACAAAGTGATCGGGGTATTTTTCCTCCATTTCGGGATCTTTGTACGCCGCGCAAACATACTGAAATACGCCTCTATCCGGGTACGGCACCAGCACGAATGCGTAGTCGATATCGAACCACTCGCACATGAATTCACCGTAAGTCAGCGCGAGATCGTGGTATTCGGGCAAGATCGGCATTCCTGCCGTCTCATATTCGCCCTTGATTATGTCGGAGTACATCGTGACAAGCTGTTCGGACGTTTTTTCGGTCTTTCGGCGGATTATGGTCGACACTCCGAAGTACGACGCGGCAAGAAGCACCGCAAGTGCAGAGAGCAGGATAAGCACAGCCCTCTGCGACACACGCGCGGCTATGGAATTATAGTGTTTTTTCTTACTTCCGTCTTTCATTGTTCGTCTCCGAGTTCGTTTATATCGAAATAATCGAGCGTCATTATGCTGTTTATCGCGCGGTCGAGGTATGCGTCGTCGACGAGCGGCCACGAGAAACCTATCCTGTACAGCACGTTCGTCGTGAAGCGGTTGTCACAGTCGACGGCGTGCGCGTCCTTTATGTCGTATGCCGCAAGTCCGCCGAGCTTTGCGTTAAATCTGTCGTCGCCGAGCTTTTTACGGAATTCGTCGTAGTATACGTCGTCCTGTTCGGCGATTATCGTGATACCGTTGCGGTTGCAGGCATCGATGATCTTCATTTCGTCAAATCCGTAGCGGTTGTCGGCGTTGAACGCGGTGAAGCGGTCGTCCACTCCTGCGAGAAGCACGACGGCTCTTGCTGTGCAGTCGACGGGTGAGAAGCGCATCGGGTCCGTCATGTGGCTGATCGGGTACTTGCCCATTACGGAAAATCCACGGATGCCGGAGAGAAACATATTCGTCTCAAGGTTTGCCTGGAATTCGCCGTCCCTGTGCCGTCCCATGAGGTTGCCGACTCTTATTACCCGGCCTCTCATACCTCTTTCTATTGCTTCGAACATACAAAGCTCCGCATTGTACTTTGAGATAGCGTATTTGTTGTCCATGTCGTCGATCACGAACAGCTCGTTTTCGTGCATTCTTATCTGCTTTTCGTAGCTTTCGACTGTGTGGATTCCGGGAACGGACACCGTCGAGATCTGCACGAGGCGCGCACCTCTCTTTTCGCAGATCGAAATGAGGTTCTTCACGCCGCCGACGTTGATCCGTTTAAGAATATCGCTGTCGGAGAAATGCTTTACGCACGCCGCGCAGTTGATAACCGTGTCAAACGGTACGTCGGCGAGTGTATCTCCGAGAGAAGAATCCGTTATATCGGCTTCGATGAGCGTTATCCTGTCTCTGAGCGCGTCTTCAAATGCGTCGGAGAAGTAGTAGATGAGCATTGTCTTCAGTCTGGCGAGCGGACTGTCGTATTCCCCTCTGCGGACAAGGCAGTAAATATGTCCTTTTTCGGATTTTATGAGTTCTTCGAGAACGTGTATGCCGAGGAATCCGACCGCACCCGTGAGAAGCACGTTTCCGAGCGGCTCTCTCTTCACGTCCGCCGCATATTTTACGGTATTGTATTTCAGTGCGTCGCGCGTCTTTGAAGAGATATTGCCGTCGGCGGAATCGTCGTCCTGTTTTGCTTTTTTCGCCTTGCCGTCGCGCTCTTCGATGAATCCGGCGAGCATTTCGGGAGTCGGATTGTCGAAAATATCGCCGTACTTCACGTCTATCCCGTCGGACATCAGCATCATCGTGACCTTTGACGCGGACAGCGACGTACCGCCGTTCTCGAAGAAGTTGTCGTCGGCGTATACTTCGTCAAGCGAAAGGACGGACGAGAATATCTCGCAGAGTCTTTCTTCAAGCGATTTCTTCGCGGCGCGTCTGCCCCTCTTGTCGGCGGATTTCTTTTTGATGTTCGCAGTTTCCGGAAGTGCTTTTTTGTCGATTTTTCCGTTAGGAGTAAGCGGAATGGCATCAAGCTGCATTATGACAGCCGGCACCATATAGTATGTGAGCCGTTCTTTCAGATGCTCCGTGAGCGCGTCGATGTCAGTCGGCTCGGAGGCAGTGAAGAACGCCGCGAGGTAGTCTTCTCCGCCGTTGTTGCGGACGACGACTTTAGCCTGCTTGACTGTGCCGAAAGAGCAAATCACCTTTTCGATCTCGTCAAGCTCTACTCTGAATCCGCGGAGCTTGACCTGGTTGTCGAGCCGTCCGGAGAATTCTATTTCCGCGTCTCGGTTCACTCTGACGAGGTCGCCGCTGTGGTACGCCCTCAGTCCGCGAAGCTCGGTAAACGCCGCGGCAGTCTTTTCGGGCAGCTTCACGTACCCTCGCCCGACTCCTTCTCCGCATATCATAAGCTCACCGGATGCGTACGGCGGAAGTATGTTGCCGTCGGTGTCGGTCACATAGAATCGGACGTTGCCGGTAGGTCTGCCGATAGTGATACCGTTTCCGGAGTGAAGCTCCTTCATTGAACAGCAAATCGAAGTTTCCGTCGGGCCGTAACCGTTTACTATCTGTAATTCGGATGAGGTCTTCTTCAGCGAATCGTAAAGCGACGGCGGGAACGCTTCCGCACCGGATACTATCGTTGTAAGTCCGCGTATCGCCTCTTCAAATTCCTTTACGCTTATCGCGTTGTTGAGGAACGACGGAGTGCAGGTCATAAAGCGGACGTCGTTGTCTTTCATCAACTTTGCGAGTGCTATCGGGTTGTGTATTTCGTCCTCCGTCGCCATGACGACAGTCTTTCCGCGGTACAGAGCGAGATAAATCTCATACAGCGACATATCGAACGAGATCGAGCTTACGGCGAGCGACGCACCGCCATCTTTTCCGTCGGTGAAGAATCGGAGGACGAGCTGATCGGTCTCGACGAAGTTCGAGAAGTTCCTGTGCTCGATCATAACGCCCTTGGGAGTTCCCGTAGAGCCGGAGGTATAGATGCAGTAAGCGAGCGCGTCCGGCTGAACGTCGACATTCGGGTTCTCGCGGTTGTTGTTTTCGAGCAGTTCTTCAACGGTCAGCGTTCTGTACGGCTTTGTGTCGGCGAATAGATCGGGTTTTGCGGCTTTGATATTCTCCGTCGTGATGACGAATTTCGCCGACGCATTCGTGAGGCAGTAGTCTATTCTTTCGTCGGGATAGGACGGTAGCATCGGTAAGAACGCGCCGCCGGATTTTTGCAGACCTATCTCGCATATCATGACTTCCTTTGTCCGCTCCAGCACAAGTCCGACTATATCGTCTTTGACGACGCCGAGAGAAACAAGCGAATTTGCGACGGCGTTCGCCTGACTGTTCAGTTCCCCGAACGTCAGTGATTCGCCTGCGGCGACAACGGCTGTTCTGTCGGGATGAAGAGCGGCTTGTTCTTTGATCACACGGTGTACTCTCTTGCCTGTAGTCTTCACGTCGGATGCGTTGAGAACGGAATACGTCTCTTCCGCGTCATGCGACATCATCGAAACCGACGAGAGCTTTTCTGCCGTCATAAAGTTCTCAGCAACCGCGTCGACCGACGAAATAAGCGACTCAACGAGCCTGCGGCAGAACATATCCCTGCGGTAATCCGCAACGATGACGGGCTTTCCGGCGCGGATGTATACGTTCATCGAAATCGGCGACTTTGCGACGGACGGTGCGACGTCGATGACCTCCGCAGTCTTTCCGCAGAGTGAATCAAACGCGAACGTCTCGCCCTGATATACGAATATTATATCTGATCTTATTCCGTATGCGCCGGACACCTCGGCAAACGATAAGAGGTCGTTCGACATATTGCCGAGAAGCTCAGTCTGAGTATCGCGGATGAGCTTTTCGGGAGCGTCGCCGCCGTTTATTTTTGCGTAAACGGGGACGGTCTTTACGAGCATCGTGACCGAGCCTGCGAGCCGCGAGTCACTGCGTCCGTTGTAGATCGTTGTGAAGACTGTGTCTTCCCTGTGGATGAACCGCGCAAGGACATAAGCGAAAACGGAGTTCCAGAACGAGTTTGCCGTCACGCCGTGTTCGCGGCAGTATTTTTTGATCTTTTCGTTGTCGACGGAGCATACTTTCTTTATGCTTCCGGCTTCTTTTTCGACGGTTTCAGGGCATTTTCCGGGCAGGCATTCCGCGTCCGCGCCTCTGAAAATGCTGTCGTAGTATTCCTTGGCGCGTGCGAGCCGGTCTGTTTTTCTCGCCTGTTCTTCGTCGAGCGCGGCTTCAAATCCTGTGTATGTTTCTTTTTCGACTTCTTCGCCGACATATGCTTTCGTTATATCCGAGAGGATTATGCTCTCGCTCGTGCCGTCGGAGATGATGTGATGAGCGTCGGTGAAGAAGTATTTTCCGCCGTCCGTTTCGTATATTGCGGCTCTGATAAGCGGTTCTCCGAGTAAGTTGAACGGCTTTACAAGCGCGGAGCTGTCGGGCAGGCAGGCGCACTTTATGACGGGCACTTCGATTTCTGCGCCGTCGTTTCTCTTCGCTCTGACGTTGCCCTCGTTGTCGGTGAAAAGCACGGTCTTGACGTACGGATGAGCGTCAAGCGCAGTCTTCACGGCAGAGGCGAGCTTTTCGGAATCGACTGACTCGTCGAGCTTTATGAGAAGCGGCATATTATAGAGCACGCTGTCGGAATTCGAGAGACATTCAATGAAAATGCCTTTCTGCGTCTCGGTTATCGGGTAGTCGGGGAAAATTTCGTATTCCTCTGCTTTTTCGGCGGACGAGACGAACTTTTCAAGCAGTCTGACCGTCGGATTTTCTTTTATGTCCGCGATCTTTATAACGCACGGGAACGCTTTCGAGAGCATCACGTTGAGCTTCACCGCGCCGATTGACGTAAGTCCTGCGTCGTAAATGTCGCTCTCTATGCCGAACGCCTTGTGTCCGATAACTTCGGCGATTATATCGTAAATCTTCTGCTGTGATCCGTTTTCGGGAGCTGTCATATCGGAAGACCGTCTTTCCGGCACGGGAAGAGCGCGGCGGTTGACTTTCTGATTCTGATTCAGCGGAATCTTATCTATCCTCATCGTGACAGCCGGCACCATGTACGGCGGTTTTTCGGCTCTGATGAAGTCTCCGAGCGCGCGAACGTCGATCTCACCGTCGGAAACGACGTAAGCCGCGATGAATTTTCCGCCTGCCGGATCGTCGAATGCCGCGACAGTTGCGTCCTTTACGCCGGGAAAACGTCTGACGACCTCTTCGACCTCCGTAAGCTCCACTCTGAATCCGCGGACTTTGACCTGTGCGTCGCGTCTGCCGACGAATTGGAGATTTCCGTCGCCCATATATCGCACGATGTCGCCGGTGCGGTATACTCTTTCGTACCCTTCGCAGTCGTCAAACGGATTTGTACCGTATGCTTCTGCGGTCTTTTCAGGTCTGTTGAGATAACCGCGCGTGACGTGAGGACCTGCTATCCACAGTTCTCCCACTGCGCCGACGGGCAGAAGTGCGCCGCCCTTTCCGACGACGTACGCTTTGAGGTTGTCGACGGCTTTGCCTATCGGCACGTCTCTGTATCGCCCGTCAAGCGTGAATATCGACGTGATGACTGACCCCTCGGACGGACCGTATGCGTTGTGGAAAGCGAATCCCTCCGGCACGTCAAGCGGTATCAGCTTTTCTCCTGCCACGGTGAGGTGACGGAGAGTGCTCAGTCCGCCCATTTCGGCAAACTGCCTGCCGACCTGCATCGTCATGACGGTGTGAGTTATGCCGTTTTTGTTGAAATATTCGGCGAGGGCAGGGAAGTCGAGCCTTATCTCGTCGGAGATGATGTGCAGTTCCGCGCCGGACGTGACTGCCGGATACATATCGTAAACGTTTGCGTCAAAACCGTAGCTTGCGTAAGCCGCGACGCGCGAATCCGTGCCGATGCCGTAGAATTTCTTTTCCCATTCCGTCGTGACTACGGTATTTCCATGCTCGAACATAACGCCTTTCGGAACGCCGGTGGAGCCGGATGTGTATATCATCACAAACAGATCGTGCAGTCCGGGTGTCGGAAGCTGAATGTCCCGGAGCGTAACGTCCGACTCTTCGAGCGAATCAAGCGACGAGAGCGGTATCCTCTGCCCGGTGTACTCTTCTGTTATTATTCCGTCGAGCGCGTCCGCGTAAATGACAGCCGCCGCACGGGAATCTCCGATCATAAGATTCAGCCTCTCCGGCGGATAAGACGGATCGAGCGGCAAATATGCGCCTCCTGCCTTGAGTACGGCAAGAGAGCAGATGAGCATATACTCCGATCTCGGGATAAGCACGCCGACGACCTTTTTTCGTCCGATGCCGTTTTTCACGAGATATTTTGCTATCGTGTCCGTTATTTCATCGATATAACGGTAGGTGTATCTGTTTTCTTCGTAGACAAGGCAAATTTTGTCGGGCGTTTTCGCCGCCTGCTCGCGGAACAGCTCGACGACGGTCTTTTTGTCTTCGTACGGGTATTCCGTTTTGTTGAACAAGTCGATAAGCGCGCGGTTTTCGCCGTCGCAGAGCGGAATATCGCCGAGCGAGGACGACGAGAGCATCCCTTTCACGACACCGAGGAACATATTGCAGAACGAACGCACGAGCGACTCGGAGTAGAGCTTCCTGCGGTAATGCGCCGACAGCTCGTAGCCGTCGGACGTTTTCATCAGCATAACGTCGATGTCGCACTGCAAGTCTCCCGTTTCGAGCATTTCCACGCCGATCCGTCCGTCTTCGACAGGTGCGCCGTTAAACAGCTCTGCCTGATATATGAACATCGTCTCAGTTCCCACGCCGTATTTTGATGCGAGCGTGCCGAAGTCGATCATGTCGTGACTCATCGCGCGGTAGAATTTGTCCTGAACGGACGGCAGACAGTCGGATACCGATTCGCTTCCCGTGAAATTGAAGTAAAGCGGCAAGGTCTTCACGAACATACCGACGGAGCCTGACAGCCGCGCGTCGTGTCTGCCGTTGTCGACGGTGCAGAAGAGCGCGTCGTCCGTTCCGTTGAATCTGGACAGCGCATAAGCGAACGCGCCGAGGAAAAGCGTGTTTTCGGTTATCCTGTTCGCTCTTGTGAACGATCTTACTTCGTCGGATGTGAATATCCCGTCACTTGACAGACCAACACTTCCGATGCCGTCTGGCGTTTCTTCCGTCACAACGTCGGAGATTATCCGTGAATCGCAGTCGATACCTGCGAGCATTTCGTCAAAGAATTTTTCAGCCGCGCGGTATGCGTCCGTTTCTTCGCATTCTGCGTCGAGCGCGGAAACATCAAACTGCGTGAGTTCTTCCGGTTTAGGCGCGCATCCCGAATAAACGTCGGCTATCTGTTTAATCAGTGCTTCTGCCGACGTGCCGTCGAAAATGATGTGGTGAATGTCGAAAAGCAGAGCCTTGCTCTCTCCGTCCGTGATGACTTCAAACCGGTAAAGCGGACCGTGTTCAAGATCGAACGGGCGCACGAACGATTTTACTTCGTCTTCAATTGAGCGGACGTTTTTGACTTCCACTTCTACGGAAGTTTTTTTGTAAATCATCGCCGGTGTGCCGTCAGGTGTACAGACTGTGACGAAGAACGCTTCGTGATTCTCCGCGGCAGTCTTTACGGCGTAGGCGAATCTGTCTACGTCTACCGAAGACGGCAGGCGGCAGAGCATAGGGATGTTGTACATCGTCGAATCGGGGTTTTCGGCACATTCGAGGTAAACGCCTTTCTGCGCCTTTGAGAGCGGCGTTACTTCGGGAATCGTTTCGCTGTGCCGAGCCTTAAGACCGAACGATCCGGAGAGCATATCGGCGACTGCGTGCGGCGTTTTTCCGGCAAGAACGGTGCTCGGCTCAAGTTCGTCTATCTCTGCGGCGGCGATGAGCTTCAATACCTTTATCGAATCTCCGCCGAGCGCGAAGAAGTCGTCGTAAATACCGACTTTTCCGCATTCAAGCACCGCTTCAAATGCCGAACAGAGTTTTTCTTCGCTCTCTGTCGTCGGAGCGGCGTATTCGGCCTTGTAGTCCTCTGCTTTAGGAGAGGGAAGCGCGGTCTTGTCGAGCTTTCCGCTCAGATTTTTCGGCAGTGCATCCATTTTCACGAAGAAGCGAGGCATCATGTAGTCGGGCAGTTTTGCCGACAGTGCGGTGCGGACTTCGTTTTCTCTGACCTCCGCGCCATTTTTCAGTGAGTAATACGCGGCGATATACGTCTGTCCCGCGCCGTCTGTAAATGCCTTGACTGCGGCTGACTCTATCCCGTCGATTCCGCCGATTATAATCTCGATCTCGCCTGTTTCGACGCGCTGACCGTTGATCTTGACCATCCAGTCGCGGCGGTTGACGAACACGAGATCGCCATTTTCGTTGAAATAGCCGTTGTCGCCCGTGTGAACAGTCGTTGTTCCGTCGGGATTCGGACGCATAGTATAGGCTGTCTTTTCTTCGTCCTTATAATAGCGCGAATCGAACATACCCGTGATGCAGATCTCTCCCTCTGCACCGTCAGGAAGTGCGTTTCCGTCGTCATCGACTACGGTGAGCGTGATGCCGTCGAGCGCTTTTCCGAGAGGAGTGTTCGAGTACGTCTTATCCATGACGAATACGGACACAAGGATCGTTTCGCTCATTCCGTAGATGTTCAATACGCGGACGTTATCGCGGTACTCGATGTTCGAGAGCCGCTCGCTTCCCGTGATGATGCTGTAGCGTTTGTCCTTTTCAAAGCGGAAGAGCTTCAATATCTGAGGACTGATAAAGCCCATGTTTATGTCGTTGTCGCGGTAAAATTTTTCGAGCATTACAGCGGACTTTCTCACTTCATCGGGGACGACAAAAAGCGTCGCTCCGCGAAGATACCACGTCTGGTACTCGAAAATGTGCGCGGCAAAGGAGAACGACGCACACGCCGCCAAGCGGATGTCGTCCACACCGTCGCCGAAGACAAGCTGTCTCTTTACCGCACGGGCGATGTCGGCTGTGCTTTCAAGTATGCCTTTCGGAGTACCCGTGGAGCCGGAGGTGTATATAAGAATAGCCGGCTCGCTGCCGTCGGCCGGGTTTTCGTACTGACCGAACGAATCTATATCCGAGAAAAACTCCTCCGTCACCGTCAGCTTTGCGCCGCAGTCGTTTGTTATGAAGTTTATTCTTTCCTCGGGATAATCCGGCACAAGCGGAACGATGACCGCACCTGCGCGCAGGATACCGAGATACGCCGCCTGGTATTCGATGACACGCGGCATATTTATTGCGACAAAATCACCGTGGCGCACGCCGAGCGAAAAGAGCTTCGCGGCAACCTTTCCCGTCAGTGCGTACAGCTCAGTGTATGTAAGAGAGTGGGCGCGTCCGTCAACGAGTGCAACCTTGTCGGCGAATTTTCCGACAGCCTCCTTGAAAAGAGAAAAGTAATTCATATATATACATCCTTTCGGCTATATTCTTCCGTATATATTATAACACCTGAATGAGGTTTTGTCCACAAGGCGAGAGGAATTTCGCCTAAGTGATTTATGTGCAAATCGTTCGACGGGAGACCGATGGTTTCCCCTGCGGTGAGAAATGATATTATGTGGATATCCGTGAAAAAATATTAAAAACGTCCCCGACGTTTTCTTCACCAAATATTTGACAAATCCGCACGCACGTGCTATAATATCATGTTGTATTATAGCAAAATCTGCTTTATTAAAGGAGCTTTTATTATGCAGTGGACTTCAGTCAATGACCTCAGAGAAAAGTATCTCTCTTTCTTTGAATCCAAGGGGCATCTTCGCCTCCCGTCTTTCCCGCTCGTTCCGATAAACGACAAATCTCTTCTTCTCATAAACTCCGGTATGGCTCCGATGAAGAAATTCTTCACTGGTGAAGTCGTTCCGCCGAGAAACCGCGTCACTACCTGCCAGAAGTGCATCCGTACTCCCGACCTTGAGAGAGTCGGTCACACCGCACGTCACGGCACATTCTTTGAGATGCTCGGTAACTTCTCGTTCGGCGACTACTTCAAGGATCAGGCGATCCCGTGGGCGTGGGAATTTCTCACCGAAACGCTCGAGATCCCGGCTGAGCTTCTCTATCCGTCTATCTATCAGGATGACGATGAGGCTTACGAGATCTGGAACAAGAAGATCGGTGTTCCTGCCGACCATATAGTACGCCTCGGCAAAGAGGACAACTTCTGGGAACACGGCACAGGTCCCTGCGGACCTTGCTCCGAGATATATTTTGACCGCGGCGAAAAGTACGGCTGCGGCAAGCCCGACTGCAAACCCGGCTGCGACTGCGACAGATTCATGGAGATCTGGAACAACGTCTTCTCGCAGTTCAATAACATGGGCGACGGCACGTACACCGAGCTTGAACATAAGAATATCGACACCGGTATGGGACTTGAACGTCTCGCGTGCGTAATGCAGGGAGTCGACAATATGTTCGAGGTCGACGGAGTACGCAAAATACTCGATAAAGTCGTCGAAATCTCCGGCAAGCACTACGGCGCGGACAAGGAAAACGATATCTCAATTCGCGTTATCACAGACCACGTCAGAGGTGCAACATTCATGATCTCCGACGGCGTTATCCCGTCGAACGAGGGACGCGGCTACGTCCTCCGCAGAATCCTCCGTCGTGCCGCACGTCACGGCAAGCTCCTCGGCATCGACCGCCGCTTCCTCACCGAAGTCTGCGACGTCGTTATCGCCGAAAACGTTGCCGGCTACCCCGAACTCGGTGAAAAAGCCGACTATATCAAGAAAGTAATGTCCATCGAAGAAGATCGCTTCAACGCGACGATCGACGCAGGACTTTCCAAGCTCAGCGAGCTTATCGCATCCGCAAAGGAAAGCGGCGCGAAGCTCTTGTCCGGCGAGGACACGTTCAAGCTCTACGACACGTTCGGATTCCCTGTTGACCTCACACGCGAGATCGCACAAGAAGCAGGGCTTGAGCTTGACGACGCACGCTTCACCGAGCTGATGAAGGAACAGCGTGACCGCGCGCGCCAGGCAAGAGCGAACATCTCCGGCTGGGCAGGCACGGACAAGACCGCGCTTTCCGCACTTCCGAAGACTGAATTTGTCGGATATACCGAAAATAAGGCTGACGCGAAAGTGCTCGCTATCATCACAGCAGACGACGGCTCTATCGAAGAGGTCAGCGAGGGTGAATTCGTTCTCGTGCTTGATAAAACACCGTTCTACGGCGAGAGCGGCGGTCAGACTGGCGACATAGGCTCTGTAAAGACCGCAGGCGCAACTGTAACAGTTGAAGACACAAAGAAGACCGACGGAATCTTCCTCCACCAGTGCGTCATCACGGGCGGCGCGCTCAAGGTAGGCGACACGGTAACGGCTGAGATAGACACAGAACACCGCGACGCAACAAGACGTAACCACTCGTCCGCGCATCTTCTCCAGGCTGCACTTCGCAAAGTCCTCGGCACGCACGTTGAGCAGGCTGGTCAGCTCGTCAACGCAGAGCGCATGAGATTCGACTTCACGCACTTCTCCGCGCTGTCGACGGAAGAGCTGAAGACCGTCGAAGCACTCGTCAACGACGCAATAATGAGCGCGACACCGATCACGACAGTTGAGACTGATATGGAATCGGCGAAGAAAGCCGGTGCTATGGCACTGTTCGGCGAAAAGTACGGCGCAGTCGTTCGCATGGTGAAAATGGGCGGATATTCGACTGAGCTTTGCGGCGGTACGCACTGCGCGAATACAGCGGAAATAGGACTGTTCAAGATCGTTTCCGAATCGTCCGTAGCCGCAGGTACGAGAAGAATCGAAGCCGTAACGGGCAGAGGCGTTCTTGCACTGATCGACGAAAAGGACGCTCTTATCGCAGACACCGCAAAGGTGCTGAAAGCAAACAACACCGCGGATATGAGCGCAAGAGCAGCCGCATTACAGGCTGAGATCGCACGTCAGAAGAAAGAGATAGAAGAGCTTAACCGCAAGATCGCGGCATCGAAGCTCGATTCACTGCTCTCGTCCGCAGTTGACGTAAAGGGCGTGAAGATCATCACGGCAGACCTCGGTGCGGCAGGAGTTGATTCCGCTCGCGCACTCTGCGACACAATCAAGGACAAGTACGCTGACACCGTTGCAGTCTTCGCCGTACACGACGAGACAAAGTTCAATTTCGTTTCCGCCGCAGGCGAGAGCGCTGTAAAAGCTGGCGCACACGCAGGCAAGCTCCTCGGCGCAGTTTCGGCTGTGACGGGCGGCAAGGGCGGCGGACGTCCCGACAGCGCAACATCGGGCGGCAAGGACGTTGACAAAATTGCAGAAGCACTCGCGCAGGCAAAGATCACTCTCGCGGAACAGCTCGGCTGATAAAACAAAAAACCACGGTTCGCAAGAGCCGTGGAATTTTTCCTCTGTGAGTTGACAAACGTCAACGCTTATGCTATAATATCCGTAACACAATCAAAAACCTACGGAGGTATTTTATGAGATACAGTCTGCTTCGTGGTTTGATAGAGCTTATAATGACATACGACTATGACAAACCGAGAAAAATGATAATATACGCCAAACTGTTTGGTTACACTGCCGCCATGCTGTCAATGCTCGGCGGATGCGTCTTCGGTTTATTCGAGCACTATGTCCTTATGCTTCTGTTTTTATTCCTCCTGCCTCCGGTGTTTATCTTTATTGCTTTGTTTGTGATCCGTAAGGCGGAGAAAATGATAAAGGAAGAAGAAAAGTACCACACAGATTCTCCTGCTGTATTCGACGCACCCGATACAGAACCCGAGCCGGAACCCGAAAAAACGACTGTCGTCTGCCTCGACTGCGGCACAAGACAGCCGTCAGACCGCAAAACGTGCCTCTCGTGTGGCGCGGAATTGCCACAGACATCAGATGAATAAAAAATCTGTCGGTTATGTGAGATCGTCTCACATAGCCGACAGGTTTCTTTTTATTTGAGAGTTATTTCTCCGTCATCCAGCACGACTGTGCGGTAGCTTATCTCGCCGCTCGCACTGTCGCGGAGTCGGAGTACCATGCCGTCTCCGTCTTTTTCAAAGTTGAACGTGCATTCGCTCATCGGGAACAATCCCTCGAACACTGTTTCACCTTTTGAAATCACAATTCTCATGCTAAAGCCGCCGATGTCGTCGGATTCGGCAAAAACCTCGCAGTATTCGCTCTCGCCGTCGCCGTCTGCGTCAAAGAAAGCCGCAGTATTCGCACCGCACACTGCCGATTTTAATATCGGGAAATCTCCGTTCAGATCGGGGATCTCGTTTGCGTTTTCGTCATCAAGTACTGGTGCGGGTGCAAAACCGTATCCGCCGGATAATGAGTACGTTTCTGGTTCTGCCGCGTCATTGCTTTCAAATCCGGCGTCATACAGCATTTCTTTCGACTCTGCCGGCACATCCGCGCACTCTTCTGTCACTGCGTCGTATACAGTGCCGTTTGCCTGGTTCGCGCAGTCTTCTGAAACGGCGGTCTTTGTCATCATTTTCGGCAAAACCGCAACTGCGGCACTTCCGACTATCACAAGGCACGCTGCGGCACTGCCGAGATGTAAGAGAAGCCTTTTGCGCTTAAGTCGAGCCGCCTTGATCACGGCGATCTTTTCGCTCACCCGTGCGCTGATTTCCGCGTCCGGCGTGGGATATGACCGACTCACAAGCGAGCTGATCTTTTCCTCTTCAAGCGGGGAGAGATTTTCGTTTTCGTTCATTTTTTCGAGCGCACTCGGCGCACCTTTCGGATTTTTTTGTTATTTTAATGATTAGACGACGGAAAGTCAGATAAAGTTCCCGTCCGTGAGAATTTTTTTTAGCATCGCACGTCCGCGTGAGAGCCGTGACTTCACAGTTCCAAGCTCAATACCGAGCGCGTCCGCTATGTCGGTGTACGCCATACCGCTTATGTCGCGCATAACGACAACACGGCGTGCGTCTTCCGGAAGCGATTCGACAGCGCGTCTGACGGCGAGTATCGTTTCTTTCCGCTCTATTGCGTCTTCCGGCACAGTGTCGCCCGACGTTACGGGAATATCCCATTCGTGCGGCTCGTCGCCGTCGTCCGATCCTGCGGACAGGGACAGCGCGGCGTGCCTTTTTTCGGCGCGGAGTGCGTCCTTTGCCGTGTTGACCGCGATCCTGTAGAGCCATGTCGAAAGGGAAGAGCCGCCGCGGAACAGCGATATGCTCTGCCACGCCTTGACGAATGCGTCCTCCGCTAACTCTTCCGCCTGATCTGTCGACCGCCCGGATGAGGTCAGCACGCGGCAGACCGCATTGTATACGAGCCGCCCGTGTTTGTCGACTATCTCTTCAAAAGCGGAGTCGTCGCCCGATTTCACACGCCGTACGATTTCGAGATCACTGCTGTCCGACGGGTTCTCTTTTGTGTCAAATAATGAAAAGAATATCATTTGTATGATTGTTTATGTATATATGTATATTTGAGCGTTTCCTCAGCGGTAAACGTCAACGATCGTTTCGTTTTCTCCTTCAACATAAGTGACGACTACAACGTCGCCGTAGTAAAGCTCGCCGTCCTGCCCGTCTCCGATGCAGCTTGAGGCGTATGATTTGTCATCCGGCTCGCCGACTTGTGCGTAAAGCTCGGATACCGGACGGTCGATCAGCGAATTTGCGACTGCATAGACGTTCACCGGCTCTGTGGGCTGTTCAGTCGACTGTTCAGTCGACTGTTCTTCGGCTGTTTCGCCCTGACTTTCGCCGTCATTCTGTCCGTCTGCCGTATTTTCGTCGACGGTGACGGTCTCTGTCTTCTCGTCCGGATTTTCGGGGATTTTTTCTTCCCGTGCCGAGCATCCGACGAAACAGAAGAGGACAATTGCCGCCAGAATGACGGCAAGTACCGTTTTTTTCATATTGTTACCTCTGATCTGTCAGCGTATCAGCCGAAGATGACCTGATTTACGATGCTTTCGAGATATTCCTGCTTGCCGGAGGACGGAAGAGCCGGTGCGCCAATTTCGTCGGCGAGAGCCGCAAGCTCTTCAAGCGTTGTCGCCTTATCTCTGATCTTCTTGCCGATGCCGGATGAGTAGCTTTCGTATTTCTTCTTCACGAATTCGGCGATGCGTCCGTCGGAGATGAGCTTTTCGGCGTTCAGAAGTCCGAGTGCGAATGTATCCATACCGAGGATGTACGCTTCAAAGAGGTCTTCTGCGGTGTAGGACGGTCTGCGGCACTTTGCGTCGAAGTTGAAGCCGCCTGTCAGTCCGCCTGCGCGAACGACTTCGAGCATACACATCGTTGCGGTGTAAACATCGAACGGGAATTCGTCGGTGTCCCAGCCGAGCAGGTAGTCGCCCTGGTTTGCGTCGATAGAGCCGAGCATACCGTTCATTGCGCTGACGCGGAGATCGTGCTCGAACGTGTGGCCGGCGAGCGTTGCGTGGTTTGCTTCGATGTTGAGTTTGAAGTCCTTGTCAAGCCCGTACTGACGGAGGAATCCGATAGCGGTAGCTGCGTCGTAGTCGTACTGGTGCTTCATCGGTTCTTTCGGTTTCGGCTCGATGTAGAAGTCGCCCGTGAAGCCGATCTTTCTGCCGTAATCTACAGCCATGTGCATAAGATTTGCGATGTTCTCCTGCTCGAACTTCATATCGGTGTTGAGCAGTGTTTCGTATCCCTCACGTCCGCCCCAGAAGACGTAACCCTTACCGCCGAACTTGACGGTGAGGTCGAGAGCTTTCTTGATCTGAGCAGCCGCAAAGCAGTAAACGTCTGCGGAATTCGTCGAGCCTGCGCCGTTCATGAAACGCGGATTCGAGAACATATTCGCCGTACCCCAAAGGCACTTAATGCCTGTCTCTTTCATCTTTGCGAGGATGTAGTCGGAGATCTCGTCAAGGCGGCGGTTTGTTTCCTTTATATCGTCGGCTTCGGGAACGAGGTCAACGTCGTGGAAGCAGAAGTATTCGATACCGAGCTTCTGCATGAATTCAAAGCCTGCGTCGACCTTTGCGCGAGCGTGAGCCATTGTGCCTTTTTCTTCACCGAACGACTTGTCTGCAGTGTCGCGCCCGAACATATCGGTTCCTGCCGCGCCGAGCGTGTGCCACCACGACATGGCGAACGGGAGATGTTCTTTCATTTTCTTGCCGAGTACGACTTTTTCGGGATCATAGAACTTGAATGCGAGCGGATTCTTGCTGTTTGAGCCTTCGTATTTTATTGTGGGAATTGATGTGAAAACTGACATGGATATATCCTCCGTAAATATCAACAAAATTTTACAAATGCATTATATCACATAATTGCAGGATTCGCAAGAGAATTTGCGGATTTCCGATAACCTCGCGGCTTCGCACGAAATATCATTTTTCGCCCGTCGAACAAATATGCACTTTTTTTATTTAGGCGAAAATAAAAAACGTCTTTCGACGTTTTTATTATTTCATTATTCATTACTCTTTCAAAAGCTCTCTTCTTCCTCGTAAAGCTGCATCAGGCGGTCTTCGGCGATCGTCTTTCTGTCGCTAAGCTCGGCGGCGCGCATATAGTCCGTTGCGGCTTCACCGAACAGAAGATAATCTATATCCGCGATCTCCTTTTCGAGCTTTTCGATCTCTTTTGCGACGTCTGCCTTGTGCTTCTCGAATTTACGCTTGTCCGCGTTCGCTTTTTTCCGCTCAAGGTATTCGTCCCGTCCGCTCGGCTCTTCTTTCGTCTCCGTCTCACCGACAGGCGCTTTTCCGCGGTTTTCCTTGTATGCGGAATACTCCTCGTACGTCCCCGGAAAATCCTTTCCGCCGTCGCCGAGGTCGATGAATCTCGTCGCAAGCCTGCTCACGAAATATCGGTCGTGCGACACCGCGATTATCGTCCCGTCGAACGCAAGCAGTGCGCTTTCCAGTGCCTCGCGCGATTCTATATCAAGGTGGTTCGTCGGCTCGTCGAGGATAAGAAGATTCATTTTCGAGAGTATCAGCTTTGCAAGCGTCAGCCTCGCTCTTTCGCCGCCCGACAGCACGCGGACTTCTTTTTCGATGTCCTCACCGCGGAACATAAAGAGCGCGAGCGTGTTCCGTATCTCCGTCTGCGAGAGATTCGGGTACGTGTTCCACAACTCGTCGAGGACGGTGTTCGACTCCGTGAGATTCTGGTTTTCCTGATCGTAGTAGCCGACAGTCACGTTGTAGCCGAACTCTATTTCTCCGCTGAGCGGCTCAAGCTGACCGAGCAGGATTTTTATGAGCGTCGATTTGCCGCACCCGTTCGGACCGGTGATGAACAGTCTGTCATGCTTTTTCACGAGGAACGACAGATCACGGAACAGCATATCCGACGTAAAGCCCATCGTCAGCCTTTTCACCGTTGCGACATCGTTTCCGCTCTCGCCGGACGATTCAAGCCCGAACCGTATCGCTTTCGGTGCTGCTTTCGGTTTTTCGACCTTTTCCATTCGGGCTATCGCTTTTTCGCGGCTTTCGGCGGCAATGATGTTGCGCTCTCTGTTCCAGCGTCTCTGCTGTTCGATGTACGCCTCAAGACGTGCGATTTCTTTCTGCTGAAGGTCGTACTGTTTCTCCTGCTCACGGCGGAATTTCTCTTTTTCCGTGACGTATTCGCTATATCTACATTTGTAGAGCTTTGCTCTGCCGTTTTCGATGTCGAGCGTCTTGTTTGTGACCTTGTCGAGAAAATAACGGTCGTGCGAGACGAGTATCACGGTCTTCGATTTCGGGTATGCCGCGAGATGATTTTCAAGCCAGCGCATCGTGTCAATATCAAGGTGGTTCGTCGGCTCGTCGAGGATGAGTATGTCGGGTTCCCTTGAGAGAAGCCGCGCGAGCGCGAGCCTTGTACGCTGTCCGCCGCTCATTTTCGAGACAGGAGTCGACCACGTTTCCTCACCGAAGCCGAGATTTTCGAGGATACTGCGGCAACGGGACTTGTAGTACAGTCCGCCATCGGAGATGAAGCGGTTATTGAGGTTTGTATACTCTGTAGAAAGGCGCGAAAGTGTCGCCGTGTCGTCCGGGGACGCTGAATCGAGCGCGGACTGAAGCTCGGCAAGACGCACTTCGGCGCGACAAAGCTCGGCGAATACCGCGTACATCTGACCGAGGACTGTTTCGTCAACGGACGCACAAGAGTCGCCGAGATTTATGATATTGAAAGCGTCGTCCTGGTGGAGCATACCGACAGATTTGTCGCGCGCGATATACACTTCTCCCTCGTCGGGCGTGTATTCGCCGGTTATCATGCGGAGCAGTGTCGATTTTCCGCTTCCGTTGACGCCGACGAGCGCGAGTCTGTCGCCGTCCTCGATCGAGAACGAGACTCCGCCGATTATCTCCCGCGTCCCCACACGGAAAGCGAGATCTTTCGTCGATAGTGAGATCATTGTTATATCCTATACAGTCAAAGAGGAGGAAACGTGCGTTTCTTCCTCTCCGTTTTTTATCTTCTTCTTGTTCCGTCGGAATTGTTGTACGGCTCGTCGCCCGTTCTCGGGTAGTAAGCCGAATAATCCGTGCCGTCGTTTGTGTAGCCGTTCTGTCTGCGGCTGTCCTGTGCGCCGTAGCCATTGTAGCCGCTTCCGTTCTGCTGAGGTCTTCTTTCACGCGAGCCGTAAAGCCGCTCGTCGTACTGAACGTGCGGAACATTGTTCGGCTTCTTTCTGAATATGTACTTACGCATGAACGCCGCAACGTCGTCGTTGAACATCGCAATTGCGAACAGCACGACGAATCCGACGACTGCGATAAGCACTATTATCAGTATCGCTTTGAAAATGCCGCCTATGATCTTGCCGACGGACGCACTGCCGCTCTGTTCGGGCTCTTCTGCCTTTACTTCTGGCAGACGGGACCCGAGCAGTGACGCGAGCTTTGACGTAGCTTTCATCACGCCCGTGTCGATGCTGCCGCCTGTGAAGTCCGCTTCAAGGTAGTCTTTCGCTATCTGCTGAAGCTCTTCATTCGTCAGCACCTTGTCGATAGCCGTCGACTGGAGGAAGTAGTAGTTCATGTCGTCGACGGCGATGAGAAGCAGTACGCTTTCTCCGAGCCGCCAGTCGTTGAAGACCGCGCGCGTGTACTCGCCTATCGAGCTGTCTCCCGTTGTTGAAACGGTGCATACCGCCACGACTGCGCCGACCTTGTCTTCAAGCTCGTCGTTTGCGTTGCGGATAGTCCTTACCGTAGCTTCCGAGAGGATACCTGCCCCGTCGGCGATGAAATTATCCGGCTTCGGATAAGACGCCGCGCACACGGGAAGCACAGCCGCGGCAAGCATTAACGCGAGCGTGAGGACTGCCGCGATCTTCTTTGCGATTACTTTGTTCTGTCTGTTCATTTTTTCAGTTTGGGTTCATGAACGAATGCTGATCAGCTTTTCTTTGAGCTCGTTTTCGATTCTGTTAAGCTCATTTTCGGCGTTCGCTCTCTTTTCCCGTCCTTCTTTCTGGATTTCTCTTATTTCGTCGAGGGTCTTTATGAGGTCCTCGTTCGTTTTCGTCAGTGTTTCGATGTCAACGATGCCGCGCTCGGATTCTTTCGTGATCTCAACGGTAGCGGAATGAAGTGCTTCGGAGTTCTTCTTGAGCAGTTCGTTCGTCATATCGTTGACGAGCTTGCCGGCTTCCATAGCCTGGTGCGAATGTTCGATGCCGAGAGAAATTACCATCTGGCTCTTCCAAAGCGGGATAGTGTTCATAATGATAGTCTGGATCTTCTCGGTCATCATCGTGTCGTTGTTCTGCACGAGGCGGATCTGCGGAGACATCTGTATCGAAACCATTCTCGTCAGCTCAAGGTCGTGGAGCTTTCTCTCGAAACGAACGCACTGCTCGGAGAAATCGTTTGCCGCCTGTGCGTCTTCGGGAAGACCGGACTTTTCGGCTTTTTCTTTTAGCTCAACAAGTGTTGTTGCTCTTTCCTTTTCGAGCTTCTTCTTGCCGGCGATAATGTACATCGACAGCTCCTTGAAGTAGGTCATATTCTTCTCGTACAGTCCGTCGAACATGGTAATGTCCTTGAGAAGAGTGATCTGATGCCCTTCGAGTATCCCGACGATGTCGTCTACACTTTCTTCGCATTTCGAGTATTTCGTTTTCATATCCTCGAGCTTACGTTTTGTCGAGCGGAACAGACGCTTTATTCCTCTGTCGTTCGAGGTGGCTTCGTCGTTCATCGTGCGGAGATTACCGATAAGATCAGTGATCATCGAGCCGACCTCGCCGAAGTCCTTGTTGCGCACGCTTCCGAGAGCGGTGTCCGAGAAATCGGAGATCTTCTTCTGAGCGGACGCGCCGTATGAGAGAATGGACGCGGTGTCGGTTATGTCGATCTTTTCGGAGAATTCGTCGATCGCGCGGCGTTCCTCTTCGGTGAACTGGCTTTCGTCGAGCGCGGGTGCGGCGGCGAGCTGTTCTTCTGCTGTTTCGTCGGCCGTCGGAGCGGCAGGAGTCGGAGCAGCCTGAGCCGCAAATGCACCGGTAGGATCAAGTGTAAGTTTGATTTCGTCTGCCATATTTATTCTCCTTTTTCGTTTTCTTCGTCGTCTTCTTCGACGTCTTTTATTTTTTCACATAATAATTTCGGGATCCCGACGAGTCTTACGAGCGCGACTGCCGCGACCGCAAAATATACGAACAATTTGACAGTTGACGGTGCTTCGTCGGCGGGGTTTACGTCGTTAAGTCTGTATAAAAGTGCGCCGAGCGAGATTCCGCCTGCGACCGAAAGGGATGCACAGTTCACGAAAACCGCGAACGGAGCCGTCAGCCTCTTTGAATCGGAAGGAAGCGCGAATCTTGCCTCTGAAATGAAGAACAGCAGGACAGCACAGCGCGTGAGCAGGATCATATTGCGGACTGCACCGTTTATCGGCACTGTAAAGTCGAAATACGCCGAGAATATTTCAAAATTCACCGACAAAGCCGCAAGGAGCGCACAGAACGCGGTGACTCTGCCGTCGACTTTTGTGAGGGACAGCACGAAGAAAACGGGAGCGAACAGCGAAAGGATGCCCGAGAGCTTATCGAGAGTGCCGTAATATGCTTCGCCTTTGAAGATCGACGAGAAGAACACGACGAACGACGCTGCGCAGGCGACGGCGGCGACAAGACGAACGATCAGAGAGGCAGTCGGCGTGGATGCCTGCGGAAGAAGCGAGCATTTTCCGGTGCTGAGAGCAATAACCGCGGCAATTACCACGCCTGAAGCGACAAGTCCGGCGGTAAGATAACACCAAAGCGGAGACGAGTAATGCCCGACGGAAAAATCAAACCCGAAGTGCATACCGCACCAGTATACACCGGCAATGAGCACGGAAAGAGCGGCGGAAATGACAGTACCGGTTTTTACGAGCCGCGCGTACTTCTCCGCTGAGAAACTATTGTTTTCCATTATATCAACCTTTCGTATAAAACTACAGGATATATTATACAACAAAGGAACGAAATTTTCAAGGGATAAGAGGAAAAAACGCGCTTCGCGGTTTTCGGGTTTGCGTGAATCACACGGCGGCTCACGAAATATCAAGGATTCGCACGAAATGATATTTCATGTTTACACCGTAGGGGAGGGGGTCCCCCTCCCGCGAATTTGAACAAATCTCACATAGGCGCAAGGAAGAAAACACGAAGTGTTTTCTATCTAATTATTTGTTTGTAACGTTTTCTTCCTTTTTTCCACGGAAAAGAAAAAAACTTGCATTTTCCCCGTTCCCGTGATATACTTATTTCAATCAAAAAATGCGAAATTTCGCATAATTCCGGAGGGAAACCATGCTTTACCCAAGACCGCTTAAATCAAAACTTACAAAAGAATTTCTCACCCTTGATAAGCTGACCGTTTCCGGTGCGTGCGCCGAAACTTTCGTTGCCGCCGCCGCTTTCCTCGGCTTTGACGCAAAGATCGTTTCGAGATGCCCGAAGATCACGCTTTCCACTGACGAAAACCTCGACGGACTTGACGCATATACCGTAAAAGTCGGCAAAAAAGTCGAACTGATCGGACGCGACGAAGACGCACTCGCACGAGGCGTGTGGACCGTCCTCGGACTCGTCGAAAAGGACGGCGACACATATAAGATCCCGTGTGGTGAGGTCAATGACCGCGCGTATATGAAGATGCGCGGAGTTCACCTCTTCGTGCCGGCGGCAGATTCCGTCGAAGAATGTAAGCGCGTCATCGCAGAAGCGGCACGGCTCAAATATAACACCGTCATCCTCGAAACAGGCGGCGGCGTTGAATTCAAAAAGCACCCCGAAGTCAACCGCGCGTGGACGAAATTCTGCCGTGATGCACGAAACCACGTCGGCGGTCCGCAGGGACTTCAGGGCTCGCAGGCATATTGGAAAGACTCTACACATGTAGAACTTTCCGGTGGCGGTTTTATCTCGCAGGAACAGCTCAGAGAGATCACCGACTACTGCCGTCTCCTCCGTTTGGAGCTTATCCCCGAAATACAGTCCCTCTCCCACGCATACTACCTCACACTTGCCGATAAGTCTATCGCCGAGCGCCCGTTTGAGGAGTGGCCCGACAGCTATTGCCCGTCGAATCCGAGATCGTACAAGCTCTACGAGGAGTGCGCCGAAGAGATCATCGACATAATCAAGCCGAAGCGAGTCTCTATCGGTCACGACGAAGTGCGTATTCTCGGCGAATGCCCGCTTTGCCGTAAAAAGAGCGGTTCCGAGCTTCTCGCAGGTGACATAAACAAGCTCCACAAATTCTATAAAAAGCACGGCATACAGATCATGATGTGGGGTGAAAAACTCCAGGATTTCATGAACTTCAAGGGTTGGCGCATGGGCGGTGTCAAGGAAGGTCCGTTCACCGACAGATACGGACGCGACTACATCCTCGATTCCACGAACGGCGCGCTTGATATGATCCCGAACGACGTTCTGATGCTCGACTGGTACTATTCATGGGGTTACGACACCGAAAAGGACTTCCTCGAACGCGGATTCTCCGAGATCTACGGCAACTTCCGCGGATCGCTTATCGCGGATTGGGACAAACGCTCGAAGATCGAGAATGTCGTCGGCGCGGAAGTGTCGACATGGTGTATGCCCGACGAGCGCGAGATCGGTTACAACGGCTGGTTCTACGAGCTTGCGTTCTCGGCGGCTGTGCTGTGGCGTGACGATTTCTGCGACGCAAAGCGTGACGAATGGTCAGACGAAGCTGAGGCAATGCAACCCGTACTGAGACGTGAGCTTCGCGGTTCCGACGACTACGACGGCACGTCAAAGGGACTTAAATCCCTCACACTCGCAGACAAAGGCGACAAACAGGCAACACCTGCAAAAGTCCAGCCGTCCGTTGACAGATTCATCGCAAAGAAGATCGCCGACAACGCGCTCGGCGAGGCGACGGAGCTTGAAGTCGGAAAGAAAGCCGATTCGCTCGTCTTCTTCCACGCGGCAGACAACGCGCCGAAGGACGTTATCAAGACGTGGTACTTCCTCGATCCGGCACCGAGAATGCCGGCTTCGTATTCCGTCGATTACGAGGACGGGCTGACGATCCGTGTACCCGTGATGTTTCCTCAGATGATCGGCGTATACGACTCGACGAGAGAGTTCACACGCCCCGTGGGTGACGAAAACGTGTCTCTCGACGTTGATGACACGAAGAAAGCAAAGGTCAACAACCTTTCTCCGATGTTCGCGCAGAAGGACGTTTGGCGTGCGACGGCTCTGTATTTCTGCCGCGGGATCGCGCTTGATACAGACGACGGCGAGAAGACCGTGTACGCATACGAATGGAAGAATCCGAGACCGGAACATAAGATACTCCGCGTCCGCGTGATCGACGAGGGGTGTTCAAAGATGAACGTGCATCTCTACGGCGTCGGAACGGTTTGAAGTAAGAAGTAATAGTGAAGAAGTAGACAAAGTTATGATTGCCTGCGGCAAACGATGATGCTGACGCAGTGATGATACGCTACGCGTAACGATGATTGCGCTCCGCGCAAGTTTCTTTGATTTTGCACACATAAACGTATGAGCGGCAGCGCGCTGTTACCTCACGGGTTAAATCCTCTTCACTGTCGCACTCGCTTTGTGACAAAGGGGAGTCCAACCGAGATGCAAAGCATCTCGACGACTTCGTTTACGAAGTCGGTAGGCGTGAATGTGCTTGCACCTTCCCCCTTTGGCGGGTAGATTGACAAGAAGTACGCGAAAGTGATTCACCGAGATGCGAAGCAGCTCGTCGGTTTCGACGAAGTCGAATACCGGCTTGTCCGCCGTCCGCCGCGTATTTCATACGCAGGACAAAAACGAACCCAAACGTAAGGTTTGGATTAATTCGGCGGCAGGAGCAACGCGTATACATACGCACTGTCCTACAGTATAAAGAGATGAGGTTCGCGCGTAGCCGTGGGGGTTCACGAAATCCAGCGAGACGTCGAGGACGCCGTCCCATACGGTATAATGTAAAAAAATAAAATCTATTGCAATTATAAAGGAAAGGACAAAACCATGACACAAAATTTCTCTTTCCCGAAAGAATTCCTCTGGGGATCCGCCACCGCCGCTCCGCAGATCGAGGGCGCGTGGAACGAAGACGGACGTACCCCGTCGATCTGGGACGTCGCACCGTCCGGCAAGATAAAGAACGACGATAACTGCCATACCGCGTGCGATCACTACCACCACATGAAAGAAGACGTGAAAATGCTCCACGATATGGGTATGAAGTCCTACCGCTTCTCCGTTTCGTGGTCGCGCGTCATCCCCGAAGAGGGAAAGATCAATAAAAAAGGACTCGCGTTCTACTCCGATCTTGTCGACGAGCTTCTGAAATACGGCATCACGCCGATAGTCACGCTGTACCACTGGGATCTGCCCGTGTGGGTTTATAAAAAAGGCGGCTGGCTCACGACTGCCATTGTGCCGCTGTTTGCCGAGTACACAAAGGTCGTTGTCGACACGCTCTCAGACAGAGTTACATATTGGTTGCCGATGAATGAGCCGAACTGCTTTATCATGGACGGTCACGTCTCCGGTGTACACGCGCCGTTCAAGAAACGCCCGAAGGACGCAGGCAAGCTCACGCGCGTATGCCTCCTCGCAAATGCGGAATCCGTAAAGACGATCCGCAAGTACGCGAAGACCGCGCCGAAAGTCGGTATCGCACTGTCCGCAGGCGCGTTTCTGCCGAAAGACAAGTCCGAAGAGGCGTATAAATACGCAGAGCACGAGTCGTTCTACGAGGGTATCGGCACGTTTGCGAATCGCTGGTGGGCTGATTCACTGCTGAAAGGCGAGCCGGTCACGTTCGGCGACTATTACACTGGTTCCCGCCTCTCAAAAATGAAAGTCGATCTCGATTTCATCGGACTGAATATATATCAGCCGTTCTACGACGGGAGCTGGGGAGAGAAACAGGACAGCGACCTTACCGACGACGACCGCACTTCCATGGACTGGATAATCGACGGTAAAGTTATGTACTATACGCTGAAATTCTTCTACGCGCGGTACGGTCTGCCGCTTATGATTACCGAAAACGGTATGGCTGACAGCGACAAGGTCGAAAACGGCGCAGTCCACGACAAAAAGCGTATTGGCTTTATAAAGCAGTATCTCGCAGGAATGAAGCAGGCGATGAGCGAGGGAGTAGAGGTGCTCGGGTACCAGTATTGGTCGCTTATGGATAACTTCGAGTGGGCGCAGGGCTACGGTCCGCGGTTCGGGCTTGTGCACGTCGACTACGAGACGGAGAAGCGTACGCTGAAGGACTCCGCGCTGTACTATAAAGAAGTGATCGAGAGTAACGGAAAAATAATCTGACAAAGCAAAGATCCGTGCGGAAGAGAAAAAACCGCACGGATTTTTCTTTGGGGAAAGAAACAAACTTGTTTTTTCTGCATGGCTACGCACGAAACTCCACCCAATTATCTGTAGGGCAGTGCGTATGTATACGCGTTGCTCCTGCCGCAAATTTGCACTAACCCCACATAGCCAAAAGGTAGAAAACGACTTACGTCGTTTTCAATTATATCTATTTGTCCTGTTCGCTTGCGAACGGGCGGACGGCGGACATTTGTCCAAACTATACGTTTGGCATCGGATTTGTCCTGCTTGTTTACAAGCGGGCGGACGGCGGACAAGCCGAGTTCACTTCGTGAACTCCATGATTCGACGCTCTTGTCAATCACCGAACCAAAGAAGGGCAAGGACGCTGGCGCGTCAATTTCCCCTCTTTGGAAACTCCCCTTTGTTACAGAGCGTGTACGACGTTTTCGAGGATTTAGGTCGTCAGTAATAGCGCGCTGCCGCTCATTACAAAGTAAAGCGTAGTCACTAATAAATGATAAGTTACGCATAATTCTTGCAATTACTCTGCAACAAAGGGAGTCCAGAGGGGAATAGGACGAAGTCCCTTCCCCTTTGGCGGGTAGATTCATAAGGAGGCGACGGTCTGCCTCACCGAGATGCGAAGCATCTCGACGAGTTCACGGAGTGAACTCGGCTTGTCCGCCGTCCGCCCGCTTGTAAACAAGCAGGACAAATAGATAATTTGAAAACGTCGAAGACGTTTTCTTCTACCTTCTGTCGATGTGAAATATGAGCAAATCGTCCATTTTTCTCTAAAGAAAACCCTTTTTTCCACCCGGCGGAAATATTGCCGCCGAAAAATCTTCCCGATTTGTTGAATGTTCCGTCGTATTATGCTATAATTTATCCGTATAATGATAACAAAACCCTCCGGAGGATATTATGATATACGATGTTCTCATTATCGGCGCAGGCTGCACCGGCGTTATGACCGCTCGCCTCCTGTCGACGAAAAAATGCACCGTTGCCGTGTGTGAAGCCGGTCCCGATGTCGCAGTCGGCGCAACGTGCGCAAATTCCGCCATTGTCCACGCAGGCTACGACGCAAAGCCCGGCACACTCAAAGCAAAGCTCAACGTCCGCGGCAATAAGCTCATGAAAGAGCTTGCCGCACAGCTCGGTGTCGAGATCAAAAACGTAGGCTCGCACGTCGTCGGATTTGACGAAGACGATCTCAAGACTCTGCACGAGCTTTACGACAGAGGTGTCGCAAACGGCGTACCCGATATGCGTATCATCGACCGCGACGAGCTGAGACGTATGGAGCCGAACATTTCTCCCGACGCGACCTGCTCGCTCTGGGCGCCGACTGCCGCGATAACCTGCCCGTACGGTATCACGATAGCCGCCGCAGACAACGCTGTCGTGAACGGTGTCGATTTTTACCTCAATTTCAAGGTCACTGACGCTTCCTGCGCCGGAGGAATATACTACATCACAAACGGCGAAAAGACCGTCGCCGCGCGTTACGTCGTCAACTGCGCCGGTGTCCATTCGGCAGAGGTCGCCTCTATCCTCGGAGAAAACGACTTCCCGATAGAGATCATTCCGCGCAGAGGCGAATATCTCATCCTCGACAAGGAGTGCGGCAATATGGCGAACTCCACGCTGTTCGTCTGCCCGTCCGGAAGAGGAAAGGGCATTCTCGTCTCGCCTACAGTAGACGGAAACCTCATCGTAGGTCCTAACGCATATCAGATCGACGACGGCGACGACAAGAGCACTACCGCCGAGGGCATTGAAGAGATCACAGTCGGCGCACACCGCATCATGCCGACAGTCGACACACGCATGGCTATAACATCGTTTGCCGGAGTGCGTCCTACGCCGAATATTTACGACTTTTACCTCAAAGCGTCGGAGCAGCTTCCGGGCGTCGTCCACGCAGTCGGAGTCGAGTCCCCCGGATTTGCGGCTTCCCCTGCGACGGCGGAATATCTCGTCGGACTGCTCGGTGAGATAGGCTTCAATCCAGAAGAAAAGCCCGACTACATCCCGACGCGGTACAAGGACGGCAACCACAAGCTGTTCAGAAATATGACCGACGACGAAAAGAACGCCGCGATACGCGAAAATTCAGCGTACGGCAAGATAATCTGCCGATGCGAGACGGTCACGGAGGGCGACATCCTCGACGCGATGAACGGACCGATTCCGGCGCTCACCGTGGATATGATAAAGAAAAGACTTCGTGCAGGTATGGGCAGATGCCAGGGCGGTTTCTGCTCGCCGAGAGTCGCGGAGCTGATCGCCGAAAAGACAGACGGCACGCTTTCCACCGTCCGCAAAGGCTCGCCGGAAGCGTGGCTCGTGACGGAAAAGAACAAGTGAGGTGAACGGTATGCACAAAAAGATTATAATAATCGGCGGAGGCCCCGCGGGACTTGCGGCGGCCTCGGCGGCTGTTGATTCGGGCGTACCGTCGGGCGAAGTTCTTGTTATCGAGCGCGACAGTGAGCCGGGCGGAATACTGAACCAGTGCATCCACGCCGGATTCGGTCTGAAACGGTTTGGCGAAGAGCTGACAGGTCCCGAATACGCCGGAAGATACATCAAAGGGGCAAAGGAGCGCGGTGTTGAGATACTTACTGATTCAATGGTGCTGTCTCTCACCGACGACAGAAAAGTCACGTTCGTCTCTCCCTCTCTCGGATATGTGACTGTCACGGCGGACGCGGTGATCCTCGCCATGGGATGCCGTGAAAGAACGCGCGGCGCATTGAAGATACCGGGAAGCCGTCCGTCCGGTGTTTATACCGCCGGATGCGCGCAGAGACTGCTCAACATCGACGGCTTTATGCCCGGCAAAAGCGTCGTTATTCTCGGCTCGGGCGACATCGGACTTATCATGGCAAGACGTATGACGCTTGAGGGCGCGGACGTGAAGTGCGTATGTGAAATAATGCCTT
The DNA here is from genome assembly GCA_045643285.1 of Eubacteriales bacterium. Classification (GTDB taxonomy): domain Bacteria; phylum Bacillota; class Clostridia; order Oscillospirales; family CAG-272; genus UMGS1696. The sequence goes on from JAZUKN010000014.1 coordinate 65,560, forward strand.
ACTCGGGTGGACTTCAGCGCAATATCGAACAGTGCCTCAACGATTTCTCGATCCCTCTGAAGCTCTCGCACACTGTCGTGCAGATACACGGCAAGGAGCGCGTTGAGGGCGTGACGATAGCGGCGGTTGACGAGGCAAACGGACGCAGACCGATTGCGGGAACGGAAGAATACATCCCGTGCGACACGCTTCTGCTCTCCGTCGGACTTATCCCCGAAAACGAGCTGACACGCGGTGCGGGGATCGCTCTCGACCGTGCGACAAACGGCGCGGACGTGAACCAGTTCCGCGAAACACGGGCCGAGGGTATCTACTCCTGCGGCAACGTTCTGCACGTTCACGACGTTGTCGACTACGTTTCCGATGAAGCCGACATCGCAGGACGCGCGGCGGCTGACTATGTTCTCGGACGGAGAGGGAAGACCGTAAAGACCGTTTCCGTCGAAGCCGGAGAAGGTGTCAGATACACCGTTCCCGAAAGGATAGACATAACCGAATCTCCCGACAGCGTGCGCGTTTTCTTCCGCGTAACAGACGTGCGAAAAAAAGTCACGCTCGTTATCGAATCCGATGACGGCACGGTTCTTGCTAATAAAGCGAAGACCGGAGTTGCACCCGGGGAAATGGAATCGCTCGACATTCCTGCTGAAAAAGTCGGCTCGCTCGTCGGATGCGAAAAAATAAAAGTATATCTGAGAGAAACGGAGGCGGCAAAATGACTGAGAAAAAACTGACCTGCGTCGTATGCCCGTCCGGCTGTAATATCACCGTGACTGTCGACGACGACGGCGAGATCATTTCCGTGAAAGGGAACACCTGCCCTCGCGGAAAGCAGTACGCCGAAAGCGAAGTCACAAATCCCGTCCGCACGCTGACCTCGACTGTAACGCTGTACACAAAAAACGGCAGAAAAATGCTTCCCGTCCGCACCGACAAACCGATACCGAAGTCGGAGCTTATGAACGCAATGGCTTTGATACACAAAACCGAAGTCGCCGCACCGATAAGAGCAGGCGAGACGCTCGTTTGCGACTTTATCGAAAAAGGCACGAATCTCATCGCGTGCAGAGACGGCGAATGATACTGATTTATTAAGGAACATACCATGAAAAGAGCATCAGGCGTGCTTATGCACGTTTCAACACTGTGGGGAGATTATTCCATAGGGTCGCTCGGTAAGGGCGCGTGCGAATGGATAGATTTCCTCTCCGATTGCGGATTCACCTATTGGCAGGTGCTTCCGTTCTGCCTGCCCGACGAATGCAACTCGCCCTACAAATCGTTCAGCGCGTTCAGCCTCAATCCTTACTTCATCGACCTTGACACTTTATGGGAAGACGGACTGCTGACCGAGAGAGAGCTTCTGTCCGCGCGGCAGGAAACACCGTATTCATGTGAATTTGTGAGACTGTCAAGTGAACGCATGGCACTTCTCGGCAAAGCCGCAGACCGTTTTGACGAGTGGGACAAGGTCGACGCATTTCTCGCGTCTCATCCGCACACCGACGACTTCTGCCGTTTTATGGCGCAGAGAGAAAAAAACGGCGGCAAACCGTGGCAGAAATGGACGTGCGGCGAAACAGACGAGGACGCACTGAAAGTATGGCGTTTTTCTCAGTACGAAGTCTTCACACAGTGGAAGAAAATACGCGAATACGCGAAGAACAAGAACATTAAAATTATCGGTGACATTCCGATATACGTCGCGCCCGACAGCTCGGACGTGATGTTTTCGCCGAGCCTGTTTCAGCTTGACAGAAACGGCAACCCGACTGGCGTTGCGGGCTGTCCTCCGGATTATTTCTGTGAGGACGGTCAGCTCTGGGGCAATCCGCTCTACGACTGGGACAAAATGGCAAAGGACGGCTACCGTTGGTGGAGAGAACGCATTTCGTTCATGGCTGAGCTGTTCGACGGCATGAGGATAGACCACTTCCGTGCGCTGTCGTCGTATTACTCGATACCGGCGGACGCGGAAAACGCACGGCACGGCAAATGGATGAAAGGTCCGGGCATGGCTCTCGTGAACGCGATAAAAGAGTCCGCAGGGGACGCGCTCATAATAGCGGAAGATCTCGGCGATATCGACGACGGAGTTCGTGCACTCGTTGACGAGAGCGGATTCCCGGGGATGCGCGTGTTCCAGTTCGCATTCTTCGGCGACAGAAATTCCCCTCACCTGCCGCACACATACATAAACAACTGCGTCGCATATACCGGCACGCACGACAACAACACTCTCCTCGGATTTATCTGGGAGAACGCCGAGCACCGCGACGAAATTCTCGAATACTGCGGTTACACGTCCCCCGATTGGAACAAATGCTACGACACTATCCTCCGCACGATGTTCGGAAGCAGTGCGGGGCTGTTCATTCTTCCCGTGCAGGACGTTCTGCTCTACGGAAGCGATACACGGATGAACAAGCCCGGGGAAAGGGACGGCAACTGGTCGCTCAGGCTCACGAAAGAACAGCTTTCGGCGGTCGACAGACAAAAATTCCGTCACTGGAATGAGATTTACGGACGGATTTGAACGAAAATCGAATAAAGCCGCATTGGTACTTCGGCACCGATGCGGTTTTTCTTTAGTGAATAGTAAACTCCGCGGACAAATTGTCTTGTCTCTATTGTCTTTTCGCCGATTCTGTGATAAAATGGAACAAAATCAGATAAAAACGGGAACACTATGGAAAACGAAAAAGAACTGAATCCGTCTCTTATGCCGGCGGCAAATCTCGCGTACCTCGGCGACTCGGTCTATGAGATATACGTCCGTGAGTATCTCGTAAAAAAGAACGTCCGTCAGCCGAGCGTGGAGTCGCTGAAATACGTCAAGGCTTCTGTGCAGAGCGAGGTCATCGAAAAGATTCTTCCCCTGCTCACCGAGGAAGAAGAAGCCGAATACAAGAGAGGACGGAACATCGGACATTCGAGTACGCCGAAGTCGTCGACTGCGCTTGAATACAGACGCGCGACGGGACTTGAGGCGCTGTTCGGCTGGCTCTATCTCGAGGGGCGGCACGAAAGAATACGCGAGCTGTTCGACGCGGCATTCAAAGAATAAAAATGAAAGGAATGGTATCAAAAATGAAATATATCGCAATAATCGGCTACGGCGTAGTCGGCGGCGGCATCACCGAGGTCATTGACGCAAGCCGAGAAAAAATCGAAACGGCAATCGGTGACAAGATCGATGTAAAATACATCCTCGATCTGCGCGATTTTCCGGACTCACCGTACGGCGACAGGATCGTACACGACATTCAGCCTATCCTCGACGACAGCGACGTGTCGCTCGTCTGCGAAACGATGGGCGGCTCTCATCCGGCGTATGAATTTTCCGTTCGGTGCATGGAAGCCGGAAAATCCGTCGTTACGTCGAACAAAGAAGTCGTTGCGAACTACGGCGACAAGCTCACCAAATGTGCGCGGAAGAACGGCGTATTCTATATGTTTGAAGCATCGGTCGGCGGCGGTATTCCGTGCCTCAGGCCGTTCTACACATCGCTCTCCGATGTGCTGATCTCCGACATAAACGGCATAGTGAACGGCACGACGAACTACATCCTCACGAAAATGAAAGAGGACGGGCGCGACTTTGCCGACGTTCTCGCAGAAGCACAGCGGCTTGGATATGCGGAGCGCGATCCCTCAGCCGACATCGACGGAATCGACGCAAAGAGAAAAATCATCATCCTCACTGCTCTTGCGACCGGCGTTCTTGCGTCCGAAAACGAAGTATACGCCGAATCGCTCCGCGACATTACGACTGACGATCTCCGCTCTGCCGAAAAGCTCGGCGGCGAGATAAAATACATCGCTACATCGAAGCTCGGAACGCCGAACGAAGTCTACGTCTGCCCGATGATCGTGAAAAAATCGAATCCGCTCTCGTCGGTTTCGGGAGTTTACAACGCCGTAAGAGTAACAAGTCCGCTCACAGGCGATATAATGTATTACGGACGCGGCGCAGGGCGTTTCCCGACGGCAGGCGCAGTTCTATCGGACGTTGTCGCCGTTCTTTCGGGAGCAGTTTGCGGCGAAAAGTTGCCGACATTCACGAAAGCGGACGGAATGATACGCGCGTTTGACGACGTGAAATTCACGGTGCTTGTCAGAACGACGCTCGGCAAGGGTGAACTTTGCGACAGGCTCGAAGCGGTCTCCGACAAGGTCGAAATCGTCGGCGAAAGCGGCGGTGTCACCGAAGCGGTAGTCACGGGACTCACGAAAGCCGACGCCGACAGAGTGATACCGGACGCACGACTGATACGCATACTTGAATAACCGTCATAACATGACCGTCATACAATGACAGTCATGTTATGACCAAAGCCGCAAAACGCCTGCGCCGCGCATTTATCATACTTCGGAGGAAAAATGAACGGTATACAGGCTATACGGCGCGAGGACGGGCTATGTGCAGTTATGTTCTCGGGCGACGGATTCAAGTGCGGAACGGCGGCAGAGGTGCTGTCAAGGTTTGCGAAAAACGGGCTTGACGCAAAGCTCGTCTCGCTCGGCGACACCGGAATGACGGCGGTTTTCTCAGGAAAAGACGCGGATCTCGCGTGGAAAATCGCAAACGAAATGATAACGGAAAAATAAAATTATATTACAGGAGAATGCTTTTTGACATTTAATTCAACGGATTCGGTCGGCTGACTCTGTATTTCATAGCTGATCGAAAAAACAAAAAGGAGATACAAAAATGAATAAAGACAATCTGATTATCAGACCTACAACACCGAACGACTATGAGGCAGTCGAAAAACTTGTCCGCGAGAGCTTCTGGAATGTCTATCGCCCGGGTGCGCTTGAGTATTATCTCATCCACGTCATGCGCGACAGCGAAGATTTTGTGCCGGAGCTTGACTTCGTTATGGAAAAGGACGGCGAGCTGATCGGTCAGAACGTGTTCGTCCGTGCGAAGATCAAAGCCGATGACGGGCGGGACGTGCCGATCATGACAATGGGACCGATCTGCATACGAAACGATCTCAAGCGTCAGGGGTACGGAAAAATCCTGCTCGATTATTCCCTTGAAAAAGCGAAAGAAGCCGGTGCCGGCGCGCTGTGCTTTGAAGGGAACATCGCGTTCTACGGAAAGAGCGGATTCACTTATGCCTCACGCTACGGGCTGAGGTACCACGGACTTCCCGAGGGAGCCGACGCATCGTTCTTCCTCGCAAAGGAGCTTGTACCCGGATTTTTCGACGGGATCACTGGCGAATACGCGACGCCGGACGTTTATATGGTCACCGAAGAAGACGCGAACGAATTCGACAAACACTTCGAGCCGAGAGAAAAACTGAGGCTCTCGGGACAACTGGAGAAATAAGAAAAAAGCACACCGTGAGGTGTGCTTTTGTAATGATGTTCTGCTTCGCAGAATGATGTTCACACTTCGTGTGAATGATATATTGCTTCGCAATATGATATAGTTGCCTGCGGCAAACATTGAGGAAGAAAAAACTCCACTGCGTTACGTTTTTTCAATTATTTGAAAAAATATCGAAGATATTTTTTCTTCAACAATTTTCGACGAAGTCGAAAACATCATATCGCAGAGCGATATATCATGCGGCGAAGCCGTATATCATTTGCGCGAAGCGCAAATATCATTCTCGCACAGCGAGTCAGAAGTGCATTTCTATTGCGCCTTCGAGTATTCCCGCACATCCCTCTTTCATCGCGCCGCCGCATTCGCCGTCTACCGTCCATGAAATATCTTCTACAGATGTAAAACGAACACTCTTTGTGTGTTTGAAGATTATGTATTCGCTTGTCGTGTCCTGCGCGAGAAGTGCAGATACGAGTTTCACGTTGTCAGCCGTTTTTTCGGGCTTGCGGACGAGGATCAGCTCCATAAATCCGTCGGAGAGAGATATTTCTTCTTTGAGCTTCAAGTCAAAGCCGCCGACGTGGCGCGTGTTCGAGATCATCCCGTAGAGGAAATCTCCCTCGACTTCTCCGTCGTCGAACGATATTTTCATGTTGATCGGCTTGATCGTCGGCAGTGATTTTATCCCCTCAAGTATGTATGCGCCCCAACCGAGGGCTTTTTTCATGTTCTGCGGCGTGGAGTAGGACGCTTCCGTGAACGCACCGAACGCGGCAACATAAACGTAAGGCTTCGAGCAGAACGTGCTGATGTCGGTTTTTTTCGGCTCGGTCGAGATGATAGCGCGTGCGGCTTCAATAGGTGTGGTCGGGATGCCCCAGCTCTTTGCGAAGTCGTTCGTCGTGCCGGACGGAATGTACCCGACTGTCGGGCGCTTTTCTATGGACAGGACACCGTTTATCGTTTCGCTGAGAGTACCGTCGCCGCCTGCACATACAACGGTGTCGTATTTTTCGCCGTGGTCGACGATGTATTCGGTAACGTCGCCTTTGTGTTGGCTGATGTGGACTGAGACAGAATATCCGCCTTTCTCGAAAATGTCGAGAATGTCGATGAGATGCGGCGTCATTATCGCTTTTGCCGTTACGGGATTTATGATCAGAAGCAGCTTTTTCATAGCATTCACCTGCGTTTTTTTCAATTATATTATCATAAATGAAAATAATGTCGACGGATCGGTTATAAAAATGTAAAATAATTGTAAATAACAAAAAAAGAAGCCGCACCATGACGGAACGGCTTGATTTTTGAAGCGATTATTTGAATTTACGCTTTCTTGCAGCTTCGGACTTTTTCTTTTTGCGAACGCTCGGCTTTTCGTAGCATTCTCTCTTGCGAAGCTCAGCCTGGATGCCGGAACGCTGACACATTCTCTTGAAACGACGAAGAGCACTGTCAAGCGATTCGTTTTCCTTGACTCTGATTTCTGCCATCTGTATTCCCTCCCCTCGCTGAAAGCAAAGGTAAATAAAGTATCAATTTACTTTCAAGATATTATACAACAGAGAAAGATATTTGTCAAGGACTTTTTGTAAAGAAAGCAAAATATCGGGAAAATAAATATCAGGGGGTTAAATACTACACATGTAGAATATGAAATTTCTACATATGTAAAGCGAATGAAAAACTTCACACAGGAAATACTAACGAAGTTTTTGAGTTGCTCTACATGAGTAGAACGAAATCAAAAAAAGCTTTAGAAAAAGGAGAAAACGAATCGTGAAAAAATCATAGATTCTACATTTGTAAAGAAAGAGAAACGTCTTGGATACAGAGCTATCAAGAACAATGAAAATTGATTTACAAATGTAGAATAAATCAAAAAACATACTGAAACGTTAGAAGAAGGCGGATAATTCTACAAATGTAGACTATATGAAATGAGCTTGTTCAACTGATGTAAAATAAAAAATGTTATATTCTACATATGTAAAAAACTGACATTCTGGCTCTACAGGAAGTAAAACGAACTAAATTGACGGCAGTAAGCTCTACAAATGTAAAAGCTGATCAGAGGTAAAATCACCGGGGATTTCTTCAGAGTATTTGCGGTGCAAGAAACTCTACAAATGTAGAAAACAATATATTGTTATTTAGGTGATGACAATGCGAAAATGCTCTACAAAAGTAAAACATATGAAACAATTTGCTGGAGTTATATACGAAAAGGGATCGGATGACTCTACAAAAGTAAAATAAAATTTGTTGAATTTTTTGGCAGTCTACTCTACAAGCGTAAAACAATTTTTTGAGTATTCAGTTCTATAAAACTTAAATCACTTTTATGCTATTTTTGATTAAACTCTACAAAAGTAGAATATATTGTTTTGGTTGTTTCTCTTTCTGTTGTCAAACACTACAAAAGTAGAACAACTCGTTGAAAATTTTACGTTTGTAGAACTTGCTGTTTTTCAAATACTCTACAAACGTAAAACAAACTACATTATTTCTTTCAGTTCAGTCAGGTTTTTCACCGTAATATCAGGCTCTTCGGCAGGGCAGTGCGGCTTCTGTCCGATCGCCGTTCCCGTCAGGACGCGCGCCGTGTGCATTCCGAGCCTTTTCGCAGGTTCAATGTCATTGTCGAGTCTGTCGCCGATCATCATTGCTTCGTCAGACCGACATCCGGCTTTTTCGAGTGCGAGCGTGAATATTCTTTCGTCCGGCTTCTCGCACCCGACCTCAGCCGACGATATGATAATGTCGAAATATCTCCGTATCCCGTATTTTTTCAGGCGTCCGTCGAGTCCCGGTTTCTGATTTGCGATGATTCCGAGCCTGTATTTTTTCTCAAGTGATTCAAGTGTGTCTTTGATGTCCGCATAAAGGCACTCGAATTTCGGACGGTACGGCGCGGCGTGGTCGAATCCGAGTGAAAGTACAAGATCCCTGTATGACGGTTGGAAGTCGGCTGTCCGTTCGATCAGTCCCGTGATTATTTCTTCTGCAGTGATCGGCGTTAGTCCGGCTTTTCGGCTTATCGAAAGCTGTTCTTCGGCTCGGTGCATCCACACGGGCATTTCGTCAACGAGCGTACAGCCTACGTCGAAAAAGAGCCATTTAATACTGTTTTCTTCCATTCTTATTCTATCTCCCAGACAAACATCGCGCTGTCGCTCACAGTGATGTCGTCTGGATTGAAGCTCATTTTGGCAGACGCGCCGAGTGCCATACAGCGGTCTTCGACTGCAAAATTCGTGCGCGAGGAGAAGTTGTGCTCGGTCATGCCGTACTCGACCGACAGCAGTGTAAGCACCTTTGCTCCTGTCGCGGCGGCGAGGATGTCGGCAGTCTCGCGTGCGTTCTTTGCGGCGGACTCAAGAAGCTGTTTTTTCGCCTTGTCGCGGTCCTTCACCGTGAAGCTGATGTTCAGCTCCGGCTCGGCTACCGATTTTGCTATCGCCGACAGCACGTTCGGGAGCCGTTCTGTGTCAAGCGCGAATTCGAGTCTGATCTGATTTACGCAGACGTACCCCGTGAAGACGTTCTTGTAATTCCCGTGTTCGTCGCGTACACTTTCGTATTCGGTCGAAACATTGTACGACTCCGTTTTTATGTCTTTTTCGACAAATCCGATGGTCAGAAGCGCGGCTGTCAGCCCGTCAAACTGTTCCGCAGACTTCGATACGGTCTTTTCGTAATCCTTGTCCTTTGCTCTCAGCGTGAGTGATACGACGGCGAGATCGGGCGAGAGCGTCACCTTTCCCGTTCCTTTTATTGAAATAGTTCTCGGCATGATTTTGACCTTTCGTTTTTTCTTTATTATGCCATAAATATGCCGAAAAATCAATAAATGCGGACTTCGGCGATAAAAAAACTCGCAAAAATCTCATAAAAATGTTGATTTCACGCCGAAAATGTGGTATTATGTCAACACACAACAATAAATCAACATAAAATCGGATCGTCGGAGGACGGAAATGACATCAAGTGAGAGAAAAAAATACATAATGAAGCTCGCGGTGAACGACGGCATGGTGTCGATACCCGAGGTCGCGGCGCACTACGGCGTTTCCGTTGAGACGATCAGACGCGACGTGAACTCACTCTGCGCCGAGAAAAAACTAAAAAAAGTCCACGGCGGTGCAGTACCGTTGGACGGCGGAAAAAAGTCGGACAGCGGCATTGATTACACGATCGGTTCGTACGCCGCAACGCTCGTCGAAAACGGCGACGTCGTTATGTTCGACAGCGGGGAGGCCGCGCAGTCCGTCGCATCGGAGATTACGGGGGTACGCGGTGTGACGCTCATCACTAATTCCGTTCCGGTGGCATCGGAACTGATGAAGAGGCACCGCGCAGGCGAATTTTCCGGCAGGATAATCATGATAGGCGGCGAGCTTGACCCGAAGTACGCATTCTCGCGCAGTCCCGACACTCTCGGACAACTCGGGCGGCTCAGAGCGGACAAGGCGTTCATCACCGCGTCGGGCGTGACAGGCGACGGCGTTTCCTCCGACGGAACATACGAGAGCAGCTTTTCAGCGGCGATGATGGAGCACTCGAAGATATCCGTGCTCGTGTGCGAAAGTGAAAAATTCGGCAGGGATTCACTTGCGCGTTTTGCGTCCGCATCGGATTTCAAGGTGATAGTCACCGACTCCGCAAGTCCCGTTCCCGACGAAATACGGGCGGAAGTCGGGAAAAAGGGCGGAAATATCAAAGTCGTCAAGGCAAAATAAAAATCCGCACTTGCAAAACGGAAAATGATATGGTATACTGATATAGGTTAAGTTCTTATACTCGCGGATCATTCCGCTGTGACTACAGGAGAATAATATGTCGTTTGTTAAGACTGACTACAAAGTAGAGGAAAACGGCGAACTGCATACTGAACTGAAGAAGACCATAGACTTTATCGCTCAAAAAGTCAAAGAGAATATCGGAGAGGACAGAAGCGTATGTCTTCCCGACGATCACATGATAGCTTTCGGGGGAGACGCAGAGAAGCCGGAGTATGTTTTGACATTTGAATGGCAGAAATGCTTCGGAAAACCGAGTATAGTTGTGTCCCTCGACGACAAATATATCTGGCAGGAATGGGATTTCGGCACAAGAGACAGACTGTGCGGACAGATCGTAAAATTCCTTTCGGAAAAACTGAACGGACAAAAAAAGGACTGACAGTAACGTAAGGAGGTCATTATGGCACGTTGCTATAACTGCGGATGCGATATTCCGGATGACGACAAAATGCGTCTCTGCGACGAATGCAAGGGTCTGCTTTTGCCGTTCATCAAAATGGTGAACGCATCTTCTTCGTCCGGTGTGCGCCGTCTCGTATCAAACGAGGACAATCTGCGTACTGCCGGCGTGACGGACGGAGGAATGGAGTATCTTCTCCGCCTCTGCGAGCTTCACGATAAATCGAACAACATATCCGACGATGCCGATACGGAACCCGAAGAAACGGCGGAATACGGGCAACCTGACGACGGCGATGCAGTGGAAGACGCATCGAACGACGAGCCGTATGACGCATCGAACGGTGCAGAAACAGATGGACTTGACACCACTGAGTCCGAAGACGGAGAAGACGAAGAGTTCAAGTCGATTTTCGACGACGATGATGCGATAGTCATAAAGCCGGAACACCGCGCTCAGAGGGAAGAGAGGCCGGATCCGAAGAAGCAGTACAGAGACATCGAAGTCCCTGCCGACGAGCCGCTCAGACTGATAAGAAAAGGCTACGGCGAATATCTGACTGCCGCAGAAATCGTGCTCGGAATAGTAGCGTTTCTGCTCGTAGTGTGGTTCGTTGTTGATCTCGCACTGCTCTCAAGAGTGGATTTTGCGTCACTCGGAGGTGCAATTATCGCAGGCGTGATGATCTACGTCACAGACGCCGTCCGCAAGATGCTCCACGATACCGAAGAAGTCAAAAAGCATTTCAGATAAGAAACGAAAAGACTGCTTTTACAGAGCGGTCTTTTTTATTATTTATCTTGTAAATCTCTTGCAGGCGGTGTATAATATAAAATAGAATTTTGTTTTTCGGAGACGAATGACTGTGGAAAACGGAAAAGAATACGATATTACTGTCGTCGGAGGCGGTCCTGCCGGATTTACGGCGGCTCTGTATTCGGCTCGCGCAGGTCGGACGGTACTGCTTATCGAAAAAGGCGCGCCGGGCGGTCAGATGGGGATAACCTCGCTTATCGAAAACTACCCCGGAGTTGAACCGACTGACGGATTTTCGCTTGCCGTGAAAATGGAAGAGCAGGCAAAGCGCGCCGGTGCGGAGATCCTCCACGGCGAAGTTACCGCGCTGTCGCTTGACGGGACGGCGAAAACCGTGACCGTCGGCGAAAAAACGGTAAAGACCCGCGCCGTAATAGTTGCAACGGGCGCAAAACCGCGTCTTCTCGGCGTCGGCGGTGAAAAAGAATACACCTCTCGCGGCGTGTCGTACTGCGCGACGTGTGACGGGATGTTCTTCCGCAAAAAATCGGTCGTCGTCTGCGGAGGCGGAGAAACTGCGTTCGAGGACGCGCTGTACCTTTCAAATATCTGCGAAAAAGTCACACTGGTACACAGACGCGATTCGTTCCGCGCCTCGGAATACACCGTCGGACAGGCAAAAAAGAAAGACAACATCGTTTTTGTCACATCTGCGACTGTATCCGAGATAGTCGGAGAGGGCGGACGTGTGAACGGCGTGAAGATTTCTTATAGCGACGGACGCGAAGAAAGTTTACCGTGTGCGGGAGTGTTCGTTGCGGTGGGACGTGTGCCGGAAACTGCGTTGTTCGTCGGTCAGCTCGACTGCGACGGCGGCGGATATATCATCGCAGGGGAAGACTGCCTGACAAGCGCATACGGCGTTTTTGCCGCAGGGGATGTGCGGACGAAGAGCGTGCGGCAGATCGTGACTGCGGCGGCTGACGGAGCTGTTGCGGCTCACTCGGCGGAAGAATATTTACAAAAAACAACCTAATTTATCATAAAGGTGAAAATATGAAAGATGGATTTGTTAAACTCGCGGCGGCTGTACCGGATATATCGGTCGGCGCGCCCATGAAAAATGCGGACGAGATATGCTCGCTTATCGACGAAGCATACGAAAACGGGGTCGCTGTGCTTGCTTTCCCCGAACTTTCGGTGACAGGCTATACCTCGGGCGATCTTTTCCATTCGGAATCGCTGATACGCGGTACCGAAAAAGCTCTCGAAAAGATTGCGGAGCATACAAAAGGCAAAAAAATGCTCGTTTTCGTCGGCGCACCGATCAGAGTGAACTGCAAGCTCTACAACTGCGCTGTCGCTGTCGACAACGGCGAAATACTTGCGATAGTACCGAAAAAGAATCTTTCGAACAGCGGCGACACTTACGAATCCCGCTGGTTTTCCGTGCCGTCGGAAGAAACGTTCGGGGACTGTTATCAGCTCAATCACCGCATCGGGAAACACGAATGTGTATTCGCCGACAAAGCGGTGTTCGTGAATGACACCGTCCCGTCGCTCTCCGTCGGATGCGAGATGTGCGAAGATTTGTGGGTTCCGGACACTCCGTCGAATGAGCTTGCGAAAATGGGCGCGACTGTTATATGCAACCTTTCCGCGTCCTTAGAGGTCATCGGCAAGGACGAATACCGCCGCACACTTGTGAAGTCCGCATCCGGCAGACAGAACTCGGCGTACGTTTACTCAAACTGCGGCATGACAGAGTCGACGACGGACGGCGTTTTCTCCGGGCATACGATGATCGCGGAGCGCGGAAGCATCATCGCAGAAAACAAGCCGTTTGCAGGCAAAAAACTGCTCTGCGCGCTTGTGGATACCGAGCATCTCGTTCACGAAAGAACGAAGCTCCCCGTCCGCGGCGCAAAGGACTGCACGGATCATCAGATCGTCTTCGAGCTTGAAGAGAGAGAATACGACCTCTGCGGCGAGATAGACGCTCACCCGTTCGTTCCCGAAAATGAGACCGTAAGACGGGAAAGATGCGCCCGTATACTCGATATGCAGGCGTGGGGACTTGCGAAACGCATCACGGCTGCTCACGCGAGCGGATGTGTGGTCGCGCTCTCGGGAGGACTTGACTCCACTCTTGCGCTGATAGTGACCGCACACGCTATGGATATTCTCGGAAAGCCGCACACCGATATTCTCTCAGTTACGATGCCGTGCTTCGGTACGACTTCCCGCACCCGCTCAAACGCCGAAAAAATGGCGGAGGAGTTCGGTACGAAGTTCCGCACTATCGACATAAAGGAAGCCGTCGACATCCACTTCCGCGACATAGGACACTCAAAGGACGATCTTTCCATTGTGTATGAAAACTCGCAGGCAAGAGAAAGAACACAGATAATCATGGACATAGCAAACGCCGACAACTTTCTCGTAGTCGGCACGGGCGACCTTTCGGAGCTTGCGCTCGGCTGGGCTACCTACAACGGCGACCATATGTCGAACTACGGCGTAAACGGCGGCATTCCGAAGACGCTTATCCGTCACGTCGTCGCCTGCTACGCGGATCAATGTGAAAAAGATGGCAAAGCCGCTCTCGCATCCGTTCTCCGCGACGTGCTGGCAACACCCGTATCCCCTGAGCTTCTTCCTGCGAAGGACGGTGAGATAGCGCAGAAGACCGAGGATATCGTAGGACCGTACGATCTGCACGATTTCTTCCTATACCGCTTCGTCCGATACGGCGAAACACCTGAAAAGATATACCGCGTCGCAAAAGCCGCTTTTGACGGTCAGTTTGACGCGGAGACGATAAAAAAGTGGCTCAATACATTCATGCGCCGCTTCTATACACAGCAGTTCAAACGTAGTGCGCTGCCCGACGGCGTGAAGATAGGCTCTGTCGCCCTTTCTCCGAGAGGGGACTGGAAGATGCCTTCCGACGCCTGCGGTGACGAAATGAAATTATTATAAATAACATAGAGGAGAAGAAAAAATGACAATAGGTATCATTTGTGCGCTCGATGTTGAAGCCGAAAAGATCGTCGGCGCGATGAAAGACAGAAAAACGGAAACACTCGGCGGTATCACATTTGAAGTCGGAAAAATAGGCGACAAGAACGTCGTCTGTGCGATCTGCGGAATGGGCAAAGTCTGCGCCGCTATGTGCGCTCAGACAATGGTGATCGGCTATAAACCCGACGCAGTCATCAACACAGGAATTGCGGGAACGCTGACCGAAGAGCTGGGCGTCGGCGATGTTGCAGTATCCACCGCGCTCGTACAGCACGATATAGACGTATACGACCTCGACAGAACGCCGAGAGGGCATCATCCGTCGCTCGGTATCATCGAGTTCCCCGCGCACGCCGAATATGTTGACAAGATCGAAAAGATCCTCGTCTCGCTCGGCGTAAAGGTGAAGCGCGGCGTTATCGCAACGGGAGACCAGTTCATCTCGAAGACCGAGATAAAAGAATTTCTCTCGTCAGAGTTCGGTGCAGTTGCCTGCGAAATGGAGGGCGGCGCGATCGCACAGGTCTGCTATATGCAGAAGATTCCGTTCGTCGTAGTCCGCGCGATCTCGGACGGCGCAAACGAATCGAGCTTCGACGACTACTATTCGTTCAAGATGTTCGCGGCAGGGAAATCGTCTGAGCTTGCGATCAGATTCATCGAAGAGCTTTGATGAAAACATAAAGAAAAGGCGAAGACACCACCGGAAACGGTGAGCTTCGCCTGATTTTGTTTAAGAAGATGTTGTTTTCATACTACAAAAAATAATGCCGCTAACAATACAGAATACAACCATAGCCGCAAGAAAAATTCCGACTATGTATGAAAAGACCTTGACGCCTTTTGTTTTAATGAATTTTGCACTTAGAATCAGATTGAAAGAAATATAAAGTACAGTCAGACAGAAAAATGCCGCTATTCCGACCGCTGCTGCTTTTTTGTTGAATGTATCCAGATAAATAAAAAATCTACTGCCTTCAAACATGAATACATCCGTAGGGATCGGAGGCACAAAGCAAAGGAAGACGAGGATAAACAGAAAAACAATAAAAGCGACAATATATAATACGAGCCCACTGACAGACATCTTGTCAATATCTTTTTTCAGCCGATATCTGCGCTCTTCAAAAGACATTTTGTCGAGCAGAATTTTCCGCAAGACAGGGCTTTTTATTTTGATAAATTTCCCGCGCTGATATCTGCTGTCATATCCGGCAGTAAACCGGAGCATCAGAATGCATAAAATGTAGACAACAAACAGACTTGCCATATTCTCCCTCCCGATAGAATGATATATCGCTGATGCGATATGATATACGGCGATTGCCGTATGATATACTTGCTTACGCAAGCATGATATATTTTCGCTCCGCTCAAATATTATAAATACGCGAAGCGTATATCATCGCATAGCGATATCATACCGAAGGTATATCATAAATCCCGTAAGGGATTTATATCATTTTCTTTCCGCGGCGACACCTGATCAACGTTCGATTCTGCCCACCGACGAAAAAACAAAAATCACGGAGCTTTGTCCTTCTCTTTGCTATTTGTCATAGGCGTATTATGATTCGTTTTTTTGCCTGTGATCTTCGCAGAAGCAGTATTCCATAGACTCAGCTATAACATACGAGCCATCTCTAAGCGTTTCTTCATCTGTTGTTTCATCGTCTGTCCAGACAATCAGTCCTTTGTCGGAAACCGAAACCGCTGTTCCGAGAATTGCCCACGCACTGTCAGTCACCTGCCATTCGCTCACACCTCTGAAATGAAGTTCAATGACCGTGTCCCAAATGCTGGTGATCAGAATCCTGATCGTCAGTTCTCTGTCTTCCGGGCGGAATTCAAGTCTTCCGTCATCCGAACGCTTAATCCCGTTGTGAAGATACTGAACGGACAACACATAGCCGTCATGAAGAGCGTTCGACTGTTCAATAAAAGTATCAATATCCTTTTGTGATTTGATCGTGTAGCAGTTCTGCATAATCTGTTGACCCGCCTTTCTGAGTAGATTATAGCATAAAAAATCGCTTTTTCAAGTGAAAAGACCTCGCTTTTTTGAAAGGCGACACCCAGACGGCACTTCGTGCCTGATCGACGTTCGATTCTGCCCTATGGGTTAAAATCAAAAAAGCAGGACTCGCGTCCTGATTTTTGATTTTAAGGCGACACCCAGAATCGAACTGGGGAATAAAAGTTTTGCAGACTTCTGCCTTACCGCTTGGCTATGTCGCCGTCACTTGACAAATGGAATTATACTATATCTTCGCCCGTTTGTCAAGTCATTTCGGGAATTTTTCTCTTTTTTATCGCAGTCAGCTTGTTGCGAGCGCGATGAACCGCTCTCCCTTGTCGTTTACCGCGCAGTAAAAGTGATATACAATTCCGTTTTCTTCGAGTACCCACGACTTGTGCGCGTAGACGTTTTCCCACTCGTGCTCCGATTTAATTAGCGGCTCGCCGTCCCATTTCACCCAGTCGACGAGGTTTTCCGACACCGCGAACGTGTTGTAAGCGCCGTTTTTGTCGTAGCGGAAATAGAACATCACATACAGCCCGTCGAGCGTGACGATCTGCGGATCTCCGTTTATTCTTACGTCGTCTCCGCATTCCCACACGGGAATTATCGCGCCGTCGCCGTACCGCTCCCACTTCACGCCGTCATCGGAGACTGCAAGAAAGATGCTCTCCCTGTCCGTTTCGTCCTTTGCGTTGTACGCGCAGACGTATCTGTGACCGAGGGTGCGTCGCGCGTCTTCGAACATACACGGCTTGTATAGAGTCCGTGTCTCTCCGCGCCGTGCGTCGCTGTCATCGGGCGCAAGAACGGGACGCGGCAGTTTTTCGTAGCTTTCGGTGTCTTCGATCTCGCCGCACTGTGCCATACCTATCGAGAGCGGATCGGTCTCGTAGCCGGATTTGTTCCCACCGATGTAAGCGTAGCGGTACTTTCCTCCGACGCGCGCGATCTCGTTCGTGCCTCCGAAGCGGCAGTCGATGAACTGCGCGTAGCCTCCGGTCTGTGCCGAATCCCAGCCGCTATGACCGTCGATTATTTTGCCGCCAACTGTCCAGCTGATAAGATCGTCGAACGAAGCGAGAAGCGTTTCGTAGCCGCGAGATAGGGTTTTATCAATTCGGATAAACGACATATACCACTTGTCGCCGCATCGGAACACTACGGGACTGTCGGTGAGATATTCGTCGGATTTTATGACCGCGCCCAACTTGTGCGGAGTTTTCACGCGCTCATAGACCGACTGCATTACGTCTTTGTTTATCATTATATGTACCTTTATGCAAGATGGTGCAGATGAAGCCGTTCGTCGACTTTTATGTCAACGTGTTCGCCTGCATTTGCGCGGAACTGGAGCGAATACAGCTCGGCATACGCGCCGTTTTTCGCCATAAGCTCGTCGTGTGTGCCGTTTTCGATGACCTTGCCGTCGGAGATGACCGCAATTTCATCGGCGTTCTTGATAGTCGAGAGACGGTGCGCCACGACGAGCGTCGTGCGTCCCTTGCAAAGGTCATCGAGTGCCTGCTGGATGAGAATTTCCGTTGTGTTGTCGAGTGCGCTTGTCGCTTCGTCGAGAATAAGTATCGGCGGATTTTTGAGGAACACGCGCGCTATCGAAAGGCGTTGCTTCTGTCCGCCCGAAAGACGTACACCGCGCTCGCCGATCTCCGTGTCGTAGCCGTTTTCGAGCGACATAATGAAGTCGTGGATGTTTGCGGCTTTGGCGGCGGCGACGACTTCTTCGTCGGTCGCGTCGAGCTTGCCGTAGAGGATATTTTCTTTGATCGTTGAGTTGAAGAGGTATATATCCTGCTGTACTATTCCGATCGAGCGGCGGAGGGATTCCTTCGTCAGCGTACGGATATCGTGACCGTCGATGAGTATTTTTCCGTCAGTGAAGTTATAGAAGTTCGGGATAAGGTGGCAGATCGTCGTTTTGCCGCCGCCGGACGGACCGACGAGCGCGAATTTCTTGCCTTTTTCGATGTCGAGATCAACGTGCGAGAGTACGTCACCCGAGGTTGCATAGTTGAAAGTTACGTCTTTCAATTCAATGTGTCCGTCGACGTCATCGAGCGGAACTGCATCGGGTGCGTCTTCTTCGACGGGCGTGTCGATGATCTCAACGAATCTCTCGAAGCCCGAAACGCCCTCCTGGTACATTTCCATGAAGTTGATGAGCGTCATGAGCGGAGCGATGAAGATGTTCACCGAAACAATGAACGTCGAGTAGTCGGCAAAGTTGATCTTTCCGCCGTAGAGGAAAAGGCCGCCTGCTATAAGCACTATTACGTTGAAAACATCTGTGATGAACGTTGTGCTGGCGTGGAACTGTCCCATTGCCTTGTACGCCTTGAGACGTGCGCTGATGAAAGAACCGTTGCCTTTGTCGAACTTTTCTTTTTCCTTTTCGGCATTCGTGTACGCCTTTGTGACGCGGATGCCGGAGATGCTCGACTCAACGGAGGCGTTTATCTGAGCGATCGACTTGCGGCTTTCCTTGAATGCTTCGCGCATTTTGTGACGGAGAGTGGACGCGATTATCACGAGGAACGGCACGACGCAGAATATTATCAGCGTGAGCCAGATGTTGATAGTCGAAAGATAAATGAACGACGCGATTATTGAAATGGACGAAATGATGATGTTTTCGGGACCGTGGTGAGCAAGCTCGGAGACGTCCATGAGATCGTTCGTCATACGGGACATGAGCTTGCCTGTTTCGTTGTCGTCGTAGAACGAGAACGGGAGCTTTTCAAAATGCTCGAACATATCGCGGCGCATCGTCGCCTGCATCATAACGCCCATTTCGTGTCCCTTGTACTGGATGAAATAGTTGAGCAACATACGGATCACATACAGTACGAGCAGTGCCGCACCTGCAATTATGATAAGGTTGTACTTTTTGTTCGGGATGAAATCTCCGAGCATGGTGCGTGTGACTATCGGGTACAGAATACCGATGAGTGAAACGAGAAGCGCGGCTGTCATATCTAAAAAGAAGATTTTTTTGTGCGGCTTGTAGTATGAGATGAACCGTTTGAACATAACTGTGCTTTGCCTCCGGACTTTTATTACGTAATTATTATATAATTATAGACCTTTTTTGATAAAAAGTCAAATATTTACACTGCTTTCATCGAAAAAAGAAAGCCGACAGCACAGCCGACTTTCATTTTTATTATTCGTACATTTCTTTTTTGCCGAACGCATTGTATACAGTCTCGAACCAGTTGTCAGTCTCGGGTATCGGACGGACGGGATCAAAGCGGACGGATGCCGATATTTCCGATGCGTCGTATGCGGTGACGAGTACCTTCGAGCGGTGCGCGGTGTCCGTCTCAACGTTCTCCGGCACTTTTCCGCCGTCTGTGATGAGGTAAGAGCCGCGCGAGAGTCCGCCGTCGTCGATGTATGCCTCTATTGACGAGAGCATAACGTACCGAGTGACGAGCGTGTCATAGTTTATCATCAGTTCAACGAGCGCACGTTGATCCTTCGCGCGATTTTCCGAGAAGAACGTGCGTATTTCTTCTCCTATATCCCGTTTAAGTCGCCCGATTTTTTCGCGATCTCTGATGAACGCCGCACATTCGTCGTAGCGCCTGCCGCCTTTTTTTCGTTCTTCTATGATTTCAGCCGCGTCCGATGCGTTTTCGTCCTCCGAGAGAAGAGAAGCGACTTTTTCGGCAAATGAAAGGGAAGAATCGAGTCCGTCTGCCGTTTCGGGTGCAGGGACTTTCATCGCCGCGACCTTTTCAGCCGCACGGAGCGAGCCGACCTGCGTGGAATTGAGCGCAGAGCCGCCCGGACGCTTGATGCCGAACACGCCTGCACATTCGCCGACAGGGTAGAATCCGGGAAGAGAGGGATTTTCGTACCAAGCCGACACCTCAAGACCGCCGTTGAGATGCTGAGCGCACACGCTTATTTCAAGCATTTCGCGCTCCAGATCTATTCCGTGATCGAGGTATAGTTTGTACGCCTTTTCGTTCATCTGACGGAGGCGGATTATCGGTGTTTCTCCGAGAGACGAGCAGTTTTTGAGATATTCATAAGCCGTTTTGCCGACGGTGGATTCGTTCAGTCCGCCGCGCTCTATCGTGGAGGGATTCCGTCTGAAATCCATATACACCCGTCTGCCGCGCTGTACTTCGGCGTAGACCGCCATATCGACGAGGGAAGAGCGGCTGTTTTTTGTCAGCTTGTCGGGATCGAACGGCCATTCGTAGCCCTTTGAGAATATCGCGTGGCAGAGTTGATCTGCTCCGAAAGTGTCTGAGAGAAATTCGCGCTCAACGCCGTTTTTGTCTACCGAGACGTAACGCGGAATGACCTGCTGATACGAGCCGGACAGATTCCAGCGGAATTTCAGCGACGCGATGCCGTACTGTGATTCTGTAAGATTAGCCGCCGTTGCGCCTGCCATAAGAGGTGCGCCGAGCGAGCAGTTCTGACTTTCGGGATAAACAGAGCAGGTGTAGACCGCAGACGGTCCGCCTGTCGCCCAGATCACCGCACCGGCGAGTATGACGCACAGCCCGGCTTTGTTGTCGTCCGTCACTGCGCTGTCGGAGATGCACACGATTCCGCACGCTCTGCCGTCTTTTTTGAGGACTTCGACTGCGCGGTAGCCGTCGAGCATCGGCACAGATGAAGAACGCGCGGCTCTTTCGAGTGCCTCTGTCATATATTTTGAGGTCAGCGGACCGCACGAGGTCGCGCGCATATATTCGTCGTGGTCTGTTCTGTAGCCGGTGTATTCGCCGAATCTGTCATGCGGAAACGGCACGCCGAGCGAAACGAGACGGAAAAAAACGCGGAGAGAGCCTGCCGCTTCGGTAATGGCAAGATCGCCGTGCATCGAGCCGCACGCGAAGTAGTCCTCCGCCATTTTCCTCGCGCTGTCGGGAATGTTCACCGCCGTCGAGAGCTTGTAGTACGTCTGTTTGTCGGAGCCTGTGTTGCGCGACGTTCCCATGTTCATGCCTTCGGTGACGAGCAGAACGCCGCCCATGTAATCCTTGTCGTTTTCGAGTGCGAGAGCCGCCGAAAAAGCCGCCGCGCCGCTTCCGACAACGACTGCGCCGACTCTCATGACAGGGCAGACGGACGAGCCGATTTTTACTGTATTGTTCATTTTTTGCCCTCTTTGAATGTTTTTATCATCTCCGCACAGCCGTCAGGCACGGAATCCGTGAGATCACAGCCGTATTTTATCAGCTCGCGGACGTAAGTCGACGAGATCATCGAAAGGGACGGAGAGGACGGCAGGATCACTGTTTCAAGCTCGCCGTCAAACCGCTTCATTATCGCCGCAAGATCGTTTTCGTAGTCGAAATCGGACGCATTTCTCGCGCCGCGGACTATGTACTTTGCACCGACGGAGTGAGCAGCTTCCGATGCAAGACCGTACCACTGTATAACGGAGACGTTGCTCATTTTTTCGACTGCCTTTTCACAGAGTGCGAGCCGCTCTTCTGCCGAAAACATACCGCCCGACTTTTCGCCGTTCGAGAGAATGACGACAAAAACCTCGTCAAAAATCTCTGAGGCACGGCGTATATGATCTGCGTGTCCTGCGGTGACGGGGTCGAAACTGCCCGTGATTATCGCTTTTTTCATAGCTGGAATTATCCTTTCTGCCACTTGATGCGGCAAGGGATTCATTCTTCGACCTTTGCAGAGAGCAAAGTTATTCTCGTTCTGCCGTAGAGCGCGGATTTGAGAACGGTAAACTTGTCTTCAAGCTCCTCGCTGCCGCCGAAAACGTCTTTCAGAATCATTTCGTGATTCAGTTCTTCGTCTTTTCTCGCGCGTTTTGCCTTAACGGGTATCTCGCAGTCGGATTCGCATACGATGACCGCGCCGACGCTTAAAATATCAGCCGTCGAAATGGCTTTGAGGGACGACGTGAGCAGTCCCGTGTTGTACGGCGGATCAAGGAAAACGATGTCGTATTTGTCGCGTCCGGCGGCGCCTCTGATGAACGAGGTGTAGTCTGCGGCGGAAATGCGGCATTTTTCGTAAAGATGCGTCTTCTTTGCGTTTGCTGTGATGATCGCAACGGCGTCGCGCGACTGGTCGATGAGCGTAGCTCTTGCCGCACCGCGGGACAGTGCTTCAAGTGCGAGCTGACCGCTTCCGGCGAAAAGATCGAGAACGGCGCGTCCCTCGATGTCGAACTGTATCATCGAAAAGACCGCTTCTTTTACCTTGTCAGTCGTCGGACGGGTGATTTCTCCTTCGAGTGCATCGAGCTTTGTGCCTCTTGCGCTTCCTGTAATAACTCTCATAAATTAACCTTTCTTTGTGTCGGGTTTATTTTCGTTGTTTCTGAAATATTCGTATACCGCACGCGCGTCCGGCTCCGTTATCCCTTTCGTGAAACCGAGAGATGCAAGGTCGGCGTTCTTTACTGCCGTAAGAGAACCGAAATGTGCGAGCAGTGCTTTTGCCTTTGTCGGACCGATGCCCGGTATTTTTTCGAGCGTGGAGTGGCGAAGAGTCTTGCGCTTTGCTCCCGTCATACGCCCGACGGAATAGCGGTGGACTTCCTCCTGTATGCCGTATATCAGTCGGAAAACGTCGGCGTGACGCGCGATGTTTATCTCCTGTTCACCGTCGGTCAGAGTGCGCGTCTTGTGATGCTCGTCCTTTACCATGCCGAACACCGGAATGTCGTATCCTTTTTCGGCGAGCAGTGCTTTTATTACGGAGACGTGTCCTTTGCCGCCGTCGAGAAGCAGCAGATCGGGGTACACCGCCATTGAGTCGCCCTCAACACCGATGTGATCGAGCCGACGTGAAACGGCTTCCGTCATCGCGGCGTAGTCGTCCTGCCCGTCAGTCGAGCGGATGCCGAACGTGCGGTATTCGCTTTTTTTCATCTTTCCGCCTACCGCAACGACCATTCCGCAGGTGATATGCTCGTCGCCGAGGTTAGAAATATCGTACGCTTCGATCCGCTCCGGCAGGACTTCGAGCGAGAGCAGGGACGCAAGGTTCACAAGGGTTCTTTCGTCGTCCTTTTCGCGCTTTGCGGAGTTTTCGGAGTGGTGAGCCGCATCCGTCACCGCCATATCGCAGAGATAACGGGACGCGCCTTTCTTCGGAGTTTTCAGATATACGCGGTGTCCGGCTCTTTCTGTGAGATAATCGGCGAGCAGGAGCCTGTCGTGTTCGGGTATCTCGAACGAGAGCAGTATCTCCGACGGGATATATTCACGCGACTGATAAAGCGACATGATGAACGCGCCGAGCGGTGTGTCTCCGTCGTCTCCGTCGTCCGTCTGTTCGGTGTAAGGTGTGATCTCGTCGCCGCCGAAGAGAAAATGTTCGCTGTCGGCGATGTAGCCCGAGCGAATGTAGAAGACCGTGGCACAGTCGCGGAACTTCACGCTGTCGTCGCTGTAGTGGGTGAGGTGCAGACCGATGACGTCGCACTCAACGTCGGGAGAGCCGACTGCCTTTTGACGCTCGCCGAGCCGTTTTATGCTGTCGATAGCGTCGCGGTACTTTGCGGCTTCCTCAAATTCGAGCGCATCGGATGCGCGCCTCATTTTTTCGCCGAGCGAGACGATAACGTCCCGTGTGCCGCCGCGGAGAATGTCAGCTGCACGGTCGATAGCGTCGCGGTATTCTTCGGGCGTGACCTTTCCCGTACACGGTCCCATACATCGCCCGATCTGGTAGTATACGCACGGCCGCTCTTTGCCGATCTCTTCGGGAAATTCGCGTTTGCACGACGGTATGCCGAGCGTTCGTTCGATCTCGTTGATCGCGGTGAAGACCGTAGACGTTGACGAATACGGACCAAAGTAGAGCGAGCCGTCCGGCACTCTTTTTCTCGTCATCGTGATGCGCGGATATTCGGCTTTGACGTTGATTTTGATATACGGGTACGATTTTGCATCCTTGAGCTTGATGTTGTATTTCGGCGTGTATTGCTTTATGAGGCTGTTTTCGAGCGCGAGGGCTTCCATTTCGGTGTCGCAGTTGACGAATCGGAAATCGTGTACGTTCGCCGCCATTTTCGCGGTTTTCGCGTTGTGCGAGCCGTGAAAATACTGCGAAACTCTGTCTCTGAGCGAGCGCGACTTGCCGACGTAGATGACTTTTCCGCTCTCGTTTTCCATGATATAAACGCCCGGAGAGCGAGGAAGTGCTGCCGCTTTTTCGCGCAGATATACGATATTCTTCGATAATTCTTCCATAAAGCACCCGTAAAAAACGAAGCGAGGGTAAACTGTGATACCCCCGCTCGGATTCTGGCTTTTATTCTATATTGTTGTCTTATTCAGCAAAGCCGCTGTCGATGAGGGTTGCAAGACCTTCAAGTGCTTCGCTTTCGTCGTCGCCGTCAGCGATAAGCGTGATGCTCATACCCTTGATGATGCCGAGGGAGAGAACGCCGAGCAGAGATTTTGCGTTTACTCTGCGGTCGTCTTTTTCGACCCAGATGGAGCTTTTGAAGGAATTTGCCTTCTGAATGAAGAAAGTAGCCGGACGTGCGTGGAGACCGACACTGTTCTTTATTGTAACGTCGCGTGTAATCATATTTTTCACTCCGAATAATTTGATAATAATTTCTGTCAGCGAGGCGGCATACACAGGCACACCTCTGTTCATACAGATATTATACCAAATTACAAGGATTAAATCAATAGATTTGCAATATTTTTTTCTGTCATGTTGAACAACAAGTTGGACGCGGTGCGTGCGCAGTCACGCGAATTTGCACAAACTGCACGGCTTTGCGCGAAACACACGGCTACGCGCTATACCACACCTTTCAACCGTAGGGGAGACCATCGGTCTCCAGTCGAACGAGCGTGAGCTTTCTTTATATCGGCAAAAGGAAGAAAACGACTTACGTCGTTTTCAATTTCATTATTTTGTCCTGACGGACGGTCCATAAGGAGTCCTTTCGCGGACTCCTTATGAATCCACACGACCAAAGGGGAAGGGACTTCGTCCTATTCCCCTCTGGACTCCCTTTGTTACAAAGCGACTGCGACGTTATCGAAGATTTAGATCGTTAATAATAGCGCGCTGCCGCTCATTACAAAGTAAAACGTAGTCGTTAATAAATGATAAGATGAGCATAAGTCTTGCATTCACTCTGCAACAAAGGGGTTCTTAGGGGGAATAGAGCGGAGCGACCTTCCCCCTAAGTCGTGTGAATTCACAAAGAGTCCGCGAAAGGACTCTTTGTGCGCCCCACGCGTAGTGGTAATCAATTTGAAAACACGAAGTGTTTTCTTCCTTAGTTTTCTTCAATAAAGAAAAAAGTGAAAGATAAACCGTGGGTGCAAGTTTTTTCTTCACCCACGGTTTTTTCGTTAAGTTTATGCTTTTTCTATCATGATCGTCACGTCTTCTCCGTTGATGCTCCAATCCTTGGTGCATCCGACGAGCGACTGTACAAGCTCGTCACACAGTACGGCTGTGCAGAACGTCTTCTCGTCTGCCTTGACGTATCCGATCACCTTTTCGCTTCCGCTGATTGCGACCTTGATGTGATCCGTCACAACGAACGAATGGCTTTCGTCGCCCTCTTTTCTCATCTGCTGGACTTTCGAGATCACTTCGCGCACAAATCCCTCGGCGATAAGCTCGTCTGTAAGATTCGTGTCAAGCGCAACTGCGATGCCGTTGTCGGCGACGGAGAAATATCCCTCTTTCTGCTTTACTTCGATGAGCAGGTCGCCTTCTTCGAGCGCGATCTCGTTTCCGTCTATCGTGAGATGAACGGCACCTGTCGATTTCAGCTCATCCATGGCGGCGTTGCCGTCGAAGTCGTCCGCCTGGAGCGTCGCACGGATGCCTCCGAGGAGCTTTCCGTACTTCGGACCGACTGTCTTGAGGTTCGGCTTGAACGAATAGGACGAAAGCGCGGACATATCGTCGACGAAGCGGACTTCTTTAACGTTCAGCTCGTCGCGGATTATATCGGAATAGAACGAATCGAGCTTTGCCTGGCAGTTGACGGACATCGACGCGAGCGGCTGACGTGTCTTGAGGTTTGCGCCGTTGCGTGCGGCACGTCCGAGGACTACTATATCGACGACTGTCTTCATGCTGTCTTCGAGATTTTTGTCGATCATCGAAAGATCGGCTTCGGGAAATGTGCAGAGATGTACGGACACCGGCGCTGTCCTGTCGACGGAGCCTACGAGGTTGCGGTAGATATCGTCTGCCATGAACGGGATCATCGGAGCCGCCACTTTTGAAATCGTGACGAGGCAGGTGTAGAGCGTCATATAAGCCGCGATCTTGTCGTCCGTCATATCGGTTACCCAGTAGCGTTCACGAGAGCGGCGGACGTACCAGTTTGAGAGCTCGTCAACAAATTCCGCAAGTGCGCGTGCGGCTTCGGGGATGCGGTAGTGTGAGAGGTTGTCGTCGACCGCGCCGATAGTTGAATTGAGGACGGAGAGGATATATTTGTCCATTACGGACAGAGCGCATTTTTTAAGCTCGTACTTTGTCGGATCGAACGAGTCGATCTCGGCGTAGAGAACGTAGAACGCATAAGTGTTCCAGAGCGTGCCGAGGAATTTCGCCTGACCTTCCTTTACTGCCTTTCCGGAGAAACGGGACGGCAGCCACGGAGCGGAGTTCGTGTAGAAGTACCAACGGATAGCATCTGCGCCGTATGTGTTCAGCGCGTCGAACGGGTCAACAGCGTTGCCCTTCGATTTCGACATTTTCTGACCGTTTTCGTCCTGAACGTGACCGAGAACGATGACGTTCTTGTAAGGTGCCTTGTCAAAGAGAAGCGTGGAGATCGCCATGAGAGAATGAAACCAACCGCGCGTCTGGTCTACGGCTTCGGAGATGAAGTCTGCCGGGAACTGCGCTTCAAAGAGATCCTTGTTCTCGAACGGATAGTGGTGCTGTGCAAACGGCATCGAGCCGGAGTCGAACCAGCAGTCTAGGACTTCGGGAACGCGGTGCATCTCGCCGCCGCACTTCGGGCATTTGATCGTCACTGCGTCGATGTAGGGGCGGTGAAGCTCGATCTCGTCAGGGCAGTTCGAGGACATTTCTTTCAGTTCTGCAACAGAGCCGACGGAATGGAAGTGACCGCACTGGCACTGCCAAATGTTGAGCGGAGTACCCCAATAGCGGTTACGGGAGATAGCCCAGTCCTGGATGTTTTCGAGCCAGTTGCCGAAGCGTCCCTTGCCGATGGATTCGGGGATCCAGTTTACGGTGTTGTTGTTCTTTATGAGGTTGTCGCGGACTGCCGTTTCGCGGATGTACCACGATTCGCGCGCGTAGTAGATGAGCGGAGTGTCGCATCTCCAGCAGTGCGGATATTCGTGCTCGAATTTCGGTGCGTCGAAGAGCTTGCCCTGCTTCTTGAGGTCATCGAGGACGAACGGATCGGCTTCCTTGACGAACTTTCCGGCGTACGGTGTGTCGGCAGTCATGTTGCCCTTGGAGTCGACGAACTGAACGAACGGCAGACCGTATTTCGTGCAGACGCGGTTGTCATCTTCACCGAATGCGGGAGCCATGTGAACGATACCGGTACCGTCGTCCATTGTGACGTAGTTGTCGCAGGTGACGAAGTGAGCTTTCTTGTTCTGCGCCTTTGCCGCGTTGCCTGCACATTCATAAAGCGGCTCGTATTCGGCGTATTCAAGCTCCTTGCCCTTGTATTCTTCGACTATTTCATAAGCCGGAGCGTCGTCCGTTTTCAGCTTGCCGAGGACTGTGTCGAGCAGAGCTTTCGCCATGATATATGTGTATCCGTCGGCGGCGTTGACCTTTGCGTAAGTCTCATCGGGGTTGACGCAGAGCGCGAGGTTTGACGGAAGCGTCCACGGCGTCGTCGTCCATGCGAGGAAGTATACGTCTTCGCCTTTTTTCTTGAAGCGGACGACTGCCGAGCGTTCTTTTACGGTCTTGTAGCCCTGTGCAACTTCCTGTGCGGAGAGGGGAGTACCGCAGCGAGGACAGTACGGAACGATCTTGAAGCCCTTGTAGAGCAGTCCTTTGTTCCAGATCTCCTTGAGCGCCCACCACTCGGATTCGATATAGCTGTTGTCGTATGTGACGTAGGGATGCTCCATATCAGCCCAGAAGCCTACTGTGCCGGAGAAGTCCTCCCACATTCCCTTGTACTTCCATACGGATTCCTTGCACTGGTTGATGAACGGCTCAAGACCGTACTGCTCGATCTGATCCTTGCCGTCGAGTCCGAGTTTCTTTTCGACTTCGATCTCTACGGGCAGACCGTGCGTGTCCCAGCCTGCTTTACGCGGAACGTCCTGTCCCTTCATCCAGTGGTAACGCGGGATCATATCCTTGATGACTCGCGTAAGGACGTGACCGATGTGCGGCTTGCCGTTAGCTGTCGGCGGTCCGTCGTAGAACGTATATGTGGGACGTCCTGCGCTCTCGGCGAGCTGTTTTTTGAAGATGTCGTTTTGTTTCCAGAATTCGAGCGTCTCGCGTTCGCGGTCGACGAAATTCATGTTTGTGCTGACTTTCTTGTACATACTTCCTCCGATTGATTTATATAATTTTTATTATACCCTGAAAAACAAAAAAGTCCCGACAGTCCGGGACAGATTTACTGCTATACCACTCGCACCTACGATACGTTTCCGCTGTAACGGTCGGAATCCGTCAACGGCTGAGGCGAAATCGCGTTCACCGTGAAGCTCAGGAGTGATTTTCGTGCGCTTTGTCGCTCCGGCTCTCACCATAGTGCCGTCTCTCTTTGCCGAACGCCGCGCCTACTCTTTCCGTCAAGGCTTTGATTTTTATTGAAAAAACTGAACTGACATATATTTTATCACGTACGTGAGGGTTTGTCAAGGGTTTTCGGGTGTTAAACTTGCGCGCAGCGCAAACTTCACTTTTCTTTAACTTGCACAAATCCCACGGCTTCGCGTGATACGCCCCTTTTTACTGTAGGGCAGTGCGTATGTATACGCGTTGCTCCTGCCGCCGGACGATCTGCACACACTTTATATCGGCAAAAGGTAGAAAACGTCGGGGACGTTTTCGATTTCATTTTTTGTCCTGACGAACGGTTCATAAGGAGTGCTTTCGCGGACTCCTTATGAATGCACACGACCAAAGGGGGAAGGACTGGCGTCAATTCCCCCTCTGGACTCCCCTTTGTCACAAAGTAACTGCAAGATTTTTGTTCGCTCTGTCTAATTCTTCTTTCTTCATTCTTCATTATTCATTTTTCTTTCAGCGGACTCCCCTTTGTCACAAAGTGAATGCAAGACTTTTGTTCGCTCTGTCCACCGCTTACCTCAAGTCACGCTTCTCCAAAGCCGCAGATCACTTCTCTTCCGACTGTTTCGAGCAGTGCGTACGACGGTGAAAAGCCGCAGACTGCCCCGGGATTTATCAGCCGCACCGTTTTTTCGCCTATCTCAACTGTCGTGTCCTCGGCGCGGTGCGTGTGACCGTACAGAACTATGTCCGCGCCCACTTCGACTGCACGGAACGCCGCGTCGTCCGGTCCGTTTTTCACGCCGTACTTGTGCCCGTGCATCAAGAGAAACGTCACGCCTCCTGCTGTCACCGTTTCTTCCCAGACCTTGTTCTCGCGCTCTTCGGGTGTTGTGAATGCGTCGTCGCAGTTGCCGTAAACATAGCTTACGGGAACGGTCGGGAACTCGTTTGAAACCGACAGAAAATCGTGTATGCCGTCGCCGAGGAAGAAAATGCGGTCGATCTTCCCGACGGAAAGCTGTGTGCGGACTGCGCGTCTGATCCTTTCGGCGTGTCCGTGCGAATCGGAGAAAACAAGAAATCTCATAATAATCCTTTCGATGCCGTCCGATGTGTCAGAAACCGTGACGGCGAATATAATATTCAGTGATACGAATGATTCCGGAGGGAAAAATGATAAGCAGAAAAATGCTTGACGGTATCGTCTCACTCGACGGTGCTCGGCTGACTGCGGTGCTGAAAACGCTCGTCGTAAGCGTGGGACTGCCGTCGGATTCGGTGAACGAAAAGACTGCCGGGAAGATACGCGCCGTGCTGTCCCGACTGACGGACGAAGACCTTTCGCGCATATCGACTCTTGCCGAAATCTACAAGAACGGGGGTTAAACTATGGAAAACGGAGATATTTCATCAATTATTTCAAAAATAGTGTCGAATCCGGAGTTTGCCGGAATGGTAAACGAGCTGAGAGGGCAGAACGGTTCTCCTGCCGTATCGGAGGAGGAAATCCTCTCGAAACTGCCGGAGGTGATGAAGACCGTCGCACCGCTCATCGGAAATGCGGACGAAAAAAGCGGAAATGACGGCGGCAAGCCTGACAAAAAGCCGAAATCGGGCGAAAAATACGACAAGAAACGCGCAGAAAAGCTCATGCACGCGCTCAAACCATATCTTTCCCGAGACAGAGGCGAGATAATCGACAAATGCGTGTCCGTCATGGAACTCAGCGATATCGTCGGATCGCTCGGCGGAATCGGCGGCATTGAAAAACTGCTGAACAAAGAACAGGAGGACGGCTGATGTATTCGAGAAATTACTACGGCGGCGCACGTTTTTCTCCTCCGCCCGGATATGTGGGGAACGCTTTTGATTCGCCCACCGTCAAGCATCACGAGCCGGAATACACCGAGCCGACTGCCGTGAGACGTGAAGAAAGCGAAGACATTCCCGAAGTAGTGGAAACACAGACCGCCCGGGAAAACCTTGCGCCTGTCCCGCAGGAGAACACGAACGCGCTCACGGAGCTGATCCGCAGTCTTTCGGGGAGGATAGGCAGGGAAGAACTTATCATCCTGCTCGTCATGCTTCTGACGGCAAGCGACGGCGTGAGTGCCGAGACGCTTATACTCGCGCTCGTTCTGCTGTCGGGAAAATAATACTTAACAATCCGCGAGGATGAGTGCTTCGCCGACTATCGTATCGGTCAGCGCAAGCGGATCGCGGAACTTGAAATCGGGCTTCGGCGGCAGATCGTATCCGAGTCCGACTGTCACCGACAAGACGCCCGACTTGCGCTCGTAGCTCAGCGTCAGCTCCGTTCCCGAAATATCGGCGACGGTACCCGAAATATGGATAAGCGACTCATTTACGCCGAAGTGCCTGAGATAGTTTATTCCGGCGAGCGGAGTTGAGGCACAGCGGCAGTCCGTGACTGTCGTAAGCGTGACGTCTGCCGCGCCGTGATACGGAGATATCCCGATTGTTATGCGGTGGCTTGATGACAGGCTTGCCTCTATTGAGGAAAGAAGCGTGAGCAGTGCGGTGTATGCCTCGGGTGCGAATCCGACTATGCCGTTTTGCACCATACTGCCGTCTTTTCCTGCGGCAGACGGGAACTCGATCTTTGTTCCGGAGTAAGTCCCGCAGAGCTGTTTCAGTACGGATTCGGTCAGCAGATACACGTCAGTGAATCCGGCGGAGGCATTCTTGGCGAGCAGTGCTTCGGCGAGGTACGGCGTTCGCTCAACTGCCGAAAAAGTTTCTGCACTGAGCTGCGTTGCGCCGCCCGAAAGAGAAGCGTATTTCATTCTGTACAGCTCTGCCGGGTATGTGTCGATGACCGACGGATGCGGAGACATCAGCGGATAGAACAGCGCAGGGTTTGACGCAAGGTGAACGGCGGTCACGGTGCAGCCGTCAAGCGTGTTCTTTTCGCAGAACGCGAAGCCAAGCTCTCCGCGTGCAGTAAAACAGCGCAGACGGTATACGCGGACGGGATCGGAGCCGTCATTCTTGCAGAACGAGACGAAATCCTCACGGTCTCCGTACAGCGAGCGGAGAAATCTTTCCGTGAGAAGAGCCGGAGTCGTCTCATCCCCGAAGAACGAAAGGACACCGTGCGAATCGCATAGTGTCCCGTCTTCCGAAAACATAAGATACGGAAGTCTTTTTTTGAGCATATCAGTACCACGGCTTCGGAGAAATGTCGTCTCCGTTTCCGTCTCCTTTGTCTGAAGAAAAATCGGGGATAACGTCCTTTTCAGGTGCGCCTATCGACGGATTGTCTTTGGTTGTGGCGTATGGGTTTTCCTTTGCCGCGCTGTCGGTGCTGTCTTCGTCATCCGCTGTCTCACCGCCCTTGCCTGCTGTCGGCAAATCGGCGTAAGTCAGCTCCGACGGCTCGATGTACGACGAGAACATCACGTTGTTCACGCCGTGGGTAGTGCAGGCTATATACACCGCACCCGAGATCAGCGTGAAGCGGCTGTCGATCACTACGCGCATATTGTAGACGCTGAAGTTACCGAGCAGGGAAGTTACGGCATCGGAGATCATGTTGTAGGCGTTCGTCGTGATGTATACTTCGTCAAGGTTGAACCATACCGCGACAAACGATGCGGCGTTGGCGATGACCTGTATCTGCTTTGCGTTCGCGGAGTTGAGGAAAACGTCGCCCGAGAGTACCACGCCGAGCTTGCAGGCTTCCTCCGACATGGACGAGCATTCGTGGAGATATGTCCTGACGCGGTTAGCCGTTTCGTAGTCGACGGTGTCCGAAAACGTTCCCGTGAGATCGAACAACACTTCGTCAAAGCCCATTCCATTAAGCTCGGTTATCAGTGCGCTGTCGATCGCCGCGGCACCGGAAATAGTCGTCTCACCGAGAACGGGAGTGACGACGGCGCAGGTGCGGAGAGAATGTTTCTTCGCCTCGGCGAGTGCGTCGCGGATGATCTCTTCGCTCTCGTCGCCGTCGTCGTGCGGCATCCGAGTGAGATCGCACATCGCGGCTGACTGATATATGAGCGCGCCCGAACGGTCCGTCAGACGGATCGAGAGCGTGTCGTAGTCTTTCGCTATGGTCTTCACATCCTCGGCGACGTTTTTCATGTATTCC
Organism: Eubacteriales bacterium; assembly: GCA_045643285.1. Classification (GTDB taxonomy): domain Bacteria; phylum Bacillota; class Clostridia; order Oscillospirales; family CAG-272; genus UMGS1696. The sequence goes on from JAZUKN010000014.1 coordinate 98,743, forward strand.
TTGCCGTCTTCGTCAGTTACCGGCGTGAGATAGTCGGAGACGTTTATCGCAGTGCCGAATACCGTCGGGGAATACTCGTCGTAGATCGCACTTTCTTCGATACGCCGCTCGGTCTGGAGTCCTGCGCTTGCCGACGGCAGTTCGACTTCATTTTCTTCGACCCGTCTGACCTTTTTTTGCAGTCCTTTGCCGACTGCCACGGTTATGCCGAATATCACTGCGGCGGCGATTACCGTGAACAGCACGCGGAACAGTATTTTTCTCACGTTGACGCTTGATTTGCGCCTTGATTTGTAATATCTCAAGATATTTCTCCGTTATTTCTTTGTATCAAGATTGAAAATCGTGTATTTTTCGGCTTTTTCGTTCCATTCGACAGACAGCGTGCGTTTTTTCGCTTCAAGCGCGAGGTTGTAAAGCCCGTCGCGGTAAGTGACGTACATATCGGTGAGGTTTTTCTCAATGAAAGCGTCCTCTTTTTCGCACCGCATAAGGATGCAGTAGCCGGCGTCTGTTTTTATGATGTCGCTCGTTTCGCCGACGGAGAGCGAGAACGCCGCGTCTTCAAATTCCGGATAGAACGAGCCGCGCGCGATGTAATATCCGTCGCTGTTGCCGAACATATAGATGTCTTCGTTGTATTCGCCGACGAGGGAATCAAAGTCCTCGCCTTTATCGAGTTTCGCGCGTACTTCCTTGATTTTCGAGAGGTTTTCTTCGTCCGATTTGCCGTTCGTCGACGAAATGAGTATCTGCTTTATCCTCACGAACGTGTCGCTCTCTGCGATTTCTCTGAAGCTGTCGGAATAGCGCTCGATCTCGCCGTTTTCGATCATCTTTACAAGTATTTCTTCGGCGAGCAGTTCGTCTCTGACGATGAAGCGGTATACGGCGTCGTTCATGTTGTATTTCGCTATCTCGTCGGCGTAAGTGCGGTAGCTCCCGTATGACTTGTAGATCTCCGTCATTTTTGTGTCCGTTGTGTCGACAAAGTAGCTGTCGTCGGGATCGATGCCGTAATCCTTCGCCATGGCGAGAGTCGTATACATTCCGACAACGGTGTCGTCGACGGCTTTTTTGAGCTTTTCGTACAGCTCTTCGCTTCCGTCGCCTATCCATACGCCGCCGTCGCCGTTTTCGTAGTCGCGCCTGTAGTTCAGTGCAACGTATCTGTATATCTCAAGCGGCACGTCTAAGCCCGCGACCGAGCCGATGACTGTTTTGTCTTCCTTTGAGCTTTCGAGTATGGCTTTGCTGTCTCCGCATCCAGTAAGCAAAGCGGCGGACGCGAGAAGCACTGCTGTCAATAATATTGATACGATCTTTTTCATCGGGCATTGTCCTCTGGAAATAATATTTCATCCTTAATTATACATAAAAACCGATGAAATGTCAATCACGGCGGCGCGATATTTCATAAAGTTATTTCATAATCATATTGCACTTCGCTTTCGGTTGTGATATAATCCATAATGGTACAGAAGGCGACAGCCGAACATACAACTTGAAGGTGAAAATATGGATGAATATTCCGTAAGCGAAAACTATACGTCAAGCGTTGAGCTTGAAAAAATCATAAAGGAAAGCGGACTGAGAGTGCTTTATACGCCGGAAGACCCGAAGAAGATCATGGTCTCGTCGGCGGAGGTGAACCGTCCCGGACTTCCGCTTGCGGGATTTACGGAATGCTTTGACCCGAAGCGCATCGAAATAATAGGAAACGCCGAGACCGTGATGCTCAGACAAATGGACCCCGATCTGAGACGCGAGCGTCTGACGGATTTCCTCCGTCTTTCACCCGTCGCAGTCGTCGTGACTCACGGAAACGAAGTCGAGCCGATGCTTCTTGAGCTTGCGGAATACTTTGAAGTTCCCGTGATGTTCACGCAGGATAACACGAGCGACTTCATGGCGTCCCTTATTTCTTTCCTGCACGTCCAGCTCGCACCGCAGATCACCCGTCACGGCGTTCTCGTCGAAGTCTACGGCGAGGGAATGTTCATCACGGGCGACTCCGGAATCGGCAAGAGCGAAACGGCTATCGAGCTTATCAAAAGAGGACACCGTTTCATCGCCGACGACGCAGTCGAGCTGAGAAAAGTATCAAACAAAACGATAGTCGGCAGTGCGCCGGAGATCATAAAATACTACATAGAGCTGCGCGGCATCGGAGTCGTGGACGTGCGTCGCCTCTTCGGTATGGGTTCCGTTAAAGAGACAGAAAAAATCGACATGGTCATCAATCTCGAACCGTGGATCGACGGCAAGATGTACGCAAACATCGGGATCGAAGACAAATACACCGACATCATGGGCGTGAAGATCCCGACGACGACTATTCCCGTAAAGCCCGGCAGAAACCTTGCCGTGGTGCTTGAGATAGCCGCGATGAACAACAGACAGAAGAAAATGGGCTACAATACCGCCGAGGAATTCAACAAAAAGCTCCTTGAGAGCGTCGGCGGCTGAATATAAATCAATCAAACAAAAGACTCAGACAGAGTAGGAAATGCGGCGTGAAGTGCCGAGGGGACGGGGAGTTGCCCGTCGGACGAAGGACGTTAAGTTCCGCGGTCGCATTTTCGCATCCCGCTGTTGCAATACGGACACGAGGCGTCTCCTTATTGTTGCACGAGATAAGAATAAGGAGGCGTTTTCAGTTGAAAAGAAAGTTTGACATAAAAGCACTTGTGACGCTCGCACTGCTTGTCGCCATGCAGGTGGTGCTTGAAAAGCTGTGCGCGATAAACACGCTGACCGTGAAGATCGGGTTCGGATTCGTGCCTGTCGCGGTCGGCGCGATGCTGTACGGACCTGTCGGCGGCGGTGTCGTCGGTGCGCTCGGCGATATTGTCGGCTCGCTGCTTTTTCCGACGGGGGCGTATTTCCCCGGTTTTACCGTGACGGCGGCACTTATCGGAGTCGTGTGGGGACTGTTCATGCCGCACAGAAATCTCGGTTACCCCGTCCGCGTCGTTCTGCCTGCCGTGATAAACAATATCGTCCTCGGACTCGGCGTGAACACGCTGTTCATCACACTGCTTTATACTCACAAGCACTACACCGCCATGCTTGTTACGCGCCTGCCGGAATATGCGATAATGCTTCCGCTGACGCTGATATTCATTCCGATATTTGAAAAAATAACCGAAAAACTGTTGAAGAAAAACAAGTCATCCGATTGAAGAAGGCTCAAAAAAATGACATACAAAGAAGCACTCGAATACATCCATTCGATCTCATGGAGAGGAAGCAGACCGGGGCTGTCGCGCATAACCGAGCTGTGCGAAAAAATGAGAAACCCGCAGGATTCTCTCCGATTCATCCATATAGCAGGTACGAACGGCAAGGGTTCTACTGCATCAATGCTCTCGTCGATCCTCACCGAAGCCGGATACAAGGTCGGCACGTTTACGTCCCCTTTCGTCGAAAGATTCAATGAGCGAATACGTTATCTCGGGCGCGACATACCCGACAGCGATCTCGCAGAGGTGACGGAGTACGTTAAAAACTATGCCGAAACGATGGAGGACAAGCCGACTGAATTTGAGCTTATCACCGCCGTCGGACTTGAGTACTACAAGCGCGTCGGATGCGACTACGTCGTGTTTGAATGCGGTCTCGGGGGAAGATTTGATTCTACAAATGTAATACAAACTTCCGTTCTGTCGATAATCACGGGCATTGACCTCGACCACACGGTACTGCTCGGCGACACTACGGCGAAGATCGCGTGGGAGAAAGCCGGAATAATCAAAAACGGCGTTCCCGTGCTGTTCGGAGAAGGGGACGACAGTGCGGAAGAGGTCATAAAATCCGAAGCTACCGCCCACAAGTCGCCTTACTTCCGCACGGATTACAAAAAACTCGGCGATATTTCGTCCGATCTCGGCGGAACGTCGTTCACGTTCGACGGACGGGCGCACAGGATAAACCTGCTCGGACTGTATCAGACGAAGAACGCCGCGAATGTGCTGACCGCCGTGGAAATTCTCCGCGGAGAGGGAATCGACATACCCGATGAAGCCGTTGAAAGAGGACTCCGTGCCGCACGCTGGAGCGCAAGATTCGAGATACTGCGCGAAAAACCGCTTGTTGTCTACGACGGCGCGCACAATCCTCAGGGCATCGCAGGAGCAGTCGAAAACATCGCGCACTACCTCGCGCCGCTTGCACCGGACGGAAAGATCGTGCTTCTCATGGGAGTTATGGCTGACAAAGACCACACGAAGATGATAAAAATGCTCTCCCCATACGCAAGGCGAGTGTTCACCGTAACACCGTCGAATGCACGTTCGCTTAATTCTACAGATGTAGAAAAAGAATTTGCGGATTGCGGTGTGCGCGGACGGGCTTACGATACGATAGACGGCGGCGTAAAGGCCGCAGTCGCATACGCAAAAAGGAACAAGATACCGCTTCTCTGTCTCGGCTCGCTCTATATGTACGCGGACGTGAAAGCTGCGGTCACGGAGACAAAATGAAAAGAATCATCACACTATCACTCGCGCTCGTAATGCTTCTGTTGTCGCTCACATCGTGTAAGCTGATAGACAAGCTCGGTTTTGACACATACGACTACATGAGCGAAACGGTAACGGACACACATCCCGTCGACGGAGAAATAGCCGGAACGCTTTCCGAGCTGTGCGGAATACTGATCTCGGATTCGCCGACTCTCGACACGTTCACCGGAATGAACGACGCGATAAAATACTACCGCGACGAAGTGCTGGCGTATATGCTCCGCACGGGATACGCGAAGTATTCGGGCAACACCGCGCTGATCAAGAAGGCGGAGGACGAATATCCGCAGTACCACATAACGCAGATAATCCCCGAGGGCGAGTTTGAAGCGACGATGTACCGCGTTTTCGGCGGAAGTGTGAAGCTCACACACAAGAGCGGCGAGAGATTCGAGTACCTCGACAAAGTCGGCGCGTACATAACGCCGGTGATGCAGGAGAGCGGAAAGCTCTATCCGCGCATCGTCTATATAGGTGAGACGGACAAGACATACCGCGTGAGATTTTATGTTTCGTCTGACGACGGCGACGTGTCGGACGAATACTTCGCCCTGATAATCAAGCGCGACGACGGAACGCTCTATTTAAAGCGGCTCGAAAAGTCGTCGGACGTGAAGTAAAACGTGTTTTTGTCGGGGTTTCACCCCAAGCCCTGACCAAAGAAACTTTTTGTAAAAAGTTTTTTTGGAATCATCAAAAACAAAAATCGTCATTCTATAAAGTTTTTTGAATAGACTCGGAGGAACTTTTTTTCAAAAAAGTTCCTCCGGTGAGAAAAAAAGGAGTTATATTATGAAAGCAGTAGTAACAGTCGTCGGACGCGACACCGTAGGTATCCTCGCCAAAGTCAGCGCGGTCTGTGCCGAGCACAATGCGAACATCATTGACGTGACGCAGTCCGTCATGCAGGACCTTTTCACAATGGTCATGCTTCTCGATATTTCCGATATCACGTCGGATTTTTCCGTGCTGCAGAACGGACTATACGCACTCGGCGACGAGATCGGCATGAAGATCCACGTCATGCACGAGGACATTTTCAACTCAATGCACCACATCTGATCATTCACGGAGTAAACCATGCTTAATACATCTGATATTCTTGAAACCATACGGATGATCGACGACGAAAATCTCGACATCCGAACGATAACAATGGGGATCTCGCTCCTCGACTGTGCCGACAGCGACATATTGCGCTCGGCTCAAAAGGTGTACGATAAAATCTGCCGCAAAGCCGAACGGCTCGTCGAAACGGGCTGTGCTATCGAGCGAAAATACGGCATCCCGATCATCAACAAGCGTGTCTCCGTCACACCGATAGCCATGCTTGCGGCTGTATCGGGCGGCGATCCCGTAAAGTACGCGAAGGCACTTGAAAAAGCCGCAGAAGCCGTCGGAGTAAACTACATCGGCGGTTATTCCGCGCTCGTACAGAAGGGCTTTGCCGCAGGGGACAGAGAGCTTATTTCGTCTATCCCCGAAGCACTCGCGGAGACAGACCGCGTTTGTGCGTCCGTCAATGTCGGGTCGACCAAAGCCGGTATAAATATGGATGCCGTGAGGATGATGGGCGAAACGATCCTCCGCGCCGCGACGCTTACAAAGGACAAGAACTGCATGGGCGCGGCAAAAATCGTCGCGCTCTGCAACGCACCGGAGGACAACCCCTTTATGGCAGGCGCGTTCCACGGAGTCGGAGAACCCGACTGCGAAATAAACGTCGGCGTATCGGGACCGGGTGCCGTCCGTTCCGCGCTCGCAAAATGCAAGGACGGCGACCTCACCGAAGTTGCCGACACGATAAAGAAAACGGCGTTCAAGATAACCAGAATGGGTCAGCTCGTCGGTAAAGCCGCGTCGGATGCGCTTGGAGTGCCGTTCGGGATAGTCGACTTATCCCTTGCACCGACATCGGCTGTAGGCGATTCCGTCGCACATATCATAGAAGAAATGGGCATCGAGATCTGCGGCGCACACGGAACGACAGCCGCTCTCGCACTGCTCAACGATGCAGTCAAAAAAGGCGGAGTCATGGCGTCGTCCCACGTCGGCGGACTGTCGGGCGCGTTCATTCCCGTATCCGAGGACGCAGGTATGATCGACGCGGCGCGTTCGGGCGATCTCACTGTCGAAAAGCTCGAAGCGATGACCGCAGTCTGCTCCGTCGGACTTGATATGATAGTCATTCCCGGGGATACGCCTCCGTCGACCATATCCGCTATAATCGCTGACGAAGCCGCCATAGGTATGGTAAACTCAAAGACGACAGCCGTTCGTGTTATTCCGGCTATCGGCAAAGAGGCAGGAGAGGAGCTTGAGTTCGGCGGACTGTTCGGCTCCGGTCCCATTATGCCGCTCCACCTTGACCGCTCAAGCGAAAAATTCATCGAACGAGGCGGAAGAATCCCCGCGCCGATGCAGTCGCTCAAAAACTGATCCTGCCCACAATAATGTGAGTTCGTGACCATCCTCACACTAATAAAAACTACGGAGAAAATTCAAGTGAAAACCTCAAAAGAAATCAGATATCTGACCTATGCCGGTATTATCGCCGCACTGTACGTCGCGCTGACTGCCGTTTCCGCCCTCTTTGGGATGTCGTCGGGCGTTATTCAGCTCAGACTGTCGGAGGCGCTGTGCGTGCTTCCCGTGTTCTCGTCTGCCGCAGTACCCGGTGTGACTGTCGGATGCCTTGTATCGAACCTCATCTTCGGCGGTACGGTGTACGACGCAGTCCTCGGCACTTTCGCAACGCTCATCGGTGCGGTAATTGCACGGCTTTTGCGCCGCCTTCCGTATCTCGCGCCCGTGCCGACTGTCCTCTCAAATGCCGCAGTAGTGCCGCTCGTGTTCGTTTTTTCGGGGATAGGCGGTTTTGAAATGTACCCGTACTACGCGCTCACGGTCGGACTCGGAGAAGTGCTGTCGTGCGGTGTTCTCGGTACTCTGCTGACCGTCGCCGTAAAGAAAAATGACCGCCTCGGTAAACTGTTCAAATGAGATCTGAAAAAGCCGTTTTTACTTTGTGAGAACGGCTTTTTGTGTGTTTTGTACATTTTAATGCGGATTTTTTGTTAAAATGCGAATTGAAAAAAACGAAAATCGTAGTATAATTATCATAAGCAGATATGCTGAAAAAACGGAGGAAATCATAATGAAAAAAATCGTATCAATTATTCTCTCGGCACTGATGCTCGCGTCAATGCTCATGATCACTGCAAACGCCGCAACACAGTACGGCACTGTAGTCGAAATACCGTATGCCGAAACTGCGCCGTCCATGGACAACGCTTTCCCGGATGCTTCATGGGGAGACAAAATCATCACTATCGACAAAAATTCGCCGAACGCAGGCATCACACAGTATAAGGACGTTGCAAGATACGGCGGAGTCGTAAAGCAGGATCTTTCGTTCGATATGTACGCATGCTGGACAAACGATAAGCTCTACTTCTGCTTCGTTTCTCCCGATCCTGACATCCGCGGCGGTTTCAGATTCTGGTGGGGCGACGGCTTCCAGATGGTCATCGTTCCCGGAAACGTTGACGTATCCGCGCGCAACGGTCAGCAGATGGGCTGGGAAACCGATGACGAATATGAGGAATGGGACTGGTGCGTGACATTCGGCAGTGACGACGAAACACCGTCGACATCCATTGTGGCTGAAGACAACAGCACTATTTATGCCGACGATGCAAGAGGCGTTGTTGTCGCTAAGTTTGCAATGCCCGCCGTTGAACTTGGCTACAGAAAGAATGAATCTCTCAAGGCAGGCGACAACTTCTCGTTCTCCATGCTCAGAATAGACGGCTCCGACCAGGATACTGAAGAATATTATGTCGGCTGGCTCGAGTGGGGCAACTTCTTCGACGGCTCGAAGCTCTCTATTCCGAACGATACATCGAGATACGTTCCGGCATCCGAGAATACGAAAACAACAACGGCGAACACGTTCGTTCTTGTAAACGGCAAAGGAACAACACCCGTACAGACGGAGGATCCCACACCGCTCAAGGGCGCACCGTCCGTTTGGGCAGAGGCTGAAGTAAAGAAAGCGATCGAAGCAGGTCTTGTACCGGAGGCACTTCAGGATAACTACACAAGCGGTATCTCCCGTGCCAACCTCTCGAAGATCCTCTCCGCACTTCTCGATAAAGTTTACGGCAAAGCTCCCGAAAAGAACGACGCGAAGTTCAACGATACAACAGACGCAGATGTTCTGAAAGCCGCTAACCTCGGTATCATCAACGGATACGATGCAGCAGGCGGAACAAAGGACTTCAAGCCGAATAACACGCTCAAACGC
>JAZUKN010000015.1:0-7123 GCA_045643285.1 Eubacteriales bacterium
TTCTTCCCTGTTGACTAAGGTTTACAATCCGAAGACCTTCTTCCCTCACGCGGCGTCGCTGGGTCAGACTTTCGTCCATTGCCCAATATTCCCCACTGCTGCCTCCCGTAGGAGTCTGGACCGTCTCTCAGTTCCAATGTGGCCGTTCGACCTCTCAGTCCGGCTACCGATCGTCGACTTGGTGGGCTATTACCCCGCCAACTATCTAATCGGACGCGAATCCATCTGTGCGCAATAAATCTTTGGTAGCAGAATCATGCGGTTCCGCTACGTTATGCGGTATTAGCAGTCGTTTCCAACTGTTATCCCCCACACACAGGCAGGTTATTCACGCGTTACTCACCCGTCCGCCACTAACAAGAGAACCGAAGCCCTCTTGTCCGTTCGACTTGAATGTGTTAAGCACGCCGCCAGCGTTCATCCTGAGCCAGGATCAAACTCTCGATAAAATGGTATTAAAACAACCTTACGGTTGATCTAATCATTCACCGAGCTATGATTTAGCTCTTTGTTACTTGTTTAGAGTTTATAAACTTCAGGAATTGTCCGAGACTAAAAAACTATTCGTTTCTTGCTTCGTACAATTTATCGTTGTTCAATTTTCAAGGACCATTGTGCACCGCTTGAGGTTTTTCTGTGTCCCTCTCGCTGAGTGCCTGCATAGTATACCACACTATTCCGGTTTTGTCAATACCTTTTTTCAAATTTTTTTGATTTTTTTGAAATAATTTTCAAAGGACTTGAAAACCCTTATATTGTATGGTAAAATCGGACTTGAAAGGTCGTGAACTGCTATGAAAATCTATGAATCCTTTGAAGCGCTGATCGGAAAAACGCCGCTGATCGAGTTATCCGGCTATGAAAAAGCCGTTTCTTCCCCCGCGCGGCTGCTCGGAAAATGGGAAGCGAAGAATCCCGCGGGCAGCGCGAAAGACCGTGTCGCGCGCGAAATGCTTTCGGACGCGGAAGCGCGCGGGCTGCTCTCTCCCGGCGGGACAGTGATCGAGCCGACCTCCGGCAACACCGGCATCGGTCTGGCTGCGCTTGCCGCCGCGAAGGGATACCGCGCCATCCTCACGATGCCCGACACGATGAGCAAAGAGCGCATCGGGCTGCTCGCGGCATACGGTGCGGAAATCTATCTGACACCCGGAAAAGACGGCATGACGGGAGCGATCGCGAAAGCGGAGGAGCTGCACACCGCGATCCCCGGCAGCATTCTCGCGGGACAGTTTGTGAATCCCGCGAATCCCGCCGCGCATTACAGGACGACGGGCCCCGAGCTGTGGGAGGACACAGACGGGCAGATCGACATTTTTATCGCGGGCGTCGGCACCGGCGGCACGATCACGGGCGTCGGGCGTTATTTAAAGGAAAGAAATCCCTCCGTGCGTGTGATCGCGGTGGAACCCGCGGACAGTCCGCTGCTTTCCAAGGGATATGCGGGACCGCACGGATTACAGGGCATCGGCGCGAATTTTGTTCCCGAAATCCACGACACGACGGTCTATGACGAGATCATTCCCGTCACGACGGAGGAAGCGTACCGCGCGGCGCGGCTTCTGGCACGGTCCGACGGGATGCTGGTCGGCATCACCTCCGGTGCGGCGCTTCACGCGGCGGAAGTCCTTTCCCGCCGTCCGGAAAACCGCGGGAAAATGATCGTCGCGTTTCTCCCCGACACGGGAGAGAGGTATCTGTCAACCGGGATGTTTGATTAAGGATACGTTTTAATTTTTTACAGCATTGACTTTTTTGTCCGGATGTGTTATGATAGGAATCGTACCAATCTTCTCACCGATTTTGATATTCAGGCATTTGAGAGGTCGGTCAGTTCTTGTTTTGCTTCATTGGGAGAAAACTGACAGGAGATGCAAAAAAAAAAATGAAAAAAACCGGTTCTTTACTTCTCGCGGTTCTCATGCTGATCGGCATGATGACTGTCTGCGTCAGCGCGGCTCCCGCTGTTGACGGCAGAAAGACCTGCACTGCCTATGTCGGCAATGTCACGGTCGACGGTGCGATTGATGACGCATGGACCTACGCGCCCGTTATCAATGTAGACACCGTTAAGGAAAACGCATCCGCATGGTTCGGCGACGCCGGCAAGGTCGCAGGCGTCGACTACGCGGTCCTGGATTCCCGCGTTCTGTGGAACGGCTCTGATAAGCTCTATGTCCTCATGATTGTTGATGACAAGCTGATCTCCGGTATCGCGGACGATCCCTGGAACCGTGACTCTTTTGAAATGTTCTTCCAGTTCGACAACGAAGCGGAAGATACTGCCGCCGCGAAGCATCAGATCAGATTCTTCACCCTTGAGGAAAACGGTCTGGAATATACCGACGCAATCATTCTCGATTACGCTTACGGTATGCTCGGCAGCCAGCATGTGATCGAGGTCTGTATCGACCTTGCCGAAGTGAATTTCGGTACAGGCTCCTACATTGCCATCGACTTCCAGTACAATGACGACGCGATGGGCGACGGCGTCCGTGCCGTCTGCCTCGGCTGGTCCGACGCTGTCGACGCCGCTTCCCAGGACTGCACCGTTTACGGTCAGTGCCTCCTTTCCGATACCACCATTGAAGCTGTAAAGGCAGAAGCGGAAGCCGCGGCAGCAGCAGCGGCGGCAGAAGCGGAAGCGGCAGCAGCCGCCGAAGCCGCTGAAGCAGCCACTGACGCTCCCATTGCCTCCGCTCCCGTTACCGCTGACGCGGGCATCGTCTGCGCGGCAATTGTTATGGTATGCGCGGCAGCTTATGTCTGCAAGGCTCGCCGTTAATCCGACAATTTAATACTTGCCTCCCAATGAGCAAAACAAGCAAAGCCCGGCACGGGGTCTTCCCGCGCCGGGTTTTTTATCGGGATATCCGTTGTTTTTTCGCAGATCATTGCTGCTTCTCCGACGGAGCGGTAACCTCCTCCACGCGGCGGAAGGCGTCGCCGGGACGGCGTTTGCGGCGGATCGGCTCCGGAACGGGAAGCACGATGCCCGTCGCCGTCCGGATGAGCCAGAGGAAAAAGAGCAGCACCAGCACGGGTATCACGCACGCCGTGACGATCATGACGGCAAGCGCCTCGATGAAGCGGTTGAGGATCTTCGACGCGCTGTCCTTTAAGCTCGTCGCCGCGCCCGTGATGGCGCTCCAGATGCTTTCGTCCTCGCCGTGAAGGTGCTCCGCCTGATCGGAAAGCTCCTCCGCTGCGGTGATCGTTGCCTGGATCGACGTTTCGTAGGTTTCATAGATCATATCCGAAACGCGGACGCTCGCGGGAATGGCGAAATAGGTCAGAAGCGCGCAGACGGCAAGCTTCACGGCGATGCGTTTCCACGCGAAGCGTCTGTCCCCGCGGAAAATGCCGACGGCAAAGAGCAGACAGGAAATCGGTATGAGCACCTTGAACGCCGCGCCGCCGATCAGGGTGAGCAGATATTTTTCCGCGTACAGGATGCAGAGCACGACCAGAAAATACTGTGTCAGGTCTGCAAGCTTCTCGGAGATCGGCGTCGCCGTATCGTCCGGGATGGCGGAAACCAGAGCCGACGCGAGCGTGGAGGACGCGGTCAGCGTCATAACGGTGTCTTTTTTCCCGTCGATGGACACAATCGTCCGCTCGTGCGTTTCGGGAGACATGGCGCGGGCGGCTAAAAACGTAAAGGAGAGCACCGCGAGAAATACGAGCAGCAGCGCGAATAAAATCTTTGGCAGAAGCTGCTCAAAAACGCTTTTCCCGCCATTGCGGGGCGTGTCGTGCGGGGGAGCTTCATGCGAGGGCAGAAAATTGCGGTTCCGTTCATCCTGCATGGACAGGGGTCACCTTCCTTTTATTATGTATAGGAGACATTCTATTATTATAGGATACATTCTTTCGTTACCGCACGTTTTGGGAGACCTCAAAAACGATCTTATAGTCCTCGGTTCCGGGCAGGCTCTTGATGAAATTCTCAATGAGCCGCCGCGCGTTTTCGTCTGCGCGGGTCAGAACGCCGCGGTCGACCGCCTTGATCCGCGCGTTCGCGTCGAGTTCCTTCATCGAAGCATTATAATCCGTCACGGAAATGCGGCTGCCCAGTCCGTTCTTTTCGGAATACAGCGTGAAGCTGTCGTAGTCGATCTCCACGCTTTGAATCTCCGCTCCGGGAAGGGTGACGGTCAGGGTCTTTTCGTCCCCGTCCGCGGAAATCCCGATTTTCTCAAAATCGACGCCCGCAAAGACGGAGCCGTCGTAGCTGATCATATACGCGGATTCCGTAAACGGCAGCTCGAAGCCGAATAAGGTCTTGTTTTTTGTCTCGTTCGTGACCTCCGTGAAGTAATATTCCTCCGTCACGAGAAAGCCCATATCGTTCAAGCCGTCGCTGATGACGCTTGTGTCGACGGTCACCTGTTCGGTCAGCAGACCGTCGCGTTTCAGAAGGATCGTTTCCCTGTCCGGCTCGTCGGGCAGCATCGGCACGGACGCTGTTTCGTTCCCCGTCTTCGCCGCGCTCGACCACAGAAGCAGCAGCAAACCGATCGCGCACAGCACCGCCGTGATCGCGATTCCGTAAATGATTCTTAATTTCCGGCTCACAAAAAATCCCTCCTTTTTCTCTTTTCCTGTCGCTTTTTGTCTCTTTCCGACGAATATTCTACCACATTTCCCCTCCCTTTTCCACCTTCCCCTATATATAAAATGTAAATATTTTTCGCATCGCCCGCAGAAGTATCGGCGGGAGGACGGCTGAAAAAATATCCGAATATACATAAAAGTTCACGTCTTGTCCATTGAAATGACGTTCTTTTTCTGGTATAATGAAGCGGAACAGGAAAAAGAAACAGCGGCGGCGGAAAGGAGTGGGGCTGATGCTTCCGTCTTTGAGAAATTTTGCGATCACGTTTTTTGTGTCGCTGGTGATCTTCGGCGCGCTCGCGTACTGCTTTGCGGCGTTCGCGGTGAAAAGTCTTGCCTCCGGCTTTGAGGACGATCCCTTTGCGGAGGAAACGGCGGAGGAACCGGAAGATGTTCCGTTCAATCCCTTTGAGGGCGACCCCGTCGGGAGTGAATCCTCGACCATTCAGGGGGATTCCTTCAATTTTCTTCTGATCGGGCTGGACTACCAGCCGTCCGTGTTCAGCGATTACGGCGATACGACCCATGCGTATCTGACCACGGCGCTCTCCGGTCCGCAGAGAAAGGACGCTGAAAAGACGCTCTCCTACGAGCAGAAGCGCGATATCTCCGCGGACGCGATCCTCGTCGGGCGCGTGGACAAGGAGAACCGCCGTCTCGTTCTGACCGCGCTTTCCGGGAACACGCGGGTAATGATCGACGGCGTTTACACCGATTTAGGTTCCGTACTGATCAACAAGGGAATGCCGTTCTTCCGCGACAAGATCACCGCGCTGACGGGATTTCCCATTGATTATTACGCCGCGGCAAGTCTTCCCGCGATGGAATCCATCATCGACCGTCTCGGCGGGCTTTCCTTCCGCGTTCCGTGCGATATGGAATATGAAGACCCCGACGAGGGCGAAAGCGGTCTTGTCATTTCCCTCAAAGAAGGTTCCCAGTGGCTTTCCGGGCGGAAGGCATTGCAGGTCCTGCGCTACGCGGGCTATGAAGACCGCGACATTTCGCGCATGACGGTTTTACGGGACATGGCGTCCGCGATGATGACGAAGCTTTCGAGCTTCACGACCGCCGCGAACGCGCCGGAGTTATTCAAGACCTTCAAAAACAGCATCACGACGAACATGAGCTTTGCCGACTTCACCGACCGTCTCGATCTTCTCTTCAAAATCGGCGATTTCACCGTCGTCAGCTATGCGTATCCGGGGAGAGTCTCCTCCTCCGGAGGGGACACGTGGTTTGTCCCCGATATCTCCTCCGCGATCACGGCGATGGCAAAATATCGGTGATATTTTCAATCAGCCTTTTGTTGTCAACCGAGGCAGTACCCTCGCACCGGCAATCCGCTTAACCTGCCTCCATCTTTAAGCGGCAGGGCTTTGCGATCGCCCTGCACCTTCGCAACCCCAACAAATTTATTGCTTAAACCGATAAAAAGTTCTCCCACTTTTCATCTGACACGCAAGTTTCTACCCTCGCACCATCAAAGTGCATTAACATACTTTCTGCTTTAAGCGGCAGGGCTTTGCGGTCGCCCTGCACCTTCGCAGACCCCAACAATCTATAGTTGAAAAACGATAAAAAGTTTTCCCACTTTTTCATCTGACACGCAAGTTTCTGCCCTCGCACCATCAAAGTGCATTAACATACTTTCTTCTTTGAGCGGCAGGGCTTTGCGGTCGCCCTGCACCTTCGCAAGCCTTCCCCCCTAATAAGTATTAAACCGATAAAATGTTCTCCCACGATTCAGTTAGAGCTTTGCTCGGTTTTGGCTATGCCAAAACCTGCAAAGCATAGGTTCTTCGGTAACAAGTGTGGGTAAAAAAATTGGATAAGGTATAGCGCACAAAGGAAAAATCGTTTAGAATATAAGTTACCACACCAAACTCTAAGCGAGGGATCCAAATGCGTTACAAACACCTTATCCAAGCACTGACCGGAACGAAACAGATCGTATGCGAAAGCATAGAAATGAAAGAGCAGGTCGGTGCAATCAGTATTATAGCACATCCGGATAGAAAAAGTCAATGCCGCTGCGGAATTTGTCAGAAAAAGTGTCCGCGATACGACAAGGGACGCGGAATGCGTCGTTGGAGATGTCTTGATGTCGGCTCGACACCGACATACATATTGTCGGAATCCTATCGGGTAAAGTGCCCCGACCATGGTGTCGTAACGGCATACGTTCCGTGGGCGAGACATCATTCCGGCTTCTGCTCCAACTTTGAGGATACAACTGCATGGTTAAGTGTTCACAGCTCCAAGAAAGCTATCTCCGAGTTGATGCGCGTGGAATGGCATACTGTCGGTGAAATCTGTGATCGTGTATATAAAAATCTGGAATCACAGAGCAAAAACCGCTTTGACGGTCTTGTCAATATCGGGATTGACGAGACGAGCTATAAAAAGGGACACAAATATATGACGGTCGTGGTGAATCACGATACCTCGTCGGTAATATGGTGTGCGATCGGATACGGAAAAGAAGTTTTGAAGAAGTTTTTTG
>JAZUKN010000016.1:0-2027 GCA_045643285.1 Eubacteriales bacterium
AGATCTCGTCGGACGGCTCGGCTGTTTTATCGGAGAGTCTCTGTACGGATACGATTTTTACGAGGCGCTTTCCGAAGACTGCTGTATGACCGATAAGGAAATCAGAGACGCGGGCTTCCTTTCGCTTGTGCCGTATTTCGACAAAGACGGATACGCACAGACCATCGCGGAATATCTCATCGACTACGGAACCGAGCACTCGCTCTCGGGAAACTATCACATCGAGTTCGAAGATATCAACGAACTGTTCGGTGTGTCCCTCCCCGATGACAAAGAGATGCTTGACAAGATCGTCGACGCGCTCGACCGGGACATTGTCTCGGACGTTGACGTTTTCTCGGATTTCGATCTGATGTTCTACACGAGCTACTGTCCTAATTTTGAGGACGAACCCTATGAAATGGAGTGATCAATATGAATGAATGGGAAAGAGCCGCCCGGATGGCAGAGCGGTATAAGAAAATCTACCACCCCGGGATGAGAATCGAACTCATCGAAATGGGTGACGATCCGCAGAAGATTCCGAGCGGCACGAGAGGAACCGTTGTCGGTGTCGATGACATCGGCAATATCCTCATGAAATGGGACAACGGCAGAAGTCTCTCGCTGATCCCCGGCGAGGATTCCTTCCAGACGCTTACGCCCGAACAGATCTACGAGGAAAAACTCGAAAAGATGCACAACGATTTCATCAACGCCGTGAATCACGAGGTCATCCCGAAGATCAACTGGAAGGAATTCGCCGAAGCACAGGCGGTAAAAGACAACAGCTATGCAGCCGGTATCCTTGCGGAGCTTCACAACGCCTACGTTGAAGCATACGGCTCCGATGTGATCGACAGAGAGATGGGGATGCTTCAGGTCCCCGCGCTGATCAACGCAAACGACGGACTGATCTATCCCGCCCTCGTCTGCATCGATACCGAGTCCTCCGGTGAGCATTGGGGTACCACCTTCTTCTCGCCCAGAGGCATCTTCGAACAGAACGGCGTGGAGTATCCCTCCGAGGACAGAGCGTTCCTGCGCTCTCTCATCCCTTACGATTACTACTACACGCCTATCTACGAAAACGACATCCATGTCGATTGGGACGAGTGTCCTACGGAAATCAGCGATATTCTGCTCTCCGTTAACGGCGAAGACCAGACGGAGGGACCGGAATTCGAATGAGCCGAATCAAATATCTCGACCTTTTCGCCGGCATCGGCGGGTTCCGAACGGGACTCACAAATGCCGGCGATATTTTTTTGCCGGTAGGTTGGTGCGAGATCGACAGATACGCGCAGAAAGCCTACCGAGCTCTCTATGAAACGGAAGGTGAATACTTTTGTGACGATGCAACCAAAATCGAACCCGCCGAACTTCCCGACATCGACCTCATCTGCGCAGGTTTTCCTTGCCAGCCGTTTTCTGTCAGCGGAAGAAGACTTGGCTTCGCTGATACGCGAGGCACTTTGTTTCATGAGATCGTCCGACTGGCTGAAGCCAAGCGACCTTCTTATCTTCTCCTTGAAAACGTGCCGGGGTTACTCAATCACGCCCAGGGGGAAACTTTCCGAACGATCCTTACCGCGATTCATGAGCTGGGGTACAGTCTGGAATGGTGTGTGCTTAACAGCGCCGATCACGGTGTCCCACAGCAAAGGCGGCGAGTGTATATTGTCGGATATCTTGATCAGCGACTGTCCGGCAAAATATTTCCTCTCACCGAAGTCAATGGAAAAGCTCCTCGGCAGATCGTTTCAGGCAGACAGGGACAGCGGATCTACGGAACGGACGGAGCAAGCGTAACTCTCGCGGCAAACGGCGGCGGTTGGGGAGCCAAGACGGGACTCTATTTCATCGATATGAATCCCGATCCGCTCGTCACCCACGAAGCACGCTGTATCACCGCACGTCAGGACGCAGGCGTATGCAACCACAGAGGTGAGCACTCCGGCGTCATCGGCGCGAGGGCTGTCATCACCCCGGAACGCGAAAAGGTCCGTCAGCAAGGCAGACGCATCAAAGAACCCGACGAGCCGATG
>JAZUKN010000017.1:0-7035 GCA_045643285.1 Eubacteriales bacterium
CGTCAAATCGTATAAGCCGAAAACGCCGTCTGCCTTTCTTACAACAGGGACAAAGTTTCTGACAACTTCGTCACCATCCGTAATCTTGCAGGAATATAATCTATAGGTAACAGAGCCATAAGTCGTTTCCAACTTGCCGTTTTCGTTGGTTCCGAACAGATACAGTTCGATACCGGTACCGGTAAAGCTGCTGTTTCCGGAGAGCGTCAGGGTGGCGCGTTGGTTCAGTCCGATATTCGGATAACCGTAATTTTTATTGCCGATCTCGGAACGCAAACTGTTTTTTGTACCATCTCGGCACACAATGAAAGAGTTCGTTGCGTGGTTACTCGTTCTCGAACCGACTATCCCGCCGTAACTGCTGCTCTTCCAATCCGTAATCATAATATCCGTCGAAACCGTTACGTTTGCGCCGGCTTTGTATCCGGTTTTGATATACTGACCGTTTCCATTAACAATGTATTCTACACGTTTATAAATCTCTGTCGGTATTGTATCTTCAAACGTCGCCGTAACGGTGACTGCCATTGCAGGCATAGTAAAGGTATACTTGCCGTCTTTATCGGCAGTAATTGTGTGATCTTCGCCGTCGTTGTATTTAAGCGATTTGAGCTTGTAGCCCGTCGCGGGATTGACCGTAATCGTTACGGTTTCACCCTTTATGGCAGTTTTTGCCACGGTGATCGAGCCATTCGCATCCTTTGCCGTGCCGTCGGTGATGTCGTAGGAATAATCCTTCACATAGAAATAATCGCCGAAATCATTCAGCTTGCCACTGTCGAAGAAATCCAGATAGTAGTCCGCACTGTCGGAGAAGAAATACTTCAGATCGTCCGCCGTCATACCTCGAGCCGGTATTTGACCGGAAAGCGGATAGAATACGCCCTTCTCATCTATGTAATCAAAATCCACCAGAGTCACACCGACGGCCATACCGTCGGCAGGTTTGAGAACACCGTTGCCTTCTTCCGATCCGGTCTTGGTTCCGATGTAAATGGTGTTCTTCATAATACCGATAACCAGGTTGCTCGCTTTCTGACCTGCGTAATTATCCTTGATGACAGCCGTACCACCGATATAAGCGGAGGAGGAAACCATAACCAATACGCCGCCGCCATATTCTGCCGTGTTGTCACAGATCGTGCCGCCGTTCATATAGAAGGTGGCCTCGATAGTTACCTTGCCGGCGTTGAACACGCCGCCGCCAGATTCTGCCGTGTTGCCGCAGATCGTGCCGCCGTTCATAGTGAAGGTGATATCAGCATCGTTTGCGCTGAGATACAAGCCGCCGCCATAAGTTGCCGCCGTGTTACCGCAGACTGTGCCGCCGTTCATAGTGAAGGTGGATTCTGCGTCTGTGGTATCGATGAACACGCCGCCGCCGTCGCTTGCTCTGCCGCCGGTGATGACACCGCCCTTGACGGTCTTCGTCTTATCGGTCTTGGTGTCCGTGAGTGTCCAAAGTCCGTCGTCGCCGACCGTGAAGTAATGCTCGGTCGTGGGGTTGCTGTCGATGAGCGTCAGCTGCGCACCATCACAAACCTTGATGACGCTGAACTTGCCACCGTTGGCATTGAGCACGTGACCGTTGAGGTTAAGGGTGATATTCTTGCCCTCGGGAATGGTGATAGACGCGCCGCCCGTTGCGGGTGCCGTCAGATCTTCGGTGAGCTTGATGGTCGTCGTTCCGGTCGCCGGGGTCGATAAGTTCCCGGGCGTCTTGTCGATTGCATCCTGCAAACCGGACCAGGTGGTGATACCGGTGATAGCGGGAGTCGCCTCAAACTCCGCCGTAACGGTGACGGCTTTGTCGGGCATAGTAAAGGTATATTTGCCGTCTTTATCGGCAGTAATTGTGTGATCTTCGCCGTCGTTATATTTCAGGGATTTGAGCTGATGGCCGTCCGCGGGATTGACCGTAATCGTTACGGTTTCACCCTTTATGGCAGTTTTTGCCACGGTGATCGAGCCATTCGCATCCTTTGCCGTGCCGTCGGTGATGTCGTAGGAATAATCCTTCACATAAAAATAATCGCCGATATCTAATCGCTTGCCACTGTCGAAGAAATCCAGATAGTAGTCCGTGCTGTCGGAGAAGAGATACTTCAGATCGTCCGTCGTCATGCCTCGAGCCGGTATTTGACCGGAAGTTGGATAGAATACCCTCTTACCATCTTCTGTCTCATATGTTTCCACCATCGACACACCGACGTTCATATCGTCAGTAGGTTTGAGAACGCCGTTGCCTGCCGCTGATCCGGTCTTGGTTCCGATGCAAATGATGTTCATAGGGCTATAAAAGAAAACCAGGTTGCTCTTTTTCTGACCTGCGTAATTATCCTTGATGACAGCCGTACCACCGAGATAAGCGTAGGAGTAAGTAATAATCAATACGCCGCCGCCATATTCTGCCGTGTTGTCACAGATCGTGCCGCCGTTCATTTTGAAGGTGGCCACGTTATTGCTAGCGTCCTTACCGGAGATGTACATGCCGCCGCCATAAGATGCCGTGTTGCCGCAGATCGTGCCGCCGTTCATATTGAAGTCGGTAAGAGCCTCATCTCCGTAGACATACAAGCCGCCGCCATATCTTGCCGTATTGCCGCAGACTGTGCCGCCGTTCATAGTGAAGGTGGATTTTGCGTCTGTGCTATCGATGTACACGCCGCCGCCGCCTTCGTTGCTTGCTCTGCCGCCGGTGATGACACCGCCCTTGACGGTCTTCGTCTTATCGGTCTTGGTGTCCGTGAGTGTCCAAAGTCCGTCGTCGCCGACCGTGAAGTAATGCTCGGTCGTGGGGTTGCTGTCGATGACCGTCAGCTGCGCACCATCACGAACCTTGATGACGCTGAATTTGCCGCCCGCATTGAGCACGTGACCGTTCAGGTCAAGGGTGATATTCTTGCCCTCGGGAATGGTGATCGCAGCACCGCCCGTTGCGGGTGCCGTCAGATCCCGCGTGAGTTTGATGTTCGTCGTTTCGGTTGCCGGATTCGTTAAGTTCCCGGGCGTGGCGTTGATCGCATCTTGCAAAGCAGGCCAGGGGCTGAACTCAAACTCCGCCGTAACGGTGACTGCCCATTTAGGCATAGTAAAGGTATACTTGCCGTCTTGGTCGGCAGTGATATCGTGATCGGTGCCGTCGTTATATTTAAGGCTCTTAATTTTATAGCCATCATTGGGAATGACCTCTAAAGTGATCTTCGTACCTTTTGCCGCAGACTGTACGGAGGGATACACTATTCCGCCGACGGAGTTAACCGTGATCTTGCTGCTGCCGCTTGCGATCGTGTCAAGGGAAATATTTCCACTGCCGTATTTGATATACTTATCCGCCGCATCCGCGAAAAAGTACTTTTCCTGTCCCGATTTCGCACCGGTAACTCTGCCATATTGCAAACCGACAAACATACCGTCCTTCGGGGCGTTATCGCCCGTGGCGAGCTTGGCAGTACCCACAATATCGGTATTGTTTGCGCTGCCGTCGGAATTTTTGTTGCCCCGGATAACAATCGTGCCGCCGAGGTAAAGTGTACCATTGGAGAACGATACGCCGCCGCCGCTGCTGCTTTTGGATACTGTGTTGCCGGTGATCTCTCCTCCGGTCAGCGTGGACGTTGCGGGATAACCGCTGGCTTCCCACATATACACGCCGCCGCCGTATTTGGCATTGTTTCCGGCGATCACACCGTTGGTCATCGTGAACGTACCCATATAGTTGTAAACAGCGCCGCCGCTATCGGTCACCGTGTTGTCTTTGATCTCTCCTCCGGTCAGCGTAAAGTCACTGCCTCTATCCCAAACGCTAACGCCGCCGCCGTTTTTGGCATTGTTTCCGGTGATCACACCGTTGGTCATCGTGAACGAGCCACTGACATCCACAGCGCCGCCGTCTCCGGTCACCGCATTTCCTGCGATAGTACCGCCGTTCATCGTCAGCACAGATCCGGATTTGACCTTGAAAGCCCCGCCGCTGGTGGCCGTACTGCCGGTGATGATACCGCCATTGATGGTCTTCGCGGTTTCGCCGGACTGGCACTGATGCGTGCCGCTTTCATCCCAATGCCACAGATTGTTTGCGTCAACATAGCCTTTGTGCTCGGTCGTAGGAACACTGTCGACGACAGTCATCGTACCGCTCTTTGCGATCGTGAAGACGCTGAACTTGCCGCCGTTGGCATTCAGAACGTGACCGCAAAGGTCAAGGGTGATATTCTTGCCCGTAGGAATGGTGATCGTAGCACCGCCCTCTGCGGGTGCCGTCAGATCTTCGGTGAGTTTGATGTTCGTCGTTCCGGTTGCCGAAGCCGTTGCATCACCGGGCGCGTTGTTGATGGCTTCCTGCAAAGCAGACCATGTGGTGATGCCGGCGGGAGCGGGAGCCGCTACCTTTCCGGTACCGTCGCAGGTGGTGCATTTACCGTCGTGGTTGCAAAAGCCGCATCCTATCATGAGGACGCTGTTCCCTTGGCACCCTTTGCACTTGCCCGTGCCGTTGCAATCGGAGCAATTGACCAATTCCGGCTCTGCCGACGAAGTGATCGGCAAAACTGTGACAGTCGATAAGACCATCAGTATTGCGAGTAGTAAACTTACAACTTTCTTTTTCATGTTTTTACCTCTTTTTTTATCTTTTGTTTTATATGCTTTTTGTTTTAGCTTATAGAAAAAGCCGACAATAAAAAATCATTTTTCACAAACCGACCTCCTTCCAAAATAATTTTCTTCCATACTTTGAAATACCTCCTGTGGTTTTTAGATTATTCCGACACACTATTATTCTATTTTTATACATTGTATCACATATTCACTCAAATAGCATCCCGACAAAAACCGACAAATTCAAAATATCTCTCCTCTCTTCCGGTTGCAAATCGCTTTGAAATATGTTATAATATAAAAAACATATCGAAAAGAGGAACTCTCATGCAAAAAAAAGCACATTCCACACGCCACGCCGTCGCTAAGGTCGAATACGCAATCTTTTTCGGAATGATTGCGCTATTTGCTGCTTTTTCCGTTCCATCAATTGGAATCATAAATTTTCACAATGCAAGAGAGTCCGTCAACTTTTTCCTCTCAATTCTCACGCTTTCGTTCACAATCCTGCTCTGGTTTTTCTGTATCAACAGCTTTGCGTTCAATCGTCGGGAAAAACAGATCTTTGAATGTATGGTTAGTATCTTCTTTCTCACGGTGTTGACTCTTCTCCCCGCAAGTGCAAGTATCGGAAAGGCGTCTATGTCACGACTCTCTATGCTGCTCAACACGTTGTTATATCTTTTCTCCGCTTTGTACTGGATTTTGTTTCATCTGTTTCAAAAGCAGAAATATCATCATCTGTTAGGCGACCGTGTTTGCACGATCATATATGTCGTTTTCTTCGGCGCTTATGCGGTAATCACGCTGATCAATCATTTTACCGGATTTTGCTTCTCGGTCGACGAGAACGGTCAATTCGTAACGCATTCGTACCTGCTCTTTAATCTGACTTTTTTGTGGTTCGTTATCTATCTCGTTTTGGCAATGACGACAAAATGCGACCTAAAAACCAAGTTGACCCTTTCGTCCTATTCTCTTTTCCCGATGCTTAACTGGGGGATCGCTTTCATCTTCCCGGAAACCGAGTTTTATCTCGATATTTTCTCCGCCTTCGGAGTATTTTTATACCTTATCCCTCTCTATCTATTGTTTTTCAACGTCTATCTCGAAAGCGGAAGACTCTATCTGCAAAGAGAACGCGAACTCGAACAGAGTCGCGCCAACGCTATGATGCTGAAAATCAGTCCGCACTTCATCGCCAACACGATGAGTTCGATTGTGGCACTTTGCGACGCGGACGCCGAAAAAGCAAGAGATCTTGCTTCTCAATTTGCCAAATATCTGCGGGATAATTATACCGATCTGACAGAAGATCAAATGATTCCGTTTTCCAAAGAGTTGGAACATATCCGAAACTATCTCGCCATCGAGCGAATTCGATTTGCAGGGCTGAAAATTGAATACGACATCAAAAAAGACGATTTTCTTCTCCCTGTGCTAACGGTTCAGCCACTTGTGGAAAACGCCGTGCGTCACGGCATTTCCAAGCGTCCCGACGCCTCCGGCACCTTGACAATCCAATCATTTGAAGATGAAAACGACTACGTGATCCGTATTATCGACGATGGCGTTGGCTTCAGTGAACCCCCGAACGACAAACGTCGCCACGTCGGTATTGCTAACGCAAAAGCTCGCCTTGCCTTGCTTTGCTCCGGCACCTTGACGGTCGGCAGACAGGTTACGGGTGGCACCCTCTGCGAAATCAAAATACCGAAAGGAGAACATTATGATAGCAATTTGCGTTGACGACGAGCCGATCCTGCTCGATTGGCTTTATAAAATAGTGACGGCTTCGCCGGATATCGAGCGAGCCGAGAAATTCACGAACGAAGATGCCGCGGTCTACTACGCCACTGAGCATCCCTTCGACCTCGCCTTTCTCGACATTGAACTTCACGCCACGGACGGCTTGACCATCGCCGAACGCCTTCGTGCCATCCGTCCCGATTGCGGAATTGTTTTCTGCACAGGACACGCCAATTACGCCGTTGACGCAATCAGTCGCATACATGTGGACGGATATCTTATAAAGCCTATTGACCGCCACGACGTACAAAGAGAGATCGATCGTTTCAAACAGCGATATCAAAAAATCGAACCACTTCTTACGATTGACCTCTCTAACGGTGCCAATATCTTTGACCGCACCGGAAAACCGATCTTTTTCAAACGCAAAAAAACCGAACAACTTCTCACCTTATTGGTGCAAGAAAACGGACAGAGCCTTTCGACTCGTGAGTTGTGCGAAAAACTGTGGAGCGACAGCACAACAAGTCAATATTTGTATAAAAAAAACGAGAATTATCTTACGCAACTTCTAACTGATTTGCGCCATACGTTAACCGAATACAATGCAATTGACGTACTGAAAAAAGACGACATCGGTTACGCTATCCGTGTGCCTCTCGTGAGTGTAAACAAATAGGCAATTTC
>JAZUKN010000018.1:0-2885 GCA_045643285.1 Eubacteriales bacterium
AAAAAGTGCCGAGAAGCAAACGCTCCCCGGCAATATCTTCGGCTTTGTTAGATGAAAATCCATTCCTTCCATTCATCACCTAATATCATATTAGATGATGAATGGAACAGGAATATTTCACCGAACAGCCGAAAAAAGAAAAATTCGCCGTCAAAAACCCTTGATAGCGAGCGTTCCTATCTTGATTTATTCACACTTTTGGAGTATAATGTCAGTAAAGCAACTCCTCTAATATGATATTGGATGATGGATCAAAGTAGCTTGCCTACGCGGTTCATCATTTCTTTTTTGTGCTCTTCCATCGAGTGTGCGTAGCGTTTGAGCGTGATCATCGGGTTGTCGTGACCGAGAATGTCGGCGAGCGTTCGCACGTCCATACCACACTCAAGTGCGCGTGTTGCAAAGGTGTGCCGGAGCGAATGGAAGCCACGGTGCGGGATTTTCAGGCGTTTGATCAGTCCCTCAAAACTGAGTTGATACGACCGAAGCGAAAGCACCTTATCCCCGTCGCCGACCACGAATTTTGAGCCGTTCCGCTTCCTTGCTTCTTTCAAATGCGGAAGTATTTGACGCGGGATCGGGATTGTTCGCACCGAGGAATCCGTCTTCGGCGTTCCCGTGATCCTCTCAAACCCGCCACCCGGCTTCGTGGTGTCGTGACACGCTTTCGTGACGGAAAGCTCGCCCTTTTGAAAGTCTATATCACTCCATTCAAGAGCCATCACCTCGCCGAGCCGTAGCCCGGTGTAAAGGCAAAGAAGAACGCCGATCATTTTCGGTCGGTTGTCGGCAAGCACCGCTTGTTCGATCTGCTTCTGTTCTGCTTTCGTGAAGCATTCGACCTTCTTTTCTTTCACCTTTGGGCGTTTGATTTTGTGAAGTTCATAGGTCGGAACAAGTCCGAGCGTGTTCGCTGTTCGCATCGAGTTCTGAATCACGGATATTGTCAGATTGACCGAGCTTGGCGACATACCACCGCCCGTCTTCTGATTTCCGCTTTGAAGTTCCGACGTCACAAACCATTGCACCTCCTGTAAGGTGATTTCGGTCAGTTCCCTGTCGCCGAGTACCGGCATCAGATGTTTTTCGGCGACTTCGGAATAGCGTCTGTAAGTCTTGTCTTTGGCTGTCGGATGGACGTAATTTTCAAGCCATTCATACAGCCATTCTTTGTATTTCATATTGCCCTCTCTTTCATCGTTTTTTCATAGCAACGAAAAAGGAGCCGCACGGAATCTTACTCCGCGCGGCTCCTGTCTATTTTGGTAAGCTCGTCTTCCGAACAGCCGAATAGATGCCGTAGATACGGATTTATTTTACCATAAAATTGTGTCTTTTTCAAGACGTCAGCGTCGTTCTCCGAGCAGTTCCCGCCACAAGTCGGCGTTCTGACTGTCAAGCAGTTCGTCCAGTGCCTTGTACTGCTTCTTGGAAAAGCCGTACTTTTCCGCGATCTCATAAGCGGTCTTCGGTTTCTTGACGATATACAGGTAAACCTCCGTGATTTCCACATCGACCGTGATCGGATTGCCGTCCTCATCTTGCGAGGTTTGCTGAACGATTTTCGTCTGCGTTTGCGTGTAGCCCGACACAGAGTTCATATCCCGCCAGATCTGTTTGAGCTTTCCTGCTTTCTTTTCGTCAAAGGTCGCAACGTCCTCCGGCTCATCGGCGTTCAAATTGAGTTTGGCGGCATACACGGCGATCACATCCACCCAATCCGCGTCCTCTCCCTGCACCGAGCAATAGTCATAGGCAACCGAGTTTTTGATACTGTCAACCTGCTCTGCCTGCTCCCATTCACATTCGCTCATCACGGTGAAAAGAGATAGGTCATTGGCTGACGGGACGAATATGGCATAGATCGAACCGGCGACAAGAGCCACCATACAGATGATGCAGATGATCAGCACTGCCACCCAACCTCCGGCGGCAATCGCGGCGACAATATCTTTGATTGCCGCCACGACTGCCTTGACTGCCGTTACTACGGCTTTCGCCGCCGCTTTTGCCGCTTTGACCGTTTCTTCTGCGGCTTTCTTTGCCGCTTCCGCCGCCTTTTTCGCGGCTTTCGCAGATGCTTCTGCCGTTTTCTTTGCCGTCTTCGCGGTCTTCTCTGCGGTCTTCTCGGCTGTCTTGGCAGACTTCTTCGCAGTCTTTGGAGCGTTCAAAGCCGGGCGCTTTGGCGGAGGTAATTGCTTGGGTGCGGGTTCATCGACCTTGACCGGGCGGTTTCTCCATTTGCGGATATTCTTTGCCGTCCGCTTCATCCCCCAACGTCCAATTCGTTCCGCGCCGAATACGGAGGTTCTCGCCGCACTTCTCTCATACCCTTGCAGACTGTCCTCGGCGTATTCGCTTTCCGAGGAATATCCGCCGCCTTGCGTATCACTTGCTTCCCGGTTCAGATCACTTAACCCGTTCCGGCTCTTTTCGGCAAGGTTCTTCGCACGGTCAAAGGTCTTGATGTCCCGCAGGGATTCTCTTGTCTTGATGCCCATATCTTACGCCGCTCCTATCCGACTGTTCAATTCATTGAAAAACGCACGGGTGCGGAGTTTCTTTCCCGCCGTCTCCCACTCTTTTTCCAAAGCAAAGCGAATGGTCAAATCCTTAACAGAATAATCCGCACGGAATTGCCGCCAAGTCTTCTCGTCCCATTTCTCAAGTTGTTTCCAAAGATTCGGGAAATAGGTGTAGAGCTTGCGAAGCTCGGAAAGCGACTGCAAGGGACAGCACCAACAAGATACTCTGTGAAAGATTTCATAAAGTCCGCCCCACCGGAAGCCGTGTGCGTAGCAGTAGGCAAGGCAGTCCTTTTCCGTCATACCCCATTCGACAAGCGGATAGCACCCGTCTTTGATGCGTCTCGTTTCATCGGCGGC
>JAZUKN010000019.1:0-52733 GCA_045643285.1 Eubacteriales bacterium
CGGCGCACAAGAGGTCAATGTTGACCTCTTGTGAATCACCCCACCAAAGGGGGAAGGAGCAAGCTCAATTCCCCCTTTGGAATCCCCTTTGTTACAGAGCGATTGCTACGGTGAAGAGGATTTAACCCGTGAAGTAATAGCGCGCTGCCGCTCATTACAAAGTAAAACATAGTCGCAAAAAATGGTAGGTAGTTTTTAGATTTGCATTTACTTTGCAACAAAGGGGTTCAACCGAGATGCGGAGCATCTCGACGACTTCATTTACGAAGTCGGTAGGCGTGAATTGGACGAAGTCCCTTCCCCCTAAGTCGTGTGAATTGACAAGGAGTACGCGAAAGTGACCAACCGAGATGCGGAGCATCTCGACGAGTTCACGAAGTGAACTCGGCTTGTCCGCCGTCCGCGTAGGACAAATAGATAAAATTGAAAACACGAAGTGTTTTCTACCTTTTGCCTATATAAAGAAAGTGCAGGTCGTTCGGCGGCGGGAGACAAGCCCCTGCCCTACAGTATATGTGGGTGGGGTTTCGTGCATAGCCGAATCATTTGTGCAAGTTAAAGAAAAGCGAAGTTTGTGCTCCGCGCAAGTTTCCCTCCGTATTTCCCCCGAAAATTCTTCCCTCCGGTAATACGGCAATATCATCACCCGTCTCCCCTCGCGGTTTTTCCGCCTTTTTTTCTTTTTCCGCTCATTTTCTCCGAGTCCTCGCGCGACACCGTTTGCCCTGCCGCCTTGGTATAATTCCCTCCACAGACGCACATCTGCGTGTGAATCATACTTCAAGGTGGTTATACAAAATGAAATCTCCCGATCCGTCCGTCAGAAAAGCTCCCTCGCTCCTCTCTGCGCTGTCCTCCGTTTCGTCGGAACACAGCACTGCCGTCCGTCGCGCACTCGTTTCGGCGGCGTATTTCTTCCTTTCGCTTATCCTCTCCGGCACCGAAGTCTTCCCCGGCACTTATCCGCTCGGGCTGTCGCTTCTTTCGTCCGTCACCGGATTTCTTCCGTCCGTTGCCTCGCTTGCCGGCTCGCTCATCGGCTCGTTTCGCATCACCGCCGTCCGTGAGATATATCTGCTCGCTTACCCTGCCGTGATCCTGCTCCGCCTTGTCTCCTCTCTTTGGCTTTCATCTGACGGCAAAGGCGGCTTCCGGACTGTATTCCGTGATCTGTGGGACAAGCTCCGCGACACCGACAGCGCACGCTCGCTCCTTTCGGTCATGCGCTCGTTCTCGTCGGAGCACTGCACGTCCGTTCTGCGCGAGGACATCCGCGTCCGCGTTGCCCTGTCGGCAGTCGTCGCGCTGTTTTCGGGTGCGTGGTCGCTCGTCGGCGGCGGTTACATCTACTACGACCTGTTCGGCGCGGTCTTCTCGACGGTCACCGTCCCCGTTTTCACATACCTGTTTTATTCGGCAGTCTCACGGAATATGCGCGGTACGCACCGACGGGAAATCGGGATATATTTCGTCTCAGCCGCCGTCGTGCTGTCTCTCCATTCCGTCTCTCACGTGCCGCTTGCATCTGCCGCGCTCGATGAAGCCGGTATCGCCGTGCACGGGTTCTCGTTCGACTTCGGCATACTTGCGGCTTTTGCGATAACTTCGCTCGTCGCAGTCACCTACGGCACTCATCGCGGCGTGCTTTGCGGCATGATCTGCGGTGCGGTGCTGACTCCGCTTTACGCTCCTGCCTATGCGCTCGGCGCGGTGGCATCCGGTGTTCTTTCGTCCGTCTCTCCGGTGTTTGCGATCCTTTTCGGCGGCACGCTGACAACTGCGTGGGGGATCTACGTCGGCGGATTTAACGGCATGGCACTGCTTTTTCCGCCTGTCGTTGCCGCGTGTGCGATCGTGGCACCGTCTGTGCGGTTCGGGCTGATAAAACTGCCGCCCGATCTGTTTTCTCCGACGCTCACCGACAGACAGCGAGCAGAAGCGGCTTCGATGTCGGAGCTGTCGCTTGAGAGTATGCGCCGGCGGCTTTCCGACCTTTCGGACGGACTGTGCTCGGTCTCATCGGTCCTCGACGGCGTATCAAAGCGGCTCTCGAAACCCGAAAAAGCCGATATGCGCGAGATAGTCGAGTCGTCGTTCTCGCTCTATTGTGCGACCTGCAAAAAACGCGACAAGTGCGCGGAATATGCCTCTGCCGCCGAAGACCCGTCGACTCCGCTCGTGCGCGCAATGGCAGACCGTCTCACGGAATACGGTACTGTATCAGCCGACGTGATACCTCCGTCGCTTGCGTCGGAATGTGCATCGGTCGGGCGGATACTTGACTCAGTAAACCTCACGGCAAGCCACAAAATCGCCGCGCTCACGGGTGAAAACAGTCTTTCCGTCACGGCGGACGACTTTCTTCTGACCGGCGAGATAGTGGGATGCGCGGTAAAGAACGCCTCCGCCATGGGCGAATACGACAGCGATTTGTCCGCGCGGCTCTCTAAGCTCCTTTTGCGCTCGGATTTTGCGGCATCGTCCGTTGCGGCGTACGGCGGACGGCGAAAACGCATATTCGTCGACGATATTGACGTCAGCTCCACAAAAATGGGTGCGGACGACATTCGCACACTGTTCGGGAACGCGGCAGGGATCGCGTTGTCGTCGCCCGAATTCCGTCTCGATGGTGCGGTTTTGTCAATGGAGCTGCGTTCGGAAGCGCCGCTTTGCTGTGTGTCGGGTTATTTTTCACTGACCGCAGGTGCAAACGAAAGCAGTGCGTGCGCCGACGGAGAAAACGACAGTCTGCGTTCCGTCTGCGGCGACGTTATCCGCACTTTTTCGGTGGACGGGTATTATTATATTCTTCTCTCGGACGGCATGGGTACTGGCAAGGAAGCGGCACTGACGTCCGGCATGGTCGCGGCGCTTCTTGAGCGGCTGATCGTCGGAGGTGCAGACCTCACCTGTGCGCTGAAAATGCTGAATCACATCGTCCGTGCGACGGGCAGAGAGTGCGCGGCGACAGTCGACATAGCCGAGATCGACACTGTTACAGGGTGCGCGAAATTCGTCAAGAGCGGCGCGGCTCCGTCGTTCGTTCTGCGCGACGGCGCGGTATTCAGGCTTCAGTCGAAGACTGTGCCTATCGGCATCATTCGTGCGCTTGACGCGGAAATGCTGAAGTTTGACATCCTCCCGGGTGACACTGTAGTCATGCTCTCGGACGGTGCGGCGCGGTCGTATGAGGAAGTGCCGTGGCTGCTCGACATGATGGCGCACGACGAAGATATTCTCTCGGGGGATGAGAAAAAAGCCGCCGAAAAGATAGTTAAGGAAGCGCGGCGGCGCGGAAGCCACGACGACATAACGGCGGGGGTGATCCGCATAAATGCGAAATAGAAAAAAGAGAGAAACGGTGGATTCCGTTTCTCTCTTTTGGATTTTTCTCTTTGTACTGAGGATTTGCACCAATCTCACGGCGGCGCACCGCACGAACACCGCAAAAAAGCCTCCCTTGTGTAAAGGGAGGTGGCACGGCTTGCCGTGACGGAGGGATTGATGTAAGGAAGAAAACACTTCGTGTTTTCGATTTCATCTTTTTGTCCTGACGGACGGTCCATAAGGAGTCCTTTCGCGGACTCCTTATGAATCCACACGACCAAAGGGGGAAGGTCGCTTCGCTCTATTCCCCCTTTGGAATCCCCTTTGTTACAAAGTTTGTGCGACGTTGTCGAGGATTTAACCCGTGAAGTCACAGCGCGCTGCCGCTCATACGTTTATTTTGCTTATGGTTTTTGTTAAGCGAATTTGTAGTGCTTATTTCAAACTTGTGTCAATTATTCATTCTTCATTATTCATCATTCATTATTCATTTTTTCAAAGTGAATAATCGCCTTATGTTCGCTCTGTCTACCTCTTCCCTCTTCACTATTACTTCTTCACTATTACCGCCGCGCCGGTGTTGCCGCAGAGGTCTATTGTGAATCCGTCCGCAGACGCTGTCATCTTACTCGGCTTCGAGACGGAGTACAGCTTTTCTGCTCTCCAGCCGTCCGACAGCGTGATCTTTACCGTCTTCGCGTCTGCCGTATGGTTGAGCACAAGCAAAACTCTCTCGTTTTCACTGACGGGATGCTCTGTCACGCCGACCGTCGGTGTGTCGCACGCCGCGCATTTTTCGGGATTCTTCAGCCCGAGCATCGCGTATATCTTCCAAAGGTTCACTTTTTCAATGTACGGCACGTCTTTGCCGTCGATCACCAGCGCGCTGTGCGTTGCGGCGATATTCTCGAGCGGGAACGAGACGAATATGATGCGTCCCTTGCCGTATGCTTTTTCCGAAACGACGGGCATTCCTCTGTCATCGGTGAGCAGAACGTTCGCACCCGCGTTTTCGTAAACCGTCGTGTACGGCTTGCGGACGGAGAAATCTTCCCCGTCGAGCGTGAATTTTGTCTCACCTGCCGCGCGGCTTCTTGTAATAACTTTCAGCCCGAACAGCTCTTCAAATTTTGCGACGAGCGCATTTTCGCTCGACAGATACAGCGTCGCGCCGTTCTTTACCCTGTCAAACAGCACGTCAGTGAAGTGCTTCGGCAGAGACGCGCCGCCCGCAACAGACGGGAGCATATAAACGTCTGCTTCGGGTACTTCGTCGAACACCCACGAGAATTCGATATCGAGTCCTGCCTGCTTTGCGAGAATAAACGAGCCGAACGCGGCAGCCCATGTGTCCTGCGAACGCGAGAGGATGCACACGGCGTCCTTTATTCTCGTCGGCAGTTTTTCGTACGGGAATTCGTTGTTTATAAAGTCCGCGAGCTTGCCGAGTTCTTCGAGGTCGGGCTTCGGCGTTCCGTCGGTCTTCAAAAGTCCCAGCTCTCTTTCCATCGGATGCCAGTCGTACGGTGCCTGTTCAAGCTCCGTCTGATCGTGCGCGCACCACCATGTATATCCGCGGAGATCGTGCGCCCATGCGGAG
This sequence comes from Eubacteriales bacterium, assembly GCA_045643285.1. Lineage (GTDB taxonomy): Bacteria > Bacillota > Clostridia > Oscillospirales > CAG-272 > UMGS1696. The sequence continues at coordinate 4,928 of JAZUKN010000019.1, forward strand.
AACGCGGACGCTCTGACGTAGTCGCCCGTTTTTTCGTTGGAGGCGATCATCGGGCCGAGGCTGCCTGCCTCTTCAACGAAGCAGGGCTTGCCGCCGAGCGTGCCGAAAAAGACCGATTCTGCCGTTGCGTGAAGCGTGCTTCTCATAGAGCCGAACGGGTCGATATCGCAGTACGCGGTGAACATCGGGTACGGGTGCGTGCAGAGGATGTCGAGTATCTCGCCCTGATCCTCCGGCGACCATGCGTGTCCCTCGGGTCTCAGACCGTGCATACCGGACACAACAGGGTGTGTTTTATCCTCTGATCTTACGGTATTCGTAATGATCGATGCCCATACGAACGCGCTGTCGGTGTCGACGTTGCCCATGCAGTTACACTCATTTCCGAGGTCCCATGCGCCGATGGCAGGGTGATCCTTGAACCTTCTGACCATATAGCGGACGAATTTTATTTCCCACTTGATCGCGGTGAAGTTCGTGAGCGGATCAAGTCCCGCCAGTCCTTCGGGCATGTGGAGTCTGCCGCTCATCCAGCCGGTGACGAGTCCGACGATCAGCTTCATGTGGTGCTTTTCGGCGATGTCGCAGAACTCTGCGAAGTGATCGGCGACGGTTTTATCTACGCCGCACTGTCCCTCTTCGGTGAACGGGAGCGGCTCTTCGCCGAGGCGCATTTCACGCTTGCCGCCGCAAAGGCCGTACATCTGCTTGATCGGCTGAAAATCGGGCCACAGGGGAAATACGCGCAATACGCTCAGTCCGCCGCGCTCAAGGCGTGCGAGGTCGTCGTCGACCTGTGCGGCATCCCAGTTACGCCACATGAATGTGCCGGCGTGCGACGCCCAATAGTTACAGCCGACGAAGAATTTTCCGCTTTCAAAAATGTCTGTCATGGTTTTTTGCTCCTTTCAACATACGCGAAGCGTATATCATCCGTGAAACGGATATCATCGCGCAGCGATATCATCCGCGTAGCGGATATCATTTTTCATTTTTCCAAACCGCACGTTTGGATTTGGGGATGTCCTGTTCGTTTACGAACGGGCAGACGGAAGTTTTATTTATCCAAACCTAACGTTTGGCATCGGTTTTGTCCTACGCGGACGGCGCACAAGAGGACCACCGTGACCCTCTTGTGAATCACCCCGCCAGAGGGGAAGGGACTTCGTCCAATTCCCCTCTGGACTCCCTTTGCTACAAAGCGAGTGCGACGGTGAAGAGGATTTGAGATGTAAATAATAGCGCGCTGACGCTCATTATGAAGTAAAACGTAGTCGATAAAACAAAAACCTTGCAGTCATAAACGTATGAGCGGCAGCGCACTGTGGCTTCACGGTAAGGCTACCTCACCTGCTTGGCTTATTAACGATTTGCATTTACTAACATCCCAACAAAGGGGTTCTTAGGGGGAATTGGACGAAGTCCCTTCCCCCTAAGTCGTGTGAATTCACAAAGAGTCCGCGAAAGGACTCTTTGTGCGCCCCGCGCGTAGCGGAAAAAGAATAAATCGAAAACACGAAGTGTTTTCTACCTTATTGCCTATATAAAGCGTGTGCAAATCGTTCGACGGGAGACCGATGGTCTCCCCCCTACGGTGAGAAAAGATATTCCCTGCGTAGCCGTGAGATTTGTGCAGATTCCGCGGGAGGGGAAACCCCTCCCCTACGGTGTAAGGATAAGAGAAAAACGTGTGCTTTCGCACGCCGCCGTGCGCTTATTCTTCTATAAAGAGTGCCGATCCCTCGGTCTCCGCATCCGTGAATTCCGCAACTTTTCCTACATTATTATAGGTGTTGTTGTACACGAATATCCTCTGCGCCTTGTGCTCGACGTAGATCGCGCACTTAGCGTCGTTGAACTCGTTATTCTCAATAACGCAGTCTTCGAGCGCACGCATTACTTCCCCCGCGCGGATGTTGATTATCGAATCGTCAACGAAGTGATTCCCGCGCATCGTACAGCAGATGTTTGACGTTTCGTCGCCCTCGCCGAACGCGCACATGAACGAGTTGCCCGGAAGCGTCGGCGCCATATACCAGCCGTCCATGTGGTAATAGTTCACGTCGTCGTATTCGCAGTTCTGGAAGGTCGAGTACCAGTTTTCGCTTATCGTACCGTAAACGAACTGTCCCCAGCCCTTGATACTTGCGGAGTGGGTGAACTTCACGCGATCGACAACGGTGTTCGCCTGCGCGGTGTAGAACTGTATCGAGCCGCTGTTGTGTACTTCGAGATCGCAGAAATAGAAGTTCCTGAACGTTGTGTTCACGATAAGATTCGACGTTTCGTCCGGCTGTACGTCGAACGGCTCGCCGATCTCGACCGTCGTTCCGTCGACTGCCGTGACTTCGCGGAGCTGTCCCGCGCCCTTGCCTGAGAGGATGACGAGCGTCTTTCCGACTCTCACCTGCTCCATGTTCGTACCTTCGGGGAACGTGAAGCGGCATCCGTCGATCTTTACCGGTCCGTAGTAACTCATGCCGAGCGCAACGTCCGTTGTGAACGCCTCGCGGTTGTTGTCCTCGACGTTCAGTATCTTGTTTCTTGCGAAGTAGAAATTCTTGCCGGAACAGCCCATCGTCCAGTGGCGGAATTCGGTGTCCTCAACGATAGCGTCGGTGAGATGACCGAGCGGCATCCAGTCGTCGATAGCGGTGCAGTCGCCGAAAACACAGTTCTGCATGAGGAAATAATCGGTTCCCTCGCTGTCGCCGAACGGTCTGCCTGCCCAGTTGAACACGCAGTCGCGGTATTTGATGTTTTTGCCGGAGACGGTAAAGAGGTCGTTGCGGCACATGAAGTGTTCTTTCATCGTTGCCGAACGAGCACGCCACTTGTCGTCGCCGCAGCGGATGTGCATTTCGTTTCCCGTCAGAGGATTTGCCTGCACTCTGATACGCTCGAAGCGGATGTTGTTCGTGTCGGCGTTCTTCGAGTTGCGGAACATATTGCCGAGCTTGCGTCCCTCGAAGTCCATGTCTTCAATTGCGCACGCGCCCTCAAGGAAGAACATATAATACGGCGTTTTTGTCGGCATCCAGTGGCCGTCTTCGTCCTTTTCGTACCATTCATCCGTCCAGAAGAACTGCGAACGCTTGTATCCGTCGCCGCGAAGCACAGTTTTCGGGGGGATTTTGAACGTACCAGTCATGTGGTACTTGCCGTGCGGAACGTAGATTATGCCGCCGCCGTTTTCGCGGACGACTTCAAGCAGTTTCGTGAACGCTTCTGTGCAGTCGCCGATCTTGTCTGTCGCAAAGCCGTAGTCAAGGACGTTATAAACGGTCTTGTTCCACGAATCCTCGGGACAGGGCGCGACGGTAAGCGTCTCTTTTTCGGCTGACGCGAGTCCGTTATTGTAAGTGAAGCCGTACTCGCCGCACGGAAGCGACGGAAGCGCGAACTTCACGGAATAGTCGTCGTAAATTTTCTCGGGTGTGAGCGTGGTCTTTGTGCCGTCCGCCGATTCTATAACGGCATAAGGCGAGCAGTCGTCGCGCACTCTGAGGCATTCGCCCTGAACGCGCACCCAGCCATCCGGTGTGGCAGTACCGCCCTCGTCGGACTGGAGCCAGCGCACGACGGGAGCGTTGAGCGTGCGTGTCACTTCACCGTAGTCGCCCGAAAAAGTGAGTGAGTACAGTCCATCCGCAAAATCCGTCGGAATAACGAACTTAAAGGACTGTCTGTTCTGCTGATAAAGCGTCACTTCGACGGTTTTTTTACCGTCCGAGAGAGTGGCTTTTTTGATCTCGTCAAGATATTCTCCGCGAACCGATACGACGTTTCCGCCGCGCACAACGGTATTGCCGGAGAAGAAAATTGCAGGAGTAAGCATAGATAATTCCTCCGTAATTTGAAGTAAGAGGTAAATAAAGTGATGATTGCCTGCGGCAAGTGATGATGCTGTCGCAGTGATGATACGCTTCGCGTAACGATGATTGCGCTCCGCGCAAGTTTCTTTGAATTTGCACACATAAACGTATGAGCGGCAGCGCGCAGTGGCTTCACGGGTTAAAGCCTCGAAAACGTCGCAGTCGCTTTGTAATAAGGGGGATTCCAAAGGGGGAATAGAGCGAAGCGACCTTCCCCCTTTGGTTCGGTGATTGACAAGAGCGTCGAATAACGCTCTTGTCCGCCCCGCGCGTAGCGAAAAACCGAATCCAAACGATAGGTTTGGACAAATGTGCGCCGTCCGCCCGTTCGTAAACGAACAGGACAAAAACCGAACCCAAACGTTAGGTTTGGATGAATTGTTCGCCTGTCCGCTCGCTTGTAAACAAGCAGGACAGAAAGATGAATTTGAAAACACGGAGTGTTTTCTTCCTTACAACAATCCTTCCGTCACGGCAAGCCGTGACACCTCCCTTTACACAAGGGAGGCTTTTTTGCGGTGTTCGTGCGGTGCGTAGCCGTGTGTTTTGTGCAAGTTAAAGAAAATGATGTCGGCTTTGCCGAATGATGTTTGCGCTCCGCGCAAGTTGCGGTGGAGCATCGCTTTTTCCGTGAGATTTCCGGGAAATCTCAGTCCTTTTTGCCGATCTCGTAGTATTTCCCGAGGAACTCGGACAGATATACCGCTCTGTCTTCCGCCATGGACTTGTTAGCGGCGATACCGATACCGATAGACATAGCGCCGGCTCTTGTGTCAGCCATCTGGTGAAGCGGATCTTCCGTGTATCCCTTGAAGAGATTGTATCTGAGCAGGTTGTCGGCACCTCCGTGGTTGCCCATGAGGTCGAGGTTTCTCTCGGTCACTCTCGAATAATCCACGCATTCGCCGTAGCGGTTGTAGAACTTTATCGTCTCGTGACCGAACGCATTGTCGCACTCAAGTCTGCCTTTCTTGCCGTTGAAGACGATCTTCATGCACTCGTACGGAGAATGTGCCGTCAGCGAATAGCTCATTACCGTGCCTTTCGCGTACTTTACGTTAAGCGAAACGGAGTCTTCGATGTCGATCTCTTCCGAGAAGGGGCACTTGTCTCTGTAGTAGCCGTCGACGTCCTCGCAGTTGAGATAAAGCTCTCTTACCGCGCCGCTGTCGCTGTGGAGATCGAAGTAGAATTCGCATTTGTCCTTGTACGGGCAGGTGAGGCAGCGCTCACTTCTCTGCTCTCTCGTCGGGCCGTAGAAGCGGCGTGTGCCGAATGCGTTGACCTTGACGGGCTCGTCTTCAAGGAACCAGTTGGCGAGGTCGAAGTGATGCGTGGATTTATGTATCAGAAGCGAGCCGGAGTTCTTTCTCTCTCTGTGCCAGCGTCTGAAGTAGTCTGCGCCGTGGTCGGTGTCGAGCATCCATTCATAATGGATAGAAAGAACGTCGCCGACGAGTCCTTCCATGAGAAGCTGTTTGATCCTTACGAAGAACGGGAAGAAACGGCAGTTGAATGTTACGGTGACTTTGTGTCCCGTGCGGCGTTCTGCCTCGATAATATCGGCGCACATCTCGTCCGTCGTCGTCATCGGCTTTTCGGAGATTACGTCGCATCCGAATTCGAGCGCCTTTACGATATACTGTGCGTGATAACAGTCACACGTCGTGACGATGACAACGTCCGGCTTCTGTTCTGCGAGCATTTTGTCGAAGTCCGTGTAAACGGGGATATCAACTCCCGACATCTTGCCGCAAAGCTCTGCTCTCTTGTAGTTCTTGTCACACGCGCCGACTATTTCGACACAGTCCTCGAACTCCTTTGCCATGGGCATCGCATAAGCGAGAATGCCGCGGTTGCCCGTACCTACGATTGCGTACTTTTTCATGATTTTTGCCTTTCTTTTTGTCTCTATATGAGAATTATTGTAAACGAAATAAACGCTGTTTTGTTGAGACGCTGTCTCAAACTATATGTTTTTGCCTTCCCCAAGCCTCCCTCTCGGAGGGAGGTGGCACGGCTTGCCGTGACGGAAGGAGCCTGCGCGGATTGTGATTTTTGCCGGACAATACTGTTACGCATTCTCCCTCAGTCCGCTTCGCAGACAGCTCCCTCCCGGAGGGAGCCATCATCTGTGCCTTTATCAAAAATGCAGGGCTTTTTGTTGAGACGCTGTCTCAAACTCTGCTCAGAAAACTTTTTTGAAAAAAAGTTTTCTGAGACCTTTCAAAAAACTTTATAAATTACAGCTTTTTGAAGATTGTTAAGAGACTTTTTCCCGAAAAAGTCTCTTAACCTGAGGTTTGGAGCGGAGCTCCGACTAATTATGCCATTTTATTTTACTCTGCCGATCGTTCTGAACTGTTCGAGCGTCATACCGAGTGTCTCTTCGTTCTCGCGGACGAGGTCTTCGATATTGTACGGCTCGCGCTTTGAGCTGACTATCATAAGCTCGGTCTCTTCGATGTCGGAGAACTGCATAACGTAACTGTCGATATCGTAGCCTTTCATCTTGCCGCCTGCAAGTCCTTTCGACCAGTTGCCCTTGTCAAGGATCGTTACGTTATCCTTGATGACCGTACCCGACGGTGTTGCCCAGTAATCGGGATCGTCGATACTGTCGTACCTGTTCCACTTGATTTTGTTCAGCTCGGGGAACTCCTTGAGCCATTCGTCCGTGATGTATGACGGTCTTTCCTGCGGAACGCACTGGCTCTGATCCTCGCGGAACTGTGCATACCCACCGCGAAGACCGATCTCGAACGAATACTTCGCCGCGCCTACGACGAGGTTGTTCGTGTACTTGTTCATCTTGCCGAGCGTGAACATTCCGGAACCGTAAACACCGTTGATGACGTTGCCGTATACCGTGTTGCCAGAACCGTGGAAGTCGAAGTAGAAGCCCATACAGCCGCACGCCGGCCAGTAATCCGGGATCTCTCCGGACCGATACGCCTTGTCCGTCGGACCGATGTTCTCGATGTAGTTGTATCTGTACACGTTGCCGTAGTGCTTGAGTTCGTCCGCGCTGGAGAACGCGCCGAGGTCGTCCGCCTTCGTCATCGTGTCGTGGATATAGTTGTACTCCATTACGTTGAGGTTGCCGCCTACGCCGATCGCGCACTGCGGACCGCCCGTAACTTCGTTGTGCGAGACTGTATCGCCGATGCCGTTTACGCTGATACCGTTCGATTCATCGGGATAGAGCACGCCGTAGTCGTGGATATAGTTATTCGAGCAGAGGTTGTTCGAGCGCGTGAGCGTTGCCGCATCTCCGCCTCCGAAGTCTAATACGTCATAACCAATATTGTAGAACTCGTTGCCTGTTATCTTGTTGTTCGAGCCGTATATTTCCGCTCCCTTACGCTGAACGATGCGGACGGTGTTGTCGGAGAACGTGAAGTTGTCCGCGCGCACGTTGACCGCGAGCTGAGAGCATCCCTCGAAGACAAATCCGTCGAACGTGATGCAGTCCGCGCCCTGAACGTCAAGCAGTTTGTCCGTTCTTACGATAGTGTAGCTTACTTCGTCGTAGTTCTCTGGCTTATAGATATAAAGGATGGCATCGTCGTCGATGATGTATTCTCCTGGGTAGTCGAGCTCCTCGGGAATGTTGTACCAGTATATCGGCATACCCTGCTTCTGCGGATTGTGTCCGCCGGAGAAAGGTGTTGCGAAGCACAGCTCGGTGTCTGATACGCGGAGCATACGTGAGCTTTCCTCGCACCAGAACGAAGAGAGGTACATATCCGTGTAGACCTTTTCGAGCGAATGCCACGAACGGACGCGCTCGATATGCTCTTCGTCTGTATAGACGACGTATTCGTCGATCCAGTCTATAGCGGATTCGGCATCAATCGGTTCTCCGTTGTGTGCCGCGGTGGTTCCGGGACGGGAGAGCGCGACTTCGGTATTCGGATAGCGCGCGATAGTGAGGAACGTGTCGTCAGCGCACAGTATCGGAATATTCCTGCGAATGTCTATTGTCAACTGTCCCTTGAATTTGCCGTCGTCAACATAGTACAGCGACTTTATGTCGTCTTTCGTATAGCCGTATTTCTTCAGATCAAGCTGTACGATGTTGTCTTTCGCGCCGTCAGAGAAATATTTCGTATATGCGCCCGTCGCCGGTGCGAAGTCATTTGCCGTGAGATGCACGAGACCTTCGATGACTGCGCCTTCTTCACCGATGTAGCGGATCGGGCAGGTTTCGGTGCCGCCGTCTTTTTCGGTGAGCGTGAGCGCGGAATCAAGGTGGTATCTGCCTGCGTTCACGCGGACGTTGATCCCTTTATACGCGCTCTTGTCAAGTGTACGGACGTAGTCGCGTGCCGCCTCGATCGTTGCGAACGGTTTTTCAGCCGTGCCGTCTGCCGTTTTTGCGTCAGCGTCAGCCGAAACGTAAACCGTCAGCGTGTCGGATTCGAGATACTTATAAAGATATGTTACGACATTGGCTCTCGGGCAGTTTGCCGTGATATCGAACGTACCCGTGTATGTTCCGTCGAGCAGTCCGCCGTTCTTTGCCCAGTTCTCGGCGTCGGAGTACCATTCGCCGTTACCGGTCTTGCCTTCTTCACCAAGCGCGCGCCAGATGAATGTGAGGATGTGCGCGTTCGTGCAGGTGGTCGCAGGAGAGAAGTGCTTTGCGTCCGTGCCGGTGGTGATTCCTTTTTCGACTGCCCAAAGGATCGGCTTGTAATAGTAGTCGCTTTCCTTGACGTCGGTGAAAGGATTTGTCTTTGCTTCCGGCTCCGGCTTGCCCATAGCACGCCACAGGAACGTTACGACCTGACCGCGCGTGCAGGTGGCGTCGGGCGAGAACTTTGTCGCCGACGTGCCGGTGGTGATTCCTTCGCCGTACGCCCAGATTACGGGCTCATAGAAGTAATCGGTGGGCTTTACGTCTTCAAACGGTGTATTATAAGCCGCGCCTGCCGTGAACGGGATCACGGACAGAAGCATTATAAGTACAAGAACCGATGAGATGAAAGTTTTAACGGTTTTTTTCATGGTTTTTCCTCCGATGATTGAAAACATTGAACTATATAAACAAAAAATCAGCACAAATAAATGTCTGAGCGTCAGCGCGCAGTGGCTTCACGGGTTAAATCCTCGAACACGTCGCACAAACTTTGTAGCAAGGGGGATTCCAACCGAGATGCGGAGCATCTCGACGACTTCGTTTACGAAGTCGGGAGGCGTGAATAGAGCGAAGCGTCCCTTCCCTGAGTTTACGAAGTAAACTCGTTTGGCAGGGTAGATTCATAAGGAGGTGACGGTCTGCCTCACCGAGATGCGACCGTCCGTCAGGACAAAGAAATTATTCGAAAACACGAAGTGTTTTCTACCTTTTGCCGCAAAAGTATCGCCATTCTCCTTCCGTCACGACAAGTCGTGACACCTCCCTCACGGAGGGAGGCTTTTTGCGGCGTTCGTTCGGTGCTTAACCGTGCGATTTGTGCAGATCGTTCGACGGGAGACCGATGGTCTCCCCTATAGTTAAAAGGTATAATATTCTGCGAAGCCGTGAGGTGGGTACAGCCCGTCAGACGGCAGGAGCAAGCCCCTGCCATACCGCGGTCAATGCTATTTCGCGCGCCGCCGTGAAGAAAGTCTTACTTCCTTCTTCCTATCCTGTCAAACTCCTCCACCGTGATGCCGGTTATCGCAGTTGTTTCTGCGACAGCGTCACGAGCGCTCATCTGAATACGCTTAGACGAGTATGTCGTCTGGTTCACGCCCTCTTCGGCGTCAACGATATTCTCTCCGCTGAACTGCTTGACTGCGTCGTGGATAATGTTCGTGTAAATATGTCCGTACCACTTCAGGCTTCTGATGTTCGCCTTGTCGAAGTAGTAATAGTTATCCTTCAGCACGATCCCGGCAGGACAAGCATAATAATCGGGATCGTTCGTGCTGTTTTCGTCCGCTTCCCACTTCATTTTGTAGAGTGACGGGAATGCTTTCTTCCATACAGTGTTGTTTTCCTGTCCGGCGAAGCCCTGATTATTTCTTCCGCCGCCGCCCTGACCGCTTCCGAGGAATTCGCCCTGATAGAACGCACATTCGAGAGTTACAGCGTTACCGCAGGAGATAAAGAGGTTATTCGTTATGATCTCGTCGCGTCCCGATGCCGTTACACCGACGCCGGTGACGTTCTCAAGTATGTTAAACTGCACGGTCTGACCGGACTTGCCGCCGTCGATATAGATAGCGGATGTGTCACAGTAGTTATATCCCTTGATGTTCGAGAGGAATTCGTCCTTGCATCTGATGTCGTGGACGTAGTTGTATCTGATCACGTTGCCGTAGTGGGCATAGGAGTTGTATGAGTAAATAGCACCGCAGTCGTCGGAGATGTTGCATACATCGTATATCTCGTTATACTCGATCAAATGATTGTTGCCTTCCCAGGTGATCGCCTCGTGACCTGCGTTGTACATTTCGTTGTGCGAAACTGTCGCGCCGCACCCCAGGAGGTTGACTGCGGGAGAGTAGAACGGGTTGACCTGTCCCCATTCATGGAACGAGTTGTTGTCGACGAGGTTATTTGACGGTGTGAGCGTGTTGCAGTCGCCGCCGTCTATCTTCAGAACGGTGAACGAAATATCGTGGAAGTCGCATCCCGTTACAGTGATGTTGTTGCCGACCATATCAGCGGCGGACTCGCCTATTCCGCGTATCTCGCAGTCTTTCAATGTGAAGTTGTCCGCCTTTACGGTGAGCGCTCTGTTTGCAAACGATTCGATGATGAGGTTCTCTATCGAGAGATGATCCGCGCCGTCCACTGTGAACGCATTTGAGGATACGGGAAGCGAAATATGTGCGTTCTCGTCGGTCTTATATATATAAAGCACCGCGTCCTTGTCAACGTAGTATTCGCCGGGCGCGTCAAGCTCTTCGGGGATGTTCTCAAAAACTATCGGTCTGCCTTGAAGAGGTGTGTACGTCCCCTCAACTGCCGGTCCGTACCAGTTTCTGCCGTACGTCATATAGAGGGTGTTGCCGTCGACTACTTCCATGATACGGTAATTGTTCGGTCTCCACAGAACGACATGGCAGGAGAGCGTGAACACAGACGAAGTGTCGTGCCAGCCCGCTATTCTCGCCGCGATCTCATCGGAAACGGTAACAGCGGTACGGAATCTTTCGTATACATCCGTAGCGTCGGGCTTTACTTCAGTGATCGCACCGCCGGTAATAGCTTCGTAGCCCTCGTTCGGATAACGTGCTATAGTTGCGAGCTTACCGTCGATATAGAGCGGTATGAGCGTCGTATATGTCACGTTGTCCTGCGCGAACTTCTCGGCGACAAGCTCTTTTGTGATGCCGTAGGGCTTGAGATCAAGCATTACGATGTCCGCTTTTGCGCTCTCGGGGAGATACTTTGCTGTCTCGCCGGACGGAGCCGTGAACAGCGACACGGGAAGCGTTACGCCGCCTGTGACGATCGCGCCCTTTTCACCGATATAGCGGATCGGGCAGTCCTCTGTTCCGCGGTCTTCCTTTGTGAATTCGATCGGGGAGGAAAGACGGTATTCGCCCGCGCCGAGGATCACGTCGATACCGCCTATGCCGACTTTTTCGTCGATGCGTTCGTATTCCGTCTTATCGACAGTACGAACGTAGTCGCGCGCGGCTTCGATAGTTCTGAACGGCTTTTTGACGGATCCGTCTGCCGTTTTTTCTTCCGCATACGGAGAAACATAAACAGTGAGCGTATTGTTTTTGATGTATCTGAACAGATATGTCACAACATTCGCTCTCGGACAAGGAGCTTTATAATCAAATTCACCCGTATAGGTGTCTTCAATGAGACTCGGCGGTGCAGCCCATCTGATTCTTTCAAGCTCGGCGTTCCAATCGCCCTCTTTTGCAGGTCTCTCAAATCCGACCGCACGGTCCATAAATGTTAAAATATGCGCGTTCGTGCAGGTATAGTCGGGGGAGAAATGCTTTGCGCTCGTTCCCGTCGTTATTCCCTGCTCCACTGCCCAGAGAACCGCTTTATAATAGTAGTCCGTCTGCTTAACGTCCTCAAAGGGATTCGCCTCGGACTCGGGTTCGGGCTTTCCCAGCGCACGCCACAGGAACGTTACGACCTGACCGCGCGTGCAGGTTGCGTCCGGCGAGAACTTTGTCGCCGATGTGCCTGTGGTAACGCCGTCGGTGTACGCCCAGATAACGGGTTCATAGAAGTAGTCAGATTCTTTTACGTCCTCGAACGGTGTAAAGTATCCGCCGCCCAGCATTCTCTGCGTCACGGAAACAATTTCCGCTCCGGCGATCACGCCAAACGGAACGACTGACAGGAGCATTACAAATACAAGACAAGCGCAGATCAGTTTTGCTGTGTTGTGTTTCATTTTATACTCCTCCGTATTCGGGAGATATTTTTTGCGGAAGGGAGAAAAGAGAAGAAAAGGGTCGGTTTTGTTGGGACGCTGTCCCAAACCTTGCTTAGAGAACTTTTTTGAAAAAAAGTTCTCTAAGGACTTTCAAAAAACTTTCATAGACAAAGTTTTCCTTAACTCTTTTCTCCCTTCATTGATTTTCTTACTGTTCGGCGACGGTTTCTCCGCCGATTATGACGCGCTTAACATTAATATTATCGTCAAACAGAACGAGGTCCGCGTCAAGCCCCGGTTCTATTCTGCCTTTTCTGTCGGACACACCGATCTCTCTTGCCGGATTGACTGTCGCCATTCTGACGGCGTCCCAGAGCGGAAGCCCTGCGGTCTTCGTCATAACGCGGACGAGTCGATCGGTCGTTGCGACAGAGCCGGCAAACGCCACGCCGTCCGGCATGTGAGCGATCCCGTCGAACACCGACACGAGCTGACCTTTCGAGAGCGAGCCGAGAAGATACTCACCGTCGGGCATTCCTGCGCCGCGCATAGCGTCCGTGATGAGCATTATGCGGTCGTGCGGCTTCGTTTTGCAAATCAGCTTGAGAAGCGGCTCGGGCAGATGCTTGCCGTCGGCGATGACTTCGACTGCGTAACCGTCGTGAAGCATTGCACATTCGAGAAGTCCAGGCACGCGGTAGCCCTGTTCGCGGATGATAGTCGACATACTGCTGTAGAGGTGCGTCGCCATGGTGTAGCCGTTGTCAAGTGCCGCGAGTGCGTCGGCGTACTTTGCCGAAGAGTGACCTGCGGAGAACAGAACTCCCTGCGGTCTTAATTCGCGTGCTATTTTCATGGCCCCGTCAAGCTCGGGCGCGACTGTCCAGATCAGTATTTCTCCGTCTGCGAGCTTCATCAGCTTGCGCCAGGATTCAGCCGTCGGCGCTTTTATGTACTTCGGGTCCTGTGCGCCTGCCTGTGCCGCGTCAACATACGGTCCTTCGAGGTGCGTACCGGGAACGAACGGCAGAACGCGCGCGTCCGCCGACGATTTTATCGTCTTTATCGACTTGAAGAACGCTTCAAGCTCGTAGTCCTCAGCCGTCAGTGACGTCGGAACGATAGTAGTCGTGCCGTGCTTCATGTGGGCGGACATCGCGCCGACGCACGCATCGACCGTGCCGTCCATGAAGTCGTGACCGCCGCCGCCGTGGACGTGGATATCGACAAATCCGGGCGCGAGGTACAGTCCTCCGCAGTCGATTTTCTTTTCGGCTGTGAGCGTGCCTCTTTTGCCCCATTCGGCGATCTTTCCGCCGTCGGTGACGAGTGCGGCGTCCGTGACAAGTCTGTCCGGCAGGACGAGAGTTACGTTATCAAATACGGTTTTCATTATTTAGCGCAGGGGATCTTCTTGATGATCTCGCAGTCCTGACCGCCGAGAGGAAGGATCTTCGTTTCGTCAACTGCGGAGTAGGAGTTTGCGTCTACGAAGAGTGTGAAGTCGGGATGAGCCTTCATTGTGGTTGCAGGGATCTTGTTGGAGATCTCGTTTTCAAGCGTGATCTTGACAGCGTTTGCCTTTACTGCGTGCGGAACGACGGAAATGATCTTCTTGCACTGAAGGATCTGGTAAACTGTCATGGAAACAGCCTGCTTCGGAACATCGTCGATCGTCGGGAACCAGCCCTCGCCTACCTGCTGTTTCTTGCAGGTCTCGTTGAGGTTTACGATGATGTATGCGTCCTTTGTGTCGAAGTCAGCCGGCGGATCGTTGAAAGCGATGTGTGCGTTTTCGCCGATACCGATGAGTCCGATATCGATCGGAGCGGAGCGGAGTTCCTTTGTGAGGTTTGCGATGCCTTCGGGAGTGCCGTCAACGAAGTGAGCAGCCTTGAGCGGAACTTTGGAAACGAATCTTTCCTTGAGGTATTTACGGAAAGAAGCGATGTGAGTTTCGGGAAGTCCTACGTACTCGTCAAGGTGGAACATTGTGACCTTCGACCAGTCAACGTCGAGGTTTACGAGGTTTTTGAACATCGGGAACTGCGATGCGCCTGTGGAGAGAACGATTCTCGCTTCGCCGTGATCTGCGATAGCCTCGTTGATTGCCTTTGCGGTGTACTCGGCGGAATTAAGACCGAGTTCTTCTGCGTCTCTGCTTACGATGATTTTCATGGGGTTGTCCTTTCTTTGCCTTTCGGCGATAAAAATATTTTGTCAAAAATTTATATCAACGGGGTGTTCCCCGATTGATGCGTATTATAACTTGCGCGAAGCGCATACTTCACTCGCCGGAGGCGTACTTCACTGCCTGTGGCGGCTTCACTTGCGCGAAGCGCATACTTCATTTTTCTTTAACTTGCACAAATTACACGGCTTCGCACGGAATACAAATCCACCTGCGGTAGGGGACGGCGCCCACGACGTCTCGCGGGATTTCGGTAAACCTCACGGTTACAAATCAAACGAACGACTTGAAATCTGCCTCCCTTGTGTAAAGGGAGGTGTCACGACTTGTCGTGACGGAAGGATTGTTGTAAGGTATAAAACACTTCGTGTTTTCGATTTCATTCTTTTGTCCTGACGGACGGTCCATAAGGAGTCCTTTCGCGGACTCCTTATGAATCCACACGACCAAAGGGGGAAGGAGCAAGCTCAATTCCCCCTTTGGAATCCCCTTTGTTTTGTCGTTCGTAAATGCAGATCGTTTATCAGCTAAGCAGGTGAGGTACGCGAACCCGTGAAGACACTGCGCGCTGCCGCTCATACGTTTATTTTGCTTATGTTTTTTGTTTAGTGTATTCGGAGCGCTTTTTTAGACTTTTGTCAATTCTTCATTATTCATTATTCATTATTCATTAAATACTTTTTGAAAAACTTCTCCGCTTTTGCGCCGGAAAATGCGTGCCCATGCGGATGTATGTCCGCGTACAGCCTGTCTTCCGCTCCTGCGGAGGCGTATATCTTCTTCACCTCATCAAAGCCTTTCTTGAGGTCGTCGAAGTAGAAGCACTCGTCGTACAGCCCCATTTCAACGAGCAGTGGGCGCGGTGCGATAAGCCCTGCTATATCGTGCGTATCGAAGTATTTATAAAGGTTCGGCACGATCTGCGAGCCGCAGAAATTCGCGCGTCCCACGGCAAATCCGGCGAACGGATTCACGTACCCGATTATGTCAGCCGCCTTGATCCTCGGTTCAACTGCCGTCGTGAACGTCGTCATCGTGCCGCCGTACGACAGCCCCATCATTCCGATGCGGTCTTTGTCCACTTCCGGCACCGTTTCAAGGTAGTCTATCGCGCATTTTATATCCCAGATATTGAGCGTCAGCGTATACACGCCGAACAGCGCGCCTTTGATGAAGTTTATATTGCATCCGTCGCGTCCGTCGTAGTCGTCGACGTCTTCCCTTTCGCCGAAACCGCGCAGATCGGGCGCGAGCGTCACAAATCCGGCTTTCGCCATTTGCTCGGCGTAGTTGTAGTTCATTATTTCGATCTGGCGCTCGTGCGCCGCGTCTCCTCTCACCCCTGCAACGGGATCCTTTCCGAGTGGTCCGTGACCGTGGGAGCAGACTATCGCCGGAGTTTTGCCGGTCTTCGCCGACTTCGGTATCAGCAGATACGCCGGGCAGGACATATATTTTTCGGTATCGAATACAACGCGCTGTCTTATGTAGTCGCCGCAGTCCTCGGTGGATTCGATCTCGGCGCTCAGCGGCACTTTGTCGGGAAATGATCCGAGTAGGTCGGTCAGCTTTTCGAGAGCGGTGTTCCGCCATTCGTCAAACGGCAGTCCGGCAGTCGAGAACGACAGCGACGGCGTGTGATTTTTCGCCAGCTCGTTCCAATAGTTTTCGGGTAAAAAATTCCGCGGCATAAGAAACTCCTTCGGAGAAAATGAATAATGAATGATGAAGAATGAATAATGAATAATTGGACAAAAGTCTAAAATAAGCGCTCTGAATACACTAAATAAAAAACATAAGCAAAATAAACGTATGAGCGGCAGCGCGCAGTGGCTTCACGGGTTCGCGTACCTCACCTAATAAGCATAATTAACGATCTGCATTCACGAACGACAAAACAAAGGGGTTCTTAGGGGGAATAGGACGAAGTCCCTTCCCCCTAAGCGCGGTGATTCACAAGAGCGTCGCGGTACGCTCTTGTGCGCCCCGCGCGTAGCGGAAAAGGAATAAATCGAAAACACGAAGTGTTTTCTTCCTTTTGCCGATATAAAGAAAGCACAGGTCGTTCGACGGGAGACCGATGGTCTCCCCTACGGTGGTCAATATCGTATCACACATAGCCGTGAGGTTTTTGCAAGTTAAAGAAAGCGAAGTTTGCGCTTCGCGCAAGTTATACTCCGCCAAGTTTACTTCCACTATATAATAGCACATTCCGCTCTTTTTTTCGAGTGGGGCGCTTCATTGTTTACATTTTGTTTTATTTTGTTCATATTTTCGTAATAAAATATTGCTAATATGATATAAGTTGTTATTATTGTCTTAAAATGAAAGATTTGTGCTTTATGAAAACGACAAAAGCGTTGGCTTTGATCCTCGCCTTGCTCATTTTCGTTCTTCCGCTCGTCGCCTGCGACACGTCCGTCACCAACGGAAACAGCAACGATAGTGACGAACAAGTCGAAGAAAACAACGATACTCCGACTATCACCTACACCCGCGAAAAATACGCCGGCTACAACTACGAGGGATACAATTTCCGCGTCCTCTCGCTTACCCCGGGTACGCACTACTACTGGATGATAGACGGCATGGAGGGCAACGGCTGGTGCAACGAGGTCTGGTACGAAGAAGACAATGCCGACGTACAGATCCACTCCGTTTTCACGAGAAACGTACTCGCCGAAGAGCTGCTCAACATAGACATTTCACTTCTTCCCGGCGGAGACAAGTACGAGATCGACTCTCTCGTCAGAACGCTCGTCAAGGCGGGCGGCGACGATTTCGATATGACTATCGGTTCGCAGTGCAGATATATGCCGCTTGCGTCCGAGGGATATTTCCGCAATCTCCGCGAGATCGAAACGCTTGATCTCTCTGAGAATTGGTGGGATCGGGAATACATCGACACTTTTACATACAAAAACAAATATCTCTTCACCGTCTGCGGTGACTACAACATTTTTGACGACTACGCAACTCCCGTTGTGTTCTACAACAAGCAGGTGCTTGAAAATTTCAACCTCGACGATCCCGCGGATCTCGTTGACGCAGGCACATGGACGCTCGACGCCATGATGGATTACGTCAGCAAGGTCACGAACGACGCATCGGGCGACGGCAAGCTCGACGAAAACGACGTCTGGGGACTTGTCGACAACGATCAGTATATATTCCATTTCACTACGGGATGCAACATCCACTTTTCCGAGCCTGACGAGGAAGGCGTTCCGCAGGTGACGATAGACAGCGAGCAGTTCACGAACACCGTTCAGGCGGTATTCGACAAGATAGCAATGAGCGGAAAAGGGTTGTTCACCGACAACGGCATCTGCTACGATATGTTCAAGAACGACCGCGCGCTCTTCTACTATGAGATACTCGCCGGAATCAATATGCTCAGAGATATGGAGTCCGACTTCTCTCTCCTCCCGACTCCGAAGCTGAATCCCGAACAGAAGGATTACGGTTCTCTCGCGCAAGGCATCTATCTGACGGTGCTTTCCGTTCCGCTCTCCGCAAAGGATGTTGACCGCACCGGTGTTATCATGAACGTCCTCGGCGGTATGTCCACCGACACGGTCGACGCGGCTCTTCACGAGGTCGTCCTCGGTCCGAAGCTCTTCCGCGAGAAGAGAACGAACGATATGCTCACCTACGCACTTGAGAACAGAAAATACGACTGGGGCGAAAATGTTCCGTGGGCTTATCCGCTCATGAATCTGCTACGGGACCTCGGCTCGTCTCAGTCTTTCACCCTCTCGTCCTCAATTCAGAGAAACATAAAATTGCTCCGTACTCAGCTCAAGCGCTTTGCAGCCGGTTTTGAAATATACAACGGCAAGGCAAAGTAAAAACGCCGTCGGTGATCCGTTTCAGGCAAAAAACAAAAATAATTTTTTCCCCGGAGGCATAAATAAATGAACACCAAGAAAATCATCGCGCTCATCCTCGCACTTATCATGCTCGCACTTCCGCTCGTCGCCTGCAACAAGTCCGACGGGAATAAAGGCGACAACGAAAGCGGCGAAAAAGTCGAAGAAAACAACAATACTCCGACGATCACCTACACGCGCGAAAAATACGCCGGCAACAACTTCAACGGATACGACTTCCGCATACTTTCTATCGACCGCGGCTCACACTATTACTTCATGCTCGACGGCAACACGGGCTTTGCAAACGAGATATGGTATGAGGAAGACTCCGCGGAACCTCAGCAACACTCCGTGTTCACGAGAAACACTCTCGCATCCGAGCTTCTGAACATCAACATTTCTCCGATGTGGGGCGGCGGTACTTACGAGATCGACTCGCTCGTAAAAACTCTCGTAAAAGCCGGCACGGACGACTTTGACCTCACGCTCGGCTCACAGTGCAAGTATCTCCCTCTCGCATCCGAGGGATATTTCCACAATCTCCTCACAATGGAAACCTTTGATATAGGCGAGGACTGGTGGGATCAGGAATACATCGACACATTCACCTACAAGAACAAGTACCTCTACACGGTCTGCGGAGACTACAACATCTTCGACGACTATGCAACGCCTGTTATTTTCTATAATAAGCAGGTGCTTGAAAACTACAACCTCGACGATCCGGCTGATCTCGTTGACGCAGGCACATGGACGATCGACTCCATGATGGACTATGTGAACAAGGTCACGAACGACATCTCCGGCGACGGAAAGCTCGATGAAAACGACGTATGGGGACTCACCGACAACAATCAGTATATGTTCCACTTTGCGACAGGCTGCAACCTCCACCTTTCAGCGCTTGACGAAGAAGGTATCCCCGTTGTCACGATCGACAGCGAGCAGTTCACGAACACCGTTCAGTCCGTATTTGAAAAGATCGCCATGAGCGGCAAGGGACTCTTCGTCGAAAACGGCATCTGCTACGACCTCATCAAGGACGACAGAGCACTCTTCTACTATGAGATCCTCGCCGGCATCAATATGCTCCGCGATATGGAATCCGACTTCTCTCTTCTCCCGACTCCGAAGCTCGACGAGAATCAAGCTGATTACGGCTCGCTCGCACAGGGCATATACCTCACCGTCCTCGGCGTTCCGCTCTCCGCACCCAACACCGACAGAACGGGCATCATCATGAACGTTCTCGGCGGTATGTCCACCGACACGGTCGACGCCGCACTTCACGAAGTCGTCCTCGGTCCGAAGCTCTTCCGCGAAAAGAGAACGAACGATATGCTCGCGTATGCTCTTAAGAACAGAAAATACGACTGGTCAGAAAACATTCCGTGGGCTTATCCGCTCATGAATCTCCTCGTCGATCAGGGCAATCAGAAGTCATTCACGCTCGCGTCCTCTATCCAGCGCAACATCAAATCCCTCAAGGCTCAGCTCAAGGGATTTGCAAAGGGCTTTGAAAAAGGTCTTATAAAATAAGTCAGTCTATTCTTGTGTTAAGATACACAGAGAGGAAAATAAACTATGAAAGCAAAAAGAATTCTCGCACTGCTCCTCGCGCTCCTCATGATCCTGCCCGTTCTCGTTTCCTGCAAAGAGACAACGACAGACGGCGGAAAAGACAAAAACGAAATTGAAGAAAACAAAGACAATCCGACAACGACTCTCGTCCGTGAAAAATACGGCGATTTCAACTTCAACGGTTACAAATTCCGCATCCTCTCGATCACTCCCGGTCAGCACTACTACTGGATGATCGACGGCATGGACGGCACCGGCTGGTGCAACGAAGTATGGTACGAGCAGGACGACTCGGAAGAGCAGATCCACTCCGTATTCACGCGCAACACCCTCGCAGAAGAGCTTATCAACATTGATATCGAGCTTCTTGAGGGCGGCGGCACATACGACATCCCGAACCTCGTCAAAACGCTCGTAAAAGCAGGCGGCGACGACTTCGACATCACGCTCGGCGACAACACCTGCAACCTTCCCCTTTCCTCAGAGGGCTATTTCTACAACCTCTACGACATCAAGTCGCTCGATCTCTCTAACGCATGGTGGGATCAGGAATATGTAAAGACATTTACATACAAGAAGAACCAGCTTTACATGGTAACGGGCGACTACAACATCTTCGACGACTACGCAGCAGCCTGCATATTCTACAACAAGCAGGTGCTTGAAAACTACAACCTCGACGATCCGGCTGACCTCGTTGACGCAGGCACATGGACGCTCGACGCCATGATGGAAATGGCTGAGAAAGCAACGAACGACCTCACCGGTGACGGCAAAATGGACGAAAACGACTCGTACGGCTTCTTCGACAACGCATACGCGCTCACTCACCTCACCGAGGGCTGCGACATCCACATGACCGCGCTCAACGAAGAGGGAGTTCCCGAAGTCACCGTCGAAAGCGAAGAATTCACGAACGCCGTTCAGAAGGTATTCGACAGAGTCATCCGCAGCAGAGCAACTCTCCTCGGCGAGGGCGACCACGACAAGGATATAATGAAAGAAGACCGCGTCCTCTTCCTCTATGAACAGCTCGGCGGTATCAACCAGCTCCGCGATATGGAATCCGACTTCTCTCTCCTGCCGCTTCCTAAGAAGGACGAAAACCAGAAGGACTACACTTCCGTTGTAAACGGTATCTGGTGTACTTCCCTCTCCGTTCCCGTATCCTCGAAGAACCCCGAACAGACAGGCACGATCATGGAAGTTCTCGGCGGTATGTCCACCGACACGGTCAACGCATCTCTCCACAAGGTCGTTCTCGGTCCGAAGCTCTTCCGCGAAAAGAGAACGGTCGATATGATGAACTACGTCATCGAGTCGAAGAGATACGACTGGGCGAAGGATATCCCGTGGGCATATCCGCTGTACGGCATCCTCACAGAGCAGACGGAAGCTCAGGCATTCACTCTCGCATCCTCTCTCCAGAGAAGCATCAAGACAATAAAGGCTCAGCTCAAAGGCTTCGTCAAGAAAATGGGCAACGGTCTGAAGTGATAAAAGCATTTTCATCAGGGATTTGACACATAATACTTTTCAAAGAGGTGTTATTATGAAAAAAACAGTCGCACTCATACTCTGTCTCGTAATGCTTCTGCCGCTCGCAGTATCCTGTAACAAAGCAGAAGCCGGAAACAAGGTGGAAACAAACATCGAAGAAGTCGACTCCGGCAACGAAACAACGGAGCTTGTCAAGGAAAAGTACGCCGGCATCGACTACAACGGCTACAACTTCCGCATTTTCGCAATTTCCCCCGGTGAACACTACCAGTCCTTCATCGCAGAGGATTCCACCGAGATATGGTACTCCGAAGACAACGCGGACGCGCTTATCCACGCCGTTTTCACACGTAACCTCCTCACGGAAGACCTTCTGAAAGTCAAGATCACTCCTCTCTGGGGCGGCAACACATACGAAGTCGCCGATCAGGTAAAAACGCTCGTAAAGGCAGGCGGCGACGAAATGGACCTCGTCCACAACTCGCAGTTCAAGACGCTTCCGCAGGCTATGGAAAACTATTTCTACAACCTCTACGGTATTGAGGGCTTCGACGTAAAGGCTGACTGGTGGGATCAGGAATACGTTGACACATTCACCTACAGAAAGAACCAGCTTTACACGATCGTCGGCGACTATCTGACGCTTGACGACTACTCGACTTCCGTCCTGTTCTACAACAAGAACGTTGTCGAAAACTACCACCTCGACGATCCGGCCGATTTTGTTGACGCAGGCACATGGACTATCGCCAAGATGATGGAAATGTCAGAGGATGTGGCGCACGACACGTCCGGCGACGGCAAAATGGACGAAAACGACGTCTGGGGACTCCTCGACAACGGTTTCGGACTCGTCCACTTCATCGAAGGCTGCGACAGCCGTATGACCGCACTTGACGAAGACGGCGTTCCGCAGGTCATCGTTGACAAGGAACAGTTCATCAACACCGTTCAGTATGTATACGAACACGTTATCCTCAGCCCGTCTCTCCTTGAGCAGGGCAACGACGACGACCTTATCGTAATCAAAGACGACAGAGCGCTCTTCTATCACGAAGTTCTCGGCGCTATCTACAACTTCCGCGATATGGAAGGCGACTTCTCTCTCCTCCCGATCCCGAAGATGAACGAAGAACAGAAGGAATACACCTCTATCGCCGACGGCATCTGGTGCACCGTCCTTGCTATGCCTATCACCGTAACGGATACGGAAAAGGTCGGAACGATCATGAACGTTCTCGGCGGTATGTCCACCGACACGGTCGACAAGGCGCTTTATGAAATAGTTCTCGGTCCGATGCTCTTCAGAGAAAAGAGAACAGTCGATATGCTCCAGTACTGCCTGGGCGCACGCGATTTCGACTGGGCAAAGGACATCAACTGGGGTTACCCGATCTACACGGCTATCACGACACAGTCGACGAACAAGACGTTCACGTTCGCATCCGAGCTTCAGTCGAAGATCAAGGTAATCAAGGCTCAGCTCAAGGGATTTGTAAAGAGACTTCCGAAGAACTGAGAAAAACGGTCAGAGTATGCGTAATTAAGAGTTCAAGCTGATCTTAAAGAAACGCACTCTCCCTCAGTCAACTTCGTTGACAGCTCCCTCCCGGAGGGCGCCTCATCAAGCATAAAAACTCAGCGATACAATTTGATTTGACTGTATCATAAATCATCAAACAGGTGGGACGAACGTTCCGCCTGTTTTTTTCGGCGACAATAATAACGCATTATTCGCGCCGTGTCTATTGTTTACAGTTACATCATTTTTCGTTTACAGTACGTTTACAATTTTTTGATACTATATCTTCGTATCAAAATAATTACTCCCCGGAGGTTTTTTCAATGAAAGGCAAAAGAATTGTTGCACTGATACTCGCGCTTCTCATGGTAAGTTGCACCTTTACTCTTTACGGATGCGACAAAGACGATGAAGGCGGAAATCAGGGCGGCTCTGTCGACGCAACAGTAGTCGACGAAGAAAACGAGACAACAGCGCTCATCAAGGAAACGTACAAAGACTACAACTACAACGGATACGGCTTCCGCATCCTCTCTATCGACCAGGGCGGTCACATGTACCGCGTAATCGACGAAGTCACTGCAAACGAAGTATGGTACGAAGAAGACAACCCCGACGTTTACCAGCACGCTATCTTCACCCGTAACCTTCTCGCAGAGGATCTTCTGAAGATCACGATCACTCCCGTATGGGGTGGCAGCACGACAGAAGTTCCCGAGCTTGCAAAGACGCTCATTAAATCCGGCGGCGACGATTTCGACATCATGGTCGCGTCCCTCAACAAGTCGATGACTCTCGGCGTTGAGCAGTATATGTACAACCTTTACGACATCCCCACGTTCGATATGAAGGCTGAATGGTGGGATCAGGACCTCGTAGACGCTTATACATACAAAAAGAGCAAGCTCTACGCAATCGTCGGTGACTTCACCGTATTCGACGACTACGCAGTTCCCGTTGTGTTCTACAACAAGAACGTTCTCGAAAACTACAACCTCGACGATCCGGCTGACCTCGTTGACGCAGGCACATGGACTGTCGAAGCCATGGTCAAAATGGCAGAAGCCGCAACACAGGATACTTCCGGTGACGGCGTTGTCGACATCAACGATACATGGGGATACACCGACAACAACCACGTCCTCGTACACCTTCTCGAAGGCTGTGATACATACATCACGAAGCTCGACGAGGACGGCGTTCCGCAGGTCAACGTTACGACGGAAGACTTCATCAACACTGTTCAGTTCCTCTTCAACACCGTTGCTCTCAGCCCGGCTATCGGCTCGTTCGACAACGAAGACTGCGTCGATATGATGCTCGAAGACCGTTCGCTCTTCTACTATGAGCTTCTCGGTGCTATCAACCAGTTCAGAGATATGGAATCCGTATTCTCTCTCCTGCCGCTTCCGAAGAAGAACGAAAGCCAGCAGAAGTATTCGTCTATCATCAATACCGTATGGTCGACGGCTGTCACTGTTCCGATCACGAATATGCACATCGATCAGACCGGTATAATCCTCAACGTTCTCGGCGGTCTTTCCACCGACACCATTAACAAGGCTCTCCACGAGACTATCCTCGGTCCGAAGCTCTTCAGAGAAAAGAGAACCGTTTCGATGCTGAAGTATGCGCTCGACGCAAAAGCATACGACTGGTCGAAGGAAATGTCCTGGGCTAACACGATCTACACGATCATCATTCAGCAGTTTGACGACAAGACCTTCACGCTCGCATCTTCTCTCCAGTCGAAGGTAAAAGTCCTCCAGAAGCAGCTCAAGATGTTCCTCGCAACGATGAACAAAGCTCAGAAGTAATAATTAAACGAAAAAATAAAGCAGAGTGTGGGTTTTACGCCCACATTTTGCTTATAAAGGCTATTTTTTAATAAAATGCACGAAAGGATCAGACAATGGACAAGAACACAAAGATTGATTTTGAACTGAACGACGAATTTGAGGGCGGCTACACGCTCGAAGAAAAAGACGGCGTTTCGTATATTCATTTTTCGGTAAAATCGAAGTCGGGAGAGCCTGAAAAGCCGAAAGTCTCGGTACACTGGGACAGCCCGATCGTCGGCTCGAACGTTTTCTGGCAGCCGTACTTCAATCACAACAAATATATGCTCGTCAACTGGTCGGTACGCCATGAGGCGTGCGGAACTGTCTCCGCTCCCGTTGTTGCAAACGTCGGCTACGACGACATGAACGGCATAACCATAGCGTCATCCGACTGCGAAAACAGGATCGAGATGAAATCGTGCGTCGTCGAAGTGAACGCAAACTACGACAACCGCCTCACGTTCGACGTACAGAAAAAAGTCGTCGAATACTCGGCAACGATCCGCATAGACGAGCGCCGCCTGCCGTTCTACGAGGTCATCGGAGATGTGGGCGACTGGTGGAGAGACGAATGCGGCTACCGCGAACCGTACATCCCCGAAGATTCGTTCGGCGTTGTCTATTCGACGTGGTACGCATTTTTACAGAATCTCACCGCCGCCGAAGTCGAAGAAGAATGCAGGCATTTTGCCGCTCTCGGCGTAAAGACAGTCATCATCGACGACGGCTGGCAGGGTCCCGGCGATCAGACTCCGATGAACACGAACGGCGACTGGCGTCTCTGTGAGGAAAAGTTCCCCGATATGAAGGCATTCGTCGACACTCTGCACTCGCTCGGCATAAAAGTAATGCTGTGGTTCCCGCTTTCGTACCTCGGACGCGACACCGACGCATTCGCAACGTACGGCACATACGGCACGTTCAATCCGTGGTCGGACAGCTTTATCACGATCGACCCGCGCTATCCCGAAATGAGAAAATACCTCGTCGAGACGTACACGCGCGTTATGCGTGACTGGTCGCTCGACGGTCTGAAGCTCGACTACATCGACGCGCAGGCACCGAACCGTGAGTACAAGGACGGCATGGACTACGAATCCGTCTTTGACGCGACAAAAAAGCTGCTCGAAGACATAACGACTGCCGTCAAGGCGATAAATCCGGAAGCGATGTTCGAGTTCCGCCAGAACTACACGGGTCCGGTCATGCACGAGTACGGCACGATGTTCCGCGTGAGCGACTGCCCGGAAGACAGCTTTGCGAACCGCGCGAACTCGATAGGAATGCGGCTCCTCGGCGGAAAGAGCGCGATCCACTCGGATATGGTGATGTGGAACGAGAAAGAAAGCGCGGAGGACGCGGCATATCAGCTCACGAACGCGCTGTTCTGCGTACCGCAGATCTCAGTCCGTTGGAACGAGACGAGCGAGGAGCAGAAGAATATGATGCGTTTCTACATCCCGTTCATTGACGAAAACCGCGACGTGCTACTCCACGGTGATTTGCGCGCGAAAGGTCTTGCGGCAGACTACACGTTCGTCTCCGCCTCAAAAGGGACAAAGGAGATCTCGGCGGTCTACATGGGCAAGGTGGCAGAGATACGTTCCGGCATGGACGACGTTACGATAGTCAACGCGACGGCTGAAAGCGAGCTATACGTCGAATGTGGAGACAAGGTAGTATACAGCTACGTCGTCAAGAACTGCTATGGCGAAGTCGTGTCCGAGGGCAAAGCGGACTTTGAAAGCGGGTTCGTGAAGCTCCCCTGCACCGAAAACGGCATGATCGTGATGAAGAGGTAAAAAGTTAAATAAAACATTCAATCCACAGAAACGGTGCGCATGGGTATTTCCTATGCGCCTGTTTTTTCATCGGCGTCCTTGATTAAAAGTCAAGTGGCTAAAGTGAAAGGGATTCTCACAAGTCGCTTTGCTTAAAAAAAGGACATCCTTTGGATGTCCTGTCGAAAGGTTAAGTCGGATTCTGAACCCTCGCTTATTGCCCTACGGGCAAACGCAGTGTTCTCACGCACAACTTTGCAAAAAAATAAAGGACATCCGTTGGATGTCACTGTCGAAAGGTTGGGTGGGATTCGAACCCCGCATATTGCCCTACGGGCAAAATGCACGAGCCGCGTCATATCTCTGCAAATCGCAGATTTATCCGGCGGCTCGATGTGTGTTCTCACCCAGCACGTTACATAAAAAACAAAAGATACCCTAAAGGGACACCTACCATAAAGCAGGTAGGTGTCCCTTGGCATTTTTGTTGATTGGTTTGGATGCGAGGATGAATTGTAGTAAAATCAAAATCTAATTTTGGAGGATACTACAATGAAAAAGAAGTTTGAATCCCTTTATGAAACCCTCGGAGGAACTTGCCGCGAGGAAAACGGACACCTTATTCCCGAAATTGCACTTCCCGAACAGCCCGACTTTCAGATTGGCAAGTATGGACGGATGCACCTTGATTACATCAAGAACCACCGTCGCGGAAGGTACACTACTCTCTTGACCGAAGGCAAGTTGAATGCTCGATTGCACGAAATCGACCTTGAAGCAAACGAAATGCTTAATAGCATTATCCTCCGCCTTGCTACCGAAAGAGGCATTGACGAGAATTTGAAAGCTCGCGATATGTTCAGTTGGGTTGCTGAGATGAACAACATCAAGGCAGGCGCGGAAGAAATCGTTTTGCGGGAGGTGATATTCGTATGAGTGTGATAAAAGAGCTATGGCACGGCAACGTATGTCCACAATCTGATAGTCGCAACAACTCTCCCGAAATGAAGCAGCTTATGGAATATATGGCTCGGCATCACGATGACTTACTCAAAACAATGACAGACGAACAAAAAGAGATCTTGGAGAAATTTGACGATTGTTGGAGTGAGTATTCGAGCTATGCAGAAGAAGCCATCTTCGAATACGCCTTCCGCCTTGGAGCGAGGTTAGTAATGGAGGTGCAAAAGGACAGCGAGGAATAGCAAATCATTATAGATTACAGCCTTCGTTCCGAAAGTGGCGAGGGCTGTTTTAATGTCAAGAACAAAAAAGTTATCGGCAAACATTAAAAACATATTGACAAACATAAATTTTCGTGTTATAATATTCAATGTTAAGCCAAAACACATTTTTTATTTGGAGGATCAAAGCAATGAAAAAACTTAACACGCTTGGTAAGGTCATTACAAAAATTTTAGAGGTGTTCCATTGGGTTGGAGTGGCTCTAATGTTAGCTGCTATCATTTGCTCAGTTGCCGCGCCGAACTTAGTTGGATACTTCGTCGGCTTCGACACAAAGGAATGTTGTGGCGCAAATCTCGAAGTTTACGGATTTGAAGTCAATGCTCCCGTTGTTGATGGTAAGATTGATACCGCCACTTTTGTCATTTTCGGTATCGGTTCAGTAATTATCCTTGCATTGATGGCTATGGTATTCCGCAACTTAAATAAGATTTTCAAAAAATCCGAAAATACTACTCCGTTCCAAAAGGATAACGTTCGCTTGGTCAGGGAAATCGGTATTTTTGCGATTGCAATTCCTGTAATCGGGCTGTTCGTGAGCTTTATAGCACGTTTGGTAATAGGTTCAGAAGCTGCTGAAATCAGCATTGATATGAGCGGAATTTTTATGGGCATTATAGTGCTTTGCCTTACACAGTTCTTTGCTCACGGTGTAGAGCTTGAAAACGACGTTGACGGACTTCTTTAAGAGGTGACGGAATGGGAAAAATTATACTCAGACTTGACAGAATGATGGTAGAGCGAAAGATCTCTTTGAACGAGCTTGCCGAGCGCGTAGGAATCTCCAACGTCAATCTCTCCAAGATCAAAAATAACAAGGTCACGGCTATCCGCTTTTCCACCCTTGCGGCAATCTGTGAGGCGCTTGATTGCGAAGCTGGAGATATTCTTGAATATCAAAAAGATGAATAGCCTACCACGTATGCCCTCGTTCTAAAATGGAACGAGGGCAATTTTTATAAAATCAATAGGTACAAATCCGTCAAAATGCCTTGACTTATTCATATTTTGTGGTATAATAACCCTTGCTAAACTAACTAAATAGAGTAATGAACGCAAACAATTCTTTTGTTATTACAAGAGGGTACTATACCCTTTTTGCGTTTCTACTTATTGGATTTGATAAAAATGCAGATTCCACTTGGTAGATACGCAGAATTGTTTCTGCTCTATTTAAGGTTAGTTTAGCGACTCGGAGTTTGCGTTTTTTGTGCGTGGCTTCGGTCACGCACTTTTTATATTTTGGAGGAAAAAGCAATGAAAAAAGTAAGTAGTATTTTATGGGGCTTGGTATTAGTGGCGGCAGGAGTGATCTTTGCGCTCAATGCCTTTAACATAACAGATATTGATGTGTTCTTTGATGGATGGTGGACACTATTTATCATCATACCGTGTGCGATAGGCTTATTTACAGAGCGTGAAAAAATCGGAAATATAATCGGCATAGTCGTCGGAGTATTTTTGCTCTTATGTTGTCAAGATATTTTGAATTTCTCTATGCTATGGAAACTGCTCATCCCTGCCATTATTGTTGTTATCGGTTTGAAGATGGTGCTTACGGGATTGTTCGGTAACAAAGCAAATGAAATAATGAAAAAACTGAAGTCGGAAGGAAAAGAACCGAAGGCGGGATGTGCTACCTTCTCAAGCTGTAATCTGAATTATGACGGAGAGGTTTTTGAGGGCGCAGAGCTTTCCGCAACTTTTGGCGGCGTAAAATGCGATTTAAGGAATGCTATAATCGAAAAAGATTGTGCTATTCAAGCATCTGCTATCTTCGGTGGAATTGATATTTTAGTTCCAACTAATGTGAATGTCAAAGTGAATTCCAATAGCATCTTTGGTGGCGTTTCTAACAAAACGGCAGTAAACGCAAACGCTCCGACAATTTACATAAGCGGTACTTGTATGTTTGGAGGCGTGGAGATCAAATGACAACATTTCAGAAAGTAATCAAATATCTTGCAATAGCGTTTGCGATATTTCTTATCGTTACAATTATCGGTGGGATACTTAGTGCAATAGGCTTGTTTGGCGGTTTCTTTACGGGTGATGCTGTTACCGAAGATATGCAGACATATTCCGTAAATACAGGAATCCGTATTCTTGATATCGAAATCAACGCTGCCGATCTTTACATTAAAGAAGGCGAGGCATTTTCGGTAGAAAGCAATTTAAAGAATCTCAAAGTAGATGATAAGGACGGATGCCTTACAATAAAAGATTTGACAAAAAACAAACTCTTTGGCGGGTACTCATACGAAAATGCCGTACTTACAATATACGTTCCCGTGGGGACTGTATTTGAAAATGTTAACCTTACTACCGGCGCAGGAAGATTGACGGTTGATAATCTGTTTGCCGAAACGATTGATTTTGAACTCGGTGCGGGAGAAGTAACAATAGGGTCGCTTGTTGCTACAAAATCTGCCGATATTGAGGGTGGTGCAGGTCGTATTACCGTATCAGGCGGCGCACTCAAAAATCTTGATATGGATATGGGTGTAGGAGAACTTAATCTTACCTCGGCATTCAGCGGCGAATGCAAGTTAGATATGGGCGTCGGTGAATCCAATATTACCTTGATTGGAAATAAGGATTACTATAAATTAGACCTTGAAAAAGGTCTTGGAAGTATTACTGTTGACGGAAAGGATGTATCCGATTTCGGCAGTAGTGGAAATGGAACAAACAAAGTTGACATTAGCGGTGGAATAGGCGCTATCAACGTAAGGTTTGAGGAGGAAAAAACAGAATGATACTTGAACTCAGAAATATTGACAAATCCTTTGGTGAGAAAGAAGTCCTCAAGGGCGTATCTTTCGCGGCAGAGGGTGGAAAAGCGTTCGGTCTGCTTGGCAGAAATGGCGCAGGTAAAACAACGTCCATTCGTATTTTGATGAACGTATTTCCGGCGAATAGCGGAGAGGTTTTGATTGACGGAAAGCCCATTGATTACAACAAGATTGGTATTGGCTACCTCCCCGAAGAAAGAGGACTCTACCCGAAGAAGCTCATCATAGATCAGCTTGTGTATTTTGCGGAGCTGAAAGGTATGAGCGCAAAGGATGCTGTAAAAGCCGTTGACTATTGGCTCGGCAGACTCGGTATGAGCGAATACCGTAACAAGCGTCTTGATACTTTGTCAAAAGGAAATCAGCAGAAAATTCAGCTTGTTACCGCGCTTGCGCACGATCCCGATATCGTTATCCTCGACGAGCCTTTTTCGGGACTTGATCCCGTAAATGCAATGCTCCTTAAAGATGTGGTCAAGGAACAGATTGCCAAGGGAAAAATCGTTCTGTTTTCGAGCCATCAGATGAGCTACATAGAGGAATTTTGTGACAGTATCGCAATTATCAATGCAGGCAAGGTTGCTATCAGCGGAGATCTCCACGAAATCAAGAGAACCTATCCGCGCGATAAAATCGTTGTAAGTACCCAAGCACCCGAAAAGATAATGGCAGACCTCGGAGATGTTTGCACCGAGCGTGAGGACGGAACTCTGCTTATTCAGCTTGGAAGTCCCGGCGAAAAGCAGGCTATGATGAAACGACTTGTAGAAAGTTACGATATTGATGAGGTAAAGGTGTTTGAGCCTTCTCTTAACGATATTTTCGTAGAATACGCAGGCGCGCAGGTGTAAGGAGGCAGAACAATGAAACAGTTTGGTAAAATACTTAAATTTGAACTTAAAGGTTATCTTCGAAACAAAGTGTTTGTTGGATTTACTATCTTCCTCATTGCACTGATTGCTATCGTAATGTTTATCCCAAACATTATATCGGCGTTTGAATCGGATGATGTTGGCGATACCGCGCCTACTGATCTTCCCACGATGCTTGTATATGCCGAGGATGAAAGCCTCGCTTTGATTGTGAAGGAATACTTCGGGAACGCTTTTGTCGATTATAACGTAAAGATCGCAGAAGGCAGCGTTGACGAACTGAAGAATGATATTATATCAGGTAATGCGGAGTGTGCTTTTGTAATGAACAGCGCATCCTCCTATACCTACTACGTAAACAACCTTTCGATGTACGATAGTAACACCGCCATTGCAGACACCGTTCTTCAAGAGGTATATCGTATCAACGCTATGGTGCAGAACGGACTTACACCTGAGCAAGCAGGAGAGATTATGTCTGTTCAGATTGAAAGCGGCACCGAAACACTCGGCAAGGATCAGATGCAGAATTTCTTCTACACTTACATAATGATCTTCGCTCTGTATATGGTCATTCTTCTTTACGGACAGATGGTTGCCACAAATGTTGCAACCGAAAAGAGTTCACGTGCGATGGAAGTCCTTGTAACGAGTGCAAAGCCCACCGCTATGATGTTCGGAAAGGTGCTTGCGTCTTGTATAGCAGGCTTCTCTCAGCTCGTTCTCATATTCGGTACGGCGATACTGCTTTATAACGTGAACAAAGAAGCGCTTTCAAATCCCTTGATTGCCTCCATATTTGACATTCCGATTGAATTGTTTATCTATCTGATTGTGTTCTTTGTGCTTGGCTTCCTTATCTACGCCTTTATGTTCGGCGCGATTGGCTCGACAGCATCCAAGCTCGAAGATATCAACACCTCGGTGATGCCGATCACGTTCCTTTTCATTATCGCATTTATGGTGGTTATGTTCTCTATGAGCAGCGGCTCTGTGGATAACACCGCAATGCTCGTATGCTCCTATATTCCGTTCACATCACCTATGGCAATGTTTACGAGAATTTGCATGAGTACGGTGGCGTGGTATGAGATTGCAGCTTCGATTGCAATTCTCGTTGGCTCTACTATCGGAATTGGTATCCTTTCCGCAAAGATCTACCGTGTAGGCGTTCTGCTTTACGGTATGCCCCCGAAGTTCTCAACGATTATGAAAACTGTGTTTAAGAAGCAGTAAAAGTATGCCCTCGTTCCGAAATGGAGCGAGGGCTTTTTTAGAACTTCTTAAAAATATTTTTGCAAAAACTATTGACAAATTCGTTTGTTTGTTATATAATATAATACTCAATTTTGATATATCATACTTTCCCATTATTAGTATTGCCATCAAAGTTGATACATATACAACTGAATAAGATATATTTTGCGTGAATACTTGTGGTGGAGAACGAACCTCGTGCCGCTTGGAAAACAAGACAGAACGCTCGGCTCATTTGCCGATGATCAGTAATCTATTTCACAAGAAATCCGTCGCCATCAGCCACTAAACCGGCATTGAATGCGCTTGCATTCTCTTATCGAAACGAGCTTTTTGACTCGTACTTATACATAGGCGCGGGACATTTTTTAGCGAACGTGCGCCGTTCGCTTTTTGGTGTTTCCCGTGATCCGTGTGTGTAAGTACGGGTCTTTTTTGTTTTCTCCCCGCACTTCGTGGCATCTTGGCACGAGGTTGGCGCGATTAAATTCCAAATGCTCCACTAAAGAAAATATAAACATTTTGTAAATTCATCAAAATCGATTGCTATTTTTGCGAAAAAAGTAAGCAACGAATAGTGAGGGAGTCTTCACTCCACGTGGACAAAATGACCACACGGGCAGTATCGTCGGATATATGATAACTGCCCCCACAAATACATAACCGCTGACGAGAGAAAGGAGGTCGCGGAGGCGGTAGCAACGGATACACTTGTCCGTTGCGGTGGGAAACATTCGAGCCAAGGGTGAGAATGTTGTCTACTTCAACACGGCAAATAAGGAACAAGCTGCGGGTGTGCTTGTGCCGAAATGAGCCGTAAGGTTGCAAGGATGCAGAGGCAATAGATTGGGATTGCTTCTGCTCCGACGCAGCCATTTAGGGAGTCCAGAGGGAACGGATGGCACACTCCTTGCATCGCAAGGTATAGTGTGTTACACCGTATAAACGCAGAGCAAATTTTCGGAGGCAAATTTGCTCCGCTTCGGTGAAGGTCTGCCGCCCCGCTGTATGGCGGCAGGGCTTCGACGAAAGCACAAGGCGTGACAGCGCCGCCGCGTTTGTACGGTGTACCCGCGTCCCCCTCGCTTCTCCACACGCATCTATCAAAATTATGACTAACAGGAGGAAACGCTTATAGCAGTACACGCAATTTTAAGATTTAAGAAACACAAGGGCGGCACGATACTCAGTGCGCAGAAACACAACGAACGAGAGAAAGAAGCCTACAAATCCAATCCCGATATTGACCTTGAAAGGAGCAAGGACAATATCCATCTGAAACCACCCGCACAGAAAAGCTATCGGAGAATTGTAAAGGAGCGCATAGCCGAGAGCGAATGCAAGACGGTTATCAAGAAGAATAGCGTACTTCTTGTGGAAACGCTCATCACCGGCTCGCCCGATCTGCTCCAACCGATGAGCCACGATGAAATGCTCGCCTATATGAAACGCGCCTACGATTTTATGGCGGAACGAGTGGGAGAGCAAAACATCGTATCCGCCGTTATCCACCTCGACGAGAAAACACCTCATATGCACCTTTGCTTCGTGCCACTATCCGAGGACAACCGATTGACCGCAAAGGAGATCGTCGGTAATCAAGCACGACTATCGGAATTTTGGCAGGACGGCTTCTATGAGCATATGCACGAAAAGTACGAGGTAATTGAGCGCGGGGAGTCTGCCAAGATCACTCACCGCAAGCACATTCCCGTATGGCTCTACAAGAAAGCCGAGCATCTTGACAAGATGTATTCCGAGGTCGAAGCCATACTCTCCAATATCGGTATGTTCAACGCCAAGGGCAAGTCCGAAGAAGCGTTGACGGTCTTGCGCGAATGGGCGAAGGAGGGAGAATATTTCTCATCAAAGGTTAAGGAAACCACCAAGCACATTGAAGGACTTGAACAAGAGGTGAAAGCCCTTTCCGCAAAGGTTGACCGAGAGAGTTCCAAGGTTTTCGATCTGACACTTGAAAACAAACGAGCAAGCCGCGAGATTGAGGAATACAAGACCGACGTATATCTTCTTGAACGACAAGTAGAGCGTTATAAAAGGCTTGTGGACAAGATACCGCCCGAGATAATGGCGCAGATCAAGGGTAGCCGAAAGCGCGACGATGATTTTGAAGATAGATAAAGGAGGATATTGCTATGAAGAACAAGGATTACAAGACAATTCACATCATCACCCCCGAAACAGATGAGGAATACGATATGCTCCAAGAAATTCTGAGCGAGAGCCGCAATCGACTTCACAAGCTCGAAGCAATGATAAAGGAAGAACGCATTGAGTATTTCCGCAAGGGATTGTTCCCTCGAAAGCTCGATTTCGATTTGGATTTCGGCAGTACGGTCATTCACGTCAATACCCGCTTTGCCGAAAACTCCAAGGAAAACGTCATTGACCGTGTTCGCAGGGTGTCGGACAAAATAAATTAACAAAGCTACGCAGACTTTAGCGTTGTAAAGTGTTGAAATGTTTTCTCGGATGTGGTATAATATAGGTGAACCTACAATTCATATTGCATCCGACCGAGGAAAGGAGAACAATGAATATTAAGTCGGATAAGATAACAGCCCTCTATTGCAGACTGTCGCGTGACGATGAACTGCAAGGAGAGAGCAACTCAATAACAAACCAAAAATCTATACTTGAAAAATACGCAAAAGAAAACGGCTTCAGAAATACGCGGGTATTTGTGGATGACGGATGGTCGGGTACGAACTTTGCTCGCCCTGCCTTTACGGAGATTATGGAGCTTGCGGAGGCGGGACAGATTGGAACGCTTATCGTAAAAGACCATTCCCGTCTTGGACGTAATCGCTTGGTCGTCGGACAACTCTTGGAAGAAGAATTTGACCGACTCGGTGTTCGGTATATTGCCATTCTCGATAATATCGACACCGCAAAGGGACTCAGCGATTTTCTTCCCGTGCAGGATTGGTTCAATGAAATGCACGCCAAGAACACCTCTCAAAAGGTGCGCGAGGTATTTAAGCATAAAGGAGAGTCGGGTATTCCTCTGACTACGGTGTTGCCTTATGGCTATATAAAAAATCCCGAAAATCCGAAGGAGTGGCTGATCGACGAGCCTGCCGCAGAGGTGGTTCGCAAGATATTCGCTCTTTGCGTGGAAGGCTTCGGACCGACGCAGATTGCAAAGAAGCTGACCGAAGAAAAGATACCGACACCCACAGAGCATTGGATAAGCACAGGGCGTAAATGTTCCGCCCCGCCTGCTGTTCCCGGAAGGTGGGTAGCAAGAACGGTTGCGGACCTCTTGGAGAAGCAAGAGTATGTGGGAGATACGGTCAATTTTCGTTACACTACCAAGTCTTTCAAGAACAAAACGAGGGTACACATTCCCGAAGAAAATTGGAAGATATTTGAGAATACTCATCCTGCCATCATTGACCGAGAAACCTTTGCCATCGTCAAGGAGCTTCGAAAGCATAAGCGCAGACCTACTCGCGGAGGAAACGTCAGTATGTTTTCAGGTCTTGTATTCTGTAACGATTGCGCTGAAAAACTCTATTATTGTACGGCGAAGAACCTTACGCACGAGCAAAATTGGTTTACCTGCTCGACTTCAAGGCTAAACAAGGATAACTGCACCGCGCATTTTGTGCGAGAGGTACACCTTGAACAAGCTGTCCTGCAAAGTATGCAACGTGTCTTTTGGTACGTGCAATGCTTTGAGAGAAAGTTTGCCGAGCAGATGCAAAGTCATTCTATCGAGGAAAGCCGCAAGGAACTATCCAAGAAAAGACGTGAGCTTGAAAAGACCGAAAAGCGAATAGCCGAGCTTGACACACGTTTTATGCGTATTTACGAGGACAACCTATCGGGAAAATTGTCCGATGACCGCTTTGCTCAGATGTCCAAAATGTATGAGGACGAGCAGGCGGAAAAGAAAAAGCATGCTGAAACACTTCGCATAGAGATCGAAGCGGGCAAGCAGCAAACGGACGATATTGAAAAGTTTATTGCCAAGGTTAAAAAGATAACCGAGGTCAAGGAGCTGACTCCCGAACTTGTCCACGAGTTCGTTTCCAAGATCGTAGTCCACGCTCCATACCGCAAGGATAAGCGCAGACATCAGCAGATTGATGTGTATTATCACGGTGTCGGCATCGTCTATATTCCCACAGCCGAGGAAATAGAGGAAATGTTCGAGGAGCATTTGGAAGATGTGAAATTGGAACGAGAACAAGAAGTTAATATAAAAGAGAAAACGGCATAACCGCAATTTCGGTTACACCGTATCTCATTCTTAAAAAGGGCGCTCTTGGGCTATCCTACCTGCTTTATGGTAGGTAGCCGAAAGGGTATCTTTTGTTTTTACGCAAAGGGTGGGATTCGAACCCACGGTCGGTTATTAGCCGAACACACGATTTCCAGTCGTGCGCCTTAGACCAGCTCAGCCACCTTTGCGTGTGCTGTGTCTACTTGACACATTATTCACTTCCGCCGGGGATATTCCCCACGACGCTCAATGATTATACCACAGTCCGCACCCGTTGTCAAGTATTTTTTGCGGAAATTCTCGCTTTTTTACGTCAAAACACGCACGGACGCGGTTTGCTCGTCCATGCGTGCTTTTTCTGAATTGTTTCACGTGAAACATTATTTCACAAGATGTCTCTTGATCTTCTTTGTGGTAGTCTTTTCAAACTCCGTCTTACGGAACTCGATACGGTGTATCTGCTTGAACGACGGAAGTCGTCTGTTCAGCTCCGTTACCGATTTCTGTATCTCCGTGCGAAGTTCGTTTTCGGATTTGTCTTCGTATTTTGCGTAGTTCGGCACGATGATCGCCGTCAGCTTACACGAGCCGTCTTCGTCTCTGCCGACGACTACCGTTTCGAGTATCTCGTCGATTTTCAGAAGATATTCCTCTATCTCCTCGGGGAAGACGTTCTTGCCGTTCTCGAGGACGATAACCGATTTTTTGCGTCCTGTAATATAGAGATATCCGTCACCGTCCATATATCCCATATCTCCCGTACGGAACCAGCCGTCTTCGGTAAACGCCTCGGCGTTTGCTTCATCGTTGTTCATATATCCGAGGAAGACGTTGTCTCCTTTTACGAGTATCTCGCCGATCTCTCTTCCCTCTTCGTCCGTCTCGACAACGTCGATCTTTGCTTCACAGCAGTCGACAGCCGGTCCGACTGAGCCGGGCTTACGCTTATAGTACGGCGTTACGGCGACGAGC
The DNA here is from genome assembly GCA_045643285.1 of Eubacteriales bacterium. GTDB lineage: Bacteria > Bacillota > Clostridia > Oscillospirales > CAG-272 > UMGS1696. The sequence goes on from JAZUKN010000019.1 coordinate 42,835, forward strand.
GGCGAGCATTCGGTTATGCCGTAGCCTTCGTAGATCGAGATGCCGAACGTCTCGAACATTTCGACCATTTTCGGATCAAGCGCCGCACCACCGCAGACTATCTTACGCAGTCTTCCGCCGAACGCATCTCTTATATCCTTAAACAGCTTTTCGCTGAGGTCGATTCCGGCGAGACTGAACACATGACCGACCTTTGCGGCTGCGTTCAGCGCCGTGGCTTTGCCTGACTTGCTTGCTTCGCTGAGGATCTTTTTATACATCGTCGTCACGAACAGCGGAACGAGGACGATACCGGTCGGGCGGTATTCCTTGAAGCTGCGGAGAACGTGGCGAAGGGAGTCATTTATGCAAGTCTTTCCGCCGTAATTGTAGTATGCAAGTCCGCAGGTCAGCTCGTAGGTATGGTGGAGCGGAAGTACGGAAACGAGCGTGTCTTCAGAAGAAAAATCAGTTGCGGCGCAAGCGGCGGTGACTGCAGAGAAAATATTTCTCTGGCAAAGCATAACGCATTTAGATGTGCCCGTCGTACCGGACGTGAAGAGAAGCTCACAGCATCTTTCGGTATCTGTGTCGGGTGTAACATCGGACGTGCTGTTCTTCCCTGCCGTTGCGAGTGCGGAGAACGGGATCACGTTTTCTTTTCCGTCGAGTCCGTCACAGTCAAGCGGGATCAGCTTTTTGAGCGTCTTATGGCCGTCCGCCATTTTCGAGAACACTTCGTTGAACGTCTTCGAGAATACCACAGCTTCTATGTCCGCCATTCGGAAAAAGCCAGAGATCTCTTCGGGATCAAGCTCCTTATCCATGGGAACCGCCGAGTTTCCGGACGCAATGATCGCAAGGTACGACGCCACCCAGTACGGGGAAGTCTCGCCGATTATCGCTATCCTCTTGCCAGACTGCCCGAACGTATCGGCAAAGGCGTGCATGAGCTGGCGCACGAGCGTGACAAATTCGCCGTACGTTATTTCGTGCTGTACGGACGATTCTTTCCAGACGTACATTACGTTCTCGCCGAACTGTTCTATGGAATCGAGATATTCGCCGATATTCGCAACCTTATTGAAAATATGCTCGTACTTCTTGAAACTGCGAACTTTGGCGTTCGGCGTCTTTTTCTTCGGAAAATTAAACAGATTCATTCTATCCTCCACTCCGTCGGAGTTATTTCTTACGGACAAACAACAAATACAGTATAAACTTTTTCGCCGGATTTGTCAAGAAAAACAGGCAAACGGGCTTTATTTTGCCGTCTCCGGCGTCTTTTTATACTCGACGAGCTTCTGCTCTGCGTATTTTATGACTTCGGTGCTTTCGTAAGTGCCGTTCACTTCCATGACAACGGTCAGTTCATCATCGGTGGAAAGAGTAACGTTTTCTGCGGTCATTCGTCGGTAGTTATATATTGATTTTTCCGCTTTTTCAATGACGGTACAGGTATATTCTTCACCGGTTGTGCTGTTTTTTATACGGAACGGGAATTCGTATCCGTCTTCGGTTTCGGTGTATTTATAAACGCTGTCGTTCCAGCGGACTGCGAACTGAAGCTCTCCGGATTCGGGGTTATAGTACAGTTTATACGCCTTGAAGTACCCGTCGGACGAGATCTCCGTCGTCTGCTTGACCGTATAGATAACAGATTCGCCGTCCTCAAAGGCGGCTGACAGTGCGTCGGTCATAACTGGGTGGGAGAATACTGATGTATCTGCCGCCATACAGCAGCGGAAGATAAACAGTCCGATGAACGTGAAGACGAGCACGGTGACGATAATTGTGACGGTTTTTTTCATGGGGAACACCTCCGGTGGGGAATATTTTTGGAAAATAATAGAACTTTTTTATTTGGGCGAAATGGAAGAAAACACTTCGTGTTTTCGATTTCATCTTTTTGTCCTGCTTGTTTACAAGCGGTTCGCTTGCGAACGGGCGGACGGCTGCACAACCGAGTTCACTCCGTGAACTCGACGAGATGCTCCGCATCTCGGTTGGTCAAATGTTGACCTCTTGTGAATCACCCCACCAAAGAGGGGCAAGGTGCAAGCACATTTTCCCTCTTTGGAAACTCCCCTTTGTCACAAAGCGAGTGCGACGTGTTCGAGGATTTAACCCGTCAGGTAATAGCGCGCTGCCGCTCATACGTTTATGTATACAAAATTAAAGTGCAGTGATATGGGCTTTTTTCAACTTGCCGCAGGCAATCATCGTTACGCGAAGCGTATCATCGTTGCGAAGCATCATCATTTGCCACAGGCAATCATAACTTTCTGATTTGCCACTCAAACTACATTAGCGACCTGCATTTACTTTATTATACCATTGTTTCTCCGCGTTTTCAATATATATTCCGTGAACATCCGTGTGTCGCTTGACTTTTTCGGGGTGGGAATGTATAATCATCTTTAGAAAAACATCGGAGGTCATAAACATGAAAGCACTGAAAATCTACTCTGCCGACAATGTCGCCGTCGCTACGGAAGCTCTGTCTGAGAGCGAGCGCGTCGTCGTTGAGGGTAAAGAAATAACGCTACTCTCCGCGATCCCCGGCGGTCACAAATTCGCACTGCGCGACATCGCCGAGGGAGAAGCAGTAGTCAAGTACGGTTTCACTATCGGTTTCGCAAAAGCCGCTATCAAAGAGGGCGAACACGTTCACACCCAGAACGTAAAATCAAACCTCGATTCGCTTCTCGAATACGAATATCATCCGTCCTTTGAAGAAGCCGCAAAAATCGAGACAAAACACTTTAACGGTTACAAGCGCGCGGACGGCTCCGTCGGCATCAGAAACGAAGTATGGATCATCCCGACTGTCGGATGCGTCAACTCCGTCGTGCGCGAGATAGAACGTCAGTCGCAGTCGCTCGTCGGCGGCTCTCTTGAGGGAATCTATGCGTACAATCACCCTTACGGATGCTCACAACTCGGCGACGACCAGAACCGCACCCTTGACTATCTTGCAGGGCTTATCCGTCACCCGAATGCCGCAGGTGTACTTGTCGTAGGTCTCGGATGCGAAAACGGAAACATCGGAGAGCTGAAAAAGCGCATGGGCGAATACGACGGCGAGAGAGTGAAATTCCTCGTCTCGCAGGACGTTGAAGACGAGATCGCCGAGGGTGTAAATCTCGTCTCCGAACTTTCAGAAAAAGCAAAGACTGCACGACGCGAAAAATGTCCGCTGTCCGCTCTTACGGTTGGTCTGAAGTGCGGCGGCTCGGACGGATTCTCCGGGATCACCGCAAATCCGCTTCTCGGACGCTTCTCCGATCGACTGATCGGCATGGGCGGCTCGTCCATTCTTACGGAAGTACCCGAAATGTTCGGCGCGGAGACGATCCTCATGGACAGATGCCGCACGAAAGACGAATTTGACAAGACCGTATCGCTGATCAACGATTTCAAGAGCTACTTCATGCGCTACGGCGAACGTATCGACGAAAACCCCTCCCCCGGAAACAAGGCAGGCGGCATCACGACTCTTGCCGACAAATCTCTCGGATGCACGCAGAAAGGCGGTACTGCGCCTGTTGAAGACGTTCTGAAATACGGCGAGCCGGTAAAGAGAAAGGGCCTTTCCCTGCTCGAAGCACCCGGCAACGACCTCGTTGCGTCCAACGCCCTTGCGGCGTCCGGAGCGCATCTCGTTCTGTTCACGACAGGCAGAGGAACACCGTTCGGCTGTCCCGTTCCGACGGTCAAGATTTCGTCTAACTCCCCTCTCGCCGAGAAAAAGCATTCGTGGATCGACTTCAACGCCGGTGCGCTCCTTGACGACAAGACGCTCGACGAACTGTGCGACGAGTTTGTCGACTACATCATCGCTGTTGCGTCCGGCGAAAAGCACGCGAAGAGCGAATCCCTCGACAAGCACGAGCTTGCTATCTTCAAGGACGGCGTAACGCTCTGACAAACATAAAAATGTTTCACGTGAAACATTTTCGCAAACCAAAAGGGACTTATCTTTCGGTAAGTCCCTTTTATGTTTGGCTTTGTCGTGTTCGGTAATTATTCTTCTGTCGTTTCTGTGCTTTCGGGGATTTCTGTCTCTGCCGATTCGGTGGGTTCAGCAGGCAGTGCGGGTGCTTCTTTCTTCTGTTCGGCAACGTAAGCACCGTACTTGCAGATCGCTGCGATGATTATGTAAATGATGCCGGAGATCTCAAATGTCACCTTAAAGCTGTTGCTCGGGAAAATTATTGCGGAGGCGATCCCTATAAACAGTGCAAGGCCGATCTTGAGGCAGAGCTTGACCCAGCCGAGGCGATTGAGGTCTTTTGCGAAACGGAATGTAAACGGTGTACCGTCGTTCACCTCGCGCTTGAACGCAACGTATGCCATCATTGTGATAACGCCGCAGACTGCGAGAGAGAGGAACGCGATCGCAAAAACGGCATACAGGAATTTTGAAATCAGTCCGTTTTCAAAGAAGGGTTGTACCTGTTCGATCAACTCCGGATTGTACCTTCCGACATCAATGTAATCTTCGATATTGTATATTACAGTATCTAAAACCGACGAAAAAGATCCGACAAGAAGCGCGCCGATCAGTACGAAGAATGCGCCGATGCAGATGAGGATGAAGAGAATGAGTGCGACGACCTTGGCGATTTTTGCAAAAGTCTGAACTGTTTTCAATGATTTTTCCATAGTTAAACACCTCGTTTGATAATTATTCAGTTCACGTTTTCATTATATATGAAAGACGGCTTTTTGTAAAGTGATTTTTTCAAATTTCGTTTGCATTTCAACGGAAACTGTGTTATAATCTGTACAGGTGAATATTCTACAAAAAATAATACAGAAAGGCAGAAAAATTTATGGCAAACAGAAAACTTATCGGCGACTATCCCGTAATCGGTATCCGTCCGATCATCGACGGCAGACGCGGACCGATGCAGCTCAGAGAGAGCCTTGAAGGTCAGACAATGGCTATGGCAGAGGCGGCAAAGAAGCTCTTTGAAGAGAATCTCCGTTACTCCGACGGTACACCGGCTAAGGTAATCATCGCAGACACATCTATCGGCAGAGTACCCGAATCCGCGGCTTGTGCAGAAAAATTCAAGAAAGCCGGCGTTGCTATCACGCTTTCCGTTACTCCCTGCTGGTGCTACGGTTCCGAAACAATGGACCAGGATCCCATGACGATCAAGGGCGTATGGGGCTTCAACGGCACAGAGCGTCCCGGTGCGGTTTATCTCGCATCCGTTCTCGCAACACACGCGCAGAAAGGTCTTCCGGCGTTCGGTATCTACGGTCACGAAGTACAGGACGTCAATGACGTTACAAACATTCCCGACGACGTAAAAGAAAAGCTCCTCCGCTTCGGTCGTGCGGCAATCGCGGCTGCAACGATGCGCGGCAAGTCATACCTCCAGATCGGTTCGATGTGCATGGGTATCGGCGGATCGATCATCGATCAGCAGTTCATGGAAGAATATCTCGGCATGAGAGTAGAATCCGTTGACGAAGTCGAAATTCTCCGCCGTATGGAAGAGGGCATCTACAACAAGGAAGAGTACGAAAAGGCTGTCGCATGGACAAAAGCTCACTGCAAGGAAGGCAGAGACGACAACCCCGAATTCGTTGACTTCCTCGGCGAAAAGAGAGCTATCAAGTTCACACCCGAACAGAAAGAGAAGCAGTGGGAATTCACGATCAAGATGTACTGCATCATCAAGGATCTGATGCGCGGCAACCCGAATCTTCCCGACGCATTCGAGGAAGAAAAAGTCGGTCACAACGCACTTGCCGCCGGCTTCCAGGGACAGAGACAGTGGACTGACCACTGGCCGAACTGCGACTACCCCGAAGCTATTCTCAATTCCTCCTTCGACTTTGAAGGCAAGAAAGAGCCGATGACATTCGCAACCGAAAACGACGTTCTCAACGGTCTCGGAATGCTCTTCATGAACCTCCTCACAGGTCGCGCACAGATCTTCGCGGACGTCCGTACATTCTGGTCTCCCGAAGCAACAAAGCGCGTTACGGGTTACGACTTCGAGGGCAAGGCTAAAGAAAACGGCGGTATCATCCACCTGCTCAACTCCGGTGCGGCGTGCCTTGACGCTTGCGGCGAATGCACCGAAAACGGCGAGCACGTCATGAAGCAGTGGTGGAACGTCACCGACGACGACATCAAGAAGATGACCGACGCAACCGTATGGTGCGAAGCAGGATTCGACAACTTCAGAGGCGGCGGATTCTCCAGCCACTTCGTAACAAGAGCCGAAATGCCCGCTACAATGATCAGACTCAACCTCGTTGAAGGTCTCGGACCGGTCCTCCAGATCGCTGAAGGCTGGACTGTAAATCTTCCCGACGAAGTTACGGACACGCTCATGGAGAGAACGAACCCGACATGGCCCTGCACATGGTTCACACCTCGCTGTGACGGCAAGGAAGGCAGCCCGTTCAAGACAGCTTACGATGTAATGAACAACTGGGGCGCAAACCACGGCGCTATCTCCTACGGTCACATCGGTGCCGACCTCATCACACTCTGCTCTATCCTCCGCATCCCCGTTTGCATGCACAACGTACCGGAAGAAAAGATCTTCCGTCCTGCCGCATGGAACGCATTCGGAATGGACAAAGAAGGCGCGGACTACCGTGCTTGCGCTACATACGGTCCCACATTCAAGAGAGTAAGATAATTCTTCCCTCTTGAATGCGGATCTCAGCTGAACTAAAACAGTCCCGTAAAATGTTTCACGTGAAACATTTTACGGGACGTTTTGTATTAAGGATTTATGTTTTATTTGAGGTAGCCCTGTCTGTATAACAGCTCAGCCGTGAGGACTCCGCCGCCTGCCGCACCGCGCAGAGTGTTGTGCGAAAGTCCGACGAATTTGTAGTCGGACAGCGTATCCGGTCTGAGTCTGCCGACCGTCACGCCCATGCCGCCGTAAATGTCGCGGTCGAGATGCACCTGCGGTCTGTCCGGCTCTTCAAAGTAAGTGATGAACTGCTTCGGCGCAGACGGCAGGCCGAGAAGCTGCGGCTGTCCGCGGTAGTTCGCCCATTCTTCGAGTATCGTCTCCATGGGCGGCTTGTTCTCGAACGAAACGAATACCGCCGCCGTGTGTCCGTCCGTTACGGGAACGCGGATGCACTGCGTCGTGATGAGCGGTGCTTCAGCCGGAACGATAACGCCGCCTCTGACCTCTCCCCATACTTTAAGCGGTTCTTTTTCGGATTTTTCTTCCTCGCCGCCGATGTACGGTATCACGTTGTCTATCATTTCGGGCCACGTCTCAAAGTTGCGCCCTGCCCCCGATATTGCCTGGTAAGTCGTCGCAAGCACGGTTTTTATGCCGTATTTGCGGAGAGGTGTCAGCGCGGGAACGTAGCTCTGTATCGAGCAGTTCGGCTTGACTGCGATAAAGCCGCGCGTCGTGCCGAGCCTCTTTCTCTGGCTTTCGATGACTTCGAAATGCTCCGGGTTGATCTCCGGAATGACCATAGGTACGTCGACCGTCCAGCGGTTCGCGGAGTTGTTAGAGATAACGGGCACTTCGGCTTTGGCGTACGCCTCTTCGAGCGCCTTTATCTCGTCTTTTTTCATGTCGACCGCGCAGAAGATGAAATCGCACAGATCGGCGACCTTCTTAACGTCTGCTGCGTCAATGACTATCATATTCTTGACTTTTTCGGGGATAGCGCCTGCCATTTTCCAGCGTCCGCCGACTGCCTGTTCGTATGTCTGACCGGCTGAACGCGCACTTGCGGCAACTTCGGCAACTTCAAAATACGGGTGATTTTCGAGAAGCGTGACGAATCTCTGCCCCACCATACCGGTTGCGCCTACAATACAGCATTTAAGTTTTTCCATTTCTGTCACCCCTGTTATTTACTTTACACTATTATTATATCATCCGCCGGTTTTTTTGTCAAATCAAATTTATACAAAATGCCGCAGAAATTAACACCTCTAATAGTAGAATTTTATCAAAAATTCGCCTTTTAGGCTAAAATAAGTGAACAAATTGTTATATTTGAACATTTGCCGCCGTTTTTTGAAAACAGGCGCGTTATTTGACTGTTAAAACCGAACAGGAGCGGTTTCTTGTTGCATTTTGCACAACCGCATCAAACAGATGTAAGACAAAAAATAGAATTTGCCCAAAAAATTAACAAAAAGATAATATATTTGTGAACAAAACGTGCTATAATGTAGTTGCCGGGGAGGATAACGAACCGGTAATTCACGAAAAGGCGGTAACGGTATGAATATCAACATTGTCGGACGGCAGGTCAACGTAACAGATGACATGAAGGAGCTTGTATCTAAAAAGCTCGCAAAGTTTGACAGATTCTTCCCTCGCGGAGCTGACGCGAACGTAACGTTCAGAAAAGTCAGAGACAACGAGTGCGTGGAGCTGACTATCTCAGTCGGCGGTACGCTCTTCCGCGCGGAAGAAAGTGCGGCAGAATTCCGGACCGCGCTTGTTCGCTGTGTAGACACGATCGAAGGACAGCTCCGCAAGAACAAGACACGTCTCGAAAAAAGGATGAAGTCGTCCTTTGCGGCGGCTGAAGCAGCTATTGCCGCAGCAGGCGAAGCTGCTCCGAGCGAAGAGGGAGACTTTGAGATCAGAACAAAGTCGTTCGCCCTCAAGCCGATGACGGCGGAAGAAGCTATCCTTCAGATGAATCTTCTCGGTCACACGTTCTTCGTTTACGAAGATGCGGACACCGCGGAAACGTGCGTCGCATACAAGAGAGACGGCGGCGGATACGGACTTATCATTCCCGAAAAGAAGCCGTAATAAAGCTGTTTACAATACCTTCGCTTAACAGGCGGAGGTATTTTATTTTTGCCTCTCTCCGACTGCTCCGCTGAGTGCCGCATCCACTGCGTCACGGGTTATGCGGTATCCGTCGCCTGATTTGTCCGCCGGTGCAGTTACTGCTGTATCGGGAAGCGTACCGTCTGCTGTCAGCTCTGCCACTGTTTCGGCGAGATCCGCGCGCCGTCTTTCAGATTCGGCGAGGATCAGTGCGGCAACGGCGGTCTGCTCGCAAAGCGGTTTTTCTCCTGCGGCGGCAGAGACAACGGACGCAAGATAATCCCTTTCGGCGGCGGTCAGCGCGTACACCGTCAGCAAAATAAGCGCGGCGTGGTGCGGTTTTCTCATCGGTTTTTCCTCCTTTCAGTTGAATATGCCTGAATGCCGTAATTTTTACGAAAACCGCGCGTTTTCCGTTGCATTTTCGCATATTTCGGCGTATAATATATAATAGATGTGTATTGTGTTTTCAGACGCACAGTTTTTATAATAATATGTTGTACGGTTTTTGCGCTCGTGATTCAAGAGAAAAACTGCCGTTTTTATCGGATTTTTTTGAAAACCGAGCCGTACCGTCAACAAAAAAACGTCTTTTGTCTACCAGACAAAAGACGTTTTTTGAACGATGTGTTCCGCTGCGCGGAACGTGATGGCGTGATGCGTCCTTCGGACGTGATGTGCGCTTCGCGCGTGAAGGTGACTTTGGCGGAACACATCACATCACTTTGCGGCAACGCCGCAAAACATCACTGTGAGTGAAACGAGCAACATCACTTGCCCGTCAGGGCAAACATCACTTTTTATCCCGCAGGTTCAACACCATCCACAGCTTCTCCAAAATATCTTTTTCGTGTCAGCGAACTCGACGATTCGAACTCCGCAAATCCCGGAGGGATTTGCTAAGCGCCACGGGAACCAAACGAGCGATCACAACCGAACGAAAGCCGTGGTGCCGAGTTCGAATCTCTCCGAACATTATTGGGCACAGCACGGCTTTCTGCTGTGTCATAAGTATTACCCAAAAAAATGAAATAGTCCAGTGCAACATACGCGGCATCCGCTGGCAAGATCAAAGTATTGTCTCCTGGACCGTGGTGGCACCGTGTTGCT
>JAZUKN010000020.1:0-5737 GCA_045643285.1 Eubacteriales bacterium
CTCAAGGTCGACGATCATGTCTTCCGTCACACCGTCTTTGATTTTTCGGTAGACATATCTGTTTGTGCCGTCGTGGTGTACTTGTTTCGAGCAGAACTCACCGTCCCGCGTGACATACCATTCCGCGCTGTCGTGAAGATATTCGAGGCAGTCGGATAGATTCCCGTCGTGTATCTCCTTGTACGCCTGTCGGTGTCCGTCCCACAGTCCGAGATCAGCTATGACAAGGATAGTTCCGTCGACAGGAACACCGAGATTCATCCGCTCGTCTCCGAGATACTCCGCATTGACCTCGTACATTCTCTCATAAAGCTGTTCTTCGTCAAGATCGGGTTCTTCTTCAAGTAAGTCATCCCGCCAGTCGTCAAGGTCAAGATCTCTGTCCAACCAGATGACGTGCCTGTCCGGACTTTCGGTGTATGTCGCCCCGATCTGCTCCATATTCTCGGCAAATTCGCAGATGTGAAATGCCCGATTCCCGATAAGAGTATGGTAATCATCGAGATGTGAGCACTGATATGCGTAGATCTTGCCGTCCGGGTACTTTATCTGAATATATCCCTCATCCGGGATTCTGAACAGCACATCGTAGTCAGAATTGATAAACTTTATCATCTGCGGCTCGTCGAGCTTATCTCTTTCGTTTACCGTCAGAACGCCGTACCGGTTACCGAATACATAGTCACTCATCAGCGTTCCTCCCGACTGTGCGGCTTGACGTCTCTCTTTTCGGGCGTGTCCTTTTCAGGTGCGTTATTCATCGGGATGACGTGAATTTGTCCGTTTACTCTCGCAAACAGTTCCGGACTTTTGAACTTCTCTGAATACTTCTCTATCATTTTTTCGTCCAATGATGAGAAGTTGCCCTCACCGAGTCCGACGATCATAAACGTGCCGGCGATGATGTCGATCATTTCTCCGTCGTCGCCTCTTACTGCGCGGTTGAGCGGAAGACCGATGATTTTGCCCTCTTCATTACAAATGAATGCGACCTCGTCCGCTGTGGGATAAAATGCTTCGATGTCTCCGTCCACTTCGTGTTGCAGTGATTCAAGACCGCTGTCGATTTCCTTGACATACGGTTCTTTCTCCGGTTCAACGATCAGAACTTTGATTCTGTCCTGTTTTGTTTCTCTCGACAAGGACGGTTCAAACTCCACCTTTTCAAACCCCACGGTATCACAGTAATAATAGCCCGGCTCGACTGTATCGGACTCTATGACTTCAACCACATCGGATACCGACAGAGAGCGAGCGTGGAACCCCTCCGGCTGTTCAAGATTGAACTTGCGGTAAACGTCTTCGAGTGACTTGCCTTCCATTTCGTATTCGTAAACCTTATCGTAGAGCGAAGAATCGACTTCGCGGCTTGCCGTCAGTTTTTCGAGCTCGTCAAGTCCCTCGAATGCGACGTAATTGTCATCTTTTTCGAGATTGATTTGATATATTGCGATTTTCATCGTGTTTTTCGGCTCATTTTTTCCGTCCGCTTTTTCAAAGGTTTTCGGATTCGCGCCCGGTACTCTCCAACCGAACATCGAGCCGATCTCCATAGCCTGCCGCTGTGCCGGTGTTACGCCGAGCGCTTTATTGAACGATTCGACTGTCGATCCTTTGGGGATTCTGACGGGGTAATATCCTTGTTCCGCGTAGCTGATAAGGATCGGCTTTTTTGTCTCCGGATGCGTTGAGTAGCAGTGCATAGGGAGTCCGGCATCTTTTGAAAGGCAGTTCATCAGTTTATCCCTGTCATAGACATAGATATATGACTCGTAGTCTCCCTCGCAGGGAGTACAGCGGATATAGTACGCATAGTTTTGTGTCAGGAATCTGAAACCCCAACAGTCATCGTAGTAGGAATGAGTGTTACGGCAGTCATCTTTCCCTCGGCAATAGTCGCGCATATCTTTTCTGCTTTTCAGTACGGTTTCTCTGAGCTTATTCACGACCGAATCAAATTCGCTCTTGAAGTATGCTTCGTCCTCCGGGCTGTTTTCGTGTTCAAACCAACTCGAATAAAAGCCGTTTCCGTCGCTTCCGAAGTCAATTCTCAAATGCCCTATACATCCGTTTTGTTCGTCTTTCAGTTTATCGGTATAAAAAAGAAGCTCTTCGGCTTCTGTCTGTACGGGTTCTAATCTTACTTCAATTTCATTATTCATTTCTTACTCCAAATATGACGTTTTTCTTTGTTTTCGTTATGACGCGGCACAAAGCACCCGTCCGCATCGTAGTTTCCGGGACCTGCGGCAGGTGTGTCCCACCCGTAAGTCACACCGCCGACCATTGCCGCCTCCTGCTCTTTTGTTACGTTCAGTCCCCTGTTCTTCTCGTCCGCAAATGCCTGATTCTCATCCCGTCTGCTCCCGAACTGCGGATATTCTTCTGCTGTCTTTTCACCGTATCGGATGAGGATCCTGACGCCGCTGTACGGTGTGATCCCATAGCAATACGGCGGCAGTCCTCTCTCTTTCGCAAGAGAAGAAAACAGTTCGTCTTTTCTGTACACGAACAGATTGAACGCTCTGTTCTCATTCCAAGGGGTACAGGCGATATAGAAGACATACTTTTCGCTCAGTATTCTGAATCCAAAACACTCGCGGTTATACGAGTACGGGATATGGCACTGTACGCTCTCACGGCAGAACGCTTCCATCGCGGCTTTGTTCTTGATAAGGTAATGACCGCTCTCCGTCATCAAAAAGACGAGAACCCTTTCAAGCTCTTCCTTGATTTCGGGAGTCAGCTCAATTCCCGTGATGTTGTACTTCGTACTGCCGTCTCTGAAATATCCGCAGATATATCCGGCATACCCATATCTGCCGACCGGGTATTCGTGAAATAGCTTCGTTTCATCAAACGTCGCTGTCTTTTCTATCTTCATCCTTTACCTCCGTTTTTTGATCAACAGCCACAAGATAGGAGATGATCTTGTTCGACTGCACTGCCTCTATACAGTCAATAACGGACTGCAAATCCAGTCGGCAGGAGCGCGGCAACTTTGCGACTTCTCCGAGTCCTATCGCCTTTATGCTTTTTTCATCCGCAAACCCTGCTTCAATCAATGCACGCAGTGTTGCAAGATGTTTTGTGTTGATGTTTGCCATTTATCTCTCTCCTTCATCTTTCTTCTTTACTGTTTCATAGGTTTCTTTCAGAACACCGCTCCGGATGTCGTCAAGCGTTTTCTTCGCGTAGTCAGGGAGCTTTTCGTCCGGCACGATGCCAAGAACCTGCGGGCGGTTGATCCTCACCCGTTCTCTGCGGTACATATCCCAACCGTAGCAGGCGCGTCCTCTGCTGTTTGCGTCCGCACCAAACCCGCCGTCGATATAAAAGAGCTGATTCACGATAAATCGCCTTGCGTCTGACAGACTGTCCGCCTTTACAGCAACAACTTTGTCCTTTATCGAGTCTTCATAGGTGCATGGGATAAGGTCGTCTGCTTCAAGGCAGTCCATATATCTGCTCCCTGCCGCTCTGTAATCCGATTCGAGTATAATGGCCTCCGCTTTGATGTTGTCGGCAAAGTGCTTGACCGCCTCAAAATAGTCTCCGCTCGTGATCCCCTCATACCGTCCGAAGATGCCGTTATCCGTAACAACCGCCGAAAAATATCGGTCTTTTTCTTTGTCCGTTTCGTTCACCCCGAACACCATTCGTTTGTCTCCAACAGATATGGATGACTTTATCTCATACCCGTCTATCATTTCTTTTTCTGCCATATATCCTCCGTTTACATGATCTCGCTGAGTGAGGTAATGGGCACCTGCCCCATAACTGCTATATAGATGAGCAGGAAGCAGATGAGCAGTGCCATTGACAGCCGCTTTACTTTACGCGGTATCGAATTTGCTTCCGCTTTCAGATTAAGCCTTTGCAGTTCCTTGAACTTGATAAGCATTGACGTCCACAAAGCCGAGGTATCAGTCGAGTTTTCTACCGCTTCAAGAGCGTGACAGACTTCGCTGAGCCAGTTCGAGCCGATTCGCTTATCAAGGGATTCAAGGGAAGCGTGAATGTCACCGGAGCTTCGCATTTCAGCTACGGTGATATAGAGCTCATCCGCAAGCTCCTCTATCGCAACGGGGATATACGACTCTATGATATAGATGATGTCTCTGCTGTGCGTGACAAGCCTCTCGATATGCCCGACAAAACGCGGGAGATCGTATTCGATCCGCTCTCTCTTCTTTTTGATCCTCTTTGATACCTTTTTCGATTCACTGAGGTATATAAGGAGAGCGAGTCCGAGTATAAGGAAGGCGATGATCGGCGAGAAAAAAATCGCGGGAAGCGCGAATACTCCGATCAATGCGGCTTTCACTATCGCGTCTGCCGTGTACTGCTCCGGCGTCTCGTCAAGTCCCGCCGTGCGAAGATCTATGACAAGCTGTGCCCTCCTAAACTCATTCATCTTTATGATTCCGGCTATCTTTGCCGAGAACTCCCTGAGATATATATCAAGCGAGCTTGTCTTCTTTTTGCCCTTTCGTCCGAGTGAGCTTATCGCTTTTGACGCTTTTCTTGACGGAACCTCAAATATATCTTCGAGGATATATGCGGCACCTATTGCAGAGATCACGCCGATAAGTATCTGTAAAATAACCATCGCCGTCACCTCCGGTACTCAATCGGTTTGCAGTACTGATTGATCCTTACAAACGTGAACAGTATCACAACGCCGCACACGGCAAGAACGATCTTTCCGACTGTCGTGAACATCAGCGCGGCATACCAGTCTTTGTTGAGGAAATACAATAGCGGTATGTTGCCGAGCACCATTTGAACCATCATATAGTATTCTTTCTTGTTCTCCGACATCATCACTTTCAGTTCTGCATTGACAAGCCGTGCGTCAATGAGCTTTTCGACTATGGGATATAGTGTCCCGACGAGCTGACTGTCGTCCTGGCAAGCGCCGAGTGTGTCGCACCATTCCTCCCATATAACGTCGTGGACTTTGTTTTTGAGGTTTCTTATCGCCTGTTTTACATCGGGATTTATCACCGATATTTCCGTGAGAAAGCTCTCGAACAGTCCTTTTACCGGAGGTTTCAGCGTATCAAGGTTTTCTTCTATCGCTATCCGAAGATTACGGCTTCTCTCGTATGAAGTCGATATACAGCCGAGTCCGTGTTCAAGCTCTCGCTTAACCTCTTCGTCGTATCTGTCAACGGTCTTGAGAAGATACAGGAACGGAACCATGGCAAGTGCCGCCGCAAGGATCGGTGCAAGAAGCGGATTGTCGAGCAAAAATGCCGCGACACATCCGAGGATCATCAGAAGCAGGGCGACTGCACACGCTACGCCGAAGGACTTCTCCCGTCCGGTTTCAGCGAGCGCACGCCGTGTTTTTTCGAGGAATCGTACTATCTTACTTGATTTGTCCCGTCCTCTTGCCGTCATCGCCTGTTTTCGGAGGCTCTTTTTCCTGTCAAGTAAAGTGGAAATATCTTCTCCGATCTGCTCCGGCGTTAAGTCAAGCAGAAAAATTACGGAGAAAGTGATGAGAAAGAACGATATGATCCTGATCAGCGTCATTGTTCGTCCTCCTTTTCCGTGTACTTTTTGATCAGTTTTTGCGGTGCTCCGCCTCTGACCAGTTTATCTCTCAAAGAATCGGAGATCGTGTTCACCCTCACGAATTTGCCTTCGATGTGGTATTCTCCGTCCTTGTCTTCGTTTACGCTGATAACGTACCGCCACAGTGTGCGATAATCAAGATTTCCGTTGT
>JAZUKN010000021.1:0-13639 GCA_045643285.1 Eubacteriales bacterium
TTCCGGATACTGCGGCAACTATCTGGTTTTCCGTTGACGATGACGTGAGCATTCCTATGGAGAGGAAAGATGCACCCATAAGCAGGAATGCAATATATCCGCCTGCTATTGCCAGCCACGGAACAGTACCGCTTTTGCCCACAATCAAAGCCATTATAATAGGATAAATTGTTGTCATAAGAACCATAATCGCAAACACGGTAAATGCGGCAAGGAATTTTCCGATTACAACCTGCCAAAGAGAGATGGGGGATGTACGGAGAAGAACCTCAGTGCCGTTTTTCTTTTCGTCCGCAAGAAGTTTCATCGTGATAATAGGGCAAAGGAACACAAGATAAGTTGTAAGTCCGGAAAGAGTCGATTCAAATTCCACGCTTCCCGAGTAAATATTTACTCTCCAGAAAAAATATCCGGTGAGTACCATAAAAAATCCGATAATACAATATGCAACGGGAGAACGGAAATATGCCGCTACTTCTCTTTTATAAATTGTCTTCATTTTCTCATATTCCCCTTTCCGTATTGTCTTTTGAAGTGATTTCAAGGAATGTTTCCTCAAGGGTTTTGGCCTCTGCTCTCATTTCCACAATGGGATATCCGGCCTGCGCCATTGCCGAGAAAATATCTTTGCGGACATCAAATTCGGCTCTTGACTCAACTTTGAATACGGCAAATTCCCCGGAAGTTCTCAGGAGTTCGGCATTTTTCACACCCCTTATATTTCTCAGAATGGAACTGCACTCTGCTTTGGGGCCCGCAACCGTAACATTGATTGAGGTTGCTTTCGCCCCCGTGACGGCTCCCGCAAAATCAGCGACGGCACCTTGAGCCGCAACTTTTCCTTTGTTGATTATTACAACCGATGAGCACACCGCCGTAACCTCGGGCAGAATATGTGTGCTGAGAATTACGGTATGGCTTCCTCCGAGAGCGGCAATAAGTTTTCTTATTTCCACAATCTGCTTCGGGTCAAGTCCTACGGTAGGTTCATCGAGGATAAGTATTTTGGGGTCTCCCACCATGGCTGCGGCAAGACCCACTCTCTGTCTGTAACCTTTTGAAAGGTTTTTGACGAGTCTGCCCTTCATTTCGCCTATTTTAACAAGTTCGCTGCACGCAATGATAACACCGTTGTCGTCGATGACACCGACCACCCGGTCAACGGCATCTCTCATCTGATGAATTATTCCCTGAAAAAGACGGTTAGACATAAACTGCACCTTCCACGAATAAATTATTCTTTGTAAATACTTACTATATTTTACACGATAATTTGTATTTTTTCAATAGTAAAATAAGTATTTTTTATAAAAAAAAGAGTTTTTTTTAGTAAAAAAGCAATATTTCCAACAAAAACAGGCGTTTTAATAACGATACCGTTATACCTCCGAAACAAAAACGACGGTCTGAGGTTTTCTTAAAACTTCAGACCGTTTTATTTTGACTGAATCCGATTATTTCTTGTACATCAAAATAGTGTAGATGTAGTAAACCGCGAAGAGGACGCTTACGACTATCGTCATCGTCCAGAAGAGATACGGTGCGGCGATGAATCTGTCAAGGAATGCGGCTGTTACCGCGAGGTAAAGCGCAACTGCGAAGATCATAAGAGGAGTCATGATGTGCGCGGACGTGTCGACTTTCTTCACTATCATGATGACTGCATATACTGCCGCCAGAAGTACGAGAGCCGCGCAGACGTATTTGACTATCGGGAGAACACTGAAATGGAAGTAGAGTCCTTCGGACGGCTCGAGCTTCGAGAGTGTGGAAAGCGCGCATCCGACTGCAATATCAACCAATAATATGATAAGAATACGGATGGCCACGATAGTCGAAGCCTTATCCTTATCGAGGGACATCATTTTGTTTTTGATGACTGCATTCTTCTTTGCCATATCCATTTCACGGTAAACAGTCTGCTGTAAGCGACTGTTTTCTCCTTTCAGACTTTCAAATAATATTGATAATATAAGATAAATAATTTGTCAGGAAATCTTACTGCATTTCGTACTTATATGAAACACAGGCGAGAACGAACGGTGCCGCCGTTTCTGTCCTCAGAATACGTTTTCCGAGTCCGGTGAGGAGCATTCGGGCGTCTCTTGCGGCAGTAACTTCGTCGTCCGAAAATCCGCCCTCGGGTCCTATGACCACGGAAACCGATTCCGGCTTTTTGCATTCTTCTGTCAGGAGGCTGAGCGGTTTTGTCCCCTCTCCCTCATAACAGAACAGCGGAAGCGATGCTTCTGCAGCTTCCTTCACGGCATCCGAAAACCTCATCGGTTCTCTGACCGTCGGGATCTTTCCGCGTCCGCACTGTTTTGACGCTTCGTAGACTATTCTCTGCCAGCGCGCGAGTTTTTTTTCGTATTCCTTCTTTTCAAGTGTGACGACGCACCGCGACGAAATAATCGGAACAAATTCCGTAGCGCCGAGTTCGGTAGCTTTCTGAAGCACCGTATCAAAGCGGTCTCCCTTGACAAGCGCCTGATACACAGTCACGCTGTACGGCGGCTCGGTAAGTGAATCCCGCGTATCCTTTACGTCGCACACCACCGTGTCACCGATCGAGCGTATCTCAGTGAAAAAGTCGCGTCCGTTTCCGTCACACACCGTAAGCGCGTCACCGGGTTTCATTCTTAGTACCCGTGAAATGTGCGCCGCGTCGTCTCCGGAAATCAGAACTGTCTTTCCGTCTTCCGAAAAGCATCCGGAATCTGCAAAAAATCTCGGCATTGTCTGTCCTTAACGGTTTCTGTTTCTCCGCACACCAAGCCAATATAGCATAGCGTACCTTTATAGCTTAAACATTCTACCACAAAAATTCCTTTTTGTCAAACAATTTTCCGTATTTTTTTGAGATATTTTATAAAAGTCTGCATTTATTCCGCAAAAATGTCTAAAATTTCACCCGTTTTTCCGTCAAAAATCATAAACCGTCATAAATTCGCAATAATTTCAAAAAATCTATTGACAGTGAGTCGGCGTTGTGATATACTCTTCCCGAAAACGAACTTTAAGGCGGTACAGAGATACCGGCAAGGTCGACACATACATCATATTTATATACGGATGATACTGTCATACCTTGCGAAGGGTATGACTTTTTTACTGCCGTGAGTCCGCGAATCAAATTTCATTTTTCGGAGGAAGTTTCAATGAAACTCTATTACCAGCCGAGCGACAAGCCCTCATTCGGCAAAACGCTCATCTTCGCGTTCCAGCAGCTTCTCGCAATCCTCGCAGCAACGATCGTAGTTCCGCTCATCATCAACGGCAACACCGCCGATATGACGGCAAGTGCAAACATGAGCCAGGCAGCCGCTCTGTTCGGCGCAGGCGTAGGTACGCTCGTATATCTGCTCTTCACGAAATTCAAGAGCCCCGTATTCCTCGGTTCTTCGTTCGCATTCCTCGGCTCGATGACAGCAGCATTCGCAGGTGCCGTTTCCGCTCAGGCAGGCTACCTAGGACTGATCATCGGCGCGCTCTTCGCAGGTCTCGTTTATGTAGTGATCGCAATCGTAGTCAAGCTCGCAGGCGTCAACTGGGTTAACAAGCTCATGCCGGCAGTTGTTATAGGCCCGACAGTAGCTATCATCGGTCTGTCTCTTGCAGGCAATGCGGTCGGCGACCTCACAACAGGCAAGCTCGTAGTTGAAGGCGCACAGGCCGCTCATCCTTATGTATGCCTCATCTGCGGTATCGTAACACTCGCAGTAACGATCCTCTGCTCTGTATTCGGCAAAAAAACACTGAAGATGATCCCGTTCATCATCGGTATCCTCGCAGGTTACGTTGCAGCAACGATCTTCACGGTGATCGGTCTTCTTACAGACAATCTCGCGCTCCAGGTAATGGACTTCTCCGTATTCTCCGGAATGAAAATATTCGCAGTTCCCGAATTCACATTCCTCGAAGGAATCAAGGGATTCAAGGACATTGACGCTCAGTACATCCTCACGGTAGCAATCGCGTACATCCCCGTCGCATTCGTAGTATTCGCTGAACACATCGCAGACCACAAGAACCTTTCCTCTATCATTGAGAAAGACCTTCTCGAAGAACCCGGTCTTCACAGAACTCTTCTCGGTGACGGCGTAGGCTCAATGGCAGGCGCTCTCTTCGGTGGCTGCCCGAACACAACATACGGCGAGTCCGTAGGCTGTGTTGCCATCTCCGGTAACGCATCCGTTATCACGATCTTCACAACCGCTATCATGGCGATCGTGATCTCGTTCTTCGGACCGTTCGTAACATTCCTTTCCACGATCCCGAACTGCGTAATGGGCGGCGTCTGCATGACACTGTACGGCTTCATCGCAGTATCCGGTCTCAAGATGGTACAGAAAGTTGACCTTGAAGACAACAAGAATCTGTTCGTAGTTTCCGTTATCCTCATCGCAGGTATCGGCGGTCTCTCCCTCACATTCGGCAAGGTAACGATCACATCCATCGCCTGCGCTCTCATCCTCGGCATACTCACAAACGTAATGCTCTCCGGGAAGAAAGCAGACAAGGAAGAGAAGTAAGTTTTATAAAACATAAAACAGAAAAAGCCCGAACACAGAAATGCGTTCGGGTTGTTTTTATACCGTAAGGGAGGGGCTTTCCCCTCCCGGCGAATGAGACGCACAATTCCTACGGCTACAAACCGCACGAACGCCGCAAAAAGCCTCCCTCCGAGAGGGAGGTGGCACGGCTTGCCGTGACGGAAGGAGAATGGCGAGACTTTTGCGGCAAAAAGAAGAAAACGTCTGCGACGTTTTCGATTTATTCTTTTTGTCCTGACGGACGGTCGCATAAGCCGAGTTCACTCCGTGAACTCGTCGAGATGCTCCGCATCTCGGTTGGACACCTCCGTTGCCGGGTCCTTATGAATCCAGGCAACTTAGGGGGAAGGTCGCTTCGCTCTATTCACGCCTACCGACTTCGTAAACGAAGTCGTCGAGATGCTTCGCATCTCGGTTGAACCCCTTTGTTACAAAGTTACTGCAAATTTTATGATTCTTTTGTCCAATTCTTCATTCTTCATTATTCATCATTCATCATTCATTATACTCAAAAAGGACGTTTGCACGTCCTTTTTGGTTCAGATAAACTCCGTTTCTCCGTCTTCGAGGAAGAGTTTTGTTCTTGTAATGAAGTGGCTTCCCTTTTCACCGCTGACTGCAAATTTTTCCTCCACAGCCGTTGCAACGTACTCGGGATTCAGATAATTTTCCTGATCAGCCGACGTTACGGCGTAAATCTTCATTCCGCCGTCGGTCTTCTCCGCTCTCAGTGACTTCATCAGCGCAGTGATGTCACATTCTTTCTCACCGGATTTAGAGCGTTTCATAATGATCACCGGCGAGCGGAAATATTCTTCTATCTCGCTACATTTTTCGTCCGTAACGTCGATTCCGGCGTATTCGATAACGTTCTCCGCCCACTTGATGTCGGTGAGCTTCCCTTTCTGCTCGTACACGCGAATTATCTCTATCCCGTTCGGCATCACGGCTTTCAGTTTTTCCGTTATCACAGCGTTCGGCACGGCGGTCATCAGGCGTATATCGAGAACTTCCGCATCACCTCCGCATCCGACTGACAGCGGCGGTCCGAAAACGAGCTTCGGGCGCGGATTGAATCCCTCGGTATAGTAAATCGGCAGATCGGTTCTGTTTATTGCACGCATCACGGTCTTCGAGAGGTCGAGGTGAGATATATACAGCATCGCACCGAACTTGCGGAAACGCACGCGGATCTGTCTTGCCGGATGCACACTTCCGTTTTTGCCGGGGTTTTCGTGATGCATGATCGGCTTATCGGACGTGATCTTCCCTGCACTGTCAGAGCTTTCGGGATGTCCCGGACACCAGCGGCAGTATTCCTTATCTACGAGCCGGTTTGCGCCGCACGCCGAGCATTTTTCTTTACACGACGGTGTTGCGCTTGCCTTTTCGGCTTTGTGGCGCTCGGAAAGAAGAAATTCTTTTGTCACGCCTGCGGAGATCATATCCCACGGCAGTATTTCGTCGTCCGCCATTGTCCTGTTGGCGTAGAACGCCGGATCGATTCCCGTAGCGGCGAAAATATCCATCCAGCCGTCGTAGTCGAAGTATTCCGCCCATGCGTCAAAGCGGATATGGCGGCGGTTTGCTTCAAGAAGCGCTTTTCCGAGCCGTCTGTCGCCTCTTGCGAACACTGCTTCAAGGCGCGACACCTTTGCGTCGTGGTAGTTGTATCTGACTTTTCTGTCGGTTATCTTCGACGAGAGGAACTTTTGCTTTTCTTCAAGCTCTTCGATAGTGTTCTGTCTCTCCCACTGGAACGGAGTATGCGGCTTCGGGATAAAGCAAGCCACCGACAGCGTGACCTGCGGCTGACGCTGTTTGTTGCGGTCGGGAGTGCGGTAATACTCGTCTACGACGTGTGTGGCGAGCGACGCTATTCCTGCGATGTCGTCGTATTCCTCATGCGGCAGACCGTTCATGAAATAGAGCTTTATCTGGCTCTTTCCGGCTTTGTATGCAACGGAGCAAGCGCGCAAAATCTCTTCTTCGGTGATGTTTTTGTTGATCACGTCGCGGAGTCGCGGTGTGCCTGCTTCCGGTGCGAACGTCAGAGTTGACGAGCGGACAGTCGATATCTTATCCATAAGCTCTTTTGTGAAGCTGTCGGCGCGCATCGACGGAAGAGACAGGTTTATCATCTTTTCGTCCGTCCACTCAAGCAGCTTGTCCGTCAGCTCGCTGATTTTCGTATAGTCGCTGATCGACAGAGACGAGAGCGAAATCTCGTCGTAGCCGCTGTTTTCGACCATTGTTTTTGCGAGGCAGTCGAGCGTTTCCGGCTTCTTTTCACGTACGGGACGGCAGACCATACCTGCCTGGCAGAAACGGCATCCTCTGATACATCCGCGGAACACTTCGAGCGTCACTCTGTCGTGTACCGTCTCTATGTTCGGCATGACGGGATTTGTCGGAACATAGCATTTATCAAAATCTGCGACAATGCGTTTTTCTACCACCTGCGGCACGTTTTCGGCGTTCGGCGCGATTTTTGCGATAGTTCCGTCATCGTTATACGACACATCGTAGAATTTCGGCACATAGAAGCCTTTAAGCTCCGTTGCGACGCGGTAGAGGAAACCGTCGCGCGTGTAAGTGCCGTCATCTTTCATCGAAAGATAGAGGCGTGCGAACTCCGGCAGTGCTTCCTCTCCCTCTCCGATCGAGAAAACGTCGACAAAGTCCGAGACTGGTTCGGGGTTATAAGCGCACGGACCTCCTGCGAGGATTATCGGGCTGTTTTCGTCTCTGTCCTTGCGGCAGAGCGGGATTTTTCCGAGGTCGAGCATATTGAGCATCGTGGTATAGCAAAGCTCGTACTGCATCGTGAACGCGACAACGTCAAATTCACCTACTCCGTCTCCGCTTTCGTGCGTAAAAAGCGGAATATCGCGCTTCCGCATTTCTTCTTCCATATCCACCCACGGCGCGTACACTCTTTCGCACCACACACCGTCGACGTTATTGAAGCAGTCGACGAGGATACGCATACCGAGGTTCGACATTCCTATCTCGTATGTGTCGGGAAAGCAGAACGCGACGCGCATTTTCACGTCTTCAAGGTTCTTGAAAACGCTGTTCGTCTCGCCGCCAGTGTATCTGCCGGGCTTTAATACATTTGTTATAAAACTGCGTATATCTTCTCTCATTTTTCCGAAAAAACTACGGGAGAACCGTTATAATTCTCCCGTAAGCTCCTTTTATATTCTGATATTATCTGATATAGACCTTCGACGCTATGATCATCGGGATGATCCAGACAAGCTGGTAGAGTGCGATAAGGAACGACGAAAGCGCGTCTGCCGAGCCGGAGAGAACGATAAGCAGCATCAGCGCAACGCCGATTATGATAGACAGCACGCCGAGCGCGGTATTTGTCTTTCTTGCTCTCTTGACCTTTTCACAGTATGAAATGACCTGAAGAAGCGACTTCGGTGACGAGCTTGTGACAAGTCCGCTGTCGACCTTTTCTTCCTGCCGTCCGATCTCGTCGGTACTGACGTAACGGACGACCTTGAGCGGTACGTGCTTTACGCCGAGTTTCTTTGCGACCATTTTTTCGTCGATGTTCGGGTCATACGTTCTCACGCAAACGTACAAACCGTCGCCGGAGAACTGCTTTAAGATAACGTCGATGTCCTCGTCCATATCGTACTTTATGTACATTTTTGCAACGAGCTTGTTCTCACGGAACATATACATGATCGAGAGGTCGTCGGAGAAATCTACGTCGTCGAGTGCGGCGTTTTCGGGTATCTCAAGTCCGCGTGCGGTAAGTGCGTCATACGAGCCGAAAATGATGTTCACGCCGTCGACCTGCGTTGCAAGGAAGCCGTTCTCGGTGTCGAAGATATGTACGTTATCGGAGATGCCCATATCCTTTGTGGCTATCTCAAATACATCCTGGAGCGGGCCGCCTGCATAAGCGAACACGGATGCCGCGTAGTAAAGGACTCTGTCGATACGTGCGTTATTATAGATGCGGATGTTCTGCACCTTGACGGAATACGACGGGAACACGTTCTTATCGTCAAACGAGATAATGGAAGCGTTCGAGTATTCGTCAAGCGATATATCGCCGATGATCGCGCTGTCATATTCCGCAGCCGCGCGGTTTGCTCTGTAGAAAGGATAGGAGAACGCAAGCTGTACGGAAACAGGTGCGAGCATGAAGAGTGCCGCGAAAATGATTCTGCAAACGGATGCACCGTCGTTTCCGGAGCGCATACCGGAGAACACGCCGAACAGCACGCCTACCGCAACAGTCACGCCCATTATGAACATCATAACGGTACCGATAGAGGAATCTGGTTCTCTCAGCCTTGCGAAGAAGTTCGAGATGAAGTCGGTCTTTTCGATCTTCATAACGTCGCACCCTCTGTCGCTCGACGGGAATGCCTTCGACTCGTTTTCGGATTCGTCGTCGTCAAGGCGGCGGACAACGTTCTTCGGTTTCTTGCCGGCAATAACGCGGAAGTTCATCATTTCGCGCTTGTTGTTCAGTCTCTCACCGACGAGCGTCATAAACGCGGACAGAGCCACGACAAAGCCGAACATTACGGGTTCGTTCGGGAATTTGATGAGATTCGACAACACTGCGGCGTAGATCACCGATGCGACCGCAAGAAGCGCAGTCATCGTGGACGGCTTCGGTGCACCCTTGAAGAGGTACTTCACGCCGTCGATTATCTCGGGAATCGCGCAGAGGCAGGCAAGAAGAGTGATCTGGAGGCTCGTCATGATATACACGACGGGATAAAGCTGAGGATCAAACGCACCTGCGAACTGCTGGGCATTTCCGGTGAAGAGTCGTGTGAGTGTCGTGATATTTTCAAATATGAACAGTGCTATCGCACAAAGCGCACAGAGAAGTGTGCGGATGCGGAGCGATGTTCTCTTTTTCTTGAATTCCTTGCGGATCTCGGCTGTCTGCGATTTATCGACGTATTCCGCTCTGTCGAGGATATATTTCTTTTTCGGTCTTGAGCTATGCTTCTTTTCGAGCTTTTCACCGAGCGCGTTGACCTTGTTCTTTGTGTCCTCGTCCTCGGAGTCGATGTCGAACGCCAGCATCAGATTGAGGTCTGTCGGGTCAACATCCTTGCCGTCGGTATCTTCGTTACCGTCGTCGTAGTCGCTGTCGTAGTCGTCATATCCTTCGTCGTCCGGCTCTTCTTTGTCGGACTCAGGTTCAGTCTCTTCGTTTTCAGGAGCTTCTTCCGCTTCGGCAGTTTCTTCTTCGTCACCGAAAATGTCAAGCAGTCCGTTCTCGTCGTCGTCCGATCCGGATTCTTCATCAGCTTTGGCGGCGTCTTCCTCTGTTCCGAACAGAGATGCGAACGGTTTATCGTATTCTTCGTCTGCTTCTTCATCTTCTTCGATGAACGCCATGTCGTTTTCGGATGTTTCTTCCGTCTCCGGTGCGTCGGCTTGCTTTACGGTATCGTCAGTCTCGGAATCGGCTTGCTCGTTTTCGAGCGACTCGTCTTCGAGCGGATCGTCTTCGAGCGGCTCGTCTTCGAGCGACTCGTCGGCAAACGGATCGACGGGCTTTGCACCGAACGTTCCGGCAGGCTTTTCGTCCTCGTCGTCGTCCTCTGTCCAGTCGTCGTCGATCAGATTTTCACGGTCAACGAATTTGCTTCCCACGCCGAACGCCGCAAGGAACGCTTCATCGGAGTTGTCATCCGTATTTTTGGAAGCAGTTTCGGCTTTCACGTCTGCTGGCTCGTCTTCGTCTTCCGTCCATGAGTCGTCGTATTCCGGTTCGTTCTCCGGCTCATTTATCGAAATCTGCTTGGCTTTTTCGTCAGCCTTTTCGGTTTGTTCCTGCTTTGAGCCTCTGTGCAGAAGAGACGAGAGGAATTTGCGCGTTCTTTCGGATTCGATCTCTCCACTCTCAGTGGGAGTTTCTTCGCGGCTTCCGTTCATCTCAGATTCAGCCGGAACATCATCGTTTCCGATCTCGTATTCGCTGAAAATACTGTCGGCAAAAGAGATCGCGCTCTTTTCATCCGATTCGTCGCCGTTCTCGTCGGAAGCAGGATCATCTTCACCGAAATGAAGCTGGTCGGCAAAGCTGACGGTCTCACCGTCCGTCTTTGTTCCGTCCTCGCTCGCGCCGTCCTCCTCATATTCGGGAAGATACTTTCGCATCAGCTCCGATATGTCGAGGTCGGTATCATCCTTTCCCGAGAGCTGTCTGGCTTCTCTGTCGAGAGACGCTATTTTTTCGGCA
The DNA here is from genome assembly GCA_045643285.1 of Eubacteriales bacterium. Taxonomy (GTDB): domain Bacteria; phylum Bacillota; class Clostridia; order Oscillospirales; family CAG-272; genus UMGS1696. The sequence goes on from JAZUKN010000021.1 coordinate 10,795, forward strand.
AATGCCTTGTCTTCGGCATTCTCTCCGAGCTTTCCGATAAGTTCCTCAGCCGTGATTTCGTTTTTGTTTTTTTTGCTTGCCATAATAAGTACGTTGACCGCGGACTGCTCCGTGACCGTTCCTTTCTTACGCTTTAGTTCTGTTTATGTAAATCGTTCAGATTTTCGGTTTTCTCTGCATACGCGCGGCGTGGCACAGAAGCACGGACGCCGCCGTCGATACGTTGAGCGAGTTGACCTTGCCGTACATCGGTATCGACACGGTAAAGTCGCACGTTTCTCTCACGAGGCGCGACACTCCGCTGTCCTCACCGCCCATGACGATCGCGCACGGCAGATTCCAGTCGACGTCGAAGAAATCTTCCCCGTCAGCCTCTGCGGCGAAAGTCCACACGCCTTTTTCCTTGAGGTCTTCGAGCGTGGACGTGATGTTCGTGACCTTTGCGACAGCCATGTGCATGATCGCTCCTGCGGATGCCTTTGAAACGGCGGGAGTAAGACCGCACGCGCGTCTCTGGGGGATGATGACTCCGTGCGCGCCTGCGCATTCGGCGCATCTGATTATTGCACCGAGGTTATGTGGGTCTTCCACTCCGTCGCACACGACGATCAGCGGTTTTTCTCCGCGTTCTTCGGCTATTGCGAGGATCTCGTCGACGGTCGAGTATGCTTTCTCTGCGACGTACGCGGCTATTCCCTGGTGGTTTTCGCCGCACGAAAGTCTATTGAGAGAATCGTTCGTCGAGTCGATAACGGTTATACCTGCGGCTCTTGCGTCCGAGATGATCTTCGAGACCGAACCTTCGCGTCCTGCGACGAGAATTTTGTCGACCGGTGCGCCGGATTTTACAAGTTCACTCACGGCGTTACGTCCGACTACGATGTTTTCGGGCTTTGTACCGTGAAATGATACGCCGCTGGGACGATCGGAACGGTATTGCTTTCCGCTCACGCCGTTCGTTTTGTTTTTGTGAAACTCTTTTTTGTTATACTGTTCTTTCATTTCCGTATCCGCCGTCCGATCATGCGAAATTCTCGCAGATTTGTCTGACGGCATATTTCTACTAATATTCCATGTTAATTCACAGTGTATTATATCACATTCTTTCCGTTTTGTACAGTGTTTTTTCAGAAAACATGGCGAAAATAGACCGAAAACGTCAGTTTTCGGCTGAAAAGCAGAAGAAAAAACAAAAAATACGGCATCTCTGCCGTATTCTCTGACGAGTTGTTGTTGAATTCATAACCCTTTGGGCTGAGCTTAACTTAAACTCCCGAAAGAACAGAAATTACTGCTGTCCTCTCATTGCTGCAAAGCATTCGCTGCAGTATACAGGTCTGTCGCTTGTAGGCTGGAAAGGAACTTTAGCTTCCTTACCGCAGTTAGCGCATACTGTTGTGAACATTTCTCTCTGTTCACGGTTTGCGTTCTTCTTCTTGTCGCGGCAAGCCTTGCATCTCTGGGGTTCATGTTCGAAACCCTTTTCTGCATAGAACTCCTGTTCGCCTGCTGTGAAAACGAACTCTTCACCGCAGTCTTTGCACTTCAGTGTCTTGTCTTCGTACATCTGCTTTTCCTCGCTTTTAATAAAAAATAGGTTTTGGATTTGCCCCCGACGGATTTACACCGTCACCTTTGAAAACAACGCTCTTTAAGTTAAGCTAGTCGGGCGTATTTTATTTTAATCCCGTATGGGATAAAATACATTATTGATTTTTCAGAAGTCCTTTGATCTTAGCTTTTACTCTGTAGAGGGCGTTGCTTACGGACTTTTCGTCCCGTTTCAGCTCTTCCGCTATCTCACGGACGCGCTTTCCGGTCATATAAGAATCAAAAATTTCTGTTTCGTAATCCGAGAGAGACGACGAGAGTTTTTTTCTGAGTTCTGCTCTGCTCTCGGTGAAGATAAGCGAATCAAGCGGTTCTGACGAACTGCCGTTTTTCGCGTTACCGTCATTCTTTCCGACGCGCCGACCCGACTTCTTTATCGCGCTCTTATGTTTTCTTAGTACGGAGATCAGCGCGTTATTCACGCAGATCTTTGCGTACAGTCCGAACGTGATCTGTCTGCCTTTTTTGTCGGTGTGCGGTTCGTATGAAAGTGCGGCCTTATAGAGTGCGACTGCCGCGTACTGTCCGAGGTCGTCGCGTCCGTATTCGCTTTTACCGTCGCCGGAAAACGAAGGAGAAAATCTTGTGACTGCCGCTTCCGTGAGGTTTTTATATATTTCGCAAAGCTCAGCGAAAGCTGCGTCGTCTCCCTGCTTTATTCGCCGCAGGAGGACTGAAACATTTTCTTCCAAATACGATGCTCCGTTATCTGACATATTTTCATACGATTGCATTTTAACACAGGCTGTTCATGATGTCAATAGTTTTTTCAAAAAAATTTCAAATTTTAACGAAAATTTGTGCAAAAACGGAGCTATTTTTGTAATAATCGGCGTATTTTTCTTTAATGAGCAAATGAAAAGAGGTAGAAAACACTTCGTGTTTTCAAATTATCTATTTGTCCTACGCGGACAGCGCACAAGCCGAGTTCACTCCGTGAACTCGACGAGATGCTCCGCATCTCGGTCGGACATTGCCGTGGTCCTCTTGTGAATCACCCCGCCAAAGGGGAAGGGACTTCGTCCTATTCCCCTCTGGACTCCCTTTGTTGCAAAGTGAATGCAAGACTTTTGTTCGCTCAGCCTAATTATTCATTATTCATCATTCATTATTCATTATTCATTAAATAAATTCAGGACGGAATTTCTTCTGTCCCGTTTAATTTTTATTTTTCTACAAGATAATTTACTTCCCCCGAAAGGACCGAGAGAAGTCCGCGGTGGATGAGGTCCGG
>JAZUKN010000022.1:0-3243 GCA_045643285.1 Eubacteriales bacterium
TTCTTTCCGTCATGCTTAAGGATATTTTCGGAAATACTACGGGATTCGGGATGTGTGCAGGTTTTTCGGTTTCAACGATTTTCGGCTCGTTCTTTATCGCTTCGTCCTCCGACATGGCACGGTAGAAATACGAGATCTCGCCGTCGTTTATCATGAGAACAAGCGTGTTCCCTTCCTTGCACTCGATCCGCGATGCCGCCGCTTCACCGTACAGCGTATCATTTCCGTCGACCGACGTTCTGCCGTCCGCCGTTCTGAACAAGGTCGATTCGTTTTTCTCGGTGAATGTACCTTCTCCTGCTGTAACACAGAACGAGTCAAGCGGACAATTCACGCCGACTTCACCGTCAATGCCGAAGCCGACAACAAATTCATTCGGTGCATGAACGACCTTGCCGGGCGCCATTCCGGTGACGGTATAGTCGCATCCGTATTCGCAGGCGTGAGATATGCCGAAATATGTCTCACTTGCCGAGATATTGACCATATAGTACACGGCTTCGTCGGAATACTCCGGACAGTACACGATCTTCTCAAGCCCCCACACGAGCAGGCTTTCGTCGGTCGGAGTTACGTCGATATGCGTGACACTGCCCACTCCTCCGACCGTGAACGGAACAGAACCAAGCGGCTTTTCTCCGTGCTTCATGTCGTCTTCCGTTTCATAGATCAGGAGGCAGTTCGGGCGTTCCGCTTCAAGCCAGCCGATCAGCGTGCAGTCGTAATTTGCTTCCCAGCCGTCCGCGCCGTCTTCGGGTGCGATGATCGGATCCCAGTTGGAAACGGGCTTTCCGTCCACACCAAAATAAATATAACATCCGGGATAACGGCAGACTGATTCCGCGTCGTTCATATTGGTCACCTGCTCGACGATCTCAAATTTAAGATACTTGTTGAGCGGTGTCGTGAATTTTCCGAGCTGTACGAGAACTGAATCCTGCATCCGTTCAACAAGGAAACGGTTCACAAGCGGCATGACTTCTTTTTTGAGCTGTTTCCAGATCGCCCATTTCATCTGTTTATTCAGCTCTGCCTTTTGCTCATCCGTTACGTCGTAGAAATAGATATTGTTTTTCGTGAAATAGTTTTTCGTATCCGCTTCCGTTGCGGCGATAAGAAGATCGAGATTGCCTTCTTTGTAAATATCCGTCCAGAATCCCGAAACGGTGCTGTCGATCTTCGCCGAAACGATCTCCATTGCTTTATCGGGATCGCCACTTGTGCGGTAATACGCCTCGCGGAATGTCTCATACCATTCGTTTTTGTTGAACGGCGCGACATTTTTGAAATATGAGTTGAAAATATCCGCGTTCCGTTTGTTCATCGCATCCTGGGCGTCCTGCACGGTCTGATCAAGCCCGACCGCGACCAACCCGACTACGATAAACGCAGCGGAGAATGCCGCAGAGCTGTAGCCTGTCACCTTTGAGAAAATCGTACCGGCATTGGTGGCGATATTGGTATACAGATGCTTGAGAAGCGTCGGATCGTTGACGGCTTTCCACACATCTCCGGCTTTCTGATAATCGTCGTAGACCTGATATGCCGAAAGAATCAGAGAAACTGTGCCGAGCGCTTCGCCGAACTCGTTCCATTTCACGTCGCTGAGGATCGGGCCGCCGAGCTCACGGTACAGGTCGATCACAGAGGATACACTGCCGTAAATCGAGCTCACCTCGTTGAAAGCGGAAGATTTGTCTCTGATGTAGTCGTTCTTGTATCTGACGAAATCTTCTGCGTAAAGCGACGGATCAGCCGTGAATTTAAGAGCCTCGTCGCCGAGTTTTTCGCTGTCTTTCGCCTTGAGGATCGACCAATAGTACGAAGAAATCTCTACCGTAGCTTTGCGTGAGGAATGATCTCCTTTGGAATTTGCGGGATAGCTTATGTAGAAAAGATCGCCGTGCAGCGTTCTTTTCTCTTTTCTCACTTCAGCCGGAGAAAGAGACGAAAAGTATGCCGTGACAGTACCGGCTTCCGCGTCGTAATCAGCAGAGAGAGGTACCCATGTGTCGGTTTCGGCTACATAGTGAAGCACAGCCGCGTCCTCGTCTTCTTCAAGAACACACGGGAACGTGAGCGCAACGGGCACGTCAAACTGTCTGTGCTCTCCGAGAGAAATATCGTAGCGGTGAATCTCTTCTCCCGAGTCGGTCTGCGAACCGAAATCAGTGACCGTAAACATATCACCGCCCGAAAGATTCACGGGATCGGTGCTGAGAGAAACGCCGCACGCGGTCGCCTGTCCGTCTGCCGAGACTTCGGAAGAGTCAGTCGCTTTTTCTTCCCAATCGAGCGTTTTTTCATATTTAATCGGAATAGAGTAGGTGCGCTCGCCGTCGGTTTTTCCGATAATGCCGCCTTTTTTCAAAAATCCGGGATAGCGGAAAGCGGCGACGGCAAGCTGTGCGACGAAAAGTACCGTCAGCAAAAACGCAAGGATTCTCTTTCCTTTGCCACTTTTCTTTTTCGGTTTTTCTTCGGGAGCTTTGTTTTTCGGTGTTTCGTTCCGCTTAGGTGCAGGAGTGAATTTTACGGTCTTTTCGACTTTCGCGCCGCAAAACGGGCAAATAAATGCCTCATCGGAGATCATGGAGTCGCAGTATTCACATTTTTTTGACATTTCGTCTGCCTCCTATCACTGTTCATCACGGACAAGTCCGATGTCTATCCGCAGTCCGTCCATCGTACCCGAACCCATACCGTATTCTTTACCCTTCAGTCTGTAAAAGTGCGGGATCTCGAACTCATATTGACCGTCTGACACAACAATAGCTCCGTTTTTCCAGATGCCGTTCAAAACGGTATCTTTTTTCGATGTTTCATCGGTTGTTTCGGAATTTCCGACGGCAGTAGACTGATACCAGTCCAAAGTAACCGTTACGCTGCCCTCTTCGCCGGCGAGGTCAATATTCAGAAGCAGGATTTTATCGTCCTGAGCCTTTTTCCCGGTAACATAAACGGTCGCCTTCCAGCTACCGTAAGTGTCCTCGCGTGTTACGTTCAAATCGGCTTTTGCGGGAATACTTCTGTCTGTCACATAGAACCAACTGCTGAAATCCGAGATGACCGGTCTGTCCGCTCTTGAATCGGTCTGTGCTGCATCTGACTGTTCTTCTGTGTTTTGTTTTTCTTTAGCGAAAGTGAATCCTTCGGAATTTTTTTCGGAAACAAATGGTTTCCCGACAAAAAATGCAAGGACGATATTTGCGACGATCATCAGAACGAGATAAACCGAAAGAG
>JAZUKN010000023.1:0-4930 GCA_045643285.1 Eubacteriales bacterium
CGAAGTGACTCCGGAGCAGTGCCACGCAATCGGAGTGGAAACGGCGCGGCAGATGTGGGGCGACCGATTTGAAGTGATCGTAACGACGCATCTTATCGGTTCTTCTGCCCTGCACAACCATTTCGTCATCAACAGTGTCTCATTCAGCGACGGGCGAAAGTACCGCTGTCAGAAAGGAACGCATCTTGAATTACGAAAGATCTCCGATCAGATATGCCGCGATAATAACCTGTCCGTTATCGAAAATCCGCTTCCAAAAAAACAGCCGCGCGGAGAATGGGTAGCAGAACGAAACGGATATGTGACTCATTCGTCCATACTGCGAAAGGATGTTGACCGCGCTATCCGCAACTCAAAAAGCTTTACCGAATTTATCTATGCGCTCGAAAACTACGGCTATGTGGTGATGAGAGATTCGTCCTATTCGCATCTGTCCCTGATCATCGACGGTTGGGACAAGCCTTTGCGGCTCGACTATCTCGGAGAACGCTATACGACAGACGCGATCGAAGAACGGATCCGCACGACACCGCATTCAAATGTGATTTATGATCCGCCTCTGCCGAAGAAGCGTCCGATGAGCGAGCTTGAACGGATCTACACAAAAGACAGTACAGTCTCTCTGCTTGAATTGATGTTTATCATCCTGTTCACACTGCTCGGATATGATTTATCAAACCCGAAAACGCATCAGCCGGATTATTCAAGCGAATACCGTGCGCTGTCACCGGCACTGCGTATGGAGTGTATTCATCTTGAGCATTACACACGCGAAGTGCGGCTCATGGAAAGCAACGACCTGCACACAGAAGAGGATGTAGAACAGTTTCACGAAGAGCGGGAAATGGAGCTTGCCGTTCTGCTTTTTGAGCGAAATCAACTCGACAACGCGCGCCGCAGAATGACGGATCCCGAAGAAAAAGAAAAGAACAGTCGTGAACGGCACGAGATCACACAAAGAATGATAAAAGACCGGCGAGAGAGGAATCTCGCGGGAGACATACTCCGCGACTGCGAAACAATCAAGGAGCTGTTGCGGATCGAATGGGAAACGGAAAAGAGGCTTATCCCCGAACGTGAGACGGAAACGGTAAAAGCGAGAACCAAATCGAAAGGATACGAACGCTGACGCCGTTTTTTCACTGTCCGATAATTTTTCCGATTCTGTCTTTTTGCCTAATCTATGTAAGCGGGCAGATGAGTTCACACATTCGTCTTTCTCCAAAGCAGGTGATAAAATACAGAAAAAAGGAGGATTTACCATGAACAATATCACCTGTACCGAGAACGGCAACACCCTGCCCGAATACGAGATCGGCAAGTACGGCAGACTTCACCTTGAGTATATGAAGAAACACCGCCGCCACACATACGACAGTCTGCTGCTATCCGGAGAGTTAAACCGGGAGCTTCACGAAGTGGACAAGACGTGCGAGCGGCAAATGATTCTCTTCATTCATGCCATGGCGGAGCATGACGGCGTGACCGAGGATATGAAAGACACCGATCCGATGAAGTGGGTCGGGTTGATGAACAACTACAAACACTGTGCAGAGGAAGTGATACTTGAAGAATTTGTCTATGTATAACTGAATAATCCACACGGAGAGGTATGGGCTTAACACATGCCTCTCTTTTTTTGCGCCAATTTTTCAAAAATCAATCATCAAAAACAACAGGAGAACACATGAAAAAAGAAAACACGATCGAAAACTTGAAAACAGCAGAATTACACCCGTTCCCCGACAATCCTTTCGGATTGAGAGGAGAGGAAGAACAAAAAGAACTGTACGACAGCATCCGCGAAAACGGAATCGTAAATCCGCTTATCGTCAGACCGAGAAATACAGGCGGATATGAGATCCTGTCCGGTCACAGACGACACGAAGCGGCGAAGACTCTCGGTCTTGAAACCGTGCCTGCACTGATCCGCGATGTGTCGGACGACGAAGCCGTCATCCTGCTCGTAGACAGCAATCTGAACAGAAACGAGCTGCTTCCGTCAGAGAAAGCATTTGCTTATAAAATGAAGCTCGAAGCGATCAAACATCAAGGTAAAGCAACTTCTACCCAAGTTGGGCAGAAGTTGACTTCCGTGCAAATGATAGCCGATCAATCAAATGACAGCAGGTCTCAAGTTCAGCGTTATATCCGCCTCACTCATCTCATCCGTCCACTGCTTGATATGGTGGACGAGCGGCGTATCGCACTCACGCCTGCCGTCGAATTGTCATATCTCGGTGACAGCGCACAGCGTTGTCTATGCGATGCAATGGAATATTACGACTGTACGCCGTCTTATTCACAGACCGTCCGTATGCACAGAATCAGCGACGCAGACGAGCTCGACGAAGAAACGATATATTCCATTCTCGGTGAAGAAAAAGCGAACCAGCGTGAGCGGCTGACGATAGACACATCCCGCATCCGTCGCTACTTCCCGGACGATTACACCGTTCACGATATGGAAGAGGCGATCATGCGCCTGCTTGAAGAAGAACTCAAACGGATCAGAAAGAAAAACAGCCGTGATGAAAGATAAAAAAATCCACACATTCGACAGAGAGGAATTGAATGAGTAATATAAAAGAAAACGACCCGAAAAAGATTTTTGCCGCGCTGAAGCTCATTGAACAGCTTTATAAGGACGGTCACATTCCGGCGTATATGTACCGCAACATTCTGAACGATTACGCCGAAATCATTGATCTGTCAAAATTCACCGTAACGAAGGAGGAAAATGAATGTACGAAGTAAACCAAACACCCAAACGGGTTGTGATCTATGCCCGTGTTTCAACAGAGCACGAGGCACAGATAAACGCCCTCGAAAACCAGCTTGACTGGTACAAGCCCATTCTGGCGATGCACCCAGAATGGCAGGTCGTTAACTGGTATGTTGACAAAGGTATCACCGGCACATCCGCCGAAAAGCGTCCGGAGTTTATGCAGATGATCTTTGATGCCAAATGCGGCAAGTTCGATATGATCATCACCCGTGAGGTATCCCGCTTTGCCCGAAACACCGTCGATACGCTCAACTATACACGACTTCTCAAAACGCATAAGGTCGACGTCTATTTCATCAACGACAACATCAAAACATCGGACGGCGACGGTGAATTCCGACTGACGATCATGGCGTCACTCTCGCAGGACGAAAGCCGAAAGACATCCGTCCGTGTGAAAGCCGGTCAACAGACCTCAATGGACAATGGCGTTTATTATGGGAACGGAAATGTTCTCGGATACAAGCGAAGACAGACATTCGACGAAAACAACAAGAAGCACGTCGATTTTCTGATCGATCCTGAGCAAGCCGAAACCGTAAAGATGATATTTGAAATGTATCTTGACGGACATGGGCTGATGCAGATCAAAAATGAACTGGAACGGCAGGGGCGCCCGACGGCGACGGGAAACACGAACTGGCACTGCTCTACCATTTCACATACACTGAAAAACTCGTTTTACTGCGGCATCATCACCTACCATAAGGAATACACGCCGGATTTTCTCGTGCAAAAGAAAATCAAAAACTACGGCGAAGTCGAGCTGACACAAACCAAAGGAAGACACGAACCGATTATTACGGTCGAACAATATGAAAGGGTGCAAGCAATCATGAAAACCAAGACAAATCCCGCAAAAACAACACCGAACGGAAGACAGTGCAAAGGCAAAACACCGCCGAAAGATGTATGGGGCAGGCTTCTCGTCTGCTCCTGCGGTTACAGTGTTCACAGAGTTCACTGGTCGGGAAACGGAGAGACGAAGAAAATCGCCTACCGTTGTCGTTCCGTTATCGCAAACGGTACTCCCGAAAATCGAAAGAAAAAAGGACTGCCGTATGAGGGATACTGCAATTCACCGATGGTACCGCAGTGGAAGCTCGAAATGATGGCAACGTATATCTTCAAGGAGTTTCTCGACAACCGTGACGAAGTGCTGAAACTTGCAGAAAGTATGCTTGAAGCACACATCGACGATGTGCCCGAGCTTGACGGAAACATCAAATTTACTCTATCCGCCAAACAAGCCGAACTTGATAAAATGCAGAAGCGCATTGACAATCTGATGAATATGCGAATGGACGGCGAGATCACCGCTGAGGTATTCTTAAAGCAGAGCACCGAAATGCAAGTGCGGATCGACACGCTCAAAGACGAGATCGAAGCACTGATGCCGAAGAAGGAAGAAACCGTCCCGGATTACAGCGAAAAAATGGAAATGCTCCGTTTTGCGCTCTCCGAATACAACTCACCGGAATACTTTGAAAACGGGATCCCGGAAAGCGTCATTGAAGCGTATGTCGAGAAAATCGTGATTTTTGAAGATCATTTTGAATGGCACTTGCGTTTTGGCGGCGATGATGGTAAAATAAAGTGCAGAGTAAACGGAAAAGCGAACGAAAATCCCGAAGTAATCGCAGGAGAATCATATCCGTTAACAAGCGGATTGACGCGACACAGGCAGCTATTAAGGAAGGAAAGTAAGCTCGGCGTGAGAACACGTCCCGTGTTCTCCGAAGTTCAGCCAATCCTTGCGCTCAGGCAGCTATTAAGGAGCAGGGGAAATAATTCCCGACCTCTGAAAATCGCAGAGCTGACGATCGATGAGAAATATGCACACAAGTTCGTGGATACGCTCCCCGATGTGCATCATTTCAAGCCAAGTCAGTGGAAAGATGTAAAGGTCACAGTCTTTATATAAAACGAATCCCCGTACTTCCGAAAGAGGTACGGGGATTTTTACTTGTGCGAAATCATAAAAAGTCATAAAATGTCAAGAAATGTGTTGACAAATCATCGCAAATGTGATATAGTATATTTACGGAAGGAGATATTACGATGTTTATAATATCTTTGTTGATTAGTTATTTTTACGGTGTGTTTTTCAAGCATAACAAGTATTAAGGAGAATATAAAATG
>JAZUKN010000024.1:0-12332 GCA_045643285.1 Eubacteriales bacterium
AATGAGAAAATTTATCTTCCGACTGCTTGAAATCTGGCAGAAATCGAAAGAGAAGAAAGAACCTGTGACGACAGGCGCAAAACAGGGAGAAGCACGTTAAGACCGATTCGGGACAAAAGGATCGGTCTTTTTCTATTTCACGCTTTGCAGGAATGACCACAACCGAACAACGCAAATTCGACTCTTCGGTAATTATTTCACCGACAGAGCCGGATGTTTTGTTGAGACGGCTACAAACGCTGCGGAAAATGCGTGGGAAAATGAAAACATCACCGTATGGGTGTACGCCTGTACGGTGATGTTTTTCCAAATAACAATCTCATTACCTCGGGTAGATTTGTTTTTATCTCATCACGACGCTTGTCTGTCCGGAGAGCGTCAGTACTCCGTCTGAGACAGTCGCATCCCCCATTCCGACGAATGCCGAGACCGCCATTCCGCCGATCCCCGAAGACGCGAGGTCTATTGTCACATCGTGCTCGGTAGTGTTGTGTATGACCGCCACCGTTTTCCCGTCGAGAGAAGCGGTAAAGCCTCCCGCCTTTGTCCCCGTGAGATCGAGGGACCTGTATTCTCCGCGCGCTATCTCTGGGTTTGCTTTTCGTATCATAATGAGCTTTTTATAGTGATTATAGAGACTGTCGGGATTTTCGGTCTGTTCGGCGACACTGCCGTTCGTCTGATTTAAGAGACCACCGTATGTAGCGCCGTACGGATCGCGGACCGTGTCGCCGTCGCCCCAGTACATCGCAAGTCTCCTGTTTGCGTCCGTGGATGCAGACCCGCGTGAGCCGCGCAGTCCTATCTCCTCGCCGTAATAAATGAACGGCGCACCCGGTCCGAGAATGAGGATATTCGCCGCGCACTTCATGTATCCGCTCGCAAGCGTGAGATATCCCGCGCACCTGTCCATGTCGTGATTCGAGATGAACGGCATATATATCGCTCCGCTTCGCGCTGTGCGGATGTCGCCGAGATATTTTTCGACGTACGCGGTGTAAATACTGACATCCCCTTTTTTTGCCGCCGCCGCGATCTTTCCTTCCGCTCCCGACACCGAGAAGTCAAAGCAGTCTGTCGCAGGATAATACCCGATAGTCACGGCGTCCGCGTCCCATACCTCTGCGACAGTGAAAATGTCGGCTTTCATCCCGCGCAGTTCTGTCATAAACTCGTTCCAGTAGTCCGCACTCGCGGGATTGTCACCGTAGTAGATATATTTTGCGGCGTCGAAGCGGAAACCGTCCACACCGAGCGAGAGATAATATTTCGCAATATCAAGCACGGTCTGACGCACGGCAGGATTATCAAAATTCAGCTCCGGCATACTTCCCGTGAAGTTGCACTCGTAATAGTCGCCCGTGCCGGTGATGCTCGAATAGCCCGTTGAGGCATTCGGATGCCATGAGTAAAAATCGTAATATTCGTCGTCGGTGTTCTTCGATTTGTGCGCGTTCACGAATTTTGTGAACCATAGGTTTGCCGTCGACGTGTGATTTGTCGGTAAGTCAAGTATGATCTTCACGTCGCGCGAATGGCAGAGCCCGATGAGCTCGCAGAGGTCTTCCTCCGTGCCGAAAACTTCGTCGATCTTGTAGTAATCGGTCACGTCATATTTATGGTACGACGGAGACGCGAATATCGGTGAGAGCCATATCCCCTCAATACCGAGGCTTTTGCCGGATGACGCATCGCCGTCATTAAGATAGTCGAAGCGGTCGATGATGCCGCGCAAATCTCCTGTCCCGTCGCCATCCGAATCCGAGAACGAGCCGACGAATATCTCATAGAAAACGCGCTCGTTGCCGTCGTTTATTTGAGCCTCTCCAATTTCGGTGATGTCCATGATGTATTCGCCCTCTTTCGTTTCGTCAATGATGTTTTCATCCTGTGTTCCGTCCTGTGTGCCGGCGGTTTCGGTCTGTCCGCCGACGCATGAGGAGAATACAAACATCAGCGCGAGGAGAAAACAAAAAAGTCTGTATTTTTTCATGATCCGTCCCTCTCTTTCGTTTACAGATTAATTATACTGTTTTTTTACCGAAAAATCAATCACCGTCTTTCCGAAAACGTCCGCGTCTGCATAAACCGATCACAGAAGAGAAAATACCGGCTGATGTCAGTCGGTATTTTTTGTGTCAGCTTATTAGTACAGCAGATTTTCTTCGGACTTGGGATCAAAGAAGTGCATAGTCTTTCCTGTGAACGTGAGGTAGACTTTCGCACCTGCTTTAAGTGATTCACGCTGTTTGCTTGACATACTGATGGTAGGAGTACGTGCGATCATACCCTCGCCGTCTTCCGTAAGAACGTGGAGGTGAAGCTCGCTTCCCATCATCTCGTTGACCTGCAAAGTCGTTTCTATGCAGTTTTCAGCCGCTGTATCGGCGAGAAGGATGTGCTCGGGACGTACACCGAGGATGATTTCGCGGCTCGTCACACCTGCGGCACGCAGTCTTGCGGCATTCTCACCGTCGACTTCGATCTTCGCGCCGAACGGAGTGACGTAGTATCTTCCGTCCTCGAAAACGAGAGATGTTTTCATCGTGTTCATCTTCGGCGCACCGACAAATTCCGCCACGAACAGATTTCTCGGCTGCTCGAATACTTCAGTCGGTGTACCTACCTGCTGTACGAAACCGTCTTTCATGATGACGATCCTGTCACCGAGCGTCATAGCTTCCGTCTGATCGTGTGTGACGTAGACGAACGTCGTGTTGAGCTTCTGGCGGAGCAGGATTATCTCGGCTCTCATCTGGTTGCGGAGTTTTGCGTCGAGGTTCGAGAGCGGTTCATCCATGAGGAACACCTTCGAGTCGCGTACCATGGCACGGCCTATAGCGACACGCTGTCTCTGCCCGCCCGAAAGAGCACGCGGCTTCCGGAGGAGAAAACGTGTTATGTCGAGCGTTTCTGCGGTTGAGGTAACTCTCGAATATATCTCGTCTTCCGTCATTTTTCTGTATTCCGTTATCTGGCCGCTTGCCTTGTCTTCATTAAGAATTTTCAGTTCGTTTTCGATCTTTTCTTTCTCACCGTCGACTGCAAGTGTGAGATTCTTCTCGAGGCGTGCGATCTCACTGTCAAGCTCTTCGGCTTCTTTCGGAGTCATGTCGCGTCGGATCGGGAATTTTCTCAGTCTGAGCGGAAATGCGATGTGGTCGTATACCGTCATGTGAGGATAGAGCGCATAGTTCTGGAAGACCATGGCTATATCTCTGTCCTTCGGCTGAAGATCGTTCACGACTACGCCGTCGATCTCGATCGTTCCTTCAGAGATATCTTCAAGTCCCGCGATCATGCGGAGCGTTGTCGATTTGCCGCAGCCGGAAGGTCCGACGAAAACGACGAATTCCTTGTCTGCGATCTCGAGGTTGAAGTCCTCGACCGCCGTGACCTTGTTATCATATACTTTCTTTACGTTAGTCAGCTTTATACTTGCCATATCGTATTACTCCTTTCGCGTCCGGCATCAGCCTTTGACTGCACCGCCCGTTACTCCTTCCACATAATATTTCTGTAAGCACATGAACAGAATAGTGACCGGCAGGGCAACGAGTACACCGCCCGCGCAGAACATCGTGTATTTTTCGTCGATCATATCCTTGTTCAGCCACGAAAACAGACCGACTGCGGCGTTCATGCCGGTTTGATTGTTCATTGAAATGTATCTCGCAAAGACGAAGTCAGCCCACGGTGCCATGAACGCTGTCAGTACCGTATAGATGACGATCGGCTTCGAGAGGGGAAGAATGATCTTTCTCAGGATCTGGAATCTTGTGGCACCGTCGACCCGAGCCGCCTCGTCGAGAGAACGCGGGATAGTGTCGAAGAATCCTTTTGATACATAGTATCCCATGCCGGACGATGCGACATATATGAGGATAAGTCCGGGGACTGCGTTTGCCTGTGTCATTCCGAGGTCTTTGAGTACGCGGTAGAGAATGATCATCGTGAGCATTCCGGGGAACATCCCGAGAATGAGCATGAATTTCATCATTGCCTTGCGCAGCTTGAAGCGGAAGCGTGAGAGAGTGTAGCTCATGCAGAGCACGATGATCGTCTGAAGCACCGCTGTGATTATCGCCGTTATCAGCGTGTTGAGATACCAGATCTTGAAGTTCGTCTTAAACAGATTTATGTAGTTGTCGAGTCCCCACTGATGCGGGATGACGTAGCCGACCTGCCATGTCGATTCAACTCTGAATGACTGGAGGACGATGCAGAAGAACGGTATGAGCCACACGACCGTCATAACGATAAGCACGATATATGCGGCGACATTTCCGATGGTGCGCTTTGCTTTCAGTCCCATGTGACTTTTCTGCATTTCTTTGAGACGTTTTTTCTGATACCGTGTCATTGATAATCCTCCTCATTCTTGACTGACGGAAGCAGTCTGTAAACTACGAGCGAAATGACGGCAACGACGACGAACACGGCAATACCGATGACAGAACCCATGTAGTAGCTTGCCTGTTCGGTCGTTGTCAGCTTGAAGAGCCACGTTATGAGCAGGTCTGTGTGACCGAGGTTGCCGCCGACGACTGCCGCCTGACCGTTTGTCGGAGCACCGCCCGTCAGAAGATATATGACGTTGAAGTTGTTCATATTGCTCGTGAAGCTCGTGAGAAGATAAGGACCTGTGACAAAGAGCATATACGGCAGTGTGATTTTTCTGTATTGCTGGAAAGCGTTCGCACCGTCGATCTTCGATGATTCGTAAAGGTCCTGCGGGATGTTCATAAGGATACCCGTTGCGATGAGCATTAGATACGGGATACCTATCCAGATATTTATCATTATTACGGATACTCTTGCCCAAGTCGGATCTTCCCAGAACGGAAGCGGCTGTGAGATCCAGCCGAGGTTCATGAGCGCACTGTTCACAAGTCCGTTCTTTGCGAACATCTTCGAGACGTAGAGCAGAGAAATAAACTGCGGAATTGCGATCGTCAGGACAAGGCAGGTACGCCAGAATTTCTTGAATTTTATCCCCTTGCGGTTGATGAGCATTGCGACGAGCATACCGAGAAAATAGTTCGTGAACGTGGCGAAGAACGCCCAGATGAGCGTCCACGCGAGGACTTCACCGAATGTTGCCGCAAAGGAGTTTGAGCCACCCGTCCACGAAAGGAGCTTGTTGAAGTTGTCGAGCCCTACCCAGTGGAACAGATTGTTTATGTGACCGTCGTGAGTACCGTCGTAATTCGTGAACGCAACGAGGATCATGAATACGATAGGCAGGACTGTGAACGCGAAGATGCCGAATGACGGAAGAGCAAGGAGCGTTTTGTGGAACTGATCGTCGATGAGGGAGTGAAGATCGTCCCGTCCGCTTTTCAGCTTTTTGCCGGAGCGGATGATGTCCTCTGCTATCTTGTTCTGACGAATATTGAGCCGCCATGTGTAGATGAACGCGATTATGAAGAAGATAGTGAGGAATCCGTACAGGAGTATCTTGAACGAGTTGTCGAAATACTGCGTCGTGTATGTGTCGTATATCGGATCATAAACCTTCGTCGGTCCCTGAATACCGAGGGAGGGAAGCATCGAGAGCCAGTAGAAGCCGTAGAGTACCATATAGATGATGAACACGGCTTCAAATAAGAAGAACAGGATACCTCTGAGTATCTGACCTCTTGCGATCGAACCGAAACCCATTATAAGATAGGATATTTTCGTCTTCCAGTCTCCGCGGACGAAAGTGAGCCAGATGTCAGAGCATTCGCCGGCGACAGCACGACCGCACATTGCGAAGAAATTCACGATCCCCTTGCCGAGAGAGACGAATCCGTCGGGAATTGAGACGGCAAAGAAATACGCTATCTTATAAAGGAGCTTTTTGATCTTCGGAAGCTTCAGATATTCGAGATCGGTATATATTTTCATGTGAATGACCATACCTTTCTATGAGTTTGAAACAGCTCACCTGCGATCGAGGCTCACTTTGTTTCAAACCGATCATCTCGTTTTTTAGAAAAGGGGTTGAAGTCAGAAGACTCCAACCCCTTAATGAGTTACGATCTGTCGTTATTTTATTCTGTAACGAGGGAGATAGCGCCTGTGCCTGCAGCTTCATCATAAACGAATTCGATGAAGTATGTGCCTGCTTCTTCGACCTTGAAGTTGGCGTCTCCGTCACCGAAAGCAACATCCCAGGATTTGCCCTGACGTACCTTGAATTCAACGCCTGCTTCCATTTCGTAAGCCTGTGTTGTCTTCCATGTACCTGTTACGACTTCGATCATCGGGATGTCGTCAGCCCAGTTGGATCTTGTTTCGTTGTTGTAATCTGTGTAGAAGAAACCGTCTGTGAGGTTGCATGTACCGATTACGGAGAATGCTCTCTTCTCAGCCTCGGACATTCCGAACAGAGCGTCGATAGCTGCTTTGTATGTTGTGAGAGCGGCTTTGATGCCGTCTTCGTCAGCGGCCTCCTTGATGTTCGTAGCGAGAGCCTTGCCTATATCCCACCAAGAACCGTGGATCTGTCCCTGCGGAACGGAGTACGGAGCCTGAGCGAGAAGTGCGGCGAGACCGGGGTTAGCCTGAACTGCTTCTGCCTGCTGGTCAACGAGGTTAGCGGGACCCCAGGAGAGAGCCTCGAAGCGTTCCATCTGAGCCTTTTCGCCTGTGAGATACTGAGCGAACTTGTGGAGAGCGGCGGACTTCTTAGCGTCAACCTGCGGCTTTACACCGAGGAGCTTGCATCCGTTGAACGAACCGATGTGGTATTCCTTGCCGTCAACTTCAAAGGACGGAAGATCAGCAACACCGAGGTTGTCGCCGAGGATAGCCTTGACTGCTTCAAAGTCCCAAGTACCTGTTACGACTGCTGCGGACGGAGTAGCTGCGGAGAAGTCAACGCCTGCGGAGGAGTTGTAGTATGCGGGGCTCAGAAGGAGCTTCTGCATACCCTTTGCGGCGATGAGACCTGCGTCGGAATCAAAGTTGTCTGCGCAAGCCGTGAACTGACCTTCTGCGTCTGTTGACCAAACGGATGTGCATCCTGCGCCGAAGAAGAAGCCTGCGGTGTACCATGCAGAGCCTTCAAGCTCGAACGAGAAGAGCTTTCCTGCGGCTTCGCAGTCAGCGATGATCTTTTCGAGACTGTCTACGTCTGCGTCCGGAATGACGCTCTTATCATAGTAGAGGAAATAACCGTTGTCGGCTGTGAGCGGATAAGCATAGAGCTCGCCGCCGGAAGTAGCTGCTGCAACAACGCCTGCCGCGTTCTCGGCTGTGACCTTTTCAGCAGCCTGAACGCCGAGCTTCGAGAGAGCGCCTGCCTGGATAAGTCTTGCCGCCTGGTCCTGAGCGAAGCAGAAAACGTCAGCACCTGCTTCAACGTCCTGTACCATGGAAGTAGCGGCTTCACCTTCGCCAACGGGTTCTACCGTTGCGATGATCTTGATGCCGTCTTCGTTTGTGTTGTTGTAATCTTCGATCTGCTGTTTTGTCAGCTCGACTGCTGCTTCTGCGACCCAGACTTTTACGTCATATTCGCCTGCGAGCGGTTTTTCGTCGGTCGAAGTCTGACTTTCGTCGCCGGACGGTGTCTGTTCACCGTCATTACCGGACGGTGTGCTTTCTGCGGGTTTGTTGCATCCTGCGAGCATGCCGAAGCAAAGCAGGAACGCAAGTACGAGTGCGAGAACCGATGAGAGTTTTTTCATAGAATCCTCCATTTTTTGTTTTTTGGGATTATATCCCAAATGATATAATGACGTTTTGGTGAAAATGACCAAAATCTGTCTTTTCAACTATATTATATATCAATTTTGTACAAAAGTCAAGGCGGAACAATATAAAAATCATTATTCGGCGGAGTATTTTTTTGTGTGGCGAGTATCGGAGCGCCGCCCTGACCGTTCTGCCGAGAACCGAAAGATCATTTCTTTACCGAGTTCAGAAGAGCGTCGTCGATCTTGCCCCACGCACCGTTGCCCTCGCCGTGACATTTCACATAAACGCCGACCGTTACCTCGTCGCCGTCGTTTACCTCTATCCCGTCGACGACTGCCGTGTCCCAGTTGCCGTACGATGTTATCGTCATAGGGGCTCTGCCGACTTCTTCGCCGTTGATTTTCACATAGGCGTAAATCTCGCTCTCGCCGCAGTCTCCGCCCATGATTGAGACTGAGTATCTGTACTCTCCCGACGGGAGCGCGTCCTTCGTCTGCTCAAGAGAAAATTCTACCGAGTCCGTCTTGCCGCTCCAGAAGTGCATATGCTTTGTGCCGGTGAGTGAATCCGTCGCCTTGTCTTCGACGTAAAGCTCATCGGCGTTGCCGTATTCGGTCACAGTCCACGCACTTCCGCCGTCCTCGAAGCTGTAGTCGTCGAGGAAGTTGTACTCGACCATTGATACATAGCAGTGCGCGACCATTCCGTCTCCGTCTCCCGTGATGTCGTACTTTGCGACACCGGATGAGTGCATTTTTTCGTAGTCCGCGTCTGTTATGTTCCATTTCACCGGCACGTCAGCCTTTGATCCGTCGTTCATCACGGCTTTGACGGTGCCCGGAAGAACGATCTCTCCGTTCAGATCGCATATCAGATTTACGTCTTCGAGAGCGTCCGCTTTTATCGGGACTTCGTTGCCGTAGCGCACGAGACTAAATACCCGCAGGGATTCAAGGGGATGACCGTGCGCGTCAAACATCGCCTGATTGTCTACCGCACATCCGCCGTAGTATTTGCCTGCGTCATTCGGATCGTATGAGCCGGCATAGCTTGTTGCCCAGCCTGAGCCGTATTTCTCCCATTTTTCCGCGTTTTCTTCGTATGACGCGCCTCCGACCGATATCCATGTCCCCTCCCAGTAGACCACACCTATACCGTTCGGGATATTTGCGACCGTCTCGATTATGTTCCGCACGGAGTTCGCCTGTCCCTGCACCGTAAACGGCTCTGTCTTTGTGATCGTGCCGCCGTCCGAGATCGTGTTGCCGTTAAAGTCGGTATCGTCCGCCGTGTAAGCGTATGATGTTTCGAGCACCATGACCTTTTTGCCGTAAGTCTCCGCGATATTCGAGAGCACAGTCGAAAGGTTGTTCAGTGAGCCGTGCCAGTACGGGTAGTACGACGAGCCGAACACATCGTAGTCGAGCGCGTAGTAGTCGAGCTTTTTCGCATAATCGACGTAATTCGTCACTTTTTCGGGATTGGCGAAATGCACGGCGACGAGCGCGTCGGGGTAAACTTCGCGTGTGGCGCGTGAGCCGGCAGAAAGGATGTACTGTATGTTGAACCAGATTTTCTCGCCCGCGACCGCACCGTTCGTTTCGTTCCCTACCTGCACCATGCCGACGTCAACACCGGCGTTCTTCAGCTTTTCAAGCGATTCTTTCGTATAATTATATGCGGCATCGGTCTTTTCTTCGATAGTCATGCCTTCCCACGCTTTCGGACACATCTGTTTTGACGGATCTGCCCAGAAATCAGAGTAGTGGAAGTCGACGAGGAGCTTCATGCCGTATTTTGTCGCGCGTTTGCCGATCTCGACTGCCGTGTCGATATCGCAGTTGCCGCCGCCGTAGCCGTTTCCGTTTTCGTCATACGGATCGTTCCACACTCTCACGCGGATACAGTTCACGCCCGCTCCGGCAAGGACTTCGAAAACATCGGCTTCGTTTCCGTCGTAGTCGTAATACTTTACGCCGCTTTTTTCCTCGGCGATGACGGACGATGCGTCCATGCCCATGATGAAGTCATCGGGCAGACCGTCGACCTTTTTCATATACAGCGTGCTTCCGTCGATCTTTTCGGTCGGGATGTAGCTTTCGTGCGCCGTTCCGGTCTTCTCGCATGAGACGAACGACGGCAGGATCAGGATGAGCGCAAGGATCAGACAGAATAAGGACGAGTGTTTCATATTTTAACCCCCGTGTCGTTGTTTTTTGTACATTATATCACAAAAACCGCCTGGTGTAAACCGAAAACTATTGATTTTGCCTGATGAAAATGCTATAATTCACTAAAATAATCAGATAACGGAGCAATGGAAAATGAAAAAAATACACGCGCTTGACACATACCCGCATTTTCTTCACGGCGGAGACTATTCACCGGAGCAGTGGCTCGACTATCCCGAAGTTTTAGCGGCGGACGAAAGACTGCTCGGCGCAGCAGAGTGCAACGAATGGACTGTCGGGATATTCTCGTGGGCAGAGCTTGAGCCGCGCGAGGGGGAGTATGATTTTTCATTCCTCGACGACACATTCGAGCGTGCGCACAGGGCGGGAGGAAAGATCATCCTTGCGACACCGTCGGGCGCGCGTCCGAGGTGGATGGCGGAGAAGTACGAAGAAGTCCTGCGCGTGAGTCGTGACGGAGTGCGTGACCGCTTCGGCGCGAGACATAACCACTGCTATTCATCTCCCGTCTACCGCGCGAAGACAGCAGAGATCAACCGCCGCCTCGCCGAAAGATACGGCAAAGACGACGCGCTCGTGTGCTGGCACATTTCTAACGAATACGGCGGCGAATGTTACTGCCCGCTTTGTCAGGCGGCGTTCGTAGAATGGCTCAAAGAAAAATATCACAACGACATAAAAGAGCTGAACGACGCATGGTGGACGAAGTTCTGGAGCCATACATATACCTCTTTCTCCGAGATCGAGCCGCCTATGCCGAGAGGGGAGATGAGCGTGCACGGACTGAACCTCGACTGGCACAGATTCGTCTCGCATCAGACTCTTGATTTCATGAAGAACGAGATCGCGCCGATCAAGGCGGTGTGCCCCGATATTCCCGTCACGACGAATATGCAGTATTCTTTCTACGGACTCAACTACAACGAGTTTGCGGACTCTGTCGACGTCGCGTCGTGGGATTCGTACCCCGAATGGCACTCGGGTGATGACGAAAAGACAGCTCAGGAGAACGCGTTCTGGCACGATTTTTACCGAACGCTTAAACATAAGCCGTTTCTCTTAATGGAAAGCACGCCGAGTATGGTCAACTGGAAAGAATACAATAAGCCGAAGAAACCCGGACTCGATGTACTCTCGTCGGTGCAGGCGATAGCGGGAGGAAGCGACAGCGTGCAGTATTTCCAGTGGAGAAAAAGCAGAGGAAGTGCCGAAAAACTGCATGGCGCGGTAGTCGGACACGACGGCGGAGAGGACACCCGCACCTTCCGTTCGGTAAAACGCACCGGAGAGATACTGAAAAAAGTCGATGAGATCGCCGGAACGCTGACAAAAGCTGATGTTGCGATCATTTACGACTGGGAAAACCTGTGGGCGCTTGACGACGCTCAGGGATATGCAAAACGGAAGTATTATAACCGCACGGTTTACGGCTATCATAAATTCTTCTGGAAACGCGGGATAGCGTGCGAAATCGTCCCGAGAAACGCGGATCTCACAAAATATTCGCTCGTCGTCGCTCCGATGTTATATATGACCGACGCCGCCACGATAGACGGGCTGTGCGATTTTGTCTCGCGCGGCGGGACGCTTTACGCCACATATATGCTCGGCACGGTCGACGAAAACGATCTCTGCCACATCGGCGGGATTCCCGGCGGAAAGCTCAGGGATGTTTTCGGTATAGTGAATGACGAGTGTGACGTGCTTTATCCCGACGAAAGAAGCACCGTCAGCTGCGGCGGGCGCGACTATGCCGCTGTGGATTTCTGTGAGGTGATCCGCTCGACCGGTGCGGAGGTACTTGCCACTTATACCGACGGATATTACGTAGGGTCACCTGCACTTACACGGAATGATTACGGCAAAGGAACAGCTCTTTATCAGGCGTTCCGCGACACAGGCGATTTTTCCGATGCTGTCCTTGCGGAGCTGTGCCGTGAATGCGGCATATCTCAGGTCATACCGACTGACTACGCGCCGCTCCCGCACGGAATGAGCGCGCACAGCAGAACGGACGGAGAAAACACTTATATCTTCGTCGAAAACTATTCCGAAGAGGTCGCACCGCCGCTCAGACTCGGCAGAGAAGTCACCGATATGCTCTCGGGCGGGCGCGTGACGGAAATTACACTTCCGCCGTACGGATTCGGGATATATAAAGCGTGAACATGACGAAAAAGGCCACACACGTTCCACCGGGATAAAACAGCATCCGACTTTGCCGAGCCGGATGTTTTGCATAGGCGGATTGACGGGCGAGAGGGGAATGTGGTATAATTTGATAAAGACAAATCAGAATTTGCGGAGGAGAAAAATGAAAACATTGTATTTGATTGGCGGCACTATGGGAGTTGGAAAGACAACTGTATGTCAGCAGTTGAAAAAGGAACTTGATAAAGCCGTATTTTTGGATGGCGATTGGTGCTGGGATGCCAATCCGTTTCAGGTCAC
>JAZUKN010000025.1:0-141254 GCA_045643285.1 Eubacteriales bacterium
CTGGGATCCGATCATCGCACCCGAAGACGGCGCGGACGGCTGGGAAGCATATTACGACTGCACGCTGATTGGCTGGCAGGAAGCGGAACGCCCGAACTGCCTCCTGATCTATGAAACGGAAGACGACATGAAGCACGGAGAAAAGCCGCTTCGATCCGTTCCGTTCACGGTCGGAGGAGTGGGCAGTGTCACGCATATCGACGTAACTCCGACCGACGAAAGCCTGCTCGTGTGGGGGCTTGAGAAGATCGTGTACTGTCCGGAATATTCCGATGAAGCGATGTACTATATGGTCAATATCTCGGCAAGTGAGACATATTTCGGCATATCTCACGCCTGCGAATACGGATGCGACTATACCGTCACCGGAATGGCGCCCGGCAAGGTCGTTCATGCACCTAATGAATTTGTCGTAGGGTTCGGCATTGACGGTGAAGTCGGCGTGGATTGTCCGCTTGACTCGTTCTGCGTAACTGTCGGAGAAGATACATTTGTCGAGAAAAACGATTCCACTCTGTTCAGAAATGCGGACGGCAGAACGTCGGTCGACGGAAATGATACGCTGTACGGTGAAGCGGCGGCATCGCGGATCGAATGCAAGGAAGGGAACACGCTTGTCCTCATGATCAACGATGGCGAGATCTCGTATTTCTACCGTGCCATGTCGGAAGACGAAGCAATAAAGAACGAGCCGAAGATCGTTGAAACCGAAAAACCGGCACACATCCCGAATCCCGTAGTATTCCCGAAATTGTCCGTAAATATGACGGAAAGAAGCGCACCGAACGGTGAAGCGTATGACGCCTCGGCATTTCTACCTTACTCAAAGAGCGGCAAAGCCGTTACGTTCACGCTCGAATCAAACGGCGATTTTACTCTGTTACTGCCGTCACTGACCGCATCGAGAGGAAATGAACATCAGGGAACGGTAATGCCGGAATTCAAGGTGACGGGCAACATCTTTGACGGACACTTTATGGAAAACGCGATCGGTGCGAACGTCACGAAGGTGAACTGTTCGCCAAGGGAGCTTCATTACGAAAATCACTACTGGTCAGTGTATGCGGATGAGGACTGGGAGGAGATCCATAAAGGTACGTTTACGCACACGAATACCTTGTTTGATCCGTCACTGCCGCTGACCGAACAGGATTCTGACGTCAGCACGGCGTGGATAGAGCTTCGCAAAGGAAACAAGCTCGAAGTCCGCGTTACAATGTGGGGCGCATACGGAAACGCAGATTATGATATTTCCGAAGTAGAAGATCATAATATTGAACTTGATTTTGAAGCGGTACTCAGTGACGATATTGCCGCGGCGTTCACAAAAGCCTGCGAAGATATGCAAAAGCGGCAGAAGTAAAACAAAGCAAAAAAGACGGAGTGGAACCCATTTCGTCTTTTTGCCTGAAAAGTACTTGCTATAATACCGGAACATCTCGTGCATCTGAAATACGTTGAGTACGATATTCTGTAAAATGCTTTTGATTAACAATAGAGTGATTGTAATATATGTTTTACTCGTGATGAACCGGATAAAAACTACACTTTGGAGAATTACGTCAGTAATTCTCGATGGGTGGACAAGTTTTTTTGCGATTTCTACTTACTTCACGTCCACCCCCGCCTGACTGTTAATCAGGGGGGCGTTGGTTCAATGTCCTACGCACATCTGCGATGTGCTAAAGGCGGACATCAAAAAGCATCACTTACACAGTGGTGCTTTTTTGTTACTTAATCCTGTCGTTAGTTCAATTTGTCCTACGCATAACTTCGTTATACTAAAGGCGTATGAAACAGCCTTCACATTAGTGAGGGCTGTTTTTTTATTTTCCATGATCTCTTTTTTTATGAGATATACGTTCCGGCTGAAATTAATAGGTTGAGTTTAATAAAGCATTTGATCATTTTCGCACGGAAAATTTTTTCAGATCATGAGAATAAATTTTTGAGGTTATTTTTATCATCAATTCCTAAATGTTGTATTTTACCTTGACATTTTTCGGAATATGTGCTAAAATTGTTTGAGATAATCGTAAAACATAAATATACATAAAGAAAATTTCGTTTATGAATAGTAATACGATTTTGCGGTTTGTGCTTATGATTTGCGTTATACTCCTTGCTTCATTATTCGTAGCGGCGGATATAGTGCTTGATGTTACGAAATATCCAACCGCTCATCCCGGAGAGACTGTCACTGTGCGGTCGACATTTCAGATAATTCCTGTTTCATCAGTATGACGCTTGACTTGAATTTCAACGAACGGCAGATGACGCTTGTCGGAGTCGAGGACACCGCATCGGAGTCGACGATTATGTCACAGTCGAGCAGGCGTGCGTTATCATGGCGAGATTTGCGGATCTTCTCAAGCTCGATAAAGGCGGTGAAAAATCGCTTGACGATTATAACGATGCGGCGAAAGTATCGGATTGGGCGCAGAAAGAAATGCGGTGGGCTGTCGGAAACGGAGTATATCAGCCTGACGGAAACAGGCTGAAGCCGCAGGACAAAGCCGAAAGAAAACTTGTCGCTCTGATGTTTTATAACTTCGCAGTAAATTACACAAAATAAACTACAACGCTTCCGGAGTTGCAAACGCGCTTGATGATGTTGACGGCGACGGAATCAAAAACGGTAAAGACGTACAGACAATACGTCTGGTTACGAAGAAAAACAAAGGCACAACCGATTGCACGTTCGCATATTGAGAAATAGTTGACAAGACTTACATAAAACAGTCTTCACATCAGTGAGGGCTGTTTTTGTTTTGCATAAATCAAAAATTCATTCGTGATTTTTGCGCTGACATGGATATTGTTGAAAGGAAAAATGTAGATTCGATTATTGTATAAATTCATCTGTTTCATTATTTTTGAAAGGTATATTTTGATTTTTGCCTATTGACAAATCGGCAATTTGGTAAATATTGTGTCATGCGGTTTGAAAATATACAAAATATGCATATTTCTCTGTATTTTTCGACTACATGAAAAGACACTATAAATCTTCATATTTCTAAGGAGGCAAAATTATGAAGACAATCAAAAGGTTTCTTTCGGGCTTGCTGTCGGTCATTATGATCGCGGCATGCTTCCAGCTTTCGGTACTCATACCGGCAGTTGCGGCGGAAACATCTCACACGGTGACGGGCGAATCATGGAAGCTCGTTACGGCACCGACAGACGGCGGAGAATATCTGCTTGTGATCTCAAGCAGCGGTTCTTCATCCACAACAAAGACGTATAAGCTGTCCGATACAACTAACGGCACGCTCTGGACTGTTTCAAAGTCCGGAAACGGCTATTCGATCAAATCGCCGGACGGCAAGTATCTGAATCTTGATATTACTCAGAAAAAGGGCACATTTTCGACCACTTACAGTGCAAAAATCGCTCTGAGTAATTCCTCATCTGAATTCAATATCAAATTCAATTCAAGCGGAAACGTATCGATCCGCAGTTATGAGCAGTTCGGAAGCAGTAAGAGCAAATCGACATATTACTCTGCTGTTTTGATACCGTCAAGCGGTTCTTCGATATCCGCGGGCGACCCGACGACATCCACGTCGAATTTATCGTATAGAAGACGCAGAAAACTATGTTGCAGACGTCAACGGAGACGGACTTGTGAACGGCGGCGACGTGCAGATCGTCAGACTTGTGACGAATATCAATAAGAGCGTGAACGATTGCACGTTCGCATACGAAGAATAACAGAAAAAAGCAGGTGGCTTTATGTCATCTGCTTTTTTGTTGTTAAGAAAAACCTCCTGCGGTTTTAGTCAGACCGTAGGAGGTTTTGTGCTTGTGTTATATAGTTCTCATATCTGCGCCGAGGATCTTGTTCAGTGCGTTTTGGATAGAATATGCACATTTCTCGATCTCTTCGGAGGTGAGTGTCTTTTCGAGCGAGCCGATCACAAGACGGAGCGTGACGGACTTCTTGCCGTCCGGTATCTGCTTGCCGCGGTATTCGTCAACGAACGACGCGCCGTGAAGCAAAGTATTGCGTGTGATCTGCTTGTCGAGGACTGCTTTGATCTGTTCCCAGGTCATAGCGGAATCGAACAGGAGCGAAATGTCGTAGTCAACGAGCGGATATTCCGGAACGTGCGAGAATTTGTTCGTTCTCGACGTGAACGGAACGAGAAGCGTCGTGTCTATCTCAAAGAGGATCGCCGCGACCTGCTTGATATCGCACGCCATTGAGGCTTTCTTCGAGAGAAGTCCCATTACGCCTACCGTAACGTCCCCGCGCTTGATGTTGAGCCATACAGTTTCATCAGCCCACGACGGTTTCGATTCCTTGACGAATGTGAAGCCCTCCATGTGAGTGAATCTCGGCATATATTCAATTACACCTTTCGCAGTGCGGAACAGAGCCGTTACATCTTTGAAACTTCCGACAAATGCACCGGAGATTACTCTTCTCTGGTTCGGCAAAAGCTCTTTTTCATCGTATTTTGCAAAATACTGCTCGTCCGAGATGACCTGTGCTTCTTCAAAAATCGAGAACGAATCGAAGTAACGCTCGTTCTTTGCGACAGCGTCGCAGATGTTCGGGAGCAGGGACGAGCGAATGAGTGCTTCGTCCGGTGCCGGAGGAGTCGATAGCTTCATTGTGTGGGAGAGGTCGTCGAGAATCGCATTCGCGTACTGATCTTTCATCCACGGGTATGTGAAAACTTCCTGCATTCCGCAGCGGAACGCGAGATATTCCTTGATATTTCTGACGAGAGAAACGTCAAGCTGGTTGATCGCGCCGGAGAACGACGTCGTGATCTTTGTCGGCTCGAAGTTTTCGTAACCGAACATTCTTGCGACTTCTTCCATCATATCGGCTTTGATCGAAACGTCGCCGGTAGAACGCCACGAAGGTACTACGGTGTGCATCGTGTCGCCGTCGAATGTGACTTTGAAGCCGAGACGTGAGAGCTGTGCCGCTATAGTTTCGTTCGGGATTCGTCTGCCAAGCCGTCTTTCGAGCCAGTCAAGAGAAATATCAAGCTCGTTTTTGTCGAGTTTTTTCGGATAATTGTCGGTGAAGCCTGTTACCTTGCAGGACGGGAAGAGAAGTGCGAAATACTCCATTGCAAGGGAGAGTGCAAGGTCGCATCTTTTGGGATCGATGCCTTTTTCGTATCTCGACGATGCTTCAGTGCGGTTTTCGTAACGGAGAGCCGTTCTGCGTACTCCCGTTGCTTCAAAGTTAGCAACTTCGAGGATAACGCGCTGTGTGGTCGGGAGAATCGAATCGTCCGCACCGCCCATAACACCTGCGAGAGCGATAGGACCGCGCCCGTCTGCGATAACGAGATCGTCGGGAAGCAGTTCGAGCTTTTTGCCGTTGAGCAGCTCGAGCTTTTCGCCCTTGTCGGCAAGACGGACTGTTATATGATCGCGGATAGTGTCTGTGTCGAATGCGTGAGTCGGCTGACCTGTTGCGAGCATAACGTAGTTCGTGATGTCAACGAGCGCGTTGATCGGACGCATACCGACCTTGAAGATCCTGTTCTGGATCTTGTACGGTGACGGCTTTACTTCAACGCCTTCGAGTGAAACGCCGATATAGCGCGCGCATCTGTCTGTGTCCTTGATCTCGATCTCGACTTTTCCGTCTGTATCGGGGACGAACGGCTTAAATTCTTTGAGCGGCAGATTGTACAGAGCGGCAAGCTCACGTGCGATTCCGTAGTGGCCCCAAAGGTCGGGACGGTTTGTCATAGACTTGTTGTCGATCTCGATGAGAATGTCGTCCATATCGAGTGCTGTTGCAAGCGGTGTGCCTGCAGGATAGTCGAACGCAGAAAGATCGACTATTTCGTGATCGTCTTTCTGCGGGAACAGATCGGCAAGCCCGATTTCAACGGAAGCACAGATCATGCCGTAGCTCTCGACTCCGCGGAGTTTCGATTTCTTTATTTCAACAGGCTCGCCCTCACCGTGCCATTTTACAATAGAACCGGGGCAGGCGACAGCGACTTTCATTCCGACTTCGAGATTCGAGCCGCCGCAGACGATCTCATAAATTCCGTCGCCGAGATCGACCTTGCAAACGCGGAGCATATCGGCGTTCGGGTGGGGAAGTACTTCCTTGATAACGCCGAGGAGCATATTGTCAAATTTTCTTGCAAGCTCTTCCGTGCCTTCGACTTCGACTGTCGACATCGTGAGGTCGTAGGAGAGTTTTTTCATATCGACGCTTTCGGGAAGGTCGACATAATCTTTTATCCAGTTAAGTGATAATAACATCGCTTTTGTCCTCCTTAGTTGAACTGGCTGAGGAATCTCAGGTCTGCGCTGTGGAAGAGACGGACGTCGTCCACGCCGTAACGCATCATAACGAGACGGTCAAGACCGATATTTACATAGAAGCCCGTGTATTCGTCGGGATCAAGTCCGGCAGAGCGAAGAACGTTCGGGTGCGGTGTGCCGCCAGGCATAACTTCGATCCAGCCGACGTGCTTGCAGACGGAACAGCCTTTGCCTCCGCAGACGAGACAGCCCATGTCGATCTCAAAACCCGGTTCAACGAACGGGAAGAAACCTGCCCTCATTCTCACGGGTACGTCACAGCCGAACACCTTTGAGAGAATGCTCTTGATCATTACTTTACCTGCCGAGAATGTGAAGTCCTTGTCAACGATCAGCGCTTCGTACTGGAAGAACGCTCTTTCGTGGCGCGCGTCCGTTGTTTCGTTACGGTAAACAGGTCCCGGGTAAACGAAACGGTACGGCGGCTTGTGCGTCTGCATATATCTTACACTTCCACCTGTCAGATGCGGACGGAGACAGAGCTTTTCGTATGCCTTGCCCTTGTCGTGACCTTCGAGCCAGTATGTGTCCATGCTTTCTCTTGCAGGGTGGTTCGGAGGGAAGTTAAGGTTGTCGAACGCGAACTGCTCGCTTGTGATGTCGTCCTCCGAGAATATTTCAAAGCCCATGGATCGGAACGCATC
The DNA here is from genome assembly GCA_045643285.1 of Eubacteriales bacterium. Lineage (GTDB taxonomy): Bacteria > Bacillota > Clostridia > Oscillospirales > CAG-272 > UMGS1696. The sequence continues at coordinate 6,963 of JAZUKN010000025.1, forward strand.
GTTGAGGTCGTAGCACATCTGAGTGATCGGGTGAAGACCACCCTTGAACGGTACGAATCCGGGAACGGTGCAGTCAAAGTCCGGAGAGATCTCCGATTCCTTTAACTTCAGCTCTTCGCGTCTTGCCTCGATAAGCTCCGAGATTTCGTTTTTCGTCGTGTTGACTGCCTTGCCCATTTCGGCTCTCAGCTCAACGGCAAGCGTCGGGATCTCTTTGAGAAGAGCCGTAACAGTGCCTGTTTTGCCGAGAATGCTGTTTTTGAGCGTTTGCAGCTCCGCTTCGTTCTTAACGGAAGCGATAGCGCTTTTGGCAGTCGACAGGATCTCTTGCAGTTTTTCTTTCATTGTGTATCTCCTTTGATTTGTTTTATCTTATTTGTTATTGTTTTCTTTTTGAATTTTGTCCGCTTCGTCGAGGATCGTCTCTTTTTCAGAGAACGGGACGCGCTCACCGTCGATAAGCTGGTAGTTCTCGTGACCTTTTCCTGCAAACAGAACGATGTCGCCTTTTTTCGCCTCTCTTACGGCATATCTTACGGCCTCTTCGCGGTCAGCGATGATCTTGTGCGGTTTTGACCGATCAAAGTAGTTCATCACGTCGTCGATTATGTCCTCAGGACGCTCGTTGTCTGGATTGTCCGACGTTATGACCGTAAAATCAGCAAGATTTGCGGCAGTTTCCGCAAGCTCGCGGCGACGGATGAATGTTCGTCCACCGATGCATCCGAAGACGCATATAAGTCTCTCCGGAGAGTATTTTCTCAGCTCCGTCAGCGCGTGAGTAAGGCTCAGTCCGTTATGCGCGTAGTCGATGATGAACGTTACCCCGTCGAGTGCGTCGACTATCTCGAACCGTCCTTTCACCGACAGCGTGCGTAACTTTTCTGCCGCAGTGTCAGGTTTGATTCCGCAGGACGCAACAGCCGCGATAGCCGCAAGTCCGTTGTATACGCTGAACTCTCCCGGCGTGCGAAGCCTTACCGGAGTTTCTTTGCCGTCTGCCGTCAATACAAATTCCACGCCGAGCGAGGTCTTGTCCCTGTATTGCACAAGAGACGACGCTTTGTAATCGGCTTCGTTTATGATGCCGTATGTGACAACTTTTCCGCTTGCTTTTTCCGTCATGTAAGACGAATATTCGTCGTCAGCGTTTGCGATGACAGTCGCCGCGCCGTAATCGGTGAACAGCTTCCGTTTCGCGTCGCGGTATTCTTCAAACGATGCGTGCTCGCCCTTTCCGATGTGGTCGGGGGAGAGATTCGTATATATAACAGTGTCAAATTTTATCCCGTGGACGCGGTAGTTGTCAAGTGCCTGCGAGGACACCTCCATTACAACGTGGGTAAATCCTCTCTCAAGCATGAGGGCAAAATATCTGTGAAGTTCGCGGCTTTCGGGAGTGGAGTTGATCGTTTCGTATCTGTCTTCCCCTATTACAACGCCGTTTGTGCCGATGTACGCGCATTTTACGCCGCACGCGCACAGTATTTCTTCTATCAGAATTGCAGTCGTCGTTTTGCCTTTCGTGCCGGTTATGCCGATCACGGACAGCTTTTCAGCCGGTCTGTCGTAAAACTCGGCAGAAACCTCGGCGAGCCGCATCCGTGTATTGTCAACGAGTACCTGTACGCATCCGTCCGGCAGATCAATGAGCTTCTCTACCGCAAAGGCGCGGCATCCGTAGTCATAGGCACGAAGCGCGAAATCGTGACCGTCTGTTTTCGCACCGCGCAGGCAGAAGAAAAGCGAATCTTTTCCGGCTTTGCGCGAATCGTATTCTATTGAGCCTATTTCTGTTTCTGTGTTTCCGAAGATTTCCGAGGGAATACGCGCGAACAGCTCTTTCAGTGTTTTCATAAATCCACCGTAGTTTTATAAATCGTAAGTTTTGTCAAGTCCGACGGTTTTGTGTCCCATTAAATGAATGGACACCGCCGCAAGCACGGTCAGCGAATCGACAAAACGGGCATCCTTTATCTTCTTTCCGATCAGCGAAAGCTCTGTACATCCGAGAATAGCACAGTCGCATCCGCTCGAGAACATCGGCTCGGTGATCTTATACAGCTCTTCTGGCTCCGGAATAACGCCTTTCTTCACTTTGTCGTAAATGAGGTGCATCAGTGCCGCTTTGCCGTCGTCATCGGGTACGGCGTAGGAAAGCCCGTGCGCTTCAAGCTCGCGTTGATAGGATGACGTGTTGATCGTTCCCTCAGTTGCAAGGATAGCCGCTTTTTTGAAGCCGCATTTCTTGATATGTAAAACGGTTTCCGTGATAATGCTCGGCATCGGAACTGAGACGGACTTTTTTACTTCATCGAGGAAGTAGTGCGCGGTGTTGCAGGGAATCACTATCGCAGTCGCGCCGTAAGTTTCAAGAGAGCGCGCATCGGAAATCATCGCCGGAAGCGGATCGTCGTCGGAACGTCCGAGAATGAAATCCGTCCTGTCGGGCGTTGTTGCGCGGCTCGAGAGAATAATGTCGATGTGATCCTGATCACGGGAGGCGAGAGTGTGCTCCGTGATAAGCTCATAGAAATACGCGCTTGCCGCCGGACCGAGACCGCCGATTATTCCGAGCAGTTTTCTTTTTTCTTCCATAAGAACGCCTTATTTTTCTTTCTTCGGGTAGTAAATCTCGTATTTTTTCTTCTGTCTGCGGAGCATTTCAAGTACGCAGATGAGTCTGAGAGGATTGAGGCACAAATCGGGACGGTAGAGGACCGAGGACGACTGTTTCCCGTCGGCGGAGAGCTTTTTTGCACGCTCCACGAGTGATTTGTCTTCCGTGTATTCATAAGCAACGGAGCGCGGTATGTGATGCCAGAAGAAGGCGTTTTCGACCTTCTCGCAGTCGTCTCCTTCGCTCTCGAATACTTCCGTGGCAAGCCGTGCGACATTCAGTCCGGCGGAAGTCAGATAAAAGTTCGAGCGACCCTGTCTCAGATTTATCTCGAATACTCTGAAATCGTCGTTCGTTCCCTCACGGAGCTTGATGTCAAAGTTTGCGAAACCGGTGTAGCCGATCTCTTCGAGCATATCCTTGATCTTGTCGGCGATAGTCAGCGACGACACCGGCTCAGTGACTATTGCGGCATGGTTGCCGAGACCTTTCGGCGTGTGTTCTTCGAGCATCGTGTGACCGAGACACATCGCGCGGACTTTTCCTTTGGCATCCGAAAACGTCGTGAACACTCTCATCTGCGAGTCACCGCCTGCGATGAACTCCTGTAGTATCATCTTTTCGGGATAGCCCGACGCATATATTTCCGCGATGATTTTCTCGGCGTCGTCGTCGTCTTTTGCGACGTAGACTTTCTTCATTCCGTCAAACGGGTGTTTCCAGTAGTCCACACTCGACGACGGCTTCACGATTATCGGATAATCAAAGCCGAGTTTTTCCGCCGTCAGATCGTCGGCTGTTTTCGGCTCAGTGAGAACTACTGTATCGGGATGCGGGATGCCGAACTTGTCGCAAGTCTCGTAAAATTCAGCCTTGTGCGCGACTGTTTCAAGCATTTCAGCCGGCGGATAGGGAAGTATGTAGTCCGACAATTCCTCGCGGTTGCGGATTATCATAGCCACATAGTCGTCTGTGCATCCGAACAGCACGAGCTTTTCACCGAGATGCGCGTCTGCAAAGCGGTGAAGCGTGTCGAGCATTACGGAATCACTGTCAATGTCCTTTATTGCCGTGAATTTGACTATTTTCGAGTATTTTGTCGCCGATACCGCATATCTTCCGAACGCATACGATTTAACTCCGTACTGCTCGTGGAACGCGCGTGCGACATTGTAGCAGTTGAGGTCTGCACCCAGAAGAACGGGTGTTATTACTTTTTCCATTGCCGTTTATCTCCGTAAATTATATTCTTCCGTTGTTTTCAATGAAGATTTTGTGCCATACAAGGAACGTTAACACCGTCCAGATCTTTCTCTGATTCTTCGCTTTGCCTGCGCGGTGGTCGTCGAGCAGCTTCATGAGTGCGTCCGTGTCGAAGTACTCGCCTGCCGCTTCGGAGGTGAAGTATCCCTTGACGAGAGAATAGTATTTGTCTTTTTTAAGCCATTCTCTGATCGGAACGGGGAAGCCTTTTTTCGGTCTGTGCGCCCATTCGTCGGGAAGCGACATATTCGCGGCGGTACGCATGACGGACTTTGAATACTTGCCGTCTATCTTGTATTCAGCCGGAATCTGTTCGGCTTCTTCCATGACCTTTTTGTCGAGGTACGGCACTCTCAGTTCCAGCGAATGAGCCATACTCATCTTGTCTGCTTTGAGGAGAATGTCGCCCGGCAGCCACAGATTCATGTCAAGATACTGTTTCTTTTCAAGCTCCGAGAGATTTTTCACTCTGTCGTATATCGGCTTTGTGATCTCGGAGACGGATTTGCCGTTTTTGTATTTTCCTTTCAGCACGGCGACTGCTTCATCTTCGGGGAAAACGAGCGCCTGACCGATGAAATAATCTTCCGGCTGTCCGCTGCCCTTGATAATGAAATCGTGTCCCTTGAAGTAGGGAAGATGCTTTGTCAGTTTCGCGGCGCAGCGACGCATGAACGCCGGTATTTTCTTGTATTTACGCATACCCGGTGTTTCGTCGTACCATTCGTAGCCGGCGTATATCTCGTCCGCACCCTCGCCCGAGAGAACGACTGTAACGTGTTCCTTTGCGAGCTTTGCAAGAAAGTAAAGCGGAACGCACGAGGGATTTGATTGCGGCTCGTCCATGTGATACTGGATCGTCGGGAATGCGTCAAAGCATTCGTCGGCTGTGATGTGCTTCATGTAGTTCTGTATGCCGAGACGGTCGGATAGCTCTTTTGCCTCCGAAGTTTCGTCGAAGTTGTCGTAGTCAAACCCGACGGAGAAAGTCTTGTCGGGCATCAGAGTAGCCGTGATGTACGATGAATCTACGCCGCCCGAGAGGAACGAGCCGACTTTTACGTCGCTTATCCTGTGCGCCGCTACGGATTCGTGGACTCTTTCGTCGATTTTCTTCGCACAATCGGCGTATGAAAGCGTGTCTTTTTTCGAAAAATCAATGTCCCAATAGCGTACCTTTTCCAGAACGCCGTTCTTCACGGTGAAATAATGTGCCGGAGGGAGCTTGTATGTGCCTTTGAAGAATGTTTCTTCCATTGAGGAATACTGGAACGTCAGATAGGGACGGAGAGCGTTTTCGTTGACTTCGGCTTTCCATTCGGGATGCTCGTAGAACGATTTGATTTCCGAGCCGAAGATCATAGCACCTGACGGCAGGATCGAATAGTAAAACGGCTTGATTCCGAACGGATCGCGCGCGCCGTAAAGAGTGTTCGTTTTTTTGTCCCATACGACGAACGCGAACATTCCGCGCAGCTTTGACGCAAGAGATACTCCCCATTCTTCGTATCCGTGAACGACAACTTCGGAGTCCGAGCCGGTCTTGAAGACGTGCCCTTTTTCAAGTAATTCTTCTTTAAGCTCCATGAAGTTGTAGCTCTCGCCGTTGTAGACGACTGCGACTGTGCCATCCTCGTTGTAGAGCGGTTGAGAAGCGGCATCGCTTAAGTCTATGATTGACAGTCTGCGGAAGCCGAGAGCGCATGAGTCCTCAGCCGTCGTACCAGTGACGAAATAGCCGTCGGAGTCCGGTCCGCGGTGAACTATTCTTTCCGCCATTCTGCGGATGACTTCTTCGCGCCTGTCAATTATCCCCGTAAAACCTACGAATCCACACATAAAATATATCTCCGGTAAATGATTATTTAAGTTATATTTGAGCATTCAGCCCGACTACAAAATATATCATCATATTATATCACATTGCGCCGAAAAAATAAATACCTTATAAAAGAAAAATACGGGATTTTTTCTCTAAAATGACTTGACAAAAACACAGTACCCCCGTACAATGGACTTGAGCCATAATAAACATAAATGATATAAGACAGGAGACCGATTATGGAAGAAAAAGACATGACAAGAGACTACGAAATACTCGACGAGCGATATGGTGAAGTCAAAGATAACGTCGCCACATACCCGGGAGAAGAATTTCTTAAATACAGGAGTGTTAAAATGAACAAGGATTTACAGATTCTCAAAGACAGATACATGAAAGACCTTCTCGGACGCGATTTCACGGACGAGGAAAAGTTTGAAGAAGTCAAAGCGCGTGTTATTCCCGGACAGTTCGAGGATTCCGTCCGCTTCTCGAATATAGACTATACGTCCGTAACGCGCAATAGCTGGGATCTTCCCGGACATCTCTACCAGACGTGCGACCTCGCAGTAATTTACGCGCGCGGCAAATTCGCACGTATGGAGGAACTGAAGGATCTTTTCATCAAAGCGATGAACGAATGGCTCAAAGCCGACTATGTCAACGCGAACTGGTGGCATAACGAAATAAACGTCGCCGGAACTATGTCTGATATCGGACTTCTCGCATGGGATCTGCTTAACGAAAAGCAGAGACGTAAAGTTCATCTCATTATCGCACGAGGCTCGTTCATGTATAACTACGGCGCAAAGGAATGGACAGGCGCAAATCAGCTCTGGGGAACGAACATTGCCGCAAAGCACGCCATTATCATGAACGACATCGACTATATGCACGAGATCTCCGACAGAATGTACGAAGAAGTCGTTATCGGCATGAGAGAGGGTATACAGACGGACAACTCTTACTTCCAGCACGGTACACGTCTCTACGCGGGCGGCTACGGCAGAAACTTCATCTCGTCTCTCACGAGTATGCTCGGGCTCTTCGACGGCACACCGTTCGAACTTCCCAAAGAAAAAGCCGACATCCTCTCGAACTTCATACTCGACGGTGACAGATGGATGATCCACAAAGGGATTTTCGACTATATAGCCTGCGGACGTGAATTTTCAAGACCGGGTTGGGGCGGTGCCGGGATGATATCCGGCGCGGCAAGAGGACTTTGTAAGCTCAACTCATTCCGCGATAAGGTCGAGCCTCTCACAAAATTTGCCGATGCGGTCGAAAATGAAAAAGTGTCCGTACAGGGCGTAAAATACTTCCCGGTAGCCGCTATGATGTGCACGCATATCGACGACTGGTATATCGGATTCAAGGGGGTAAGACCGGGTGCGACACAGGGCGAAGAGTGCAATATGGAGTACATCTACTGCGCAAATCTCGCATACGGTACTACTACCTGCGTAATGCATTCGGGTAATGAATATCTCACTATGTCTCCTGTGTGGAACTATTGCCGTGTTCCCGGCACAACGACACGCTATGAAGAGCCTGACGATCTTGCAAAGCACTCGAACGACTGCAACCGTTTCCAGCAGGGCGACCGCTTCGACGGCGGACAGCTCGGCGACTGCGCTTACTCCGCTCAGACAGTTGAGCATCACGGCATCCGCGCGACTGTTGTTGCATTCGGCACACCTTGGGGCGTTGCGATACTCGGAAGCGGAATTTCGTCCGACACCGAGGGCGAAGAGCTTACAACGACAGTTGAGCAGTGCCTCGCAACCGGGAAAGTCAATATCTCCGATCGCCTTGTCGAGCACAACGGTATCAAATATATCAATCTCGATATGAGAAACAAGTTCATTGCGTCGGTTGAACACCGCACAGGTACATGGAAACGCAATAATATTCCGATGGATGACATACAGTCCGAGGACGACGTTCTCGAGATCACGCTTGACAGAACGCACAACGGCTACGCTTATCTCATCCAGCCCGAGACAAAGGACGGAAAGTTCGAAGTCCTTGCAAATACCGAAGATTTCCAGGCTGTCCGCATTCCGGACGGACGTGTGTTCGCACATTTCTTCAAGGACGGCGCATATACATACACCGCAGAGGGTGACGCTGTTTCCGGAAAGGCTAACGAGTGCGTAGTTGTTGAAGCAAAATAAAATAAGGAAAGCGTTATGAAAGGAAAGCGTTATGAAAAAAGACATTGAATTGATCAGAAAACGCTATGTCGACGGTATGCTTTCTGCTTCATTCAAGGATGAAGAACGGCTCTTCGAAATCAAGTCTCACGTCACCGACGGTTCGAAGCCCGACTGCATACGCTTTGACGACATTGATTATTCCTCAGATGATCCGAATACCTGGTATACACCGGGGCATTTGAGGTATCTTTGTGATCTTGCCGTAATATATCTTCGCGAAAACGCCTGCGACAAAGACGAAGTAAAGTCACTTATCTCGCGCGGATTAAACGAATGGATAAAGAACGACTATATCCACACAAGCTGGTGGCATTCGGAGATCAATGTGCCGTGGGCGATGTCCGATTTCTGCATTCTCGCATGGGAGCTTCTCACGCCGGAGCAGAAAAAGTGGTGCGATATCATAATGTCGCGCGGCTCGATGAGAGTGAATTATTCAGTCAATTTCTGGACAGGCGCAAACCTTACATGGGGTGCGAACACGTCCGTAAAGCACGCGGTTTTGCTTGGCGACGAAGAATATCTCGGTCAGATAGCCGACAGACTTTATAAAGAGATAGACTACGGCAGAGAGGGAATACAGCCCGACGGAACGTTCTTCCAGCACGGACCGAAACTCTATGTCGGCGGCTACGGCAGAAATTTCATAAGCGGAAGCATAGGACTGTTGAAGTTGCTCGACGGTACTGCGTTCGCACTGTCGGAGAGGAAGCGCGATATTCTCGAATCGTTCCTTATTGACGGTGTACGCTGGATGATCCACCGCGATATGTTCGACTGGACAGCCTGCGGACGCGAATTTTCCCGTCATGAATGGGGCGGTGCTTCCATGGTCGCCGGATCAATAAGAGAATATCTCACTCTTTCCCTCCCGAAAAGAAGAGCTGAGCTTGAAGAAATGCGCGACGCGATCTTTTCAAATAAAACGTGCGCGCAGGGCGTGAAGTATTTTCCGGCGTGCTGTCTGCTGACTGCTCATCTCGGAGATATTTATATCGGCTTCCGTGGGATAAACAACAAAACAACAGCATCCGGCGAGGTTTGCGGAGACGAAGGCGGTCTCAGCGCGAATATGGCTTACGGCACGTCGACCTGCGTGATGAACTCCGGTAAAGAGTATTATGAAATATCTCCCGTGTGGAATTACTGCCGCGTACCTGGCACTACGACACGCGACGAGACTGATGAAGAATTGTTTACGCACGCAATGGACGGGTACAGATTACAGACGGGAGACCGTTTCGACGGTTCGCAGCTCTGTGACTGCGCGTATTCTGCACAGACCGTTGAGCATAACGGCATCCGCGCGACTGTTGTGGCGTTCGGCACTCCGTGGGGAGTCGCCATTCTCGGAAGCGGAATTTCTTCCGACAGAGACGAGACTCTTACAACAACTGTCGAGCAGTGCTTCCTCTGCGGAGATTACACGGCAACGGACGATAAAGTCGTCCACAACGGCGTGAAGTATGTGAGCCTCGATGATCGGAACAGATTTGTCACCGTAGCAGAACACCGCGTCGGATCGTGGAAGCGCAACAATAAGGCAATGAGTGACGCTCCTGTTGAAGCGGATGTTTTTGAAGTAACGCTTACGAGAGGGCATGACGGATATGCATATCTTATCTCTCCGGAAGACGCGGACGAGCGGTTTGAAGTCCTCGAGAACACGGAAGACGTTCAGGCTCTCCGCATTCCGGACGGACGGATTTTCGTTCACTTCTTCGCCGATTCGGAAATCGTTTTGCCCGACGGACGAAAAATCAGCGGACACAAATGCGAATGCAAAGTCCTTGACAAATAATCAAATTTGAACTATAATCAAAACGTACCTGAGGGGAAAGAGAGATCTGACCGCGAAGGCGCGAGCAAAAATGAAATATGAGCGGTTTTGCGCCGCAATTTTGCCGTGCCTTTTCGGGTACGGCAATTTTTGTATTTAACGGGGGTATAATATGGAAACAAGAGTAGCGGTAATAAGCATTATAGTTGAGAAAAACGAAGCGAGCGAGAAGATAAACTCCGCGCTCCACGACGCAGGAGAATACATCATCGGACGCATGGGCATCCCGTACCGCAAGAGAAACGTAAATATCATCAGCGTTGCACTTGACGCGCCGCAGGACGTTATTTCGTCCCTCTCCGGCAAGCTCGGGAATATAGAAGGCGTATCGGTAAAGACCGCGTATTCTTCGGTCATTTCAAAGGAATAATTTATGAAAACAAAAAACAGAATCTTCTTCATTTTTCTGCCGCTTTTGCCGATCATTGTCGGAATTGCCGTGCTGTTCGTCGGTAGGCTGACGGTCACTCCGTCGGATTTTTTCGCATCAGTCGGCTGTCATCTCTTCGGCACGGGAGAACTTCCGTCCGCATTTGTTGAATCTGCACTGTGGAATATCCGACTTCCGCGAATAATTCTTGCCGCACTGTGCGGTGCAGGTCTTTCTGCGGCAGGGCTGACTTTCCAAAGCCTCTTTTCAAACCCTCTCGCCACTCCGGACACACTCGGCGTTGCATCAGGTTCGTCGTTCGGCGCAGCAGTCGGGATATTGCTCGGTTTCGGCTCAATCGGTGTACAGTTTTCGTCACTTGTTTTCGGCTTTGTCGCAGTAGGACTGACCGTTCTTGCCGGCGGCAAAAACCGCAGGGGGATGAACACAACCGTTCTTTCGGGCATTATGATAGGCTCGCTGTTTTCGGCTCTCGTTTCGTTCGTGAAGTTCACGGCGGACACCGATACCGAGCTTCCGTCTATCACATATTGGCTCATGGGAAATCTCGACGGCGCGAATTATAAGAGCATCCTTTTCGGCGCTCCGGCAATTATCATACCGCTTGCATCGCTGTTCCTCATTCGTTGGCGGCTCAATATCCTTCCGCTCTCCGACGAAGAAGCACGCTCGACCGGCGTCAATATCAAAGCACTCCGCGCTGTCGCAGTTGTTGCGTCAACTGTCATGACCGCGTCCGTGATCTCTATGTGCGGACAGGTCGGCTGGGTCGGTCTTATCGTTCCGCACGTCTGCCGGATGTGGCTCGGCAACGACCACCGATATACACTTCCTGCATCAGTCTTCACAGGCGCGGCGTTCATGATTATCGTTGATACGGCGGCACGTTCGCTTACTTCTGCCGAGTTCCCCGTGTCCGTGCTTACCGCGATCATCGGCGCACCGTTCTTTATCGTGCTTATGAGACGGAGAGGAGGCTGGCAGATATGATTTTCAATGTAAATAACGTATCTTTCGCATATAAAAAGGGAAATACTGTATTTGAAAACGTCAGTTTTGCGGCGAAAAGCGGCGAAGTCGTCGCTCTTCTCGGCGCAAACGGAAGCGGAAAAACAACGCTTCTCAAATGCCTCATGGGGTATCTGCCGCTTCAGACTGGCGAAATACTGCTCGACGGCGAAAATATCGTAAAAATCCCACCGCGCCGCCTCTGGCAAAAGATTTCATACGTTCCGCAGGCACGGCGTTTTGAATCCTCACTTGACGTCAGAAATATGATACTTCTCGGATGTGCGAGCAGGATAGGTGTCTTTTCGTCTCCTGGAGAGCGCGAAAACCAACTTGTCGATGAGATAGCAGACCGTCTCGGAATCGCACATCTGCTTGAAAAAAAATGCTCAGAGATCAGCGGAGGCGAGCTTCAGATGACGCTTATCGCTCGCGCACTTGCATCAGAGCCGGAATTGCTCATTCTCGACGAGCCGGAATCGAATCTTGATTTCCGCAATCAGCTCATCGTTCTTGATACAGTTTCGTCTCTCGCAAAGGACGGAATGACGTGTATTCTCTCAACTCACTATCCAGACCACGCTCTTAACCGTGCGGACAAGTCGCTTCTTCTCACAAAAGACGGCGTGATCTTCGGCAAAACGCGCGAGATCGTCACACGGGAGAACATCCGACGTGCGTTCGGAGTTGACGCAGTTATCGGATCGGTCAACGGCTACAGTACCGTTATTCCGACAAAACTGAACAATATGGTATAACCGCAAACCGCGCTGAAATAAATCTGATTCAAAAGGAGAAAAACATGAAAAACATCACAAGAATCATCGCACTCACACTTGCCGTACTCTTCGTATTTACGGCAGTTTCGTGCGGCAACAAAAACACTCCTGACGAAGAAGTGACAAAAGATTACAGAACAGTGACCGACCACAGGGGAAATACAGTCACAGTACCGACAAAAATCGACAGAATAGCGGTGTGTGACATCTATCCGCTTCCGTCGGTGCTTGCCGTGTTTTTTGATTCGGCTGACAAGATCGTCGGCATTCCTCAGCAGTCGATGAGTGCCGCAAAGACGGGGCTTCTCGGTGAGCTTTATCCCGAGCTTCTCACGACTGAGACAGGCTACATCAACGGCACGGAGCTGAACACGGAGTCACTTATGGCGCTTGAGCCGGATATTGCCTTTTATTCGGCGGACGACCCGAAAATGGGCGAAGCTCTCGCAAAAACCGGAATACCTGCCGTCGCAATTTCGGCAAGCAAATGGGAATACGACGCAGTTGAAACGCTCGGAAACTGGATAGCTCTGCTTTCCGAGATATTTCCGCAGAACGACAGAGCCGATAAGGTGAAAAAATACAGTGAAGACGTAGAAGCGCTCGTTTCTTCGCGCACCGCAGGACTAAATGAAAACGAAAAAGAGCGGTTGTTCTTCCTATTTCAGTATTCCGACAGCGCGCTGACAACATCCGGCAAGCACTTCTTCGGTCAGTGGTGGGCAGATGCCGTAAACGCGGTGAACGTCGGCGGAGAAATGGACACGGTTAATTCTACCGCAGTCGGTATGGAACAGATTTACGTCTGGGACCCGACGAGAATACTCATCACAAACTACAACACCGCTCAGCCGGACGATATTTATAACAATACCGTCGGCAACTACGACTGGAGCCCCGTTGACGCCGTAAAGAACGGAAAAGTCACGAAAATGCCGCTCGGAATGTACCGCTCGTACACTTGCGGAGTAGATACGCCCGTCACGCTTCTGTGGCTTGCAAAGACCGTTTATCCCGATCTTTTCGAGGATATTGATATATCGGAAGAGACGAAGAAATACTACTCCGACGTGTTCGGTATCACTCTCACGGACGAACAGGCTGAGAAGATTTTCGCACCGTCGTCCGAGGGAGCGGCATTCGGAAAATGATTTTATAATTCAGCGCGTATTTTTCAAAACTTATTGAAAAAAACGTCGGAAGAGTGTATAATAACTTATGCAAATATAAAACAAATGAGGTAAAAGCCATGATCAACAAGCTCGGTTTACAGTTATACTCCATTAAAGGAAAACTCTCGAACGCAACGGAAATCCGCGAAACATTCAAGCGTCTGCGCGAATACGGCTACAACTGCGCTCAGACTGCCGGAATGCCTATCGCTTACGAAGAATTCGGACAGATCGCCAAGGAAGAGGGCATCGAGATCTGCGGTACACACGACGACTTCGATGTAATGGTAAACGATCACGCAGAGGCTATCCGCCGTCATAAAGCTCTTGACACAAAGCTTATGGGTATCGGCGGCTTTTCCGCAAAGACTGTTGATGAAGCAAACGCATTCATCGAAAAGGCGAACGCAGTTGCCGCTTACGCGAAGGACTACGGCTTCAAATTCACATATCACAACCATTCCGACGAGTTCGTCAGATACGACGACGGCTCTCGTCTTATGGATATGCTCGTTGAAAAGCTCGATCCCGCGAATACGTCGTTCGTTCTCGATACATATTGGGTACAGCACGGCGGCGGAGACATCAAGTGGTGGATAAACAAGCTCACCGACAGAATAGACATCATCCACCTCAAGGATATGATGAAACTCCGTTATCCGCTTTCCCAGGAGATCACATATATCGGTAACGGCAACCTCGACTGGGACGGAATCATCGAAGCGTGCGACAAAGCTCACGTTAAGTATTACGTTGTAGAACAGGACAACGCCGAAGAGGGCGACGCATTCGATTATGTAAAGAAGTCCGCACAGTTCTTAATGCAGTATATGAAATAAAATCCGATAATCGCGCCGGTCTGAATAAGGTCGGCGTTTTCGGTATAAAAAACATAGACGGAGATGACGATGAATCAACTTAAACAAAAGCTCTCGGCTATCAAATGGCAGAATTTTATCTTTCTTCTGATAGCCGGAATAATCAATGCGTTCGGTGTGACGCTGTTTCTGTTCCCGATGAAGCTGTACGACAGCGGCGTGTCGGGACTGTCGATGCTTCTCGACCAGATAACACCGCCCGCGTTTACACTTTCGATCTTTCTCATAATAATCAACCTCCCGATATTCCTCTTCGGGCTGAAAAAGCAGGGACTTGCGTTTACCGTGTATTCTATTTTCACGGTCTGCGTATATTCGCTGATGTCATTCCTCATTATGAATGTACTGCCGATCGACGTAGAATTTGCGTCACCTCTTGCAGGTGAAGACTTGCTTCTCTGCGCTATATTCGGCGGCGCGATCTCCGGCATCGGAAGCGGACTCACTATCCGTTTCGGCGGTGCGCTCGACGGCGTAGAGGTGCTTTCCGTCATATTTGCAAAGCGGATAGGTGTTTCGATAGGTACGTTCGTTATGGCGTTCAATGCCGTTCTGTACATCGTCTGCGGCTTTGTCATGCATAGCTGGATACTTCCGCTTTATTCCGTCGTTACATATTTCATCGGCTCGAAGACCGTCGATTACATAGTCGAGGGCTTTGACCGCTCGAAATGCGCGATGATAGTCACCGTGAAAGCGACGGAGATAACTAAAGCGATGCAGGAGAATTTCTCTTCAAGCGGAACGATAGTCAAGGCGATAGGCGGATATTCGGGCAAGGAAAAAGAGATAATTTACTTCATCGTCAACGCTTTTCAGATCTATAAAGTGAAGCAGATCGTTCACGAGATCGATCCCGGAGCATTCATTTCGCTCCACGATGTTTCCGACGTTATAACAAAACAGGATGACTGAAAAATGGAGAAAACTATGGCAAAGGTAACGATAATCGGCTCCGGCATGATGGGCTCGGCTCTCGCGTTTCCTGCAAGAGAAAACGGAAACGAAGTAACGCTCGTCGGCACACCGCTCGACAGAGGAATAATTGAAACGTGCAGAAAAACTAACCGGCACCCGAAATTCACACGCGATTTTCCTGCCGGCGTGAAGTTTTGTCAGATAGAAGAAATGGCAGAAGCAATCGACGGCGCGGATCTGATAATCGGCGGCGTCAGCTCGTTCGGGGTAGACTGGTTCGGCGAAAGCGTTCTGCCGTTCATACCGGAGACAACGCCCGTTCTCACCGTTACAAAGGGACTTTACGATACCGAAAACGGCGAGCTTATAACATATCCTGCGCTGTGGAAAAAGAGACTTGACGAAAAGGGAAGACACCCCATTCTGTGCGCCGTAGGAGGTCCTTGCACGAGCTATGAGCTTGTCGCACACGATCAGACCGAGGTCGCGTTCTGCGGTGATAATATAGACGTTCTGCGCCGCATTCGCGAGATAATGACGACGGAATATTATCACATCAGTCTGTCAACTGACGTTACGGGAATTGAATCCGCAGTTGCACTCAAAAACGGATACGCTCTTGCAGTTGCGCTGACGATAGGCGTAAATCAGAGGCAGTTCGGCATTGACAGCGAACTTCACTATAATTCGCAGGCGGCAGTGTTCGGTCAGGCACTCAGAGAGATGCAGAAGCTCCTCGAAATGCAGGGCGCGGGAAAGCTCGACAATCTTGCAGTCGGGATAGGGGACTTATACGTCACGGTTTACGGCGGACGGACGAGACTTATCGGAATACTTCTCGGACGCGGACTCGACATTTGCGACGCAAAACAAGAGTTGAACGGCGTAACGCTTGAGTCTCTCGTTGTTGCCGAAAGAGTGGCGCGCGCAGTACGAAAGAAAGCCGCGAGAGGAGAAGTGTCGCTCGACGATTTTCCTCTTCTCACGCACGTTGACGAGATCATAACGAACCACAAACCCGTTTCAATCCCGTGGGAGAAGTTCACATTTGTGAAAGAGTAGCAATATTGCCGAGAAAGCTCTGTTTGCTCATCGGATTTTTATAAAAAAGTGAAAATCGGTAAAAATCTTTGTGAAAGGTATTGTATATTCCGCGAAAATGGAGTAAAATATATCTTTGGTAAGATATTACTTTGTTCCCAATAAAAATTTATATATTTCGGAGGAAAAATTACCATGGTAAAAGTAGCAATCAACGGTTTCGGTCGTATCGGCCGTCTCGCATTCCGTCAGATGTTTGAGGCTGAGGGCTATGAAGTAGTCGCTATCAACGACCTTACTTCTCCCGCAATGCTCGCTCATCTTCTCAAGTACGACACAGCTCAGGGCTCCTGGCTCGGCAGAATCGGCGAAAACAAGCACACTGTAGCTTCCACAGAAGATTCGATCATCGTAGACGGCAAGGAAATCAAGATCTACGCTGAAAAGAACGCAGCAGACTGCCCGTGGGGCAAGCTCGACGTTGACGTCGTTCTCGAATGCACAGGCTTCTACACATCCAAGGACAAGAGCCAGGCTCACATCGACGCAGGCGCTAAGAAAGTCGTTATTTCCGCTCCTGCCGGCAACGACCTCAAGACTATCGTATTCTCCGTAAATGAAGATACACTCACAGCCGAAGACAAGATCATCTCCGCTGCATCCTGCACAACAAACTGCCTCGCTCCTATGGCAAAGACACTGAACGACACTTATCCGATCGTTTCCGGTATCATGACAACAGTTCACGCATACACAGGCGACCAGATGATCCTCGACGGTCCTCAGAGAAAGGGCGACCTCAGAAGAGCAAGAGCAGGTGCCGCTAACATCGTTCCGAACTCCACAGGCGCTGCTAAGGCTATAGGTCTCGTAATCCCCGAACTCAATGGCAAGCTCATCGGCTCCGCACAGAGAGTTCCCGTAACAACAGGCTCCACAACTATCCTCGTTGCAGTTGTTAAGGGCAAGGACGTTACAAAGGATTCCATCAACGCAGCAATGAAGGCTGCTCAGTCCGCTTCCTTCGGTTACAACGAAGAGCAGATCGTCTCCTCTGATGTTGTCGGCATGAGATACGGTTCTCTGTTCGATGCAACACAGACAATGGTTACAAAGATCGACGACGACACATTCCAGGTACAGGTTGTTTCCTGGTACGACAACGAAAACTCCTACACAAGCCAGATGGTTCGTACTATCAAGTACTTCGCAGAACTCAACTGAGCCTGTTCGGGTTTTAACTTAACTGAAAAAACCTCCTATGGTAGAAATATCATAGGAGGTTTTGTTGTTCGTATAACTTTTTTGAATGTCGGCAGATTTTATTTCACGAATTCGCTGTATATCGAGCGCATCGCGCCCTCGAAGTCTTTTTCGTCAACACCGATGATGATGTTGTATTCAGATGAACCCTGGTCGATCATTTTGATGTTTATGCCTGCGCATGCTACCGCCTTGAATACTCTGAACGCCGTGCCTTTGGCTTTTACCATAGCGCGTCCTACAACTGCGATAAGTGCAAGTCCGTCTTCTACCGATATTGAATCCGGCTCGACGGAATGGCAGATTCGGTTGATTATCTTTTCCTTATGAGGCTCCATTTCAGCCGAGTTCATGACGACGCTCATCGTGTCGATGCCGGACGGCAGATGCTCGAACGACAGTCCCTCATGCTCGATCGCTTCAAGGACTTTCCGACCGAAGCCTGTTTCGGAGTTCATCAGCGCTTTCTCGATAGTGATAACGGAGAAGCCCTTCTTTCCGGCAACACCGGTGATAACGTTCTTCGTGTCGTAGAGGTCGGTGTGCGGAACGATCATCGTGCCTTCGTTCTCCGGCTCGTTCGTGTTGCGAATATTTATCGGGATACCTGCAAAACGGACAGGGAAGATAGCGTCCTCGTGCAGAACACCGGCTCCCATATACGAAAGCTCTCTGAGTTCTCTGTAAGTGATATATTTTATCTGTAAAGGATTCTCAACTATTCTCGGATCGGCAGTGAGGAAGCCGTTTACGTCAGTCCAGTTCTCGTAAAGATCGGCATATACCGCACGGGCGACGATTGAACCCGTGATGTCACTGCCTCCACGTGAGAATGTGCGGATCGTACCGTTCGGCATAGAACCGTAGAAACCGGGGATTACGGCGGTTTTGTGCTTTGCGAGTTCCTCTGCGAGAAGTTTGTTCGTCGCCTCAGAATCGAACACGCCGTTGTCAAAGAAACGGACACATTCGGCAGGATCTACAAAGTCGTAACCGAGATACGCGGCGAGGATAAGCCCGTTCAAGTATTCTCCGCGGCTGGCGGCATAATCGCGGCCTGCGTGGTGCGTGATAGCCCAGCGGATATGCTCGTACTCGTCCGTGAGGTCGCACTCAATACCGAGCCCGTCTATGATTGAATCAAATCTTTCCGTAATTTTGGCGAATGCCGCGCCAAAGCCGCCGTCAGTGAGCGAATTGTAGCACGCATATAAAAGATCCGTAACCTTGTCGTCGCCCTTGAATCTTTTACCGGGAGCCGACGGAATAACGAACACTCGCGTGCTGTCCGCGCGGATGATCTCACCGACTTTTTTGAAATGTTCGGCATCTGCGAGAGAGCTTCCTCCGAATTTAACGACCTTGATAATTGACGAATTGTTTTCCACGATGTTTTAACCTCTGTTATTTTTCTCTCCGATACATTATATGTCGGAAACTGTTGTTTGTCAACCTTGTAGGGTGTTCTGTGTCTTGACTTTTTCGGGCAAAAAAGCTATAATTATGTATCACATGATACAGCGAAAGGGATTTTTTATGCAATATAACACTGTTTTTTCTCCGGCTGAGATTCTGCTCCCGTCTTTCCACGACGACGCCGGTCTTATGAATAAATGGGCGGTCATAGCCTGCGACCAGTTCACATCCGAGCCGGAGTATTGGGAAAAGTGCGAAAAAATCATCGGAGACGCGAAATCTGCCTATAAATACATCGTTCCCGAAGCATATCTCGGAACTCTGCTCGAAGAAAAGCATAACGAAGTTGCGCTTGCTTCAATGAGAACGTTCGACGAAAATGATTTTTACGCCGTGAACGGATTCATCTACCTCAAACGCACGCTTCCGAACGGGGAAGTGCGACGCGGTATCATTGGAAAAATCGACCTTGAAGCGTACGACTATTCCGTCGGCTCAAAGTCCGCAGTCCGCGCCACCGAAAAGACCGTTGTTGAAAGAATACCGCCGAGATGCAAGATACGCGCAGGTGCAACGGTGGAGCTTCCGCATATTCTCGTTCTCACTGACGATAAGCGCGCGCTGTACGATCTCGCCGAATCGCTCGTTTCTGACGGAAATATTGTCTACGACTTTGATTTGATGCAGGGCGGCGGTCACGTCACCGGATACGCCGTTGAAGGAGACTCGCTCCGGAAGCTCGCCGATGAAATAGGCGCATACGAGCGTTCGCGCGAATCTCTCGTCTACGCTATGGGAGACGGAAACCACTCTCTTGCCGCCGCAAAAGCGCATTGGGAAAACGTGAAAGCAGAAACCGCCGATATGTCGCACCCGTCGAGATACGCGCTGTGCGAAATAACCTCGATTTCCGACGAATCTCTTGTGTTCGAGCCGATATATCGTGTGCTGAAAAACTGTGATGTAAACGACATTCTCGCGTCTCTTGACAGAGTATGCGGAGACTGCGGCGAACAGCACGTTACTGCAATTTCATCCGCCGGATTTTGCGAAACATCTTTCAAAAATCCCACTCACGCGCTGACCGTCGGCACACTTCAAAATTTCATCGACGACTATATAAAAGCTCATCCCACCGTCAAGTGCGACTATATCCACGGTGAGGGAACACTCATCCGCCTGTCAATGGAAGAAAATTCCGTCGGATTCCTCTTTGACGGAATGGCGAAAGGCGAGCTTTTCCCGTATGTGGAAGAGCACGGCACGCTTCCGAGAAAAACATTCTCAATGGGAGAAGCCGAGAGCAAACGCTATTACCTCGACGCGAGAAAGATAGTAAAATAAAAAACTCACCGCACCCCACATTCATTTGTGAAAGGTGCGGTGATTTTTGTCTTTAAGCTATCTTTATTACTCTTATGATACCGTCTGTTGCTTCAATAGCCGCGACGATTTCATCCGTGATGTCGGCTATTGTGTCCACAAGCGTTACCGCGTAATCGTTTCTCGACCGGTTGGCGAGATTTTCGATGTTGATGTTTTTCTCCGCAAGTTCGGACGTTATCGACGAGATCATATTCGGGATGTTCTTGTGGAGAATGACAAGGCGCGTGTCGCCTGTTCTCGGCATATCGACGGACGGATAGTTCACGCTGTTCTTGATGTTGCCGTTTTCGAGATAGTCGATAAGCTCGTCAGCCGCCATGACTGCACAGTTGTCTTCGGATTCGGCAGTGGACGCGCCGAGGTGGGGAATGGTGACGATATTCTCGACGCCGACTGTTTCTTCCGTCGGGAAATCGGTGACATAAGCCGAAACCTTGCCGTCGGCGAGAGCTTCTTTGAGATCAGCCGCGCAAACGAGGTCTGCACGCGCGAGATTGACGATCTTCACGCCTTGCTTCATCATCGATATCGTGCCGGCGTTGATCATGTTATTTGTGTCCTTTGTCGCTGGGACGTGGAGTGTGATATAGTCGGCTGTTTTGAAGATTTCTTCGTACGTTGCGGCTTTCTTTATCGCACGGGACAGATGCCATGCCGCGTCTACTGTGATATAAGGGTCGCATCCGATTACGTTCATACCGAGCGACTGAGCGGCGTTTGCGACGAGTCCGCCTATCGCACCGAGTCCGATAACGCCGAGCGTCTTGCCTTTCAGTTCGCATCCTGCGAACGCGCTCTTTCCGGCTTCGACAGACTTTGCGACGTCTTCTTTGAGCGTGCTTGCCCAGTTTGCGCCGCCGACGATGTTACGCGACGCGAGGAGTAGAGCCGCTATAGTCAGCTCCTTTACGCCGTTCGCGTTTGCACCGGGTGTGTTGAAGACCACGATGCCTTCCTCCGCGCATTTGTCAAGCGGAATGTTGTTTACTCCTGCGCCGCATCTGGCGATAGCCTTGAGTGACGACGGGAATTCCATATCGTGCATGGCGGCGGAACGGACGAGGATAGCATCGGGATTTTCGGAAGCCGTCGAACATTCATATTCTTTCGGATCAAATCTCGACGTGCCGACGGACGCAATTTTGTTGAGTAGTTTTATCTGTTTCATAATCTGATACCTTTTTATTTGGGATTTTTCAGGGCGAAATCTTTCATGAACGCGACGAGCTTTTCGACACCCTCGTATGGCATCGCGTTGTAGATAGACGCTCTCATTCCGCCGACGGAACGGTGACCTTTGAGGTTTTTCAGTCCGTTTTCTGCGGCTTCCTTGGCAAACTTCTTGTCTAAGTCTTCGTTTCCCGTGACGAAAGTGACGTTCATCATCGAGCGGCTTGCTTTTTCAACAGGCGCGATGTAGTAATCCTGCGAATCGAGATAGTCGTAAAGAAGCTTAGCTTTCTTTTCGTTGCGCTTCTTCATCTCGTCGAGACCGCCGATCGAGAGAAGCCACTCGAATACAAGCCCTGCCATGTAGATAGAGTAGCACGGCGGTGTGTTGTACATCGAATCGTTGTCAGTCATCAGCTTCCAGTCGAGCATTGACGGTGTGATGTCGCGCGCGTTGCCGAGAAGGTCTTCACGAGCAATAACGAGCGTAAGTCCTGCCGGTGCGACGTTTTTCTGCGCCCCTGCGTAGATCACGCCGAACTTCGTAACGTCAAACGGCTCGGAGAGTATACACGACGACATATCAGCAACGAGCGGAACGTCTCCGGTGTCTGGAATGTAGTTGTATTTCGTGCCGTAGATCGTGTTGTTGAAGCAGATGTGAACGTAGTCGGCGTCCGGTCTGAACGATTCGCGCGTAGTCTGCGGGATCTTCGAGAAATTGTCGTCCTTTGATGAAGCGACAGCAACCGCGTCACCGTATTTCAATGCTTCTTTGTATGCCTTCGTCGAGAACTGACCGGAGAGGATGTAGTCCGCCTTGCCGGTTTTCATGAGATTGAGCGGAACGGAGGCAAACTGCGTGGACGCGCCGCCCTGTAAGAACAGTACCTTGTAGTTGTCGGGGATGTTCATGACCGCGCGGAAGTTTTTCTCTGCGGCTTTTATGATAGCATCGTAATCGGGAGATCGGTGGCTCATCTCCATGACTGACATTCCGCTGTCCCCATAGTTCACAAGCTCGCTTGCGGCTTTTTCGAGGACGGGAAGCGGAAGCATAGACGGTCCTGCCGAAAAATTATAGACTCTTTCCATAATCGTATCTCCTTTATAAGATGATAAAAATTTCTTCCGAGTGAAATAATATTACTTACGGAATAAAAATATTATACCGCATCCCGAGAAGTTTGTCAAGACAAATCATTCAGAAATGCGGTATAAAACAAAGATATTTCGACTTAAATTTACTTAAAATGAATTACTTCTCTCAAAAAATTGCAGATTTGTCACATATTCTATATCCGGCTTGTCTGCGATCATTCTGAATATATTATCAATATACGTCCAGTTGCTTCTGTCTCCGCCGCGGTGGAATTCAACTGCGTGTCCCCAAACGTAGAGAAGCATATCTCCGTCAGTCGGCTCGGCATTCACGAAATCTTCGATCATTTTCGGAAGTCCCTCCCACGAATGGTGGCAGGTCGGAATTGCTTCGAGAGGTTTTTTCGGAACGGAGAAATCATAAGCAGAAGATGCGGTACGAGCATAGACAATACCGTTGTTTCTGAGCACATCGACGCAGTAATCGTTGTACGTTCCGAAAGGATAAGCAAAGCCCTTGATCCTGTAGCCCATGACTTCGGAGAGTTTTTCGATGTCCTTGACTATATCTTCTTCGATCTCTTCGTTCGTCATTTCGCTGTAACGTCCGTGATAATATCCGTGGCAGGCGACCTCGTGACCTTTGTATAGTTCTGCCATTTCGTCGAAGCTGACTCTGTTCTGCCTGTCGTAGCTTTGTGGAGTGAAGCCGCAGTTTACGTTGAACGTGCATTTGAGCCCGTAGTGATTGAGCATCGAGACGAAAATTCTGTCGTTCGGATCGTTGTCGTCGTAGCTCATCGTAAAGTATTTTTTGTAAGCCATAATTTTGCCTTCTTTTCGGTATAGTTTATTTGATTATAACGCACTTTATTCTTTTTTTCAATGTTTAACGTAATTTTAGAGGAAAATTTTTGAATTTTTTTATAAATATTGTAATCCGATCGGGAACATTGTATAATATTTGTGCGTCTAATACGTAACACTATTTATAATGTGAGGTATTTATCATGAAAAAACGCATTCTATCTTTTGCACTCGCAGCAGTATTTCTTCTTTCTCTTGTTTCCTGTTCAAAATCCAACGGTTTCAAAGGCGAAGCGATGTACGATATGGCGTACAACGAAAGCTACGATATTATTCCGACCGAAGAAGCCGAAATGTATTCGGACGGCTACTCCTCTTCAGGCACCGGCTACAATATGAAAGGGTCGGACTACGATAAACCGAAAGAGAACAACGACCTTTCAGCACGTAAGATCATCAAGACAGCCGACCTCAGCTTCCAGACGAAAGAATACGACAAATTTCTTTCCGCCTTCAAAGCGAGCGTCTCAAAGTACGGCGGCTACATAGAGTCCTCCGATATTTACGGCGGAGGCGACACCGTAGTCCGCTATTCACGGAACGCAAGAATGACAGTGAGAGTACCTGCCGATAAGTACGACAGCTTTGTAGGAGATGTTTCCAATCTCGCATCGCTCACACGTTCAAACGAATATATAGACGACGTAACGCTCCGCTATGTTGACATTGAAAGCAGAATAAACGCATACGAAACCGAATATAACGCTTTAATGGAGCTTCTCGCAAAAGCCGAATCCGTTGACGCTATTATTCAGCTTCGCAACCGTATCAGCGATATTCAGTATCAGCTCGATTCCGCAAAATCACAGATCCGCAAGTACGACGATCTCATTTCCTACTGCACGGTCAATATGTACGTCGAAGAAGTGAAGATCGAAAAGGTCAGTGAAGATAAGCTCACAGTCGGTGAGAGGATCAGAATAGGTTTCGCCGAGACTATTGATGAGATCAAAGAGGGCGCGGAAGACTTCGCCGTATGGTTCGTCGTAAATCTGCCGCACATCATCATCGATCTTCTTGTGATAGCAGTGATCGTGGTGATCATAGTTCTTATCGTGAAGAAAACAAAAAAGAAAGCCGCAAAGAAAGCGAACAAAGTAGTAAATAAAATAGAAAACAAAACGAAAGAACCGGAAAACAAAGAAAACAATGAATAAAAAACTCAGATACAGACGCCGCAGGATCGGCACATTTTTTACAGTCGTCATAACGCTTGTTGTGTTGGCAGTTCTTTTCGTCCTCGCAGTGAACGCATGGATGTATTTCTCGACAAAAAACGATATATATGCAGTCGACGCACTTCCGGACGGAGACTACGACTGCATTCTCATCCTCGGCGCAGGTGTGCATAGCGACGGAAGCCCGTCAAATATGCTTGAAGACCGCCTTAAAACGGGAATCTCGCTCTATAATAACGGTAAAGCTCCCGTCATTCTGATGAGCGGAGATCACGGTACTGCAGACTATGACGAAGTAAACAATATGAAAAAATACGCGACTGATGCAGGCGTTGACGCGGATGCGATTTTCCTTGACCACGCCGGGTTCTCGACGTACGATTCACTTTACCGCGCAAAAGAAGTATTCGGAGCGGACAAAATCGTAATCGTCACGCAGAAATATCACCTTTACCGCGCGCTGTACATAGCCGATTCTCTCGGAATAGAAGCAGTCGGCGTTCCGGCTGACCTCAGGGAATACAGAGGACAGCCTGTTTACGACGCACGGGAGATACTCGCGCGCACAAAGGACTTTTTCACGGCAATTCTCAAGCCTCTCCCGATTTGCCTCGGTGATAAGATCGACCTCACGGGCAGTGCTTCTCAGACGGACGGTTAATAGAAATGGACAAAATTAAACTTAATCAAAAACGGCTCTCGTCTGATCCGTATACGATAGAAACGGTTTTTCAGCCGTCTTCATACGGCTGGCAGGGTGACTGGGAGGGAAGAGCCCTTCTCGCATTCTGCTGTCATTACGAAATAGACGGAACAAAGATCCCGTGTATGGATCAGTTTATGAAGGAGCTTCGCTCACATCTGAATGAAAAGCTCTATTTCGGCAAGGCCTACGATGGCGTCACGGTGGACGAGCAGCAGCTTTCCGGCCACAGCTGGCTTCTGCGCGGACTTGTAAAATACTCTCAGCTTTTCGGCAGCGCGGAAGCCGATGAGATAGCAAAAAGCATTTTTGAAAATCTCTACTACCCGACAAAAGACAGATTTTCGCACTATCCGCTATCCCCCAGACGGTGCGGAGATGTTGCGGGAACGATCGTTGCCGACGGAGATGACGGGTGGAGACTTTCATCCGATGTCGGATGCGGAATGATGTCCACAGACGGAGTTTCGGCTTATTATGAGTACACTCACGACAGCCGCGCGAAAGAGTGGGTCGACACTGTTCTCAAGGTCTATGCAGATGCAGACAAGTATAAGTCCGGTTTTCAGGCGCACTCAACGCTCTCTACAGCCCGCGCGTCACTCAGAATGTTCGATGTTACAGGTGAAAAGCGGTATTTCGATATAGCAAAGGACACATTTGATATGTACGTCCGAAAGAGCATGACGCTCACATACGAGAATTACAACTGGCTCAATAATCCCAATACATGGACTGAACCGTGCGCAGTCGTCGACAGTTTTATGCTTGCAACTCGTCTTTATAGGATCACTTCGGAAGAGAAGTACCTCACACTCGCTCGCAGGATATGGTTCAACGGACTTGATTTCTGCCAACGCGAAAACGGCGGCGTCGGACCGAATACCTGCGTTACAAGGGACAAATCCGTACTCAAAGTTTCAATGTACGAAGCACCGTTTTGCTGTACGATGCGTTATGCCGAAGGTTTGCTCGAATACTCGATAAACAAAGAACTGTTCGGGTGGGATCCCGACGTGCCCGAGATCATCGACGAAGTCGGACGGCATTTCGTGGACGACAAACTCATAGTTTTGTATAACGGTGAAAAAGTGCCGATTTTCTCGTGTGCTTCTTTCACTGAAGAAGAAGCAAAAAAACTTGAATTGCTGATTACATATTAAATTTATGGCTTTTAATGAGAACAAAAACAACGGCGTTGTATACATGACTTCTCCGAATATCGCCGCGCCTCACGCTTTTTCCACCCGATACGGCGGAGTGAGTACGGATTATCTTTCTTCACTGAATCTCGGTGAAAACCGCGGCGATTCTCCCGAAAACGTCCGCGAAAATTATCACCGATTCTGTGAAGCCGTCGGAGCGGACGAAAACAGGCTCGTTTTCTCGCGTCAGGTACACAAAACCGACGTGAGATGCGTGACATCCGACGATATTCACACGCTTTTTTCGCCTGTGCCTTACGAAGCCGACGGACTTGTGACAAACGAGCCGAATCTCGTGCTGACGATTTTTTCGGCTGACTGCATTCCCGTGCTTCTCTATGATCCTGTGAAACGTGCAGTCGCCGCGTGTCACTGCGGCTGGCGCGGAACAGTCGGAGATATGGCAGGGAACACCGTTCGTGCGATGATCAGAGAATTCTCGTCGAATCCGGAAGACATCCGCGCCGCGATAGGTCCCGGAATCGGTCAGTGCTGTTTCCTCACTGACCGCGATGTTGTCGACGCAGTCCGTGATTCACTCGGGAATGACGCTGATTCTTTCATAGAAGTCCGTGGTGAGAAATTCGGCGTGGATCTGAAGAACATAAACCGTCATTTTCTCCTCCGCGCAGGACTGATAGAAGAATATATCGCCGTGTCCGACGAATGTACGGCCTGCAAATGCGATAAATACTGGTCACACAGAAAAACCAAAGGCGAACGAGGCAGTCAGGCGGCGATGATATGGGTGAAGTAAAAAAACAAGGGAAACTTTTTTGAAAAAAAGTTTCCCTTGACTCTTCAAAAAACTGTATAAATGATTATTGTAATGGTTAGTTAAAAAATAGTGCAAATCAAGGCTCCCTCCTGGAGGGAGCTGGATGCGAAGCAGACTGAGGGAGCACGCGAAGAATATATTATGTTTATGCTCGTTCTGTCACGGTAAACAGTGACACCTCTCTCTGAGACGGAGTCTCAACAAAACATAATACAAATCAAAAAGACCGCCATATAGACGGTCTTTTCAGTTTGTGTATCAGAATTATTCGTACAGCTTGCCGTACTTTGTAAGTCTGTCGTACTTAGCCTTTGCGTTGTCAGCTGCCTTTGCGAAGAGTTCTTCAGCTCTTTCGGGATTGGTCTGAGCAAGACGACTGTAACGGTTTTCGGACTTGATGAATTCAACATAGTCTGCTGTCGGCTCCTTGGAGTCAAGAGTGAAGGGATTTTTGCCTTCAGCCTTGATGGCAGGATTGTATCTGAACATCTGCCAGTAGCCGGCTTCAACTGCTTTCTTCATTTCGAGCTGGCAGTTAGCCATTGTGCCCTTGATACCGTGCATTTCGCAAGGAGCGTAGCCGATGATGATAGACGGTCCGTGGTATGCCTCAGCCTCTGTGAGAGCCTTGAGGAGCTGGTTCATGTCGGCGCCCATAGCGACCTGTGCAACGTAAACGTAACCGTAAGACATAGCGATCTCAGCGAGGTTTTTCTTGCCGATAGCCTTGCCTGCTGCTGCGAACTGTGCAACCTGACCGATGTTCGAGGACTTCGATGCCTGTCCGCCGGTGTTGGAGTAAACTTCGGTATCGAATACCATGATGTTTACATCTTCGCCGGAAGCGATAACGTGGTCAAGGCCGCCGAAACCGATGTCATAAGCCCAGCCGTCGCCGCCGAATATCCAAACGGACTTCTTAGCGAGGTAGTTCTTTTCAGCGAGTACCTTCGGAGCGATCGGGCAACCTGCGGCTGCTGCCTTTTCAAGCTCTACGATAAGAGCATCTGCGGCTGCCTTGTTGGTCTTTCCGTCTTCCTTGGTGTCAAGGAATGCCTTTGCTGCTGCCTTGAATTCGTCGGAGGACTTTTCGGAAGCGGCGCATTCTTCGATCATGGCGATGAGACGGTTGCGGATAGTCTTCTGACCGAGGTACATACCGAGACCGTGTTCGGCGTTGTCTTCAAAGAGGGAGTTAGCCCATGCCGGACCGTGACCGGACTGGTTGTTTACAGTGTAAGGTGTTGCAGGTGCGGAACCGCCCCAAATGGACGAGCATCCTGTAGCGTTCGAGATGTACATTCTCTCGCCGAAGAGCTGTGTGATGAGACGTGCATAAGATGTCTCTGCACAACCTGCGCAAGAGCCGGAGAACTCGAGAAGCGGCTGTTTGAACTGAGAACCCTTAACGGTATTGTTGATAAGCTCAGCCTTTTCGGAAACGTTAGCGACTGCGTAATCGAACGGAGCCTGCTGATCTTCCTGTGTAGCCTGGAGAACCATCTTGATAGCGAGCTTCGGAGCGGCGATCTTAGCGGCTTCCTTAGCGGCAGTCTTTGCGTCGTATTCGGGATGTTCTTCAGCGACCTGCTTGTTTGCGTTTTCAAGAGCCTTGTTCGAGACAGGGCAAGCCTTTACGCAGAGCGTGCATCCCATACAGTCGAGCGGAGATACAGCCATTGTGAACTTGTAGTCTGTCTTGAGAACGGGCTTAGCGGCAAACTTTGTAGCGGCAGGAGCCTTAGCGGCTTCGTCGGCGTTCATAGCGAACGGACGGATAGCGGCGTGCGGGCAAACGAATGCACAGTTGTTGCACTGGATGCAGTTTTCGGGGATCCATTCGGGAACCTGAACTGCAACGCCGCGCTTTTCGGATGCGGCTGCGCCTTGCGGGAATGTACCGTCAACGTATTCGGCGAATGCGGAAACGGGGAGTTTGTCGCCTGCCATAGCGTCAACAGGTTCAACAACGGAGTTGACGAACTTGTCAAGTTCGGGACGCTTGCTTGTGAACGGTGCCTTCGGAGCATCTGCACCTGCGGTCTTCCATTCAGCCGGAACTTTAACTTCAACGAATGCGTCGGCACCTGCTTCGATAGCGGCATAGTTGAGGTCAACCATTGCCTGACCCTTCTTGATGTAGGACTTGTAAGCCATCTTCTTCATGTATTCGATAGCTTCGTCAGTCGGAAGGATCTTAGCGAGAGCGAAGAATGCGGACTGGAGAACAGTGTTCTTAACTTTTGCGTTGCCGATCTTGTTTGTGGCGATGCTGGTCGCATTGATCGTGTAGAACTTTACGCCGTTGTTTGCGATATAGGACTTAACGGAATTCGGAAGATGTTCGCCGAGTTCGCTTTCATCCCATGCACAGTCGAGAAGGAATGTGCCGCCCGGCTTGATGTCGGAAACCATATCATACTTCGTGAGGTATGCGGAGTTGTGACAAGCCACGAAGTCTGCCTTATTGATGTAGTACGGGCTCTTTATAGGCTGATCGCCGAAACGGAGGTGAGAAATCGTGATACCGCCGGTCTTCTTGGAGTCGTACTGGAAGTAAGCCTGAATGTATTTGTCGGTGTGGTCGCCGATGATCTTGATAGAGTTCTTGTTAGCGCCGACTGTACCGTCACCGCCGAGACCCCAGAACTTGCAAGCGATAGTGCCTTTTGCCGCGG
Organism: Eubacteriales bacterium; assembly: GCA_045643285.1. Lineage (GTDB taxonomy): Bacteria > Bacillota > Clostridia > Oscillospirales > CAG-272 > UMGS1696. The sequence continues at coordinate 36,662 of JAZUKN010000025.1, forward strand.
TATCGGGAGCGGGCTTTTCTTCGAGGGAGTGACCTGTAACGTCGTCTACGATGCCGATAGTGAAGTTGTTCTTCGGCTGATCTTTAGCGAGGTTTTCATATACAGCGAATACGGACTGCGGAGGAGTATCCTTCGAGCCGAGACCGTAACGTCCGCCTACGACTTTGATGTCGCCTCTGCCCATAAGAGAGAGAGCTGTTACAACGTCGAGGTAAAGCGGTTCGCCGAGAGACCCGGGTTCCTTTGTTCTGTCGAGAACAGCGATCTTCTTAACTGTGGACGGGATAGCTTCTGCGAGCTTTTCTGCGCAGAACGGTCTGTAGAGACGTACTTTTACGAGACCGACCTTCTCGCCAGCCGCGAGCATATAGTCGATGACTTCTTCTGCAACGTCGCAGAACGAACCCATGGCAACGATAACTCTTTCAGCATCCGGAGCGCCGTAGTAGTTGAAGAGCTTGTAATCTGTACCGAGCTTTGCGTTGACCTTGTCCATGTATTCTTCAACGATAGCCGGGAACTTTTCATAGTAGGAGTTGCACGCTTCTCTGTGCTGGAAGAAGATGTCGCCGTTTTCAGCGGAGCCGCGGAGAACGGGATGTTCGGGATTGAGCGAACGTGCGCGGAATGCGGCGATAGCATCCTTGTCGACCATTTCAGCGAGGTCGTCATAGTCCCATACTTCGATCTTCTGGATCTCGTGGGATGTTCTGAAACCGTCGAAGAAGTTGTGGACCGGAACTCTGCCCTTGATAGCTGCGAGATGAGCTACAGCGCCGAGGTCCATGATTTCCTGCTGGTTTGTTTCAGCGAGCATTGCGAAACCTGTCTGACGGCAAGCGTAGACGTCGGAGTGATCACCGAAGATGTTCAGTGCGTGGGATGCAACGCAGCGTGCGGAGCAGTGGATGACACAGGGAAGAAGTTCGCCTGCGATTTTGTACATATTCGGGATCATCAGGAGAAGACCCTGAGAAGCCGTGTACGTTGTCGTAAGTGCGCCTGCTGCGAGAGAACCGTGAACGGCACCGGCGGCACCTGCCTCGGACTGCATTTCGATGACCTTTACAGTGTCACCCATGATGTTCTTGAGTCCGCCTGCCGACCATGTGTCTGTTGTATCAGCCATAGGCGACGAGGGAGTGATGGGGTAGATGGCGGCAACTTCGGTGAACGCATACGAGGCATGCGCGGCGGCAGTGTTACCATCCATGGAAAGCTTTTTTCTTGCCATGTTAATATATCCTCCATATAAAATATTGATAAGCTAAATATATTCATTTCCGCAGATTTTTTGCGGAAAATCATATTCAAATAATTATACCTCATTTCTCGATAAAAGTAAATATGTTTTTGACTTTAACTTATAAAAATTTCAGCCGAAAATGTAAAATCTTTGCGTAAAACGTCACAAAAAACAGAAAAAGCAGGAAAACTTGTGTCTGTCCTGCTTTTATTCCATAATTAACCCTGATCTTTCAGTCTTGCCTGTGCTTTGAGTCTTGTCGCCGTGTCAAGGATCTTCTTGCGGAGACGGATAGACTTCGGCGTGACTTCGATAAGCTCGTCGTCGGCGATGAATTCTATTGCCTGCTCAAGTGAGAATACCTTCGGAGGCGTGAGAATGAGCGCTTCGTCCGCACCTTTGGAACGAACTGCCGTAAGATGCTTCTTTTTGCATACGTTTACGCAGATGTCTTCCTGTTTCGGGCACTCTCCTACAAGCATTCCTTCGTAAACGGGCGTCTGTACTCCGATGAACATCGCGCCTCTTTCCTGCGTGTTGAAGAGACCGAACGATGTAGCCTCGCCTTCTTCGGAAGCAACGAGAGAACCTGTGTATCTTGTTGTTACGTTGCCCTTGTACGGTTCATAACCGTTGAAGAGCGTGTTGAGGATACCCTCGCCGCGTGTGTCTGTCATAAATTCGCTTCTGTAGCCGAGCAGACAACGGGACGGGATCTTGAATTCTATTCTCATGCGGCTTCCGTGAGGATTCATGTCAAGAAGCTCGCCTTTTCTTGCGTTCAGCTTTTCGATGACCGCGCCCTGATAATCCGTAGGAACGTCAACGGAAACGATCTCCATAGGCTCGCACTTTACGCCGTCGATCTCTTTGTAAATGACTTTTGGGTTGGAGCAGCATACTTCGTAACCCTCGCGGCGCATCGTTTCGATAAGGATGGAGAGGTGCATTTCGCCGCGTCCTGCGACTTTGAAGGAGTCCGTTGTGTCGCCGTCGCTTACACGGAGAGAAACGTCCTTGAGAGTTTCTTTGTAGAGACGGTCTCGTATCTGACGGGATGTTACCCATTTGCCCTCACGTCCTGCGAACGGGCTGTCGTTTACGGAGAACGTCATTTCCATTGTCGGCTCGCTGACCTTGACAAATTCAAGCGGAGTCGGATCGAGCGGGGAAGTGATCGTGTCACCGATCGTTATGTTTTCGGCACCTGAGAAGCATACGATGTCGCCGACTTTTGCTTCATCCGTCGGTTTTCTCGTAAGTCCGTCGATTGTGTAAAGAGATACGATCTTCGTTTTCTTCGGTGCGGCTTCCTTGTTGTGATAGTTGACTATCATGGCTTCTTGACCTACCTTGATAGTACCTCTTTCGATGCGTCCGATACCGATACGACCGACATAATCGTTGTAGTCGATAGACGAAATGAGCATCTGGAGCGGCTCGTCCGGCTCTCCTTCGGGAGCAGGAATGTGCTCGACGATAGTGTCAAAGAGGCAGTCGAGATTGTCGTTCAGCTCATATGGTGTGAGAGACGCTTTGCCCGTACGTCCGCTGCAGAAGAGAACGGGGGAATCGAGCTGATCGTCTGTTGCATCGAGATCGATAAGAAGCTCAAGCACTTCGTCCGGAACTTCGTCGACACGCGCGTCCGGTTTGTCAACTTTGTTCACAACGACGATTATTCTGTGACCGAGCTCCATTGCCTTCTGCAGAACGAATCTCGTCTGAGGCATCGGACCTTCTGCCGCGTCAACAAGCAGGATAACGCCGTTTACCATTTTGAGTATTCTTTCAACTTCACCGCCGAAGTCAGCGTGACCGGGGGTGTCGATGATGTTGATTTTGATACCGTTTCTCACAACGGATGTGTTCTTCGCAAGAATAGTGATGCCGCGCTCTCTTTCAAGATCTCCGGAGTCCATGACTCTCTCGCGTACTACCTGGTTTTCGTGGTACGTATCGCACTGCTTGAGCATCTGGTCAACGAGCGTTGTTTTGCCGTGGTCGACGTGCGCGATAATTGCGATGTTTCTTAAATCTTCTCTTACCAAAACAAAGATTCCTCATCTTTCTGTTAATTTTCAAACAACTTAATAATTATATCACAATACCTCGGAAAAATAAATATTTTTTCTGAAAAAAATTATATTTCTCGCTGAAAAATCACTCATTTTCCCAGAATTCGGCTAAAATCGCATCAAGCGACGTGAGATTTGACGTATATTTCATGTGCCGCCAATGCGGAGGGAACAGCATTTTCATATTCGGCTCGCCGAGACGGTCGTCTATAAGCACGATGACGCCTCTGTCAGTCTCCGAACGGATGACGCGCCCTGCCGCCTGCAAAACCTTGTTCATCCCGGGACAGGTGTACGCGAACTCTTTGCCGCGCTCTGTCTTTTCGTCGTAGTAAGTCGCCATGATGTTTCTCTCAGCCGATAACTGAGGCATACCGCACCCGATGACGAGCGCGCCGATAAGCGATTCTCCGGCGAGGTCTATTCCCTCGGAGAACATTCCGCCGAGAACGCAGAAGCCGACTATCGTACCTCCGCGCCGTTCGGAGAATACGTCAATGAATCTCTGACGCTCCTTGTAGCTCATACCGGGCTTCTGCATCACGATACCGCAGTCCGGCATTATCCGCGCGAACGAACGGCATACGCGCTTCATATAATCGTACGACGGGAAATAAACGATATAGTTTCCCTCGCGCGCCGATACCGTCGAGACGATGACTTCGGCAATATCGTCTGCCGTCGCCTTTCTGTCGGAGAAGCGCGTGCTGACTGAATCGTAGGAAACAAGACAGAGATTGTCTTTTTCGTATGGCGACTGCAATTCAATCACTTCCGCGTCTTCCATGCCCATGACTTCGGCGAAATAGTCCATAGGGGAGAGTGTCGCCGAGAACATCACTACCGACGACGCGGACGAGAGCATTCTTCCGAGCACTCCCGACGGATCGAGACATAAAAGCTCTACAGTCAGCCTGTCTCCCTCGCGCGAGCAGAAGAAACGGAACTTTTCGTCGTAGTTCTGTATCACGAATCCGAGCTTATATATTTCAGAATAGTATTTTCCCAGCAACTCCGTCGCAGTTGTGTCACGCATAACGGACGCAAGCTGTTTTCCGAGGGTGCTGACGGATTTAGCAAAACCGTCGTTCACCCGTGCGTCCTCAAAATAGCCGCAGGAAACTTCACCGTTCTCTGTTTGTTTCAGATACTCGTTGTCCTTGCAGAGTTCGCGTATTTCTTCAAGAGAGCGCACGAACATCACAGCCGCGTCGTAGAGCGAGCCTTGTTCTGGAAAATCGCGCTCGACTTCTTCAAACAGCTCCTTTGCCGTGTCAAGCGTGATCGATGCCGAATAAGTGTTCCGCGTTCTGTCTGGAACATTGTGCGCTTCGTCGAAGAGGAAAACGTACCTGTCGGCGTTTCCGTCTTTCTTGAAGTATCTGCGAAAACGCACGTTGTCGTCTATTGCATAGTTGTAATCGCAGACGACGACCTGACATTTTTCCGAAAGATCGAGTGAAAGCTCATACGGGCAGACGGAATATTCGTCGGCGGTCTTGCGTATTATTTCGGGAGTGAAGACATTCTCACCTGACGCGAGAAGAGAAGTAAGCGCACCAACCTCGCGTTCCCTGTAAGAAACGGTCGTGAAGCCCGTTTTGGCGGTGATACCGTTTACAAAGTCGCAGGTGAAGCATCCCGACTGCATCCCGGGCGAACCGAACCGACGTTTCAGCGGACACGTCATTTCTTTGGATAACACCATAACGGCGTAGAGATGCGGAGCGTGGGACGATAAGAGCTTTACTGCATCAAGCGCCGCGCGTCCCGTGACGGTTTTGGCCGTGAGATAGAATATTTTCTCAGCCGAACTTGCACCGATCGCTTTTACGGCAGGGAACAGCGCGGACATCGTTTTGCCTATTCCCGTGGGCGCGGACACAAGCAGATTTTCGCCTTTTCTTATCGCGCGGTATGCGGACTTGACGAATCTTTCCTGTCCCTCACGTATCGTAGGATACGGAAACGGCATTTCTTCCGCTTCGGTGGGAAAGATCGCTTCGGTTTCGTAGAATCGCTTTATAAACGGCTCCGCACGTCCGATGAGAGTTGCGAACATTCTTCCGAGAGAGACGGACGAAAACATTGCAGTGAACGTTATTCTCTCGCCGCTCTTTTTTTCGATGAATGTCAGCTTCAGCCGAATTTGTTCGTCTCCTGCGCTCTCTGCGAACAAATAAGCAAGAACGGAAGCACGCGCAAAAAACTCAGGCTCGGAAAACGGAGACAGATCCGTCGTGAATCTCCGCACGGTAGAGACGCACTCGATCGTATGAACCGCGCCGTCGTAGGAAATAATATCCGAAAGCCCTTCTACGGTGACTTCAGTCTCTCCGAGAGTCACATCCTTTGACAGGGCAATTTCGGTGTGCGTCGTTTCGATGAATTCGGCGTAACCGTCTGCAATCTGCCGTATTGCTTCACCGAGCCTCTCTTCTTCGGTGAGGGAATAGTCGATGTGACCGCGTTCGCTTGAGGTCTGCGCGGTTTTCGTAAAGCCGTACCGCTCGATATCAACGGCAGTGTTTTCACGTCTGTAAGCAAAATATGAAAGCTCGTCTGCCGTAATATACACGCGCCCGTCCGAATATCTCATACCGTACCTCCCGAAGAATCATTTATAACCGAATTATACCATACCGACGGGGAAAAATCAAATATAATCTCATACTTGCGCCCGATTATTGCATTTTCGGCGAAAAAATGATATAATGTTACAAAAGAGCACACAAAAAACAATAAAAAACAATAAAGTACACCGAGGAGAACAAAATGTTACTTTCAAATAAAGAAACGACTGTAGCTTACCGCTGTCCCGAATGCGGTGCATCTGTCACGAGTATGGTGGGAATCTTTTCGCTTACCGCCGATATGCTCCGTCTTAAATGCTCGTGCGGCGGTTCTCATCTTGAGATAGTCTACACAAAAGATAAAAAAATCAGACTGAACGTTCCGTGCTTCCTCTGCCCGTCACCGCACAGCTTTCTTATTTCATCGACCATGTTTTTCGACAAAGACCTCTTCGCGCTTCCGTGCAGTTATTCAGGAGTTGATATTTGCTTCATCGGCAAGCAGGACAAAGTAGCGGACGCCATGAAGAAATCAAAAGAAGAGCTTGTCGAGCTTCTCGGCGATACTCCTTTTGAAGCACTTGCCGCAAACCGCGGAGAGAAAACCGAGCTTTCCGATCCGCAGGTGCTTGAGATCGTGATGTACGTCATCCGCGACCTTGCCGACGAAGGGAAGGTCAGATGCAACTGTCCAGACGGAGAGGGAGATTACGACGTTGAAGTCCTCGACGACCACGTAACAGTCACCTGCAAGAATTGCGGCGCACATATCGACATACCGACGATGAGTGTAGTCGCGGCGAACGATTTTCTCGCCTCTGACGAACTCATTCTCAAATAACCGTAACGAAAAAATGACAACGGCATACTATGATAACAGAGCGGAACAAACAGCCGCTCGCTACGAAAAAAACGGATCCTTTCCGGAGGTTTATCATGGGCTGCTTATGCAATATCTTTGACGGCAATACCCTTACTTGGGTAATCGTCATCATTCTTCTCCTGCTCATTCTCAACTGCACTTGCTGCGGCGGCTGAGCGGAAATAAAAAGGACGCAGAATAACGGATAAAGATAAAATACCCTCTGTCATTTTCAAAGTGACAGAGGGATTTTTTATATCTTTTTGATATAACCGTATTCGCGCCGGATAGTTCCGTCATCGTCTTCTTCGATCCTTAAGCCGTCAAGCTGAATGTATCCGCACTTCTCGTATAGTCCTTGCGCGGCGTTATTATTGTCGAGAACATATAGCCGCAGAAAATCGTACCCGAGCGACTTTGCCATAGCTTCGGCGTATTCGGTGGCAATAGTTCCGTAACCGTTTCGCCGCATATCGGGACGGACACATATCCGACAGAGAAAAATTCCGTCCGCGTTTCCGTCGATCCACTTTATACTGTCTTCTCCGTTTCGCTTTTCTGTTGATAGAACGAACGCCGCAACAGTTTCACTGTCTTTCTCGATTACCCACAGCCGACCGTCTCTGATGTCGTCGGAGAGGTACATGTCGGGATAAATTTCATCCCACGGTCCGCCGTTTATCTTCATATCGTCTACGGTTTTGCGGTAGAAGCGGCGTATTTCTTCTGTTTCACTGACTTCGGCTTTTCTGCATTTCACGCCGATGTGTTGATATTTGCGCGAGAGGGAGAAAACAGCGCCGTACAGCGCCTTGACGTAAGGCTTCATCGTGTCGCTTGCACTTGATACAACAGCCGCGAGCTTCTTGTCTTCACGGGATGCGTCAAGCACGGGAAGCGAGTTTTCTCTTTTGTACTGTCCGATCTTTTCGGAAACGTCCATACGCGCCGAAAACAGCTTCACTATTTCCGAATCAATGCGGTCTATCTCTTCGCGCAGTTTGTCTAGCTCATTCATCTGTAACCTCATTCAAATATCACGCGGACAAGCTCGTCCACGGACACACGGTATATCGTTCCGTCAAATCCGGCGAGAGCTTCTCTGACAGCCTCCGGCGTGTATTTTACGCCGATGATAGCAGATGACGGATCACCGCCGCCAGAGAAGAAATCGCCCGAAATTCCGGCGTTCTCGATGATCCCGTGACGAACGGTCAGCCCGATAACGAATGTTCCGCCGTCAGTGTGGACGGTCTTTTCAACTTCAAATTTCGGAGATTTCGAGTAGATGATCTCTTCGTCGCGGAAGTATCTGTCGGCAAGCTCGCGTATCCTTGCGTCGTCCTCCGGCGTTATTTCGTATACATCCGTCTTCACACGGTTCACAACATAATCTCTGAACTCATCGGCAGTCATATCCGTTGGCAGATGCTCGCGGATGTTCGTCACACGCTCTCTGACCGACTTGATCGCCTTTGACGTGATCTTGTAGTCTTTCGGCGTAGTTGCGCGGACAAGCTCTTCGATGTTCGTGTCAAAGAGCAGTGAACCGTGGTGGACTGTCGTTCCGCCGAGCTTGAACTGTGCGTTGCCGCTTATCTTCTTCCCGTCGACCGTTATGTCATTTCGTCCCGTAAGCGACGCATTCACGCCGAGGGAGCAGAGCGCATCGGTAACGGGACGGACGAATCGCTCGAATTCGATTTCCATACCGAGCGAGCGTGTTATGAACGTGAACTGCCAGCCTCCGTCGTCGGTGTAGATAGTTCCGCCGCCCGAGAGACGGCGAACTATGTTTATCCCTTTTTCTCTTGCGTAAGCCGCGTCGATCTCTTCGAGCGTGTTCTGATACTTGCCGATCATCAGTGTAGGCGTGGTTTTCCACATCATGAAAACGTCGTCGGGAAGTTGTTTTTCAGTCGAAAAATAGTATTCACAGCCGAAGTTGTAGTAAGTATCGTTCGATTTTGTGTCAATGTAGATCATTTCATTCCTCTGACAGCGTCCAGCGCATCTGCCGCAAGATAGGACGAGCGCACGAGCGGAGACGATACTACATATTTTATCCCACACGCCTCGGCTGTCTTCTTGTATTTTTCAAATTCCTCCGGCGTGACATACCTGTCAAGCGGTGCGTGATCCTTCGACGGCTGGAGATACTGGCTTATCGCTAAAATATCGCACCCGGTTTCTTTTATATCACGGAAAGTCGCTTCGATTTCTTCGTCCGTTTCGCCGAGCCCGAGCATTATCGACGTCTTCACATACGCCTGTCCGTGCTCCTTTGCGTACCGCAAAACGTCAAGCGAACGGCGGTATTCCGCACCCGAACGGACTAACGGAGTCAGCCGCACTACTGTCTCGACGTTGTGATTATATACGTCCGGCTTTTCTGCGAGAACAACGTCAAGCGCGTTTTTGTCGCCTTTCAGATCGGATGTCAGCACTTCAACAGTCGTTCCGGGGCATTCACGTCTCACTTCGCGTATCACTTCGGCGAAAACGGACGCGCCGCCGTCGGAAAGGTCGTCTCTTGTAACACAAGTGACCACAATGTGCCTCAGTCCGAGCGCGTTTGCGGCTTCGGCGATCTTTTTCGGCTCGTCCTTGTCGGGCGGCAGAAGCTCACCTGCTTTCGCGTGATCTACGTTGCAGAAACGGCAGTTGCGCGTGCATTTGTCGCCGAGTATCATAAACGTTGCCGTCTTTTTCTTGTAGCAAGTGCCGAGATTCGGACAGTTCGCGCTTTTGCAGACAGTGTTCAGTCCGAGCGTTGCCATAAGCGCGGAAACCTCGCGGACTTCATCGGGATTGTATCTTACCTTGAGCCATTCCGGCTTTTTTGAGTATTCCATATTATAAAGCCGCGTATTCGTCGACTTCGGCAAGCGCAACGGTGGAGCCGACTTCGACTTCATCGCCCTCTTCGGCGCATATCTCGGTTATTTTCATATCTGCCGCGGCTTCTATCTGGTTCACGACCTTGTCGGTCTCTATCTCGAAAATAACATCTCCCGATTTTACGGTGTCGCCGACTCCTGCTTTCCATTCGCAGAGAACGCCCGACTTCATTTCGGGACTGAGCGACGGCATTTTGATCTTGATCGTCATTATGTTTCCTTCTTTCAAATTGTATTCAGTCAAATATTATTCCCGTCAGCCGTGCGGCTTCTTTTTCGCCTACTGTAGCCGCGAGCTTATCTTTTATCACGGACGGAATAAGCCGCTCTCCGCACAAAACGTCAGTATGGCACGAACACGAGTCAATTACACCGTGAGACGACGACAGCGTAAGTCCGTCCGATTCAAGCACGAACGAGCCTGTTTTGCCCCAGTTCCATTCCCATGTGCCGTATTTTGTGTTCGCAAGCTCACTGATTCTTTGTAATTCATTTTCGGAAAACTCAGCCTCATCGCCGCCGAGATAATCGCGCAGTTTTTCAGAGAATTCATCTGTCGAGCAGGGAAGCGGCATATATTTTTTTATGTTTGTGACGGGAGACGGATTCGAGCGAATCGCTTTTGAGATGATTTTTTCTCTCGCGTGTCCCGTAAGTCGGGAGAGTGCCGACAGATCCGCATCAAAGAGCAGTGTTCCGTGGTGCATCACTCGCTCACCTATGACCGACTGTGCGCTTCCGCTGATCTTTTTGTTATCGACGAATATGGCGGACGTGTCTCTTATTTCCGCACTGATGCCGAGAGTGGCGAGAAACTCAATGATAGGTGTGAGAAATCGTTTATAATCGGGTGAATTTTCGCTTTTTTTCGAGAATACCGTGTAGTTGAGGTTGCCTCTGTCGTGGTAGACAGTGCCGCCGCCGCTGTTTCGTCTGAAAACCCCGATTCCGCGCCGTTCACACTCTGTCAGAGATACCTCGGCGTATGGATTCTGGAATTTTCCGATTATAACAGACGGCTCGCTCGTCCACAGCATAACGCACTCGTCGGACGAATTTGTGAAAAGATATTCTTCCGCGGCGAGATTATACGCTGGATCGTGCGACATTGAAAGATACAGTTTCATCTCAGTCGGGATTCCTCTCGCCGAGGATCACGCGGTATTTCTGATAAAACGATTCGTAATAATCTCCGTCGAGCGCATCGCGTATCTTCTGCATCAGATCGTTGTAGAAGTAGAGATTGTGCTGTACGGCAAGACGCATACCGAGCGCTTCTTTTGCTTTGATAAGATGACGAACGTATGCGCGCGAATGGTGACGGCACGCAGGACAGCCGCAGTTTTCGTCTATCGGTCTGTCGTCGTTAATGTATTTTTCATTGAGCAGATTCATTTTGCCGTTCCACGTGAAGAGATTGCCGTGACGCGCGTTTCTCGACGGCATTACGCAGTCGAAGAAGTCAACACCGCGGTGTACGCCTTCGAGAATGTTTACGGGAGTACCGACGCCCATTAAATATCTCGGCTTGTCTTTCGGCATATACGGCTCTACGGCTTCTATAATGCGGTACATATCTTCCGTTTCTTCGCCGACTGCCAGACCACCTATCGCGTAACCGTCGGTGTCAAGCTCGCGTATCTGCTCCATGTGACGGATTCTGAGGTCTTCGTAAGTTGAACCCTGGTTTATCGCAAAGAGCATCTGCTGCGGGTTTATCGTTTCTTCAAGCTGAGAGAGACGGTAGAGTTCTTCCTTGCAGCGTCTGAGCCAGCGCGTCGTTCTGTCGCAGGACTGACGGACGTAGTTGTATTCGGCAGGGTTTTCGACACATTCGTCGAACGCCATTGCTATAGTTGACGCAAGGTGTGACTGTATCTGCATGGATTCTTCCGGTCCCATGAAAATGCGCTTTCCGTCGATGTGGGATGCGAAATATACGCCCTCTTCCTTGATTTTGCGGAGACTTGAGAGCGAGAACACCTGGAATCCGCCGGAGTCGGTCAGCGTAGGTCTTGTCCAGCCCGTGAATTTCTGCAGTCCTCCGAGCTCGTGGATAAGAGCGTCACCGGGTCTAAGATGCAGATGATATGTGTTCGAGAGCATGACCTGGCATTTCGCTTCTTCAAGGTCGAAAGCCGACATACCGCCCTTTATCGCTCCGCAGGTCGCAACATTCATGAACACGGGAGTTTCGATTTCTCCGTGAGGTGTGATGAGTCTGCCTCTGCGCGCGTTGCTTTTTTCGTCAGTTTTTATGAGAATGAACATTTTTTACTCCAAGATATTATTTCAAAAAATATTATTTCAGTCGGTCGAACTGCCTGTCGATCGACGATTTTTTGATTTCAAAAGCCACGGGTCTGCCGTGCGGACAAGTGCGGACGACCTGACCGGATGCGTCCGGTTTCTTGAGCAGCTTGTCGCATATCCATTTCAGATGCGCGACGTCGTATATCCGTCCGCCTTTTATTGCCGCTTTGCACGACGCCTGCCACAGCCGTGACTCGAAGAATCCCTCAGCCGCGGACTCAACGCTTCCCGTGCATTCCGAAAGCTCCGTCGTAAGTGTAGACCATAATTCTATCGCCTCAGCCGATTCAAGCCCTGTAGGTATCTCCGAAAGCCGTACCGTATAAGACGACACGCTCGTTTTCTCCGTCTCAAAAGCAAATCCGAGAGACGTGAGCTTCACTGTGTATTCGTCGACTGCATCGGCTTCCGCAGGTGTCAGGGACAGCTCTATCGGCGTGAGAAGTACCTGACCGCCCGTGCCGCTTCCGTTTCTGATGGACGCGCGCATCTTCCTGCACAGCTCGTCAAAAATGATTCTCTCGTGTGCCGCGTGCTTGTCGATCATAAGAAGACGATCGCTGAGATCGACAATAACGTAACAGTTCCACGCCTCTCCTATGATATGGTATTCGGGAATGTCTTTTTCGTCGATCTTTCCGTCGTATATCGCATACGGATCGTTTGACGCGGAAGAGTACAGCGGCTTTTCGGGTGTGTCTTCTCTTACGGGGATTTGAACGGCGGACTTTTCTTCGTTATTATCGGATTTGTTGATATTTTCTGCCGTATTCTCGCTTATCCCGACGCTCTGCGCTTCTATCCGCTTGTTAAGCTGTTTGATTATTGCTTCGCGTGCGTCCTTGTCGTCTTCCGTGAGAAGAGCATAAGCCTTTTCGGCAGGGGACAGCCTGTCTGCGTTTGCCTTGTGCTGAGGCGCGGATTCGGAAGGCTTGTTTATATAAGCCTGATTCCGTATTTCCGGCGGACAGGTCGACGACTGCGGAACGAACGAGTCTCTCAAAGTGACCTGTTCGGCTTTTTTCTTTTTCTCGTCGAGCGGAACGAATGAGTTTTTAAGCTCATTTGCCGTGATTTTCGGCGTAAACGGATTAGTGGCGTCCTTTTTGCCGCCGATGTCAAGCTCCGGTCTTTGTGCGACTGAATCAAGCGCGGAAACGACGGCATAGTAAACAGCGTCGAATATTATTTTCTCGTTTGCAAATTTTACTTCGAGCTTTGCAGGATGCACGTTCACGTCGACTGCCGCAGGGTTAAGCTCAATATTCAACACGCAAAACGGGAATTTGTCGTGCGGTATTTTTGATGAATACGCCTGTTCGATTGCTGCAGAAGCCGTGCGCGACTTAACACAACGGTTGTTTATGAAGAAATATTCCGAATTTCTGTTTGCTTTGATTATATCCGGCTCGGAAATAAAGCCCGAAATCCTCACGCCGTTTTCCGTTCTGTCAACGGGGATAGCGCGTTTTGCGGTATCTCTGCCGAAGAGCGCCCATATAGTGTCTCTGAGCGAGCTGTTGCCGGACGTGAGAAACTTTATTTCCCCGTCGGAGATGAATTTGAACGAAATATCTGGACGGGACAGCGCGATCTTTTCGATCACCGCACCTATCGCTATAGCCTCCGTAGAGTCTTTTTTGAGGAATTTTCGCCGCGCCGGTACGTTGAAGAACAAGTCCTCGACGATGATAGTCGTTCCCTCGGAGCAGCCAGTGTCGCTCACCGTTATGTCTTTGCCGCCGTCGGATTCAAGCAGTGCGCCGAGAACAGTACCCGGAACTTTTGAGAAAATCCTGAGACGGGAGACCGATGCAATAGCCGCAAGTGCTTCACCGCGGAAGCCGAGCGTCGTAATTGACGAAAGATCGGATGCCGAGCGGATCTTGCTCGTTGAGTGGCGCGTGATGGCAGGGATGAGGTCTTCTTTTTCGATACCGCATCCGTTGTCGGCTACGCGGATGAACGATACGCCGCCACGCTGTATCTCGAGCGTGATCTTGTCAGCCCCTGAGTCAATAGCATTTTCAAGCATCTCCTTGACGGCAGACGCAGGTCTGTCAACGACCTCGCCTGCCGCTATAAGGTTGGCGACCTCAAAGCTCAGTAAATTTATCTTACCCATTTTGTCTCCTTTGCGGAGGAATTATTTCAGAGCATTTTTTTCCATTCGTAGATCAGATTCATCGCTTCAATAGGCGTGAGCGTGTTGATGTCGGTTTTCAGAAGCCGTTCTTTTATCTCGTCAGCCGCGATGTCGCCGAACGAGAGATTCATCTGTCCGCCGTCGTCGTCGACCGAACGGGATTTTTTTGCCTCTACGACAGGTCTTTGCTCTTCGAGAGACGCGAGGACTTGTTTTGCTCTCTTTGTTATTTCGGCAGGTACACCGGCAAGCCGTGCGACTTCGATGCCGTAGCTGTCGTCCGTCGGACCGGGAACGATCTTACGGAGGAAGATTATGTCTTCTCCGCGCTTTTTTGCGGCGATGTTGAAGTTGACAATGCCTTTTATCTCGTCCGCAAGGGAAGTCAGCTCGTGATAGTGCGTAGCAAACATCGTCTTTGCGCCGATCTTCTTGCCGACTGTGTACTCGGCGACAGCGCGGGCTATGCTCATACCGTCGTAAGTAGACGTGCCGCGTCCGATCTCGTCATATACGATAAAGCTGTGCGAGGTAGCGTTGTTTAAGATATACGCGACCTCTTTCATCTCAAGCATGAACGTTGACTGACCGGATGCAAGGTCGTCCGATGCTCCGACGCGCGTGAACAGCTTGTCGACGATGCCTATTCTTGCAGACGACGCCGGAACGAATGAGCCTATCTGCGCCATGAGGATAATAAGCGCGGTCTGCCGCATATATGTTGACTTACCTGCCATGTTCGGACCGGTTATCAGCATAAGCATATTGTCTTTCGTGTCGAGGTAAGCGTCGTTCGGGACGAAATACGAATCCGAGACGAACCGCTCGACTACGGGATGCCGCCCGTTCTTTATGTCAACGATATCCGAGCCGTCGACAGTCGGGCAAACGTAGGAATTTTGTGCCGCCGCTTCGGACAGTGAAATGAAAACATCGAGCTTGGCGAGTGCCTGTGCGGTACGGCGTATCCTTGCGGATTCTGCGGCAACTGCGTCACGGATTCCGACGAACAGCTCGTATTCGAGATTCTTCACTCTGTCGTCCGCGCCGAGTATGGTCGCTTCCATATCTTTCAGCTCGTCCGTGATGTATCTTTCCTTGTCGGAGAGCGTCTGTTTTCTGATGTAGTTTTCGGGCGCTTTCACGTCAGCCGAACGCGGAAGCTCTATATAGTAGCCGAACACGCGGTTGTAGCCGATCTTCAGCTTTTGTATACCCGTTTTTTCTCTTTCCTCGGCTTCGACGTTTTTTAGCCAGTCCTTGCCGTTCGTCATTATATAACGGAGATTGTCGATGTCTTCGTTATATCCGTCCTTTATGATTCCGCCCTCGCGGACAACGAACGGCGGATTTTCTTCTATAGAATTGTCGATGAGGGAATATACGTCGCCGAGCTCGTCAAGTTCTTCGCATATTTCCGCGAGCGCACCGCTCTTTATGTCGCTGAGAGTACGCTTTATGTCGGGAATTGATTCGAGCGTCTGGCATATCGCGCGGAGATCACGTCCGCTTGCCGTACCGTAGGAGACTTTTGTGATTATTCTCTCAAGGTCAAGCACGGGGGAGAGCATTTCTCTCAGTTCTTCTCTGAGAACGAAATTGTCGTACAGCTCGCTGACCGCCGCCTGCCGCTTCAGTATTTCGTTCACGTTCGTCAGCGGATGCTCGATCCACTGCTTCAGCGTTCGTGCGCCCATTGAGGTGTTCGTTTTATCAAGTACCCAGAGAAGGGAGCCGCGCTTTTCCTTTGTGAGCATCGTTTCGCACAGCTCTAAATTGCGCCGCGTTGACAGATCCATTACGAGGAACTGGGACGAGTCGTAAACATTCAGCCTTTTTATGTATGAAATGTCGGTCATCTGCGTTTCAGCAATGTATTTCAGCGCCGCGCCGACTGCGATAAGCGCACTTCTCGGCTTTCCCGAGACGTTTTCTGCGCCGAACTGGTTTTCCGCTCTCTGAACAGCCGCGTCAACATCGAAAAAGTTCGTTGCGGCTTCGGTGAGTACGGCTTCGAGATGATCTCTGACGTGTTCGGCGACCTTCGGAAGGGATTTCGCCGACGTGTTCATTATGACTTCACGCGGACTGTATGTCGACAGCTCGTTTATGATCTCGTCTTCGGAAAGACGGTCTCTGAATGATGTCGCCGCCATATATGCAGTCGAAATATCCGAGAAGCAGATGCCGACGGTGTTACCGTCTACATATAACGTAGCAAGATAGTTGTTCGATTTTTCGTTGAGCAGTGTCGTTTCGATGACCGTGCCCGGGGTGATGACGCGGATGACCTCGCGCTTAACGATACCTTTTGCGGTCTTCGGGTCTTCGACCTGCTCGCAGATCGCTACTTTGTAACCCTTTTCGATGAGCTTTCCTATGTACGGCTCGCACGAATGGTACGGGATACCGCACATCGGCGCACGTTCGTCTTCTCCACAGTCTTTTCCGGTGAGCGTCAAGTCAAGCTCCGCCGAGACGAGCTGTGCGTCTTCAAAGAACATCTCGTAAAAATCGCCGAGACGGTAGAAGAGAATATAGTCCTTGTACTGATTCTTTACTTCAAAATATTGAAGCATCATCGGAGTCATAGGGAAAGCCCTCGTTTCAGTCAGATTTGATAGAAATTATTTTTTTGAACTGCAATCGCTGTGGCAGGAGGAGCAGTCGTGTGTGCAGGGGTACTGTCCCGTTATCTGATACTGTAATTCGCCGTAGATGTCGTTGATCATTGCGTCAAAGTCAGCTTTTGCGTTGACGTAAGCCGAATAAACGGGATGCGAAACGATTTCTTCGTAAAGCTGATTGATCCTCTGCTGAACGGATTCCGCAAACCCTTCGTCGGCGTTTTCGCCTTTTGAAAAATTATCGGCGAGGATATTCTGCTGTGTGTTGTATTCGGCGATGAGTGCGTTCAGCTCTTCCGAGTGTTCGTACTCGTCGACGGTCAGCATCATTGCCTTATAGCTGTCGCTTTCCTTAACGAGTGCGCCGAGAGACGCGACAGACGCGATGATTTCTTTTGAAAGTGTAGATTCCATTATAATAATTCCTTTCGGTATTTTATTCGATTTCTCCCGTGAGACAGTATGTGTTGTTACCGGTGATCTTAACGTTCACAAACTGCCCGATATGGGATTTGTCTCCTGCAAAGTGAATAGGACGGACGGGAAGCGCGCGTCCTGTCAGCGTGCCGTCGTTGTTTTTGGAAACATCCTCGACAAGAACACGCATCGTGCGTCCGACAAAGCGTTCGTTCCGCTCGTTCGATATGCGCGCGTCCGCTACAAGAAGCCGCGTCATCCGCTCTGTCGAAACTTCGTGCGGAATCTGTCCGTCCATTTTTGCGGCAGGAGTACCGACGCGCGGAGAATAGATGAACGAGAACACCATATCGTAGCGGACTTTTTCGAGAATGTCGAGTGTTGCCTCGAAATCTTCCTCCGTTTCACCGGGGAAGCCGACGATTATGTCCGACGTTATCGAAACATCCGGCACTTTTTCTTTGAGCAGTGAGATTTTTTCGAGATATGTTTCCGCGGTATATTTTCGGTTCATTATTTTCAGAATCCTGTCCGAGCCCGACTGTATCGGCAGATGAAAATGTTTGACGATTTTGTCTTCGGTCGCCATTGCGTCGATCAGCCGCTCAGATGCGTCCTTCGGATGAGACGTCATAAATCTGAGGCGGAAGTCGCCGTCGAGCGCGCAAATACGGTGCATCAGCTCTGCTATATCCACACCGTTTCCGCCGTCGTAAGAGTTTACGTTCTGTCCGAGCAAGGTTATATCCTTTGCACCGCACGCGATAAGCTGTTTTGCTTCTTCGATTATTGCATCTGCCGAACGGCTTCTCTCGCGTCCTCTGACGTAAGGAACGATGCAGTACGAGCAGAAGTTGTTGCAGCCGTACATTATAGACAGCCACGCCATGTGGGACGTATTTCTGACGATAGGTAGCCCTTCATTGATCTTCCATTCATCGGAGAAAACGAACTGCCTCTTCTTTTTTTCAAGTGCGTTCATCACAAGCGACGGAACGACGTGTAGCGCACTCGTGTCAAACGTGAACGAAACGTAGGGATAGCTCATTTTCAGCTTGTCCGAGCGTGCCTCTTGTGTTACCATACAGCCGCCGACACCGATTATCAGATCGGGATTAGCGAGCTTGATATGCCTGTAGTTTCCGATTATTGAGAGCGCCTTTTTCTCGGCGTGTTCGCGGACTGCGCAGGTGTTCACGAGAATTATGTCGGCGTTTTCGGGGTTTTCGGTTGATACATACCCCATAAGTGCGCACATTCCGGCGAGCCGTTCGCTGTCGGCTTCGTTTTGCTGACATCCGAACGTCTGAATATAGTATTTCGGTGCGTTTTCCCCGATCCTGCCGTTCTTTTCGTGTATTTCGCGTACTTTTCCGGCAATATCGAGATACGGACGCACGTTTTCGTCTATGCAGTGTGATTCAATATAGTTTTCGCATTTCACGGTAAAAACCTCGCGGGAGAGTTATTTATTGAAATCGTATTTTCCCGATGTGAGCATAAAGTTGTCGTCAGTTATGCCGGGTGTTGTGACGATCTTTCCGTCAGTTGTAACAAAGACAGCCTCAAAGTCGAGTCCGCCTTTTTCGTAAAGCTCCATTGATTTGTCCACACCGAGAACAAACAGGGCAGTTGAGAGCGCGTCTGCGGCTGCACCGTTCGACGAATGGACTGCAACGGAACGAACACCGCTGTCGGCAGGTCTGCCGGTTTCTGGATCAAGAATGTGGTGGTATCTCTTGCCGTCTACCTCAAAAAATCTTTCATAGTCGCCGGATACCGAGATAAATCCGGACGTGATGTACATATATCCGATGATGCCGCTCTCGTCGTCGGGATCGCGCACACCGATTTTGTATGTGCCGTATTCGGGCTTTGATCCGTATACTCCGATGTTTCCGCCGAGAGATACTACTGCATACTGTACGTCAGTCGTGGCGAGATAATCGAGAATAATCTGCGTAGCCATGCCTTTTCCGATGCCGCCGAGGTCAATTTTCGCCTTTGAGTCACTCTTTTTGACTGTGGTGCCGTCGATCGTGAATTTGTCCTCTCCCGAATGAGAAAGTGCGTCCTGTATGTCGTCCGCCGACGGAACGGGGCCGCCGCCGTTCACGTTCCACAGCTCAGTCAGCGCGCCGAGCGTATAATCGTACGCACCTCCTGTGAGGGAACGGAGCTTTTCGGCAGTGCCGAGAGTTGTCAGCAGGTGTTCGTCAACGCCGAGCATCATACCGACGTCTGAGTTGAGTGAATATAATTCCGAGTTTTTGTTGTGCGAGGACAGCTCAAGATCAAGCTCCTGCAAGATTTTGTCGCATTCGTCGGCAACGGAGCGGAGATAATCTTCGCTGAGGAAACCGAGCGCACCGGCAGACCTCGCAAGACGGATGCGGATGAACGTATCCATTTCAAAATAATCGAAGTCGAGATATTCAGCCTGTTCTTTTTCGCATCCGAAGAGGGAAAAAAGCACAAAAATCATGCAAAGCACAAGCAGAAGAGAAACAATATTTCGGGATATGTTTTTCATAACGGCTCCTTTTGAGAGAAGTTGTAGATTTTATCGGGTAAGAGGCACAGCACAGTGCCGTTTATTCCTCCGAAGATCATCGCGCCGATTAAAAGAATCGGAAGATACGCCGTAACGGACGGACCGACGAGCAGGAGAGACGCGACGAACTGTCCGAGATTGTGAGCGGACGCACATATAAGCGACACGCCTACAAATGACAGGGCGGAGCAGTGTTTAGTTAAGACTAACAGACATACGATGACAAGCACCGCGCCGAAAAGCGAGAACAGAAACGAAATCGGGTTCCCGAACAGAAGAAATACGATCGACACACGTGCGAGTGAGATAACAGCCGCGTGAAGTGCGGAAAAGCGGAACGCCGCAACGGTGATGACGATGTTTGCAAGCCCCGGCTTGAATCCCGGAAGTGCGATGAAATCGAGCGGCAGTACGGCTTCGACGTATGACAGCACAAGCGCGGCGCAGAGAAGTAGCGCATCTGTCGCTATGACCGAGATTTTTTTATCCGACTGTAAAGTCTTCATCCCGCTCACCTCCGCCGTCGATTATTTCTATGACCACCCTCGCCGGAATACAAACTATCGGGTCGCCGGACTTTGAAATTGCACCGTGGTGAACGCATATCCCGTCGGGACAGTCAGATTCCGTTACCGAAACCGCTCCGCCTGATACTTTGATTTTCAGTGTGATCCCGTTTGATGTTATCGAAAATTCTCTCTCGTCGGAAAGGGAATAGATCTCGCATCCGTCCGGCGTTGTTACGGTGAAGTACGTGCCGTCCGATTTGCGGGAATAGACGGCGAAAGCCACCGCAACGGTCACTATAACGAGAACGAGCAGAACGATTCCGTCCGGAATTGTGATTTTCTTTGAGGGATGTGACATAAAATCTCACCGTACAAACAAAAATTGCATTTTATAACACAATAATTATACACCGAATTATGATATAAGTCAAGGTATTCGTGTTTTTTCGGGCAAAAAGAAAAGAGCGGCAATGAAGCCGCTCTTAAACAATAATGAAATGTTTTGATCGGTGATCACTCCTCGGTTTCCTCTCCCGATTCCGAGTAATACGGATCTATCATTATCTGCTTTACCTTCGGATATGCGCCGTAGATTCCCATAATAATGAGAAGCGCCGGCACGATAACGAACGGAAGAATGATTCCGATAGGAAGATAGAGACGGAACAGGAACCAGTTCAGTGCGAGGACAACTATCGTTCCGAGAAGTACCATAAAATTGCGTTTGAAGCCGATCATCGTGAAAAGGAACGAGTTTTTGATGTTCTTGAAGATGCCGATGTCGAACGTCACGAGCTGGATATAGAGATACGGACGCATGAAGAACCATATAAACGCGAACGCTATGCTCATGAAGAACATTATGCTCATCACCATGCTCACGTTGTAGTTGATATTGAAGAAAACAAGGTCGTATGCGATGAGTGCGATAACGCCGAGGTCGATTATTCCCATGGGAATGGCTTGCTTCCAGTTCCGCTTGATCGCATAGAAGAAATCGTGCATCAGGAATATCGGTTCGCCGCGGAAAATATTGCGGAGAATATACGTCACGCCGACGCGCACAAGTCCGTACGTTATGATGACGAGCGCACCGAGTCCGAACATGATGTAGTCGGCTGTCGTGAATACCGTGACTTCAGCCTGGCGCGAGAATATCGTCATAAGTGCGGAGTTGGCGGCATTATTCCCGAACATCAATGCACCTTTCAGCGGTGCATAGACAGCAAACATCGGCTGAGACGCGTGTATCGAGAGATAACCGCTCATTCCGAACAGAATGAAGAAAATCGGGAAATTTCCGAAAATCAAAAGAAGATTGACGGACAAAAGCTGGCTTATCTTTCTGCCGACGAGTTTGAAAAAGTTGGCGACGGTCGGCTCTTCACAGATAGGCGTTTCTTCTTGTGCATCGTCGCGTTCGCGGTTCCATCTGTCAAAGAGATTGAATTTCTGCTTCCGTTCTTCTTTGCGTTTTTCTCTTAGCTCCGCCTGCTCTGCTTCTTCAATTTCGTCAAGAGAGTGGCGTTCTTCTTCGGGACTTTGATAATTTGACATTCCTTACCTCGCATGGTTGAGATGAGATTATATAAATAGGGCAGACGCGCATCCGAGAACGAATACGCCGCCAGATATTACGAGAAAACATTTCGTGTATTCAGCAGCAAGCGAACGGAAATACCGTTTTTCGCCTCGACTGAATGTATATGTGAGCGCACATGAATAAAGCATTGATACAGCAGAGAACAGCATCATCACCATTGCTGCCGCAAATGAGAGCCAAGCCGCAACTCTCCAGCCTGTCCCTACGCCGACGAGCATTTTTCGCCCGATCAGCGCGGCTGACATACCGAGCGATAGACCGAAATATGCGGCAGATACGGCGGACATCGCCGAACAGAACGGTGAGTATGCCGACAGGTAAATCAGGATCATCGAGAGTGCAAGAGGGAAGACTGACTTTACTGCATTACCGATACCGTTTATTATTCCGACGCCGGACCCATCGCACGCGACGACGTATTTTCCGAAGTCAAAGTTGTTGAATAAAAAAAACGATATCACAAGTGCGGCGGCATACAGTGCGAAGAACGCGAGAAAAGAGCGCAGTACGCGGCGTGTAAGCTCGGATTTCAAGTGCGCGAGAAAGTTTTCGGTGTCGTCCATTTTTTCACTCCTCAATAAAAGCTGTACCATTATATGAGGACAAGCGGAATAAAATGTCCGACGGTACATATTTTATCATAGTCTTTTCGGTAATACAACACCCGAATTGTAAATAAAAACAAAATAATATTGAAAACCGGGTTAATATTATATATAATAGAGGTGAAAATCGTGAAATAGGAGGTACGTATCCGTGAGAATGGACAGAGAGAGCATAATGCGAGTATTCCGCGAGCCGCCGGAGCTTGAGACTGAACGGCTTCTTCTCAGAAAGATCGTTCGCCGTGACACCGACGATATGTTTGAGTATTCCTGTGATCCCGAAGTAACGAGGTATCTTCTCTGGGAGCCTCACCCGGACAGATTCCACACAGGGCGTTATATCTCCTATCTCCAGTCTCGGTACCGTTCCGGTGATTTTTACGACTGGGGAGTTATATGGAAGCAGACCGGGAAAATGATAGGCACCTGCGGCTTTACAAGATTCAATTTTGACGCGGACAGCGGGGAAGTAGGGTACGTCCTCAATCCCGCGTTCTGGGGAATCAGGATCGCACCGGAGGCAGTACGCCGTGTTATGACGTTCGGCTTTTACGATCTCGGACTGCACAGGATCGAAGCAAAGTATATGACGGATAACATTCGTTCGCGTGCGGTAATGGACAAACTCGGCATGAAATTCGAGGGCGTCGGCCGGGATTCGATGTACGTCAAGGGCGAATATGTCTCGATAGGAACGTGCGCGATACTCAGAGATGAGTTCGTGCGCCGATACGGACCGTATATTCCGTGAAATAATGCGGATTTTTCGGATTTTTTCGCAGAAAGGCATTGACAAATTTTTCTTTATGTGATAAAATAAACGATTGAACGGGCGTTTTTGCGACCCGTCTCTCTACCGCCGAAATTCAACTTAAACGGCGGTCTGAAGTCCATAGGGAGGTAAAAATATGGAAAAGATCATCAACTCTTACGAAACCCTCTTTGTTATCGATCCTGATTTGACAGAAGAGGCGACGAAGGCTCTCGTTGAGAAGCTCACTTCTCTCATCGCTCAGAGCGGTGAAATCGAAAGCATCGACGAGTGGGGCAAGAAGAGACTCGCTTATCTTATCAATGATAAGAGCGAAGGCTACTACGTACTCGTTAACTTCAAGAGCGAAGGCACTCTTCCGAGTGAACTCGAGAGAATTTTCGGTATCACCGAAGGCATTCTCCGTTCCATCGTGATCCGTCACGAAGACAAGGCAGAGGCGTAAGCTCACGGACGACCCGAAGAGGAGGTTAAAATGGCAAATTTCTCATTCAACAAGGTTATAATCGGCGGCAGACTTACAGCTGATCCTGAACTTAAGACAACTCCCTCCGGCATTTCCGTAACATCGTTCACCGTTGCCGTCAACAGACGTTACAGCGGAAAGAACGGTGAAGAAGCGCAGGCAGATTTCTTCAATGTCACGGCATGGAGACAGACTGCCGAATTTATCACGCGCTATTTCCGTAAGGCAAGCTCGATTTGCATTGAAGGTACTCTCCAGACAAGAAACTGGGTAGACCAGAACGGACAGAAGCGTTACGCAACGGAGATCGTTGTTGACAATGCTTATTTCGTTGATTCAAAGAGCGAAAGCCCGATGGGACAGGGCGCACCGACGTACAGCCAGCAGGGTCCCGCACCCTCTTATGTGCCGAGCGGATATTCCGACGGCGCATATCAGAATCAAGGCGCACCGAAATTTGAACAGATTTCGGATGACGAAGAATTACCGTTTTGAGTAATTCACAACACAAATTTAACAGGAGGATAAAACAACAATGGATACAGAAAAGACTGAAGTTGTAGCTGAAGAAGTTGCTACTGCTCATGAAAACGAAAGAACAGATGCTCCCCGTGAAAGAATGGGACAGCGTCCGATGAACAGAAACAGAAGAAAGAAAGTCTGCACATTCTGCGCCGATAATGTAACCGCTATCGACTATAAGGACGTAAACAGACTCAAGAAATGCACATCCGAGCGCGGCAAGATCCTTCCGAGAAGAATCTCCGGCACTTGCGCTAAGCACCAGAGACAGCTTACTCTCGCTATCAAGAGAGCAAGAATGGTCGCTCTTCTTCCTTACATTGACGACTGATTTTAAGGTCACAAACAAAGAAAGTTCAGTTTCAAATACTGAACTTTCTTTTTTGTTACATTTCTTTTCTTATCTTTGCGAGCGCGCTTTTTTCAAGTCGTGAGATCTGCGCCTGCGATATTCCGATCTCGTCGGCGATCTCCATTTGTGTTTTGCCTGCATAGTACCGTCGGCTGATAATAGTCCGCTCTTTTTCACTCAGATTCTTTATCGCTTCTCGGAGCGCAATATCTTCGAGCCATAATTCGTCGCTTGCACTGTCGTCCTTCACCTGATCCATAACGTAGATCGAGTCTCCGCCGTCAGAATAAACGGTGTCGTACAAAGAAATCGGTTCGACTATCGCTTCAAGCGCCTGACTGACCGCCGCGACTTTTTCGCCTGTTTCTGCGGCGATCTCTTCAATAGTAGGCTCGTTTTGAGATACGGCAGACAGTTTTTCCTTGGCGGCAAGAGCGCGGTACGCGAGATCTCTCACTGAACGGCTCACGCGGATCGAATTGTTGTCTCTGAGATACCGCCGTATCTCACCTATGATCATCGGCACGGCGTAAGTCGACAGTTCCACATCGATGTCCGTATTAAAATTGTCGATAGCTTTTATCAGCCCGACGCACCCGACCTGGAATAAGTCGTCCATATTTTCGTGCCGTCCGGTGAAACGCTGGATTATCGACAGCACAAGCCGCAGATTGCCGGAAATCAGCATATCCCGCGCGTCGGTATCTCCGTTTTTTGCTTTTTTCAAGAGTTCTTTTTTCTCACTTGATGATAAAACAGGTAGCTTTGACGTATTAACGCCGCAAATTTCAACTTTGTTACGGTACATTTTTCTGCCTTCTGTCGCTTGAATATCACACGATAATTATTGACAGAATACCGCTTTCCTTATGCAGAAAAATTCTTTCCACTTATTTCATGATTTCTGGAAGCATATCGACCATGCTGTCGATGAAGATACCGTAGCCTTCCGTCGGTTCGTTCACAAGGACGTGCGTGACTGCACCCACGAGCTTTCCGTTCTGTATAATAGGACTGCCGCTCATGCCTTGCACGATTCCGCCGGTTTTACCGATCAGCGCGTCGTCCGTGACTTTTACCGTAAACGAACGGTTGTCTGTGCTTTCGTAGTTGATATCGTCGATCGTGATCGAATATTTTTCCGGTTTGCCGTCGTCGAGCGTACACCAGATATACGCATCCCCCTCAGAAACGTCAGAACGCTCACCGAGAACGACGTCGCCGACGGGAATATCGTCAGTAGGAATGTCCGAGAATACACCGTACACGCCTGTGAGCGTGTTTCCGAGCAGTACGCCCGATTTGTCGGAGGTAAAGTATCCCTTTATCTCGCCCGGCGTGCCGCAGACTCCTTTAGTTATCCCCGATATACGCACGTCGACTACAGTGCCGCGCTCCATTGGGATAAGCTCTCCCGTCGTCGGATTGCAGATTCCGTGACCGAGCCCGGTGAACGCTCCCGTCTGCGTATCGATAAACGTTACCGTTCCGATTCCTGCGGTAGTGTCGCGGATCCACATACCGCTTTTTTTCTTGCCGTCGGATGCAAGAGCAGGGCAGAGTGAGATCGTTGATTCGCGCCCGTCGCGCTCGAATGTTATTTCTATGCTGTCAGAACAGTTCTCAATTTTTGAGATAAGCTCGGCAGAGGTGCGGACTTCCTCACCTCCGGCTTTTTTTATAACGTCATTTATTCTCAGTCCTGCACTGTACGCAGGTGTTTCAGTGCCTCCGGAAGTTTCGACGTCGGAAAAACCGACAACGACGATCCCGTCTGCGAGCAGCTTTACTCCGAACGGCATACCGCCGACAGCGACGTGTCTCTCAGCCGCAAAACAGGGAACGGCGAGGACGGCTATAATAATGAAGAGAACCGCGGTCCTCTTAAATATTGTTTTCATTTTCATAATTCCACCAGCTTTTTTGCGAATTTTGCTTGATTGATCCATACACTAATTTGCACTTTGAAAGCTGTCCGTATGTGTTGAAATTTTTGCAATAATTTTTTGAAAATGTATTGACAATTTGGTCTACATAGTGTAGAATGGTTATGGGTCTACAAATAGTAGACCAACGTGCACGGAGGAAAAAAGAATGTTTTATCAAATGGGAACGGTTGAAACGGAATTTGCAGACATTATATGGGAAAGAGAACCTGTTTTGTCTGCGGAGCTTGTAACTGCCGCGGAGGAAAAATTCGGATGGAAAAAGTCAACTACATACACGGTATTGCGCAGACTGTGCGATAAAGGACTTTTTATCAACAATAACGGGGTTGTTTCATCTCTTATTTCAAAGGAAGAATTTTTTTCGGTTCAAAGTGAGAATTTTGTCGACGATACATTTTCGGGATCATTACCTGCATTTATCGCGGCATTTTCGAGACGGAAAAAACTGTCTTCTGAGGAAATAGAAGAGATCAGGCGAATGATCGACAATATGGGTGAAAAATAATGGAATCCGTATTTGAGAAGCTCGTCGGAATGAGTATTACCGCAGGAATCGTGGTTCTTGCGATCATTATTCTCAGATTTGTTATGCGAAAATCTCCGAAGAAAATCACCTGTCTTCTTTGGCTCGTTGTAGCATTCAGACTTGTCTGTCCGTTTTCTCTGAAAAGTCCGATAAGTCTTGTGCCGGACCTTGAGCCTATCGGAGAAGTGATTCTTGTTTCAGAGACTGAAAAATCCGACAGTGTTGTATCGGCAGAGAACATCTCCAACGTTAATAGTTCTCTTTCTGTCGGAAATAATGACGTCAGTGTCGAAAATGTTCTGTCAATAATATGGCTTTTCGGCGTCGTTCTGATGCTCGGATACTATTTTTTCAGTTATTTTTCGCTTAAATCTAAAACCCGTGAAGGAATCAGAATCGAAAAGAACGTTTTTCTTGTTGACAGGATCGGAACAGCGTTTATCTTAGGGGTGCTGAGTCCTAAGATATTTATACCGTCATCCTTCAAGGAAGACGACCGTGACTTTATGCTTGCACATGAGAGAGCGCATATCAAACGGCTTGATCACCTGTGGAAGCCGATCGGTTATGTTCTTCTTTCGGTTTATTGGTTCAATCCCGTTATTTGGCTCGCATATATGCTCTTGTGCCGCGACATAGAGCTTGCCTGCGATGAACGTGTACTTGCAGAGTTCGGACGTGACGCGCGGAAGCCTTATTCCGAATTGCTGCTTCGATCAAGCGTTCCCATAAGACAAATCACCGCTTGTCCTTTGGCATTCGGTGAAAATTCAGTGAAAGAGAGGATAAAAAACGTGTTAACTTACAAAAAACCTGCATTGTGGGTGATCACTGCGTCAGTCTTGGTCTGTGCTATATTTGCGGTTTGCTTTATCACGAACCCGATCA
The DNA here is from genome assembly GCA_045643285.1 of Eubacteriales bacterium. GTDB lineage: Bacteria > Bacillota > Clostridia > Oscillospirales > CAG-272 > UMGS1696. The sequence continues at coordinate 64,570 of JAZUKN010000025.1, forward strand.
AAACGGAAGAAACACATCAGCCGGAACAGATTGATGAAGAGACCGTATACGGTGAAGAAGAGCTTGAATCATTCGTAAGAGGGTGCAAAATCACTCCGGAGCACAAATATTTTGAAATATCCGACGTTGTCGATGATGAAACCGGTACATATTCTGACGTTGACGCATATTTCGCCGAAAGAGCACAAAAGCGCGGAAAGTCCGTAAAGTATTATAAGGAGGACACTATTTCGGAAGGCAATGAAGAAATATGGATGTATTATTATCCGGATGAGCTGTTTTCGGTTCGATATGTTGAGTTCATACAGTATTCAGACGGCAGTTTGGATGTAATAATCGAGAACGCGCCATTTATCAGTATAACTGAAAACGACGGAAATACTCGGATATATGATTCTGCCGAATATATCATGAAGGACGGTACTGTAGAAATCAGTCGCGTTCCGGCGGGAGAAGCGTGCAATTAAGACAGAGAAAGAGGAACTATTCCGATAGTTCCTCTTTTTTATGAAACGTCACTTAATTCAGCAAATGGCTCCCTTGTGCAAAGGGAGCTGTCAACGAAGTTGACTGAGGGATTGTCCCTGCAACACCAACACCAAACAAAAGAGCCATACGGCATTTACCGTATGGCTTGTCTTTTGTGAAACGGGCGAAAAACTCAGTCTGCGTAAACGCTGACCTGTCTTCTGCCATTAGCGATGTTTTCAAACTTTACCTTGCCGTCGATGAGAGCAAAGAGAGTATCATCTGTGCCGCGACCTACATTGTTGCCGGGATGGATGTGTGTACCTCTCTGACGGATGATGATGTTGCCCGCGATAACTGCGGAACCGTCTGCCTTCTTAACGCCGAGTCGTTTGGATTCGCTGTCACGGCCGTTCTTTGTAGAACCGACACCTTTCTTGTGAGCGAAGAACTGTAAACTAATTCTTATCATTGTTATTTCCTCCAATTTTTAATGTGTGCCTTATTCTTCACTGACTTCAACATCGAGATAATCAAAGTATTCTTCGGTGAGATCGTTTAGCTGTACGAAATATCCCTCGATGACTCCGGCGGCTGCGAAACGCTTTTTTTCGTCCTTCTCGTGATCGGGAAGAGCGGATAAGCACCGCATCGTTATGTCCGTTGTCTCGTCGTCGATCTTGTAGTCGACGGGGCATTCCATTACGACCTCGAGCGTGTTGAGTATGAGCATCGTCATTGCGGAGAGTGCGGCACAGAGAACATCGTCTCCTTCTTCGCCGAATCCCGTGTGACCTGTCTCCTTGAACCCGTAAAACACGCCGTTTTTTCTGAAAAATGTGATTTTCGTCACGTCCGATCACCTCGTGAAGCCGTGAGTCCGGCTTTCTTCAAATCAAAACGCGATCTTCTCGATCTGTACCTTGGTGTAAGGCTGTCTGTGACCGATTTTCTTCTTCTCGTTTTTCTTCGGCTTGTAGGTCATAACGTAGATTTTCTTAGCTTTGCCGTTCTTTACTACGTTAGCTGAAACTGTAGCGCCTGCTACTGCGTTTCCGGATTTTACTCCGTCTTCTCCTGCAACAAGAAGGACCTTGTCGAATACGACCTTTTCTCCCTCTTCTGCATTGAGCTTTTCAACGAAGATAACGTCACCCTCGTTGACCTTGTACTGCTTTCCGCCTGTTTCGATTACTGCGAACATTCTGAAAAGCACCTCACTTTCTTTTGTGAACTCGCTGACAGGGGTAGCCTTGCGGCATTTGAACCCACATCATGCGGCAAATATAATTATATCACGCAAAAATCCCGAAGTCAAGCGGTTTTCTCCACTTTTTTCGGGATTTTTTCATTTATTTTACTTTTTTACACTCATTTCTGCGGCTTTGAGGGTGTTTTCAAGCAGCATCGTTATCGTCATTACGCCGACTCCGCCCGGTACGGGTGTTATAGCCGACGCTTTTTCGGCGACTTCGTCGAATGCCACATCTCCGCAGAGTTTTCCGTCGGCGTTTCGGTTCATTCCGACGTCGATGACAACGGCATCTTCCTTTACCATATCAGCCGTGACAAATCCGGCTTTGCCGACTGCCGAGACGAGAATGTCTGCACGGCGCGTCACTTCTGCGAGATCCACGGTTTTTGAATGGCATACCGTCACCGTTCCGCTTGCGTGGAGCAGGAGCATCGCCATGGGTTTGCCGACGATGTTGGAGCGCCCGATCACGACACATTCTTTGCCTTTCACGTCGATACCCTCGTACTCGAGCATTTTCATCACACCGGCAGGAGTGCAGGGAAGAAAGGCATAGTCGCCTATCATGATATGTCCGACGTTTTCGGGGTGGAATGCGTCTACATCTTTTTCGGGCGGTATCGCGTTTATCACACAGTTTTCGTTTATCTGATTCGGAAGCGGAAGCTGTACGAGAATACCGTGGATTTTTTCATTCGCTTTTATTTTTTCAAGAAGAGCGAGCAGTTCTTCCTCGGTTGTGTTTTCGGGCAACTCGTGGACTTCGGAATAGAATCCGACTTCTTCGCACGCTTTTTTCTTGTTGCGGACGTAAACTTTCGACGCCGGATCTTCTCCGACGATTACTACTGCAAGTCCCGGTGTCACGCCCGATTTTTCGGTAAACTCACGCGCTCTCTCCGCTATATCCGCACGAACGTACGCGGAGATTTTCTTGCCGTCTATGATGTGAGCCACGGTCATTCTCCTTTTTCTTCGGTTTGTTCGGCGACCTGTTCTTTGGTCTCACGCGGTGTGATCTTCGGCAGGAATATCATCATCAGAATACCTACGACAACGGAAACAAGTCCGACTACCTGCGAGACGCGGAGTGCGCCGATATACAAACTGTCTGTACGCAGACCTTCAACGAGGAAACGTCCGAAGCCGTACCATATAAAGTAGAACGCAGCGTTGCGCCCGTCGAATTTTTTCTTTTTGTAGATAGAGAGAAGAATTATCAGTCCGATGAGATTCCACAGTGATTCGTAAAGGAAAGTCGGGTGAACGTATTGTTCGGTGAGCCAAGTGCCTGTAGCCGCGTCGCCGTAGAGCAGTCCCATGCGCCACGGAAGCGTTGTTTCGCCGCCGTGAGCTTCCATATTGACGAAATTTCCCCAACGTCCTACGATCTGCCCGATCATAACACACGGCGCGAGAACGTCGATTATCCGTGTAAAGTGGATTTTCTTGACTTTCGAGAAAACTATCGCCACGAGGATGCCGCCGATGACACCGCCGTATATCGCAAGACCGCCCTCCCATATAGCTATGATATTTTTGAGCGTTAAGAAAATATTTTCAAAGAAAGATTTATTTGTGACGAGATACGGGAACTCGTTCCACGTGAAGATAACATAGTAAATGCGTGAGCCGAGGACACCGAAAAGTATTGAGAAAATCGCAAGATCTGCTATATCGTCGGTTTTGATTTTCTCGTATTTCGAGAGCGACATCGCAATAATGACGGCGAGAAGCATTCCGAACGTGATCAGAATACCGTACCACGCTACGCTGAAGGTATGCTCTCCAATCGTCAGAGAGAAAGCAACTTTATTGATGTGAAACGGTTCAATCCCGAGTCCGGGGAAAGAAATATAACTGTCCATTAGTTTCCTCTTTCTTAAATCAGCTTAAACGTTGAATCTGAACAGAACTACGTCGCCGTCAGCCATAACGTACTCTTTGCCTTCACTGCGGACGAGTCCTTTTTCCTTTGCGACTGCCATTGAACCGGACGCCATAAGATCGTCAAACGATACGATCTCGGCACGGATGAAGCCTCTCTCGAAGTCGCTGTGGATCTTTCCTGCCGCCTGCGGTGCTTTTGTGCCGCGAACTATCGTCCACGCTCTTACTTCTTTCGGTCCGGCGGTAAGATAGCTTATGTAGCCGAGCAGGGTATAGCTTGCTTTGATAAGACGGTCAAGACCGCTTTCGGTAATACCGAGATCGGAGAGGAACATCGCTTTTTCGTCGGCGTCAAGCTCGGCGATCTCAGCTTCGATTCCGGCGCATACTGGAATGACTTCCGCACCCTCGGCGTCTGCCGCTTCCTTGACTTTTTTGAACATTTCGTTGTCGGGAGAGACTTCTGCAGCTTCGTCTTCGCTGACGTTGGCAACGTAGATTATCGGCTTGAGCGTGAGAAGATTTGCGTCGCCGAGAAGAGCAATATCGTCTTCGGAAAGTTCAACCTGACGCGCGGTTTTGCCTTCGTTGAGAGATGCAAGTATTCTTTCGTACAGATCGAGCTGAGGCTGTAAAGTTTTGTCACCGCGGACGAGCTTTGTGAGCTTTTCAATTCGCTTTTCAAGCTGTTCTATATCGGAGTAGATCAGCTCCATATTTATCGTTTCGAGGTCGCGGATCGGGTCTACGTTGCCGTCAACGTGGATGATGTCGCCGTTCTCGAAGCAGCGGAGAACGTGGATAACAGCGTCGCAGTCGCGGATGTGCGAGAGAAACTTGTTGCCGAGTCCTTCACCTTTTGATGCACCGCGGACAAGTCCGGCGATGTCGACAAATTCGACTGTTGCAGGGGTGTAAAGCTCAGGTGAATACATTTCGGCGAGTCTGTCAAGACGTGAGTCCGGTACCTGTACGACTCCAACGTTCGGGTCTATCGTGCAGAACGGGTAGTTTGCACTTGGTGCGCCTGCTCCTGTAAGTGCATTGAAAAGTGTGGATTTTCCTACATTCGGAAGTCCTATTATGCCGAGTTTCATATCGTTACGGTTACGCCGTGCGGCGTTCCTTTCTTTGGATTCAAAAATTTTCATCCTATATTATACTATGCTTTTATATTATTTTCAAGGGATTTGCGGTTATTCTGCGGATTTTTTCATCCCGGCGCAATTTTGTTCACAAATTAAGAAGAATATCACCCATTGTTCACACAGTGTTCATAATTCTATATTACAATGAATCCGTAATGTAGATTTATTGACACGATTATGAGAAAATGACGGAGGTAAACTTAATGGGAACAAAGCTTCTTGTTATCGACGATGACCCCAATATCTGCGATTTACTGAAATATTATTTTGAAAATGAGGGTTATGAGGTCAAAACAGCAGGCGACGGCATCGAGGGAATGAACTACTTCAAGATGTACGAGCCGGACCTTGTGCTTCTCGATATAATGCTTCCGAAGAACAAAGACGGCAACCAGGTCTGCCGTGAGATCAGACAGATCTCGTCTAAACCGGTCATTATGATCACTGCAAAGGACGAAGTACTCGATAAGGTTGTAGGCCTTGAAATGGGCGCGGACGACTTTGTTGTAAAGCCTTTTGACATGAAAGAGCTGTCGGCAAGGATCAAAGCCGTTCTGAGACGTTATTCCGCGCACGATACGCAGTCCGATGAAGAAACGATCAAATTCGACAATATCGAAATATCGAAAAACAAATATGAGCTTAAGCTCCGCGGCGAAGTCGTTGAAATTCCTCCGAAGGAATTACAGCTTCTCTATTTCCTTGCATCGAACTTCAACAGAGTTTTCACGCGCGACCAGCTTCTCGATAAGGTATGGGGATTTGATTACCTCGGTGACTCCCGCACGGTCGACGTTCACGTCAAGAGACTCCGTGAAAAGCTCGAAGGTGTGTCCGACAAATGGGCGCTCAAGACCGTCTGGGGCGTCGGTTACAAGTTTGAACTCAATCAGTAAAAATCACAAGTTCCTTATCTTCGCGTTGCGGAGATAAGGAACTTTTTTTGTACGCCGACTTGTAATTGATAGGATATTATAGTATAATCAATACGAGAAAATCCCATATACGGAGTGAACAATGTTCAAAAGTATTTTTGTTAAGTATTTAACAGCATTCATGCTGATAATCATAGTCAGTATTATCATATCGACAACAGTAATCACAACTCTCGTCAATCTCTATGACGGAAACAACAAAAACCGAATCCTTGAAAATGTCACGGAAGGTACGGTTGACTATATCGGACGCGAGCTGAAGCGAAAACCGTACGATGACTTTTCGGATTATATAGGCGAAAACGGTGACAGAGTCGTGACTTTCCTTGGTGCGATGAGCGCAAATCTTGACGATATAGTGATTTTTATCGCAGATGAAAACGGACAGATCATTCTTGCCGGCGGTTCGTCTTATGCCTCTGATTACGCGGATGAGAACGGCAGGATAACGGATTCCGCGCTCGTCCTGCCCGATACGCTCAAAGATAATCTCTTCACGGGCGAAACCGTAAAGCGTAATGATAATCTTGACGGTTTTTTCGCAGAAAAACAGCGTACATATTCGACTTCAATCCTTTCCGACGACGGGAAAACGATCTGCTCGGTAATGACGTCGACGATGAAAAACGACATGGACGATCTCCTTGAAGCCATGATAAAAACTATAGTTATGTCGACGTTGTGGCTTATGCTTGCCGCACTTATCGCCGTATATTTCATAACGGAAAAGCTCGTATCCCCTCTCCGCGCAATGTCGAAAGCCGCAAAGGAGTTTGCGGTCGGTCATTTTGACGCTCGTGTTCCCGTTACGGGAGACGACGAGGTAGGGGAGCTTGCTGCGGCGTTTAACAATATGGCGGCTTCACTTCAGCGAAGTGAAGAAACGCGCCGCCTGTTCCTCGCAAACGTGTCTCATGACCTTCGAACACCCATGACGACGATCTCCGGTTTTATCGACAGCATTCTCTCCGGTGCAATCCCCGAAACGGAAGTTCCGCATTATCTCGGAGTTATCTCTTCCGAAGTCAGACGTCTGTCGCGGCTTGTTTCGAGCTTGCTCGATATAACAAAAATCCAGGCAGGCGAGCGAAAATTCACGAAAACACCGTTCGATGTATGCGAAATGGCAAGAGAAATTATTATTTCAAATGAACAGAGGCTCGAAGAAAAACACCTGGACGTTCGATTTGAAGTAGACGAAGACAATATGTACGTAAGCGCCGACCGCGACGCGATCCATCAAGTCTTGTACAACCTCTGCGACAACGCGATAAAGTTCTCCGACGACGGCGGAAAGTATATAGTTTCCGTGAAGAATATTTCGGCGGCGAAAACGGAAGTAAGCGTTTATAACGACGGCGAGGGGATTTCCGCGGAAGATTTGCCACTCGTTTTCGACAGATTCTACAAGAGCGACCGAAGCCGCGGTCTTGACAAAACCGGCGCAGGACTCGGACTGTATATATGCCGTACTATCATCGAAGCGCATAAAGAAAAGATAAAAGTCGAGAGCGAGTACGGCAAATGGGTGAAATTCTCGTTTACACTGCCGCGCAAGGACGTTCCGAAACTTAAAGAAGATAAACGGAGTACCGAAATAAAATGAAATTATTCTACACTGCAACGTGCCTGTTCGGGCTTGAGGGCTTCCTCGGTGAAGAAATAGATAAGCTCGGATATAAAAGGACAGAAAACATCGACGGACGCATCACCTTTGAAGCGGACGAAAATGCCGCCGCCGAATGTAATATAAATCTGCGTTTTGCCGAACGGCTTTATCTTCGTATCGGCGCGTTTGAGGCAAGGACTTTTACCGAGCTTTTCGACGGAACAAAGGCTCTTGAATGGGAAAACTATATCGGCAGGGAAGACGAGTTCCCCGTATCTGGACACGCAATTAAATCTACTCTGTTTTCCGTTCCCGACTGCCAGAAGATAATCAAAAAAGCGATATGCTCGCGGCTCGGCGAAAAGTACGGACTTGATAGGCTTCCCGAAACAGGAACGAGATATAAAATTGAATTTTTCATCTTAAAAGACAGGGCAAGTCTCATGATCGACCTTTCAGGCACGCCGCTACACAAACGCGGATACCGTCCGGAGACAGTCGACGCGCCGATAAGAGAAACTCTTGCCGCCGCTATGGTGAAGATAGCCCGTCCGCGAGAGGATGTATTATTGTGGGATCCGTTTTGCGGCTCGGGTACGATCGCCATAGAAGCCGCTATGATGATGAAAAACATCGCGCCGGGGATGAACTGCACGTTCGTTTCGGAGCAGTATCCGCTCTTTCCTGCCGAATCGTGGATTCGCGCGAGAGAAAAGGCACATGATTTGATCAACCGAACAACCGCTTTTGAGGCATACGCGACGGACATAGACGACGGATGTGTCGAAATCGCAACCGCGTCCGCAAAACGTGCAGGAGTCGACGACAGAGTGAACGTTTTCAAAATGGACGCGCTTGACATCGACACTCTCGGCAGACGCGGCACGATCGTCACGAATCCCCCTTACGGCGAGCGCCTTCTCACACTCGAAGAAGCGGAAGAACTCTACCGTGCAATGGGGGAGGCTTTCTCGCGGCTTGAAAGGTGGCAGATATATGTCATTACGCCGAACGAGAATTTCCCGAAGCTGTACGGCAGACGCGCAGACAAGATACGCAAGCTATATAACGGTATGATCCCGTGTTATTACTACGAGTTTTTCAAAAACAAAACAAAAACCGAATAAAATATCTGTCCCCCGTCAATACTCAATCAAAAACAGTATTACGGGGGATTTTTATGAAAGTATACGAAGGGGAACTGTGCGGCGAATTTGATAAAGATATATCGCTGATTGAATCAATACTCCGACCTGAGGACAGTTTTGATCTTCTCAAAAAAGAAATGCTGATCTCTGACGCGCGGATAGTGATGTATTATATCGACGGATTTCTAAAAGCAGAAACACTGCAAAAACTGCTCACTTATGTTGTCACGGTAAAGGATTTCGGAAACGGAACGAAGGGAGACGCACGTAATTTTGCGGAAAAGAGCATAACATCAGCAGAAGTTGACGTTACTTCATCCGTTGATTCGCTCGTACTTGCAGTTATGAGCGGGTGTACGCTGTTTTTCTGTGATAAATTCGGTCCGGAAGCACTTGTAATAGACCTTCGCACATACCCCGGAAGAGACGCGGAAGAGCCGGAGAACGACAAAGTTATGCGCGGAAGCCGTGACGGTTTTGTCGAGACGATGATCTCGAACATTTCTATGATACGCCGCCGTATACGTTCGCCGGAGCTGACCGTGAAATATCTGAACGTCGGCAAAAGCACCCGAACCGATATTGCATTATGCTATATGGAGGGCAGGTCGGACAAAGACTACGTTCGACGACTCAGTGATAAAATTTCATCATTGAACACCGATTCTCTCGTTCTCGGACACAGAAGCCTTGCGGAATCGCTTATCAAAACACGGTGGTATAATCCGTTTCCGAAGATACGCTCAACAGAAAGACCGGACGCGGCGGCGGCAACATTACTTGAGGGCGGAATAGTCGTTATCGTTGACAACAGCCCCGAAGCGATGATTTTTCCGACGTCACTGTTCAACTTCCTCGAAGAAACGGACGACTACTATTTTCCTCCGCTTACCGGATCTTATCTTCGTCTGTTGAGACATTTCATTTTCTGGGCGACGATGATAGTCACGCCTCTGTGGTACGGGCTTATTATGAAGCCGGAGCTTCTTCCGGAGTGGCTTAAATTCATTGTGCCGTCGGAACCCGGTGAGCTTCCTATCCTTGCTCAGCTTATTCTCACCGAATTTGCGATAGACGGATTGAAGCTCGCGTCTCTCAATACGCCGAACGTGCTGTCGAATTCTCTTTCGGTAGTCGGTGGACTACTGCTCGGTGATTTTGCGGTGTCCGTCGGCTGGCTCTCGCCGGATGTTATTCTTTATATGTCTTTCGTAGCTATAGCGAACTTCACCCAGTCGAGCTATGAACTCGGTTACGCATTCAAATTCATTCGAATGCTGACGTTAATTCTGACCGCATTATTCCACTGGTACGGTTTTGCGGCAGGTTTGATAATTGCTTTCGCTCTCGTTATTACAAATCGTACGGTTGACGGAAGAAACAGCTATCTTTATCCGTTAATTCCCTGGAATGGAAATGCTTTTTTGCATTTAATTCTCCGTTTGAAGAAAAAAGACGCGAAAAATGTACAAAATTTAAGTAAAAAAGTTGAAAAAAATTGAAAAAAGTTCTTGCATTTTTTAATACGATGTTGTATAATTTTTCCGGTGAAAATATGACATAAGGAGTATGTATGGTAAATATTAAGAAATCAACCGCGAAAAAGACATCGGGAGAAACTGACGTATACAATGAGCAGTCTACACTTATCCTTGTAAATCAGATAGCAAGAATAGAATTTGAAAGAATTGCAAAAGTAGGCGGACTCGAGTACGATTTCAATGAAAGCGCAAGGCTGATTCTTCTGAAAATTTCCGAAAATGAGGGTTGTACACAGCAGGATATTGTCCGTATTACAAACATGAAAAAACCGACCGTTTCCGTTATTATGTCGCGTTTTGACGATCTCGGACTTATCGATAAACACGTTGACGAGATCGATCACCGCGCTTCACGCCTGACTCTTACAGAAAAGGGTAAAGAGACTGTCTCTGTTCTCAGAAAGTTCTTCGAATCCGAAGAGAAAATCGCCATGGAAGGGCTTTCCGTAAATGAAACTGCTACACTCATCAAGCTGCTTTCAAAAGTCAGATATAATCTGTCGGATAATGGCAGAATAATCAAGGAATGATTCTAAATAAAATTAAAAAACGTGAATTTCGTTCAAAACGGAATTCACGTTTTTTGCTTGTAAAGCTTTATTCAAGTTCAAATGCGCCTGTATAAAGCTGATAGTATGTGCCTTTTTCTTCGATCAGCTTGTCGTGACTGCCTCGTTCGATTATCTTACCGTGATCGAGTACCATGATCACGTCTGAATTCATGACTGTCGAGAGACGGTGTGCGATTACAAAGACAGTGCGTCCTTCCATCAGCTTATCCATACCGCGAGAGACGATCGCTTCCGTTCTCGTGTCAATGGATGACGTTGCTTCGTCAAGGATCATGACAGGCGGGTCTGCAACTGCGGCGCGCGCAATTGCGATGAGCTGTCTCTGCCCCTGAGACAGATTTGCGCCGTTTCCGGTCAGCTCTGTATTGTAACCGTCCGGAAGACGTGTGATGAAGTCGTCGGCTCCCACGAGCTTTGCGGCGGCTTTGCAGTCGTCGTCGGATGCGTCAAGCCTGCCGTAGCGGATGTTCTCAAGTACGCTGCCTGTAAATAAGCTCGTGTCCTGAAGAACGATACCGACAGCACGGCGAAGATCAGCTTTTCTTATCTTGTTGATGTTGATACCGTCGTATCTCACCTTGCCGTCCGTTACGTCGTAGAAACGGTTGAGCAGGTTTGCGATAGTTGTTTTTCCTGCGCCGGTAGCACCTACGAACGCGACTTTCTGACCGGGTTCTGCGTAGAGCGTAATGCCGCGAAGTGCGATCTTTTCGGGATTGTAGCTGAAATGAACGTCTTCAAGACGGACATCTCCTGCCAGAGGTGTATATGTTACGGTACCGTCTGCTGAATGAGGATGCTTCCAAGCCCAGTGACCGGTGCGGCTTTCGCTTTCTGTGATGTTTCCGTTTTCATCTATTTCTGCATTGACGAGCGTTACATATCCTTCGTCGATTTCCGGCTCTGCGTCGATTACTGCGAATACCCTTTCGGCACCGGCTGTTGCCATTGCGATTACGTTGATCTGCTGTGATACAGTATTGACGTTACCCGTGAACTGCTTTGTCATATTGAGGAAAGGAACAACCACATCAATACCCATTGCAAGTCCTGCAATAGAAAGGTTCGGTGCTTTTGTGACAAGCAGAACACCGCCGACAAACGCCGTAAGAACATAAAGCACGTTTCCGATGTTCATAATGATCGGACCGAGGGAGTTCGCGTAAGCGTGTGCGCGGAATCCGTCTTCATAGAGCCTGTTGTTGAACTCCGTGAAGTCTTTTCTTGCTTCGTCCTCGTGGTTGAAGACCTTTACGACCTTCTGACCGCTCATCATTTCCTGGATGAAACCTTCGAGCTTACCGACGGACGTCTGCTGCTTCATGAAGAATCTTGCGCTTCCTCCGCCGATCTTTGCGGATACGGCGAACATCGCAACGACTCCGAGCAGAACGAGCAGGGTGAGCCATACGCTCAGCCTGAGCATCGTATAAAGGAGTACGGCTACGATAACGCCAGAACGTACAACGTTCACGAGAGCCTGCGTGACAAGCTCACGGAGCGTGTCTATATCGTTTGTGTAGTACGACATAAGGTCGCCCTTCGGCTTTCTGTCGAAGAACGAGATCGGGAGATCCTGCATCTTGTCGAACAGTTCGACGCGCATCTTGTGTAAGAATCCCTGACCAATGTACGCCATAAGCTGTGTGTATGTGAGCATTGCGATGATCGACGCGATGTAAAGCCCGATAAGAATGAAGATAAGAGGGAAGATCTCTGATTTTGCGCTTTCCCAGTCACCGGTCTGATACCATATTTCGATAAGTTCGATAATTTTCTGCTGGAAGTTTGCGGGGATAGCGGATACTGCGGCTGAGAAAATGATACAGAGTACGGTGAGCGGCATAAGAACGGGGTAGAACTTAAAGAGCATCTTCACGACTCTGCCGATTATTTTCAGATTCAGCTTAGGTCTGCCGTTCTTGCCGAGCTCTATCGTACCTTTTCTGTTTGCTTTAGGCATTGTCGTCTCCTCCCTTCGTCTGCTGTTCGTAAACCTCGCGGTAGATACGGCTTGTTTTCAGGAGTTCGTCGTGAGTACCGACATCAGTAACGGTGCCGTTGTCCATGACGATTATTCTATCGGCGTGTTCAACGGACGCAATACGCTGTGCTATGATGATCTTTGTTGTGTCGGGTATGTAAGTTTCAAAACCGCGACGGATAAGAGCGTCTGTCTTTGTGTCGACTGCACTTGTCGAGTCGTCGAGAATAAGTATCTTCGGCTTTTTCAGAAGTGCTCGTGCGATGCAGAGACGCTGTTTTTGACCGCCGGAGACGTTTGCGCCGCCCTGGTCGATCATTCTGTCGTATCCCTCGGGGAAAGAAAGAACGAATTCTTCTGCCTGTGCGAGACGGCACGCTTCGACGATCTCGTCATCCGTTGCGTTTTCGTTGCCCCAACGGAGGTTTTCTTTTATAGTTCCTGCAAACAGCACGTTTTTCTGTAAAACTACTGCAACAGCATCACGGAGCGACTTTAGATCGTATTCGCGTACATCTCTTCCGCCGACTTTAACTGTTCCGACCGTTGCGTCATAGAGGCGCGGAATAAGCTGTATCAGCGTGGATTTTGATGAACCCGTGCCGCCGATTATACCGATCGTCTCACCTGATTTTATGTGCAGATCAATGTCGGATAGTGCAAAGCGCTCGGCCTTTGCAGAATATTTGAAGCCTACATCCTCGAAGTCGATCGAACCGTCCGGGATGACTTCAACAGCGTTTTCGGGACTGCGGAGCGTTGATTCTTCGTCGAGGACTTCACCGATTCTGCGAACCGATTCGATAGACAGCGTGATCATAACGTAGATCATCGAGAGCATCATAAGGGACATAAGCACCTGTACGCCGTATGTGATGAGTGCGGAGAGCGCACCGACGTCGAGTACAGTACCCTGAGAGCCGATGATCAGCTTTGAACCGACTGCAAGAATGAATACCATATTGAAATATAGGCAAATATTCATCAAGGGGTTGTTGAAAGCGACGATACGTTCAGCTTTCGTGAATTCGCGTCTGATCGAGTCTGCGGCGTTCTCGAATTTGTTCTTTTCGTAATCCTCGCGGACAAATCCCTTTACGGTACGCATTGCCGTGACGTTTTCTTCGATAGCTTCGTTCATCTTGTCGTATTTCTTGAATACGGCATGGAACGCGGGCATAGCCTTTTTAGCTATGAGTATCAGACCGAACACAAGAACGGGTATTACGATAACAAAAGTGAACGCGAGTTTTCCGCCCTTTAGGAACGCCATGAGAATTGCGAAAATGAACATCATCGGACTGCGGATCGCAGAACGAATGATCATCATGAACGACATCTGAACGTTGTTGATGTCCGTCGTCATACGGGTGACAAGGGAAGAGGACGAGAATTTGTCGATGCTCTCAAACGAGAACATCTGCACCTTGTCAAAAATTTTGTAGCGCAGATTCTTTGCAAATCCTGCCGATGCTTTTGAAGCGGTATATCCGCCCGCCGCACCGCATCCGAGAGACAAGAGAGCCATGACGAACAGGATAATACCGTATTTTACTATAACGTCAAGACCGCATCCGTGCTGTATCTCCGAGATCAGATCAGCAGTGATGAACGGCATAAGGACTTCGAGTCCGACTTCGCCTATCATGAATACCGGAGTCAGTATCGTCGGGACTTTGTATTCACCGATACATGACGCAAGTCTTCTGATAGTTGAAGGTTTTTTTTCTTTTTTAGACATGAAGTCATTTTCCTCCTTTGGAAAAATATTAACAACTGATTATAGTATTTTTTCAACAAAAAGTCTATATATAAATTGTTAATAATTAAAATATAGAAAATAAAACGTGAGTAAATCTCTCAAGATTTGCTCACGTTTTCGTTAACTTAAACAATTTACTCTCTCACCCACTCGTGAAGAGTTTCTGCGTCCCTGTAAAGCTGCTCAACTGTTCCGTCGCAGACGAATTCAAGAAGCAGGTTGTGGTCTTTTCCGTCCGAGCGGATTATATCAAGATACTGCTTCCACATTTTTTCTCCCCATGCGAGAGGATACATATCGCTTTCGTGCCATGAGAACACATGAACGTTCGAGAGATAGGGAAGAACGCCTTTAATCGCACGAAGGTTGTATCCGTCGTCTCTGAACTGGTTCGGCTGCCAGTAGAGGCGGAAGTTGTCTTCACTTACTTCGTCGACGAGACGGAGCGCACTGTCAAGCTCGTCTGTAAGCGTTCCTCCGTGAAATTCGGGAGACACGGTAAGCCCGTACTTAGCGGCGGACTGAACTGTATGCTTGATTCTTTTAACAAATTCGGCTCTCGTTTCGTCCGTATAGTCGTTCGACCAGAGTTTTCCTGCCCAGATTCGGATGTTCGGTGCGCCGAGCAGGGAAGCGGTCTTCAGATTCTTCTCCATTTCTTCGTCGTCGCCGGTGCAGTTGAAGTATGAGCCGTACGACGCTATCGTGAGTCCGTTTTCGGCGGTCGCTTTCTTTGCATCTGCGATAGCCTCTTCATTCATCGGCGGAACGTGGATGTCGCCACCCCATTCTATCGTGCTGAGTCCGGCGTTCTTCGTGACTTTTGCCACTTCTTCGACAGAGAGTTTTCTGAATGTTACCGAAACGATACCTGTGTTAAGCATTTTTCTGTTCTCCTGTTTTTTATATCAGATTTATTTTTTTCAGTTCATTTTCGAGTGCGAGCCTGTTTTTGTCTCCGAGCCCGCAAAGCGGAGGACGGCAGACTGCGGTCTTTGTCAGTCCCATATTTCTGCACGCTTCTTTTACCGGTATCGGATTCACTTCGGAAAATAACGCTTTCGTTATCCCGTTCAGGCGTTTAGCGTTTTCTGCGGCTTCGGTGTATCTGCCGGATCTCATCAGACTTGTCATCTCAACTACTTCTCGCGGCATAATGTTTGAGAGCACCGAGAAGACTCCGACTCCGCCGAGCGCCATAACGGGAACGGTTTCGCTGTCGTTTCCGCTCCACACTGTGAGATTGTCACCGCATTCGGAAATGATTTCGCTGACCTTTCCGATGTTTCCCGACGCTTCCTTGACTCCGACGATGTTTTCGACGCCGGAGAGTTCTTTATAAACTTGAAGCGAAATGTTCATCCCCGTGCGCGTGGGAACATTGTAAAGTATCACGGGACAATCGCACGATTCTGCGACGGTTTTATAGTGCAGGATAAGACCTTCGTCAGTCGTTTTATTGTAGTACGGTGTGACGACAAGTACGGCGTCTGCACCGTTTTCGGCGGCATAACGTGAAAAATCCGCGGTCTTTTTTGTGTCGTTCGTGCCGGTTCCGACGATCAGCGGAACACGTCCGTCGATCCTGTCACGTGCGAACGAGAGAATTTTTCTTTTTTCTTCTTCTGTCAGTGTAGACGGCTCGCCTGTTGTTCCGAGAACGAGTAGTGCGTCTATCCCCGATTCTATCTGAAAGTCGATCAGCCGTCCGAGTGAATCAAAATCTATTGATCCGTCGCCGTTCATTGGTGTTATCAGGGCAGTAGCCGCACCGAAAAACGGCAGTTTGTCTTTTTTCATTGTTCAGTACCGTATCATTGATTATATTTGAGTGAAAAAGGTTGAAAACACGCCGAATATGGTATATAATAACTGATGCGGATTTCATATTCACTCTTATATCATGATATGCACCGGACACTTATCCCGCCCGAGGTAATGATAGCACATTCAGCCGGATAAGTCAATAAAGTGAGTGTATATCGGAAACGAAAAGGACACAAAATGATAAAGAACGACCTACCGGAGACAGACCTCCGTCTCTCCGATTTTAATTATTATCTTCCCGAGGAGCTTATCGCTCAGACACCAGTCGAGCCGCGTGATGCGTCACGTCTATTGGTGCTTGACAGAGAATCGGGGAACATCGAACACAGACATTTTTACAATATCATAGACTACTTGAACCCCGACGACACTCTCGTCATAAACGATACTCGCGTCATTCCGGCGAGGATCATCGGGAACAGGACGATGCGTTACGACGAAAACGAAAAGAAAGCTATCCCGACGGAGTCAAGCGGACCGGTCGAGCTTCTTCTCTTAAAACAGCGCGAAAACGATGTGTGGGAAACTCTCGCAGGTCCCGGAAAACGCGCGAAACCCGGTGACGTTCTGACATTCGGTGACGGCGTAATGGAGGCGCACATTCTCGATGTTATCGAAGGCGGTCAGCGTCTCGTCAGATTTGAAGTGAAGAAAGACGCGGATTCGATCTTCTCCGCGCTCGATCTGCTCGGAACGATGCCTCTGCCGCCGTACATCAAGAAAAAGCTCGAAGATCCCGAGCGATATCAAACGGTTTATTCACGCGAACAGGGCTCAGCCGCCGCTCCGACAGCCGGACTGCACTTCACACCCGAACTGCTTGACAAGATACGCGAAAAGGGAATTGCGATAGTTCCAGTACTGCTTCACGTCGGGCTCGGAACATTCCGTCCGGTCAAAGAAGACAGGATACAGGATCACGAAATGCACACGGAGTACATCCGCGTAACAAAAGAATCCGCAGACATAATCAACGAGCGCAAAGCAAAAGGCGGAAGGATCATCGCAGTCGGTACAACATCGTGCCGCGTGCTTGAATCGGCAACAGATGAAAACGGTATCCTTCATCCTGTCGACACCGATACGGGAATTTTCATCTACCCGGGATATAAGTTCAAAATGATCGACGCGCTTATAACGAATTTTCACCTGCCCGAAAGCACGCTCTTGATGCTTGTATCTGCCCTCGCCGGCAGAGAAACGATAATGAACGCATATAAAACCGCGGTGGAAGAAAAATACAGATTCTTCAGCTTCGGCGATGCTATGCTGATTGTATAGAGGATGCCTGATCCGAACGAAAAACCCTCGAAAACCCTTGATTTCAAGGGTTTTTCGATTTTATGGGGGTGTCTCCTGATCCTGATTTTGGCCTGAAATTGTCCTGAAAACGCCGTCTTATATATAAGGTACGAGGGGTATGCTAACAATTTCGGGGAACTTTTTGTAAACGGTTTCGTTTGTGATTTCGATATATTGTATGAAATAAACGCCGAGTTCGTGGATGAACCCGGCGTTTTCTTATTTGTAGATGAATTCGTGCAGCATACCATTCTTGAATTTGATGGAAGATACCCTTCCGTTCGTAATTTCAATGGTGTCAATAATCGCTGTAAGGAAGTTCCTAGGAATGTTTGCATCAATGTTTGATATGTATTTTTCGTAATCTATGTAATCGTCGCTCAATAATTTCTCGACCATAATGAAATATGCCGCTTTGTCTGCGAACTCATCGCTGATGTCCTGTGCTTCGGATGACATCCCGTTCAGTTCTGCAAGACGGGTTTCGCAGGTCTTTATGTCGTCGAGGATTTTCTTTTGCTCCAAGACATAGTCCTTTTCCGGCATATTCGCATCGCCGTACAGATAGAGCGACCGCAATCGTTGTAGTGCTGTTTCTGACTTTCTCTTTCGCTCTTTCAGAAGATTGATTTCCCCGACCGGAGACTCTGCGGCATTGAATACTGCAGATGGTCGGTACTCTAACCCGGTCTCGCCTTTGAGGAGAAGATCACGAATCTGTGACAGTCCTTCCTTGCCAAGACAATCGACATCGCTGAATGCAGGGCCTCGAAGCAGTTTTCGTTCCAGAACCGTAACGCTTGTAGAATTTGACATTGTTTTCTTCGCCCGGAGAATGTTTGATATGTAATTGAAGACGAACGGCCCGACCGTAATGTCGGATGTGAATTTGTTATCGCACTGGCTCTTGTTGCTTCGCCGTGTCGAGCATCCGTAGATTGAAGGTCGTAATCCGTTAGCCCGTCGCCTGTCGAGCGTAGCAGACATATTGCTTCCGCAGTTTCCGCATTTCATAAGACCGGCGAACAGGTGGACGTTCTTTCTGCGGTGTGCCTCGCCTCGTTTATATCCGCCACGCCAGTTCCTTTGCAGGATGAACTGTACACGGTCAAACTGAACATCGGTGACTATCGGAGGATGATGATTTTCGTATATCACCCACTCTGTCTCGCCACGAAGTTTCTGTCGGTTTCCTTCCTCATGAAGATTGTATCGGTACACGCCCATATAGAATGGATTTTTCAGAATTTCGTGTACAACTACAACAGACCAAAGATTTCCTGCCCGTGTTCGTTTTCCCTCGTCGTTGAGAGTTCGTGAGACGTATAGCAGGGATTGATTCTCCTCGTACATATTGAACATCCGCCTGATGACATCCGCTTCGCCATCGATGATGGAGAACTCCGCTTTCTCTTTGTCCCACGAATACCCGAACGGAACCCTGCCGCCGTTCCATTGACCGTTGTTTGCTCTGGAAAGCATAACAGCCGACACTCTCTCGGAAGTCATATTGCGTTCGAGTTCGGCGAATACGAGGATTATCTTCAGCATTGCCTCGCCGATAGCCGATGAGGTGTCGAACTGCTCGTTCTTTGATACAAACGTAATGCCGAGCGATTTCAGTTCCTTGTACATCCCTGCAAAGTCGAGCAGGTTTCGGCTGATACGGTCAATCTTCCAGACAAGCAGATGTGAAAACTCTCCCGTTCGCAGTCGGTCCATCATACGCTGGTAGTCAGGACGGTCGGTGTTCTTTGCGGAATACCCCGGATCCTCGAAAATCTCGTAGTCCTTGATACCGAGTACCATTTCGCAGTAAGCTATTAGTTCACGCCGCTGCACCTGTAACGAATCTTTGTCAATCTGCCAATGAGTAGATACTCGTATGTAAATCGCCACCTTCATTTTCCGGATGGCTTCCAATAAATCGTTTGCCATAATTGCCTCCTATTCTTTCGGACTTTCCGCAGGACAGTCCAACGGACAGTCTGCGGAAAGTCCTGCTATAACCGTAACCGTTACCGTAACCATACCGTAACCGTTACAATACTATCAAAATAATACGTTTTGTACCGTTTTATTACGCTTGGATGACGCTTCGGTACAGTCTGGAGTAAAAAATTACGGGAGAAGCGAAGGACGTTACGCTCCTCCCGTAGCCAAATGTGTGTCGAATCAGTATAGAACGGTGATGAGGTTTTTGAACATATCGTCGTCAAGAGTGACGAGGCATTTCTTTCCGTTCTTGAAAACGATAGATACAAGATGATTTCCCTTTGTCTTTCCGGATGCCGCACCTGCTATGGCTCCGACTCCGCCGAACAGAGCTGCACCTGCAACGCCACGAGCGACGCCGCTTCCGAAACTACGGTACTGTTCTTCGCCTACCACCTCGTAGTAGTCAACGGTGTCCTTGTTTATCCAGACCTTCGAGCCGAGCCCGAATGAGCCGACAAGGAACAGACCTTTCTTTTTGTTTTTGTAGCGGACGTATCCTTGCTTGAAATCCCCCGCTTGTACTGTATTTTTAACTGTCATAGTATTACCTCAACTTTCGTTATCTGTTACCGCCGCCGAGAACTTTTCGGCGGCAGAGATGATTTTTTCGGAATTTTGTAGAACGTCCGATACGTTGGCATAGTAGAAGCCCGACTCATCCTCGTATGGAATGTGTTTGCACCGTTTGGTGTTGATGAACTGCTTGAAGAAATCGAGGAACTGGTCTGCATCGAACGGAAAACGACCGTGCTTTTCGAGAGCCGCCTTGATCCTGCCGGGAACTACCCATAGGTCAGAATGATGTGAAGATATGCAGAATGTCAGGAGAGCGTAAGAATGACCGTCTTCGGGAGAAAACCGTATCGTCAGTTCCGTAGGAGCAATGCCGATCGATAGACCGTCTATTGCTTCAAGGTCGGAGATGAACTCGGAGATTTCGTCAGGGTCATATCCACCGTTGTCCGCAAAGATTGAAATGAACTCTTTTCTTGGAAGTATCGGCTTTTGAATGTATGTCTTGTGTTCATCCGGCACCTCGACAGGATCCGGAGAGGCGTACCGTCTTTCGATAACTGTCGTCTTAGTTATCAGATTCGGGATAACGATGACATTGTCTCCGTGCTGATAGACCTCCATTTCGGAAAGAGCGAGGTTGAAAGCCATAGAAGTATTTTCGTTAAGGAAGTCTGCGAGTTGCTGGACATTTGACCTGATGCCGTCTCCGGCAATCATAAGCAGGAACGATGCTCTCGAAAGAGATCTGTTTATGGCGTCTGTTAGAGTCGCCTCGTCAGACAGAGTGCAGTATCCGTGACGAGCCATTACGTCGATGATATTGTATGCCTGCCCTTCGGTCCTAAAAAAGTAGTCGGATGCGATTTCGTTGATTTTTTCGCAGTCCCACTTTTGGAGCTCCTTCGCATAATCTATGATTTGGGCGACGACCGTTCTTCTCGACTCCTGATTACGAAATAGTTTGGTCTCGACGATGACGATGTGACCCGAAGGCGATACATACAGATTGTCAATGTAGCCCTGCGTATCGCCGGATCCGACCGGAACCTCTCTGCCGATGCAGATGAGCGGTGCATACTCTGTGCTGATTTCGCTTGTAGGAAGGATTTCTGGATTAACGGCGAGAAGTTCCTGAAGCCACGCCTCATCGAAACTGCCGTTCATAAAAGGGACTCTCTTTAACCTTTCGGTTTCGCCGTTTGAAGAAACAATAACGGCGTTCCTTGCGGTGCGTTCGCCGTAGATCATAGGGTTCACTCCTTTTGTTTGTATTTTTGAAGAACTGCTTGAATAACCTTTCTGTCGTCAGGAGAAGCAAGAGAGTATCTGTGCGCTACGTTTTGTATCTCCTGCGGCATCACATCGAATTTGTCCCCGTTGAAACCGAGAAGCCAGTCGATAGACACGTTGAAGTAGTTTGCTATCTTGACGACATAGGCAAGATCCGGCGTTCTGTCTCCCGTCAGATACCGGGATATTGTCGGTGCGGGTATTCCGACCTCCTCCGAAAACGAAAGATTGGAGAATCCTCTCGACGACATCAGCGATTTAAGGTTTGATTTGAAAATGGTAAAGTCCATTTTGGACGCCTCCCTTATTACCTCTATGTAGTTTGTTCAGTACCATTATATATAAAAAATACGACTTTTGCAATAGCAAATGCGGATTTCCGCAAAAATAATACGAAAACTTACCAAAAAACTATTGACAAATACCGATTGGTACTGTATAATAAAGACAACGGTAATCAAATACCCCACAGAACAGAGTGAAAGAAGGTGAACTAAATGAAACCGCTTGAAATCAAAGGAGCCCGTACAAGGCTTGGATACACGCAGCAGCAGATGGCAGAATGGCTTGATATGTCCGTACACTCCTATCAAAAGAAGGAGAGCGGACACATTAAGTTCACTGAATGCGAGAAATTCGCATTGGGGAAAATTCTCGGGTTGACGCTTGAACAGCTCAACGATTATTTGTTCGACAGCCAGCTCGATTATTTTTTTACCCCTAAAGTACCGATTGGTACAATACAGAACGCATAAAGGAAATTTTCTTTATGCCTGCCGTGTACCGATTGGCTTCTGCCCCACTCACTACGGTAATTATAGCATTGAACGAGGTGAAAGAAAATGGGACGTGACGCTATGAAAGCAGCCGGAAATCCTTGGTATGAAGCGAGGAAACAAGCCGCTGAATACGACGAGCGGTTATATTCCCGAGAGGGAGCCGCTGAAATGCTCGGGATGTCAGTATCTTCGGTAGCAGATGCCGAACTTGGCACTACAAAATGTATGCCCGTTGATAAAGCAGTCTTAATGGCTGACTTGTACAAAGCACCGCAACTGCTCAACTGGTATTGTTTGCACGAATGCCCGATAGGATGCAGACATTCTATTTCGGATCAGGTCGAGGGCATCGACAGGGTTACGGTGAAATTGCTCCGGAACCTGAAAGTAGGAGAACTCGAAGATCTGAAAGACAAACTGCTCGACATAGCCGAGGACGGAGTCATTTCTGACGATGAAAAGCCGGAGATGAAAAAGATTCTCGCTTACCTCGACAAACTCGCAAAGATAGTGAGCGAACTCAAAATCACAGGAGAAATCGCATTGAAAGGAGCCGATAGAGATGAAGGATAAGGATTCGATAGTCGAAAGTATGCTTAAAATCCTGAAAGAAGAATTTGGCATCAGGAATGAAGCGGAACTTGATAAGGCAATTCGGAAACAGACCGTTCTCGATTTGACTCCTTTCTGTGGTTCTATAAAAAATCAAAAGGAGTTGGCAAGATGAGTACACAGGCATTGGTAGTCGGCGGAAAGCCGAAAGCAGTAGCACCTGTAAGAAAGCAGGTCGTCAGAAGAAAACGCAGGAAGGTAAATCTCGCATTTGTTCTATCCGGGCTGATAGCACTGATGCTCCTCTCGGTAACGATGACGATGATTATTCAGGCGTTTGGTTCATCGAACACGGTAACAGCAGACGGAGAAACGGAAGCGGTAACTATTCAGCCGAACAGCGTGAGCGATAAAACGGAACTCGACGCATTGGCTGTTCCCCTCGTTTACGAAGGAAGCAAAACCGATCAGACCGAAAATGTCGAGGAAAAGGTTGAGGTTCCGTTCTATACGCAGAGAGAGGTCGAACTCCTCGCAAAGACCGTATGGGGTGAATCTCTCGTAACGAGATCAGATACTCAGATGTCGGCGGTTATTTGGTGCATCCTCAACAGAGTTGACGCCACCGGGTATGGGTGCGGACACAGCATTGAATATGTTGTTACCTTTCCGTCCCAGTTCGAGGGATACAACGAAAAACACCCTGTTACTCCACACATAAAAAAATTGGTCGTTGACGTACTAGAAAGGTGGAATAAAGAAAAAAACGGATATGAAAATGTTGGAAGGACGCTACCGAAAGATTATCTTTGGTTTCGCGGAGACGGACAAACAAATACCTTTAGAAACTCTTTTGATTCAAAAAACGCCGATTATTGGGACTGGTCCCTTGAAAGCCCCTATGAAAACTGAAGGAGTGAAACAGATGCACGAAGATTTGAAGAATGAGGAAGAACTCGAAGCCGAGTTGAAGCAGATTGTGGAAGAAGTTGAAGAAAAGGTGAATTACCACTTCTGTCCGCAGGAAGTATTGGATGTTCTGTTCTACACGGTGAGAAAATGCCAGATCAACGGCAAAGGTCCCGACTACATACCGATTTTGTTTGAGAATGAACTCAGGGACTATGTGATGAGATTGGCAATCAATATCGCCGGACACCAGAACTGCCTGAAGAAGAAAGCGATGGAGGCGGCAGTCAATGTGTGAGATTTGTCATCAGTTCAGATGCCCGTCCGGATGTCCGAATGCACCGGATCCGCCGGCAGTAGCAACCTGTAAGCACTGCGGCGAGGAAATCGTAGTAGGCGATGAATATTACGAATACGACGGTGAGTGCTATCACGAGGATTGTTTCTCTGACATAGCAGTATCGCTCCTGCTCGAAGCCGGAGCCAAGTTAAAGGAAGCAAGCGAAGACGACATCGACGACGGAAGTGATGAAGCGTATGAGAGGTACAGAGATGAGCAACTGTTTGGATAAGAAAGTAATCATCCCCGACATCCCGGAACTCGAATTCGAGGACGAAACGCATACATACAAGTTGCTCGGGTTCGTGATACCGAGCGTATCAGCAGTTATGGAGCCGTTGAGTGCGGCAAAATACAAAGGTATCAGCGAAGCAACTCTCGACAGGGCGGCAGACAAAGGAACTGCAGTCCACAACAGCATCGAGAACTACATCAAGTTTGAAATCGACGACGTTCCACCGGAACATAGAGGATACTTTGAAGCGTTCCTTGGTTGGTGGAACGAATATAAGCCGGATGTGGTGTCCAGCGAGTTCAAGGTATATCACAAGCTGATGAGATACGGCGGGACGATAGATATGCTCGTCTATATAGACGGTGTCCTGACCCTCGTTGACATCAAGACAACGGCATCCCTGAGCGATATGACCTGCGGCGTTCAGTTGGAAGCATATTCGCAGGCGTTGAAATCCCTCGGCATCACAGTCGAGCGGAAAATCATCCTGCACTTGAAGAAAGACGGTAAATACGCAGTCCGTGAATATCCGGTTTGCGACCCTGACCGTTGGAGAGTGTTCGGTTCCCTGAAGTGTGTGTACGACTATATACAGTCTGCATAATAAAAAATTTGAAAGGAGTGTCAGTATGAACGAACAAGCAGTAGCAACCGTACCCGAAAGCGATGTCCTTGTCCTTGACACAGCCGAGACGAGCGATCTCGGCAAAGAAGTCAGCATTGTCGAAAGACGTGCTGGTTCCGTAGTGATTGCATCCGAAGCAGATTTTCAGGATGCAAGCGATTTCGCCCGAACTGTAAAGACCTTGCAGAAGAAGGTGAAAGATTATTGGGAGCCGATGAGGGTTTCCGCAAAAAAAGCGTATGACGATGTCCTCGACCACAAGAAGGAAATGCTCGACCCTCTCGACCGTGCCGAGAAGATCCTGAAAGAAAAGATGGCAGAGTTCACCGCCGAGCAGATTCGAAAGCAGCGTGAGCAGGAAGAAGCGATGAAGCGACTTGCTCAGGAGGAAGCCGACAGAAAACTCGCAGAAGCCATTGAGTGTCAGAACAACGGTGACAGTGCCGGAGCGGAAGCGGCAATGGCAGAAGCCGAAGTTATGGACGGTATGGCATTGAGCGGAATTTCGGTATCTGCACAGAAGCCCAAGGCGGACGGAGTTTCGATGAGCAAGACGTGGAAGATCACGTCCATCATCGAACATGAAGTTCCTATCGACATCAACGGTGCTGTTATCAGACCCGTAGATCAGTCGGCGATTATGGCTCTTATCAAAGCCACGAAGGGCAAAATCAAGATTCCCGGCGTTACCTACGAAGAAACCGTCAGCGTTTCCGTCAGGAGCAAGTAATCAATAATTCAGGAGGTTATAGAAATGAAGAACGAATTGATGAACGTCGAGTTCAAATCCCTGTCGGGGATTATGGTCCAGCTCGACGCCGCAACCGTCCGCAACACTCTTACAAGGGGCAACGGTAAGGTGACGGATCAGGAGGTTGCGATGTTCCTTCGCACCTGTCAGGCGAAAGCCCTTGACCCGTTGGAGAACGGCGAGGTTTACCTGATTAAGTACGACGACAAAGCACCAGCACAGCTCGTAGTCGGATGCCACGCATACGTCCGCAGAGCAGACCACTTCCCTGATTACAGAGGACACCGTTCCGGCATCACCGTAATCAGAAACAACACGAACGGAGTTCCCGAACCAGTGCAGAAAGAGGGATGCTGCGTGTATAAGCAGCTCGGAGAAACTCTTATCGGCGGTTGGTGCAGGGTTTACCGTGAAAGAAGCAAGGGCAACGTAGAAGAAACCTTCGTTGAGGTTTCTCTCGATGAATACAGCACCGGAAAGAGCAACTGGGTATCGAAGCCGGCGACAATGATTCAGAAGGTTGCGAAATCGCAGGCGTTCAGGGCTGCGTTCCCGAACGAATACGAAGGTCTGTACACCATCGACGAGATGCAGGCATCCGGAGCGATCCCGGCGCAGTATCAGGTCGACGAATCCACCGGAGAAGTCGTTGAGGTTGAAGTGGTGGATGACCCGAAGATCACGCAGGAACAGAGACAGACCATGTTCTCCGCAATCCGTGAGGTCTATAAAGACAGCAAGACTGCGAATGCGAAACTGAAAGAAATTGTACTCGCAGAAGGTTATACGTCAACGGCAGACCTGCCTCTGTCGGCGTTCAACTCTATTATGGATAAGATCGGACAGCTCGAAGGAGAAACCGAAGACGACGGTTTCGATGATTTTGAAGAAATCCCCGACCCGTCCGATGAATAAAATTGACCCGACAGTAAGTAGTTCTCAAAACCCAAAAGATAGGCAGGTGATAATATGTGGATCAGCGTACACACTGGGGTTGACGGTCCTAAGTTAAGAGATTTCAGGAAGAAGTTGAAATGTTCAAAGTTCGAGGCGACTGGCATCCTGATTTACTTCTGGTTTTGGGGACTGGAAAACGCTGAAAAGGACGGACACATACTCCACGCCGACCGAGAGGATATTGAAGAATGTTTGAGAGGTTCCGGAGTGGGATGCAAAATCCCACCCGACCTCATCGTAGATTCGCTGATAGAAACAGGGTGGATAGATGAAACCGACAACGGCTTCTACATCCACGACTGGGAGGTATGGCAGGAGCAATGGTATAAGGCAAAAGAACGCAGAGAAAGCGACGCCAAGCGAAAACGTGAAAGCAGGCGAAGGGACGCATCACCGCCTGAAAAAGAGTCCGCAGACATTCCTGAGGACAGTCCTCAAGACAGTCGTTCGGACGGAAAGCGGGACAGTCCGGAGGACAAAGAAACAGCTTCCGAAGGAGAGCATAAACCGCTAAATAAGGACGAACCTGAAACATATTCCGAGGGCTTCGTGGAGTTCTGGAATGCCTACCCGAGAAAGGTCGGCAAGGCAGAAGCGTACAAGAAGTATAAGACACGGATAAAAGATGGTTGGTCTGAAGCGGAACTGCTAACTGCGGCGAATAATTACGCCGTTTCCTGCAAAAGACAGAAAACCGAAGCACAGTACATCAAGCATCCGAAGACGTTCCTGAGCGACAATACGCCGTTTACAGATTTTCTTCCCAAAAAAGAAGAAGTAACCCCCAAAGTTGCACCGAACGGAAACCCGTTCGGAGAATACGGAGGTGACAACTGATGGAAGAAAATTATTTTATCGGCATAATGCGTAACATTGCGAGACGTGGAATAGAAAATCAAGAAGTCCACGAAGGCGATTATTACGATGAAGGCGGCTTCCTTATCTGCGGAAAATGCGGAGAGCCGAGACAGCACATACAAGAGTTTGAAAAAGGCAAAGACGGAGAAAAACCGGTGCTTGAAGGACTCAAAGTTGTTTGTGATTGCCGGTGCGACCGTGAAAAGAAAGAAGCCGAGGAACTTGCAAAGAAACGTTCCGAAGAAATGGCTCGGATCCAGAAACTCAAAAAGATGAGTCTTATGGATGAAAGGTTTGCGGACGCCACGTTCGAGAACTTCAAAGTGACGAAGTATAACGAAAAGAACCTCCGACTCTGCAAGAGATACGCAACGGCATTCGACCAGATGCTTGAAAAATGTCAGGGACTTTTGATGTGGGGCAACGTTGGAACAGGAAAGAGCTTCGCCGCCGCTGCAATAGCGAACTATCTGCTAGAACATCAGGTCCCGGTCATTATGACGTCGTTCACGAAGATACTTGAAATCATCGACTCCAACAGAAATGAGGAGTCGAACACGATTA
This sequence comes from Eubacteriales bacterium, assembly GCA_045643285.1. GTDB lineage: Bacteria > Bacillota > Clostridia > Oscillospirales > CAG-272 > UMGS1696. The sequence continues at coordinate 92,385 of JAZUKN010000025.1, forward strand.
ATAAACTGAGTTGGGCGAAGCTCGTTATATTCGACGATCTCGGTGCAGAACGATGTACCGACTACGCTCTCGAAAAGGTTTATAACATCGTGGATGAACGGTATCGTCAGAAACTCCCGATGATTCTCACAACGAACCTCACGCTCCAAGAGATGAAAGATGAGACCGACATCCGGTATGCACGAATCTTCGACAGGATATTCGAGATGTGCTATCCGATGCAGTTCACCGGGCAGAGTTGGCGTAAGGTGGCTGCCAATAAGCGGTTCACCGAAATGGAAAAGTTCCTCGAAGGTGACGAATGAAAGGAGAGTTCTGAATGGACGAAATCGGAGATAGCGGCTATCTGAAGATAGCAAACGAAGCGGACCGAGCGACGGTAGCCGGAGTCCTGTTCAGGAACGGTTACACCGTCAGAACGGTCAGAAACAAGAAGAACGGAAAGACGTATGAATACTACGTCAAGTACGACAAGCAACCGCTTGACATTAGTTCGGGAGGCGGTCCCGATGAGAGTTAGGTTTGAGATACCCGGAGAGCCGAAGGGAAAAGGACGCCCTCGGTTTACCAAAATGGGAAACTTCGTCAAGACCTATACGCCGCAGGACACCGTATCGTATGAGAACCTTGTAAAGCTCGAATATCAGAGCCAATGCAAATGCTTCAAGTTCGATGACAATGCCTGCCTCGATATGAGGATAACGGCGTATTACGGAATCCCGAAAAGCGTTTCAAAGAGAAAGAGAGAAGCGATGCTCTCTCACGAAATCCGACCGGCGAAAAAGCCTGATATGGATAACGTGGTAAAAATCATCGCAGACAGTCTGAACGCAATCGCCTATAAAGACGATACGCAGGTAGTTGACTGTATGGTACGCAAGTTTTACGGCGAGGATCCGAAAGTCGTGGTCATTATACAGGAGGCAATCGTATGAGCAGAGAACTTGAATTTGACGGATGGTGGCAGGGAGATGCAGTTTATTCCTGCGACTGTCCCGGATGCCTGAACAACGAAAGTTTCAGGTTTGACAGCGAAGACATTGACTCCAAAGAACATCGTCGAGAACTCCGTGAAAAGAAAGGTTGGATAACCACGAAAGTTGACGGAGAGTGGAAGGACTTCTGCTGTGAGGCCTGCCGCAACAAGTACATACGTCAAACCACAAAATAATTTTGTAAAGGAGAAAATCCAAATGTGTGTTGAAAATGCTATGCAACTGTCTTTGAACAGTAATACCTTCGCAGGTCTGAAAGAGGACTTTGACTCCGTCCTCGCAAGAACTATCGGAAATATGGAGTCCAAAGGAGCCGATGAAGCGACCATTACGCTGAAACTCGGCATTTCCCTTACGAAAGAACAGGGCAAGTTCGGAGAGGATGAAGACAGAGAAATCACCCGCCCGACATTCAAGCACGACATCAGTTCCGTAATGCAGGTCAAGGATAAGAAATCCGGTTCCCTCTCCGGAGACTACGAGCTGGTATGGGACGACGAAGAAAAGACCTACGTTATGCGTAAGATCAAGGACGGTCAGATGTCTCTCTTTGGAGAAGACGGAGAAATCACCGCAGGCGATGAAGACGAGGACGATGTGGAATATGTCGAGGCAATCCCCGCAGGAGCGGAGCCGGCACTCATCGAAGCAGCCGAGGAAGAAGATACATCCGGACCTGAATATGACGTGACTACCCCGTTCGGATACCTCCGACAGTTCGTAGGTGAAGACCTCATCGTAACCGAAGCAATGGGAAACTACACGGTCAGAACGAACGAGAATAAGATTATCCTCTCCTCTGCATCGGATCCCGACAGTCCTTTCCATTGCGACGCAGATAAACTCGCTCCCCACGTCGGTCACAACGTTGTATGTGTTGGCTACGGAGCAGACGAACTCTTGAACATCGCCATCGAATGTGAGGACTGCTGTGAAACGCTGTTTTCTCTCGACCTTAACCTTGGCGATGATGAGGAAGAAATCGAGGCGGCAGACGCCGAACTCGAAACGGAAGAATCCAAAGGCGGATATGAATACGATTCTCCCGATAACGAATAAGGAGGAACAACAGAATGAATATATCAGGTTTTTCCGGGAATCTCACACAGACCCCCGAGTTAAAAACGACACAGAGTGGTAAATCCGTTTGCTCGTTCACCGTTGCGGTAAGACGTCCGCACACGAAAGAAACGACAGACTTTATCGACTGCGTTGCTTGGGAAAGACTCGCAGAGTTCGTTACGAGATATTTCCAAAAAGGAAGCAGAGTCGAAGTTTCCGGCTTCCTGACTACAAGGACATACGGAACTGAAGGCAACCGTCGTAAAGCAACCGAACTTGTTTGCGAGGATATCAATTTCGGCGGCAGTAAGAAAGACGACGAAGGTAATCAGGCATCACAGGCGACCTCGCAGCAGAGTGACGGTTTCGAGGAGATTTCAGACGACGACGATTTGCCGTTCTGATAGGAGGATATTATGGAGAAAACACGCATCGAGTGGTGCGATAGTAGCTGGAACCCGCTTACCGGATGTTTGCACGGGTGCGAATACTGCTACGCACGACGCATCGCCAACCGATACAGAGGGTGCATAGAGTCGTCCGACGGATCGACTCCTGATAAAATCGTATCCCTCGCTGAAAGAATGCAGGCAACTACAAAGGATGGGACGGTAAGGAACGCCTCATATCCGTTTGGGTTCACTCCTACGCTCCACGAATACCGACTCACAGACCCTCTCACAAAGGGCTTCGGCAAGACCATCTTCGTTTGCTCTATGGCGGACCTGTTCGGAGATTGGGTTCCGGACGAATGGATTGAAAAGGTATTTGATGCCTGTAAAGCTGCAAGCAACCACAGATACCTGTTCCTGACAAAGAACCCGGCTCGGTACATCCAACTCGCAGAAAAAGGCAAACTCCCAGAAGACGACATCTTTTGGTACGGCTCAACGGCTACCGATACGAAAATGCCGGTGTTCTGGTCTGACAAACACAATACGTTCGTCAGCATCGAACCTGTGCTCGAACCGTTCCCGAAAGAAGAGGCCGGAGCAGAATTCCTAGAAAAAGTCGATTGGGCGATCTTCGGAGCGGAAACGGGAAACAGAAAAGACAAGGTCGTTCCCGAACGGTCTTGGATCGAAGGAGCCGTTGAAATCCTGAAAGCAAACGGAAAGGCAGTATTTATGAAAGATAGTCTGAAGCCGATATGGGGCGAAGACATTATCACAGAATTCCCTTGGAGAGATGAAGTATGAAGGCAAGATAACCGTATAAGTTGAACTCAAAAGAGAGAAAAGCGATGAACGTCGAGATTAACAGACAGATTCTCGAACATGACACCGCCTTTTCCCTCGACTTCGACTCGACGGTTCTCTGGGTCTTGCACGTTTGCTTCGGGTTTGGAAAGAAACGCTTACGCAGGTTTTGGGACGCATTTGCACAGGAGCACGATAGACTACGTGAGTATTATCAAATGGATCCGGAAGACAGCGGTTGGCTCTGCCGCCCAAGTTGAAAGACATCGGAGTCGATGTCGAGCAATGGTACAAAGAGCAAGAAGATAAGTGATGAAAGTGAGGTGAACGGGTGCTATCCCGCCGAAATGGAACAAGCATTTTGTGACAAAAGATACGATACGAACGCTGTCAAGGAGTGGTTGAACGACTTCCGGGAGCGAGAGAAGGATATTCAGAGCCAGCTTCAGCGGCTGGATGTAATGGAGACCCGTTTATCCAGCATCGGTTCACCTACACTTTCTAATATGCCGAAGTCAGCGAGTCCTGTTCAGGACAGAATGGCATCTATGGTAGCCGTCAAAGTTGACCTTGAAAACGACATCAAGCGTCAGCAGAAAGGTCTTCTCGAAACGAGAGAGATGATTGAGAAGATCCTGCTGAAAGCCCTCAAAAAATCGGAGGAACGGTCGGTCATAAGAGCGAGATACCTCGACTGCTGTTTCTACCACGAAGACAAATTGAGCGACTGGAACGACGTCAACAATACGATGTTCGGAGACCGACAGGACTTCCTCTCGAAAGAAGAATCGTATCTGCGGCGGGTTCATAAGATACACGGCTCCGCACTTCTGAATATGGCTCGGTATATCGAAGACAACAATATCAAAATCGAAGGAGATTTATGATGATTACGATTGAAAAGACAGAAACGTTAGGATGGGAAGCGGCTCTACGAGGTATGAGAAACCCCAAAAATTCGTGGAGCAGTTCAGACAGCTCGTTCTCTGGATTTACCGGGCACGACGTAGTCCCGGAGTTGAAAATCGGTCCAAACGACCTCAAACTTGCATCGCTCCTTGCAAACGCCGGCACGGATCACGGAAAGTTTCTGCGTATGATTGCCGTATATGCCGACATCACGGCTCCGCTGTACTGGTGGAAAGAATATGACACCTACAAGGTAGGAACGGTGGCGAACAGTTGCTCCACGATGCACAAGATTCACGCAAAAGAGTTCACGGTTGAAGATTTCAGTCACGAACATCTCGGTCAAGTTTCTATGACGTCTCTCCAAAATACCGTAAACTTTCTTAATACCAGGAGAGAGGGCTTTTTAGAAACGGGAGACAAAAAGTATTGGTACGAAATGATCCAGTTGCTTCCGTCATCCTACAATCAGAAACGGACGGTAGAGTTGAACTATCAGGTGTTGAAGAACATCTACTTTGCCAGAAGAAACCACAAGCTCGATGAATGGCACTCGTTCTGCGATTGGATTTGTTCCTTGCCATACGCCGGAGAGTTGATAACTGCAGGAGCAAAAGAAAATCCCGTATGAAATCCAACCTATTCGATGAGAACGGGCTTGTAAAGATGGCACCGAATACATCCGGAAGCAAACCTTCGGATAGAAAGCCGAAAGAAACGCGGCTCGATAAGGAAGCAAGCATCTGTACGAAATGCACGAGGAAGAAATGCTCCGGAAGTTCCGAATGCCCTGCACTGATGAAAGAACTCAAAAAGGAATAACCGAAACGGTGGGTCAGAGATGACCTGCCGTTCTTTTTTTGATAAGGACATCATTGTCCCTCGCAAAATAGTTGCGGCTATGTGGGGTGAATCGGAGGAAAATTGAATGAAAGAATTAAAGTTTCAGTTTGTAGAAAAGAAAGAAAAGAATGGAAAGGTAGTAGAGTTATACAAGGTTGGTGTTTATTGCGTAAAAGTGATTACACACGAAGACGGCTCGATTTCGGTAGGTGCTTTTGAAAACCCGCTTTCGCACGCAGAGTACCTTCCGGAAATCTATTGCAGAAAAGACCTCTACGGAAACATCGAAGGATTTGAAATCCAGACCACATCATACGGCTCGATTCCTGCGGAAGAAACCAGATCGCTTATTTCCTGTTTGGAGGAAGCGGTTATTGTAGCCGAGATATTGACAGAAAAGTTCGTAAGCAAGAATAGAAAAAAGCAATAAGGAAGGAGAACGGTAATGAACAAAGTTAGAAGAAAAGCCCTCGAAAGATACATCAGCCAGTTGGAGGAGATCAAGGAAGCCATAGAGTGCGAAATGGAAGATGAAGACGAGAAGCATGAGGGGATGATCTCCGAGGAGATGAAAGAAATCTCGGAAGAAGCTAGCGACAATATGCAGTCTGCGATTGATAGCATCGAGGAAGCGTTGGATTATCTTTCGACAGCAGCGGAATAGGAGGCGCGGAATGTCAGAATACGAAACATTCAGACCCACGGTAAACGAAGCAACAATTCGGGCGGAAAAGTTTTTCAGAGAGATAAGCAAGACAGACGATTACGCATTTGCTCGGTCCTGTAAGCACTGCACCGATACAGCAGACAGTTTTAATAGATATGTCAGTACATACTGTCACCTTCAGCAAAGACACATAGCATTCCCGTCAGGCATAAACGACATGAAAGAATGTAAGAACTGTAAGTTTTATAAAAACAGAGGTTGATAGGAATGAAGTATTTGAAAGACAGACACGAAATCGCCTATGCGATGAACTTCGGAAAGTACCCGGTAATCCGCATCAATAAGGAGACCTGCAAGGACGGTTACGACGACTTTTACGAAGGAGATCTCGTCAAGGTGATGGCTCCTAGTAAGAACTATCCCGATATGTACGCCACCGGAAACCTGTACTATTCACAGGGCAGATACGGAGTGATGACTGATGCAGCTTGCCTGAGTGCCGACTTTGGATACAGAGATGTCATCGAAGATATGCACCGGGCACAGGCACCTGTTCTCCACGCAGGAGAAACGGTCGTTCTGATTGAAGATTATCCGATACGCCGTACCTGCTGCGTCAGGATGATGAAAGTGAGCGACCACGTTGATTTATTCGTGTATCCGTGTGCAACGCTCGTAGATGTCCCGGACGATTTCGACAGTTCTGTTCCGAAGGGGTGGAGATAATGGCAAATAGGCAGTTATTATGCCCGCAAAACATAGTTAGGTTTAAGGGGTATCTTTTATCAAAGGGGTATGTCATCCACGATTCTGTGGGCTTTTACGAGGTTTTACGGGCATCTCATAAGGACAGAAAGAACCCGATCATCGTTTATAAGCGGCTTTCATCCAACGGAGGTGGTAAACTTGTACACTATACGGTGGCTGACAAGGATGTCCCTATTGTTGTTGATTTTCTCAAAAAGGAAAGGAAATTCGGCGAAAGAATGAGAAAACGATTCAAAGAACTTGGAGAAAAGGGCTATGTTCTCAAATTCGATATAGATAAGTTCTACGATCCTGAAATCAGCGCTTACAAGATTACAGAGATCGAATACGACATCGAACCAGAAGATGTCGAAGACGGTATCGACGAAGACGACTACGCACTTAATTCAGATTTTGTCAAGGCCTGCGAGGACAAAGTTGACGAAATCTTGGAAACGCTTCCGGTAGAAATCAAAGTTATGACGACGAAAGATTTTCTCGAAGAATCCGATTTGCAAGAATTTCTCGCAGAAGAAATAACAGACAGAACGGGATGGCTTGTAAAGTCGTTCAAATATGAAAAGGAGTAAGCGATATGACAGACGAAGAAATCATCGATGAATGCCACCGTGAAATCAGGAGACTCCGTGCGGTAGTCCGTGATCTCGAAGATGAACTGAATGCTCGGAGAAGCAGAATGAAAGTAGAAAAAGCAATGACGAGAGACGAAGCGATTTCAACCCTGCAGACCATCGGCTTAAACCTCGCAGTTGAGTTCGGTCTCGACGAAGTTGCGGTTGGAGAAGACCGCCAGAAAGGCGTATGGGGAGAAGTGATGACCGAAATGCTTGAAAAGCAGCACGGAAAATGCACAGAGACGATAGTATGGACTGACAAGAACGACAACAGCAGGAAGGTTGAGTTCCGGTTCAGATTCGCAACTCCATGCCTGTCAATCCGTATGGGAGAAGCGTTCGCAGAAATCGAGGTCAGCAACTACGACAGCAAGACGAAGAAATACGACCTGCCGGAGTTCCACATCTCGCAGACAACGGTTTTCAATTACGATGGCGGAGGTGCCTATCTCCTTGGTCGTCTGTATGAAGAATGGCAGATGAAGACCAACAGAACCGACCATTTGCGTAGAAAAGCACAGAGTATGCTCACGGCAATCATGACAATGCTCCCTGACGAACCGAGATCGGCGGATCCGAACGATGACCCGGGATTTTGGACTGATAGGGAGCATATTCTTTGCCCGTCTTCAGAGGAAGCGGAAACGGTTGCCAATTTCATCGAAGACATAGTTTCCGGATACGGCTCCCTGATAGCCACTACCGGATACTACGATCCGGAGGAAGACAAAAAGAGCAACACAGTCGATAAGTACACCGGATTTCACTATGTTGATTTCAGTTGAAAGGGAGTGAGACTTTGGCAAAAAGCAACTCTAACGACTGCAGAAAATGCAAGCACTGGTACACGATGATGGCATCAGGAGAAAGAAACGGATACAATCCGTTCCCGTGCTGCAGACTGCACGAGGATGAAAATAAATCGCCGGATCCGCTCGGAAAGACCTGCTTCGAGAAAAGAAAGATTACCGACGAAAAGATGTCCGAAGATATTTGAAGGAGGAAAAACGAAATGAAGTATGTAGTCCACATCACAGAAACTCTCGGTAGAAACATCATCGTAGATGCAGAGGATCCGGCAGAAGCCGAAGAAATCGCAGAAAATCTCTGCAACAACGGAACGGTTGACCTCGGTATGGCTGACTGGGTAGACAGAAAGGTAGAATACATAGGTTCTTCTACCGAAAACGCCTACGAACACCTGAAGCAGTATGACTGCAACGGAGAAATCAAAGACGAGCCGGAAACAGAACCCGGAGAATTTTCATTCTGAAAGGAAGGAGCGATATGAGCAAGCATATCACTATGGAGATTTGGGAGAAAGCAGGTTCCTTTGACAAAGCGGCGGAGCCCGGAGACACAGTTGATGAAGAAATTGCAATGCACTTTCTGAACTGCGTACCTCCGACGTCTCAAACCGCCGGATACATTCAGTGTGGAGAACCGTTCGACCACATCTACGATGACGAGAAAGGAAGATACCGTGCGACATACGCCACATTCGCTATGGTATCGGGCAAATGGGTGTACTGTGGCAACTGTTTCAAGGACGAAACATTTCCGCAGGGAGGCAAAGGAGACCCTTGGGCTGACTGATTTCCGGTCCTGATTTAGCAGGGACAGGAAAAGTCATAGTTTCTCGCAAAAAGTCACACGAATCCCTGAACGCTCCCAAAGGGACGCAAAAAAGCACTTTAATTCATTGAAAAACACGATTGACGTGTGGTAAAGTGTACAATAGAAAATTCGGAACGACCGGAGAGGGACGGAAAGTCCGAAAGAAAAGCATCGCAGAAGCGGTGTTTTTTTCATTTCTTTTAGGAGGTACAGGAAATGGCAAAAAGTATTGAGTATGTACAACGCAGGGTTGGAGACCTGAAACTCGACTTCGGCAATCCGAGGACCATAAAGAAGCAGAAGCGTGAAGATCTCGAAGAATCGCTCGAAACCTACGGCGATTTCGACATCATCGTTATCAACGAACAGAATCAGGTTATCGGAGGAAACCAGCGAGTCACGATTTTTCAGAAGAAAGACCCCGATATGATCGTTGACTGTAAGATGCTCGTCGGCTACACGATAGCGGAGCAGAAATACGTCAACATCAAATTAAACAGCCACGCCGGAGAGTGGGTTCTAGAAGAACTCGGGGACTGGACGGCTGACCTGATGGGAAACTTCAAACTCGACCTTGAAACTGAGAAGAAGCCCATTGACGAGCGGACGATAAAGGATATGGAGCCGATACACTATGAACAGTATGACTACGTCCTCATCGCCTGCAGAAACGAACTCGACTATAACGACCTCGTTCGCAAGCTCGGAATCGAAGGCGGCACTGTAAAGGTAGCAAAGACCCGCCGCATCAAAGGCAGGGCCATTTGGTACGACCAGATGAAAGCCCGGATCCTGAGTGCGGATGAGGTGGCGGAATTGGAGGCAGATGCGGATGAAGAACCGTAAAATCAAGTTCGCCACTCCTGACCTTTCCGGACACGAAGTATCGAAGGTCAAGAAAGTCATCAACACAAGATGGATCACGAACGGCCCGACCGTCCATGAGTTTGAAAAAAGAATTGCTGATTTCAGCGGGGTTGACAAAGCAGTTGCGTTTGACAGTTGCACCGGTGCTATGGAGATGTCCCTTCGGGTACTCGGCATAGGTCCCGGCGATGAAGTCATCACAACCCCATACACCTACACGGCGACAGCCGAAGTCATCAGGAATGTCGGTGCCAAGATTGTGTTTGTAGATCTCGACGGTAGTTCGTTCGAGATGGATTACGAAAAGGTAGCGGCAGCCATAACAGAGCGAACCAAGGCGGTTATGCCTGTTGACATCGGAGGACGGATGTGTAATTACCCTGCTCTTATGGCTGCTGTTATCTCCCAAAAGGAGATTTTCAAACCGAGCAATGAACTGCAAGAGGCAATCAGCAGAGTTGCCATTGTCGCAGATGCGGCTCACAGCTTCGGCGCGGAGAGAAACGACTGTAAGAGCGGTCAGTGTGCTGATTTTACCTGTTTCTCGTTCCACGTCCTCAAATGTATCACGACCGGCGGCGAAGGCGGTGCGGTCGTATGGAGAAATATCGAAGGCGTTGACAACGACGCCATCGAAACTAAGTTCCGGCTCCTCGGCGATCACGGTCAGACATCCCGTGATAAGAGCAAGGGTTGGGAGTACGACATTGCCATGTTCGGTTACAACAGTATTATGACCGATGTGGATGCGGCAATGGGTATCGCCCAGCTCGACCGTTGGGATGAACTGATGGAAAGCCGCAGAGAGATTACGAACAGATACGACGAACTGTTCTCGAATACCTCGCTTGCAATACCGCTCATCAAGCACAACGACGTGAGGATGATAGGCAACGAAGACGGATTCGAGATGGAACACAGCAACAGTTCGATGCACCTGTATCCTGTCAGACTGATGTTCGGGACAGGACCGAGTTGGCAGACCGAAGAAAAGCGAAACAAGGTTTTCAATATGCTTCGTGAAGCCGGCGTTCCTTGCAACGTCCATTACAAACCGCTCCCGATGATGACCGCATACAAAGAATACGGTTTCGACATCAAGGATTTCCCGAACGCCTACACGATGTTCGCTCCTCTGCTCACTATTCCATACCACACGGAACTGACAGAAAAAGAGCAGGTGTACATCGTTGAATCCATCAAAAAGGCGGTGCTGACTGTATGATAGATACGATTGGCGGCTCCGTCATCCTTATAACCGGAGGCACGGGCACATTCGGAAACGCTTTCCTCGACAAATGCCTCGAAGACGGTGCGTCAGAGGTCCGAATCTTCAGCAGAGACGAGAAAAAGCAGTACGATATGGCTCAACGCTACCGGAAGCACGACAACGTCAAGTTTTTCCTCGGAGACATCCGGGACAAAAGAACGATTGACGCTGCAATGAGTGGTGTAGAGTATGTATTCCACGCCGCCGCAATGAAGCAGGTTCCTTCCTGCGAAATGTTCCCGATGGAAGCGGTCAAGACCAACATTAACGGCAGTGAAAATCTGCTCGTCTCCGCCATTCAGCATCACGTCCGCAAGGTTGTGTGTCTGTCAACCGACAAAGCGGTGTATCCGACGTCGGCAATGGGGATGACGAAAGCATATATGGAAAAGTTAGCACTTCAGAAAGCGGCACAGCAATCCGGAACCGAGGTATGCGTTACACGGTTCGGGAACCTCGTTGCCAGCAGAGGAAGTGCCGTTCCTCTGTTTATAGAGCAGGTTGAAACCGGAATGCCGATTACCATTACCGAGCCGAATATGACACGGTTTATGATGACGGTTCGTGAAGCGGTTGAACTCGTCGAGAGGGCGTTCATCATCGGAAGATCCGGTGAACTCCTCGTCAAGAAAGCACCAGCCTGCACGACCGGAGACCTTGCAAAAGCAGTATGCAGATACCTCAACCTTCCGGAAGATTATCCGTATGAGGTTATCGGGATGCGACCAGGAGAAAAGATGCACGAGTCCCTCCTGACGGAAGAAGAAGCGGATCTCGCAATCGAGCGTGGAGATTACTTCGTAGTCAACCGCAATAATATTCCAGCAAGTAGAATCCCGGACATCTACAAATCAGAGAAAGCCGAGAGAATGACCGAAGACCAGGTTCTAGGTCTGATTGAACACGTTTTTAAGAAGGGAACAAAATGAAGCACCTCTTTGTAGTGGCACACCCCGACGATGAAATACTCGGAGCGGGTGCGTTTATATACGATGCCGTAAAGCGTGGCGATGAAGTCGCAGTTTTTCTGTTCAACACCTGCGACACGACAAGGTATGAGGAAGATTTCAGTCTTATCCTCAAAGACCTGCAGAAAAGCCATTCGATAGTAGGCATAAGCAAATGCTATCCGTGCAAATACCTTGACAGCAATTTCCACAACGCTGACCACAGACAGATGGTGCAGGATGTTGAAACAGCTATCAGGGATTTTCAACCGGACAACATTTTCACGCAGTCTCCCGGAGATGTAAACACCGACCATTACTGGACGGCGGCGACCTGTATGGAAGCGTTTTACCTGTTCCAGCGTGGACGGGAGCAAATACATCCGATTTCAGGTCTTTACCTGATGGAAGTACAATCATCTACTGACTGGGCGTTAAACCCCGCTATAAAGGTTTTCAAGCCCAATACGTTTGTTCCCGTGACTGAGGAAGCAGTCGAAGCGAAAATTTCCGCTCTGGAAGCGTATGAAAATGTTATCCGACCCATTCCCCACCCGAGATCGAAAGAAGCGATACGGGCATTGCCGCTCCTGCGTGGAGCGCAGTCGGGGTATCCGCTTGCGGAAGCATTTGAATGCGTTTTCAGGAGGGGAGATTTATGAGAGACCAGTTAGTCCTCGCTTCGCATCAGCCCGATTTCTTCCCTTGGATGGGATACTTCTACAAGATTTTCCAGAGCGACATCTTCGTCTTCTCGGATAATGTGCAGTATTCCAAAACCGGAAGGCATAATTACAACCTGATCCTGACAAAGAACGGACCGCTCCGTGTGACGATGCCGATTCACTACCACGCCATCAACCTGAACGACCTTCAGCTTGCCGTCGATGAAAAGACGATTTCCAAACTGCTGAAAACGCTCACGATGGAGTACAGCAAAGCACCTCACTATTCGGAAGCATACCCGGTCATCGAGGAACTGCTTATAGGTTCTCTCGAACAGGAAAATCTTGCATCGTTCAATTACGCCTGCATTATGAAGTTCTGCGAACTGTTCGGTCTTTTCTCGGAGGGACGTGAGTTTTACATCTCATCGAATCTTGATCTGAAAAACAGGCGTGATGCCAGAATCATAGAGATGTGCAAACTGCTGAACGCAGACGCATATTTCAGCGGCACTGCCGCAAAGGACTACCACATCGAGGACGACTACCGAAAGAACGGTATTGCCCTCATCTATTCGGATTACGAACCGATCGTCTATCCGCAGATCGGAAATCCGCCGTCGATAAATATGTGTTCGATTGACTATGTGATGAACTGTGGATTTATTCTTCCAAGGGGGTGGAAACGAATTGAGCCAACCTACGTTCGGGATATACATCCCAAGCTACAAGAGAGCGAAGACCTGTAATGCTCACGTCTTCCTCGAATACGGAACGTACATCGTCCGTGCGAGTGAATACGATGAATACGTCGAAGCCCTCAAAGATTACGCAGACCATATCAAGGTGCAGGCGGTTGAGGATGAACTCATCTGCGGAATGGTCGAAGTCAACCAATGGCTGATTGAAAATGCACCTGAAGATGTAATCGCAGTTCTCGACGATGACATCCACCATTTCTACTACCGAATGTTTGAAACGGAGGACATCAAGGATCCCTCCGTAGTAACGAGCGAACTGGAACGTATGGGTCAGCTTATGGCAGACCTCGGCATCGGCTTCGGCGCGACAGACGCTACCATTCGTCCGTGGAACTACGACTGTGAGTTTTCTTTCAAAGGATGTGCCGGAGCGGTACGGTGGGTCAACAGGATGACCTTCAAGTCGAAGTGTAACAAAGAGTTGGAATACAACTACGACCTCGACGTTGTCCTGCAGGAACTCCTGTACAACCGAATCATACTGAAACCGAAGTATTTTTGCTCGAAAGGTCTTACCGATACCAACGAAGGCGGTGCTTCAAATAAGCAACGCAAAGACCAGATTGCCAGCATCCACCTGATGGAGCAGAAATGGGGCAAGTATTTCACCTATAACTTCAAGCAGAATGTTCCGCATATCAACGTGAAGCGTTAAACGGAAACGGTGATATTGAAAATATTTTCAATAAATATATGCAATTCCATTGACTTTCGGACGGTTTTATTGTAAGATATAGTAAAGCCAAAACACCACTGGCTTTGAATAAACTGTCTATGAAAGGATGATGAAATTGGCGTACCAAATGCTTACGCGAACCGGTAGGTCGTTTTGGGAAGTAACTTCGGTTATGCAAAACGCCATCCGAAAAGGCGACTACGAAATCGCCGGACACTGCTTATGGGAACTGCTTCCTGAGTACACGCCGTACTTACGAAAGCGGTTCCTTGTTATTTCTGCCGAAGATTGCTTCGGGGTGATAACGAAAGAAATCGTCGCACTCTCACAGATCGGAGATGAAGACGCTCTCACGAAGGCACTGACGCTCTTATGCAGAGCGAAGAAGAACCGTGATGCGGATTATTTCGTCTGCAATCTGATGACAAACGACAACCCGACGGGAATGGATAAGAACGCACTGCTACGAGAACTGTTCCCGGCGATACGCAATATGGATGTCGGCTCTGCAGGTCGTCTCTGTATGGAAATGTTCAAGAAAAACAGAAAGGCGTTATGGGAGTTCCTGATTGAGATGTCCCGTATGTATTACCCGCATCTCGAAGACGAAATCCTTGCCCTGAATGTTGCGAACGAAAAGATGACGTCGAAGCCGACAGAGGAAACGATTTACGTCGCAAAGGCAATAGTTCTGATGTGGACCTGCCGTGAGCCGAAAGAAGGAATGCTCGCAATCCCGGAGATGAAATTCGACAGTCTGCTTGATCCGAGCAAGATTGAGATTATCAAACCTGCCGACAGATGCACACGAGTCGATGGCAATTTCCCGGACTGGTCGTACAACTGGCATACGGTTTACGGAAAGTACACGCTGAAACGGGATGCGGTACACGCAATCTCGAACGACCAGCGTATTCTGACACCGCTTGAAGAAAACCTGTTCGATGACTGTACTTGGAACCGTGACATCAACGCTTGTCTGTTGAAGTATAACCCGAACCGCTATCGCTTACCGTATGATGACGGCAAACGGGATCCGGGGGAGAAGTATGGAAAGAAAGAGTGATGCGGTCCGCCGACTCGTTTCGGAGCATAAGTACAAAGAAGCACTCCGTATCGCAAAGGAGTTCCGCCTCGGCATCTGCAAGGACGACTCCGAGAGTATGAAACTGGGGTACGAATGTATCCTGTATCCGGATTTTTACCGTCAACTAGGCAAAGATACCGATAGAATCGTGCAAAAGGGCGTAGAAACGGTTATACGCTTGTATGGTACATAAACAACCGTAAAAAATAAAGACCGCCAAACAGTCCCTAAATGACATTAGGGACTGTTTCTTTATGACGAAAAAGAGGTGAAAAGCGTGGCGAGAAACCCGAAACAGGATGAAAATTTGAAGCCGATCAAAAAAGGCCAGTTAAGCAAAGAGGAAGCAAAGAAGCGTGGCTCAAAAGGCGGAAAGAAATCTGCGGAGGTTCGCAGGGAAAAAAGGGACGCAAAAGAAGCCGCTCTATACATCCTCAATCTCGCCGCAAAAGGTCAGCTCAAAGAGAACCTTGCAACACTCGGAGTCGAAGCAAAAGACCAGACCAATATGGTCGCTCTGCAGGCAAGGTTATTCACTATGGCTATGTCCGGAAACATCGAAGCGTATCAGAAGTTGATGCAGATGGCTGGCTTTGAACCCGAAGAAAACCGCAAAGAGCGTGAGTCGCTTGCTTCCGAACGCCGCAGAGAGGCAGAAAGCGAAGCAAAAGTCAATGCACTCGGCGGAAATATCGAAAACGCCAAAGTCGCCGTCAATCTTTCAGATGAGGATGAGAACACCGACGTTGTCATCTATCTGCCGCAGATTGAAGACGAAAAGAGTTGCGAAGTTCCTCCGGAAGATGCGGACGCCAAAGGCGACGACGAATCTGAAGGAGATCAGGAGGATACCGATACTGAAACGAAGTAAGGAGGGCGGTCCCTACACGAAAGAGGGGTGAAGCATAGTGCCGATTATTAAACCACAGAAAGGTCCGCAGACCGCATTTATGGCGACACCCGCAAGCATCTGCATATATGGGGGTGCTGCCGGAGGTGGTAAATCATTCGGCTTGCTGATGTCACCGCTTCGTTATAAGAACGTACCCGGCTTCGGTTGTACGATATTCAGAAGAAACTACAATCAGATCTTCGCACAAGGCGGCTTGTGGGATGAGTCGATGAGCATATATCAGGGCATAAAGAACGCTGTCCCGAAGTTCTCGCAAGGTCAATGGTGGTTCACCAATGACGAAGGGAAGATTGTGTCAACCGTGAAATTCGGACACATCGAGAAATACGATGAGGTATCGAAATGGCAAGGTTCACAGATTTGCGAACTTTGCTTCGACGAGCTGACGCACTTCGACGAAAAGACGTTCTTTTATATGCTGTCCCGTAACCGTAGTTCCTGCGGCGTTAAACCGTTTGTCAGGGCTACGACAAACCCCGATGCAGACTCGTGGGTGGCAAAGTTCATCTCTTGGTGGATAGACCCGGATACCGGATACCCGATACCCGAGCGGAGTGGAAAACTCCGATGGTTCATCAGGCGTGATGAAGTCATCCATTGGGCGAATACGAAGGAAGAACTTTGGAAGCAGTTCAACCTGAAGACGGAAGCAGAGCGTCAGGAACCGCTCTCGGTAACATTCATAATGTCGAAACTGTCCGATAACCAAGAACTGCTCAAAGTGAACCCGCAGTACCTCGCCAACCTGAAAGCCCTTTCGGTCATCGAGCGTGAGCGACTGCTTCACGGTAACTGGAAGATCAAGGCGGCTGCCGGTCTGTATTTCAAACGGGAGCAGCTTGGAAATATTTTGGAGATACTGCCTGCGGATGTTGTGCGTTGGGTACGATGCTGGGACTTGGCTGCTACGGCAGAAGACGAAGGCGGAGACCCTGCATACACGGCAGGCGTTCTTATAGGTAAGAGGAAGGATGGACGGTACATCATAGCCGATGTCGTCAACAAACAGATGTCAGCGGCAGATGTGCGTCAAACCATACTCCACACCGCACAGAAAGACAAGGCAACCTACGGGAACGTCAGAATACGACTCCCGAAGGATCCCGGTCAGGCAGGTAAGGAACAGGCACAGTCCTATGTCAAGTTCCTCGCCGGTTACAATGTAACGACCGTCGCTGAATCAGGAAGCAAGGAAGCTAGAGCGGAACCGATGGCTGCTCAATGGCAGGCAGGCAACTTCGACATTATGTTCGGAGATTGGAACGAACCGTTCCTGTTCCAACTTGAAAACTTCCCGGAAAGTAAGTTCAAAGATATGGTCGATGCCGCAGCGAACGGCTTCTCCGAACTGGAAATCACGGAGCCGTTCAATGTAAGTAGTTTGATATAAGGAGCGTGAAGCGATTGTTTTATCAAGTAAATAATCTCCCGTATGCCATTTCGATTGGCAAAGTCGGGGAAAACGGGTTCCGCCCTATTACGTTCGACCTGACTCCTTGGACTGATGAGTTCCCGGACGCAACGGTTACGCTGACCTACAAACGCCCCGACGGTCAGGTTTACAGCCCCGCTGCAATCAGGAACGGCTCACTCATCGTTTGGACGCCATCCAACACCGACCTCGCCGTCAAGGGATGCGGTTCTTTGGAACTGAAACTCACGAACGACACGGTAGTCGGAAAGAGCGCCACTGTTGAGGTTCGGATTGATAAATCGGTTGAACCGACCGGAGAAATCCCCTCTCCGTATCAATCGTGGTACGAAGACATCGTAAACGCCGGCATCAAGGCACAGCAGTTCCTTGATATAGCCGAAGGCGGAGAAAACGGTCAGATATGGATGAAGACCGAAAACGGACCCGCTTGGGTTTCCGTTGACGACATCCCTGATATGTTTATGCACAGACTCGGAACGGAAAGAATTGCTCCGTATCTGTTCAATGCAAAGTTCAAAGAACTTGACTACGCCGCAGGAGAAGAATACTACGAGCAGTTCAGAGGCGAACTCGGAAATTGCTCGGTTGTTGTGAACGGAAATCTTGTCGGTCGCAACTTTGATTTCAACTACGATGAAGTCAGTTACTTTGTTCTGCATACTCCCGCCGTCAAAGGCAGACACGCCGTAATCGGGTTGGCAGCCGCTCATCCCGAAATGTCTCAGGCGTTTATTGAATCGGGCGAATATTCGGAGAACTACAAGGTAGTACCGTTCCTGCTCCGTGACGGAGTAAACGATGCCGGTCTGTTCTGCGAAATCAATGTATGCCCCACCGGAGACAAAGGCATCACCACCGGGTCGAATCCCGACGGTGAGGATATGTACGCTTGTATGATACCGAGATATGTCCTCGACCACGCAGGTTCGGTCGATGAAGCGATTGCTCTCATCGCATCGAGGAACATATTTGCGGCAAACTCGGAGACAAGAAAGCAGGAGTTCCATTTCCTGCTCCACGATAGCACGAAAACTGCAGTCATTGAGTTTATCGAAAACGAGATGGTCGTCATCGAGGACTTCGTTGATGACAAACCGATTATGACGAACCTGTATCTGTACGGATATGACGGTTCGAGAGAAAGTCTTACGCCTCACGCCTGCGGCATAGAACGTCAGCAAATCCTGACAGACGGATACGGCACAGCCGGCACCGTCGAGGGTATGATTTCACTTATGCAGTCGGTTATGTACACAAAGACCTACTCCGACCTTGAAGATCCGCTCTGGCTGTCAGAGTTCAACGGTGATTACACCGACACACCGTTTGCCGTTGACCTCACGATTGACTCGCCACCTGAAGACTATGAACCGATCCGCAACTACGAAATGGGACAGTTCCGAAACAGGAAGCGGGACGGTGAGACTTGGCATACGGTTTACACAGCCGTTTACGACATAGAACACCGGACGATAGCGATAATTCCGCAGGAAAGCGGAGAGATTTACCGCTTCGGTCTCGGTCACGATGGAAGAATTTACGAAGGAGGTTAATGACCGATGGACGAAAAAGCAAAGAAACAGGCAGACGCTACTCGGAGATACCAGAAGTTCATCGAGAAGCAAAGCGGAAAAGCGGTCAGACCTCTGCTTCCTCAAAAGCCGTTCCGTGATGACGGTTTCGTGAACTTCGCCAATAAGTACGGCACGGCACAGGATACGACCGAGAACTACACGTTCCAGCGTGAAGAAGATGTGATGGACGAAGAACTCATCACGTTCTACGAAGGAAACGGTCTGTTCGCAAAAATCATAGATGCACCCGCCGAGGAAGCGATCAAGCACGGCTTCGTTCTAGGCGATGTTAAAGATCAGGCGGTTCAGGACTTCTGCTATGAATCGCTTGACGAACTGGACTGGGAAGAAACGGCTATGACCGCTCTGAAATGGTCCAGACTGTTCGGCGGTTCCATTGTCGTTATGCTTATCAACGATGGCAGAGGCATTGACGAACCGCTCGATTGGAGCAACATTCAGTCGATTGATGACCTCCGTGTTTACGACAGGTCATTGATACAGCCGGATACAACGTCGATGTTCACTTATGAAAGGGATGACCCGTTCAGAACGAGAGCAAGCCGACTTGGTACTCCGGAAAGATACCACGTTTACAGCAAGTACGGTAACTTCACGGTACACGAAAGCAGATGTCTGATATTCCCGAACGGCATTCTTCCCGAGAACACGACGCATTCGACGTATGAGTTCTGGGGTATGCCCGAGTATATCCGCATCCGCCGTGCAATTCGTGATACCGAACTGGCTCACTCGAACGCAGGCAAAATGCTTGACCGCTCCGTGCAGGCGGTTTACAAGATGAAAGACCTTGCTCAACTGCTTGCTACCGAAGAGGGTGAGGACCTCGCCGTCAAGAGAATGCAGACTGTTGACCTTGCGAGGGGTCTGTTAAGCACGATACTCCTCGATGCCGAAGGTGAGGATTACGATTTCAAACAGTTCCAGTTCGGCGGTGTATCCGAAGTCATTGATACGGCTTGTAATTTCCTGTCGGCTCTGACCTCGATACCGCAGACCATTCTGTTTGGTCGTTCACCTGCAGGTATGAACTCGACCGGAACATCCGATTTGGAAAACTGGTACAGTTATGTTGAACGCATACAGAAAAGGACGGTTCGCAACAACCTGCGGTATCTGCTTTCGATTATCTTCCAAGCTGGAGTTGCTACGGGAGAAATCGACGAAGTCCCGAAAATCAAGGTTGAGTTCAACCCACTATGGTCTTTGAGTGAGGCAGAACAGTCCGACCTCGAACTGAAAAAGGCACAGATCCAGCAGACCAAAGCATCGACAGCACAGATTTATGTCGATATGCAGGTAATCGACCCGACCGAAGTCAGAAAGAAACTGGCCGACAGTCAGGAATTCGATGTCGAGAATATGCTCGATGAGTACGACCCGGGCGGAGACGACCTGTTTCCCGAAGAACCCGATGAAGACGATCCCGACGAGGGCAATTCTCCCGATGCAGCTCCCGCAGCGACCAAATTGCCGCAGGATATGACAGATGAGGAACTTGCTCATAAGGCGTTAGAGGGCGTAAATAACGAAGATGACGAAGGGGGTACATACACATCCCTTGAACAGAAAAACCCGCTTTCTGTGGGCGTTATTGTGATTTCAGAGGGTAAGGTGCTGTGTGGTACAAGGATGCACGGCACCGGACGTGGTCTTATATGCGGTCCTGGCGGTCACATCGAAGACGGTGAGACTCCCGAGCAGGCAGCATTCAGAGAAACCGAAGAAGAATTCGGCATAAGCCCGAAGGAACTCATCCCGATTGGCTACGGCCCGAAAGAGGTTACGAGCGGGTTGACTCCCTGCCTGTTCCTCTGCACCGAATACAACGGCAAACCCTACGCTGCATCCGACGAAATCAAGGATCCGGAGTTTATCTCGCTTGAAGAACTCGAACTGCTTTCGCCCTCTCTGTTCCAGCCGTTCAAAGACGGTGTGGAAAAGGTTGTTGCTTCCCTCGATGATGAAACGCTCGAAGACGGAGGCCCCGGAAGCGGAAACTTCGGACACGAAGGAGTTCCTGGGCAAATAGGAGGCAGTGCACCTCAAAACGGTTCAGTGCTTTCAAACAGGAAAAAGCCAAATGTTCAAAAAGCCGAAGAATTTGACAGCTATATTTCTTCTCATCATTTAGCACCGATTTACAGAGGATTTTCTGCGCCTTCAGATAAAGAAGAATCTCAAAGATTTTCCGATATAAAGCAGGGCAAAGTTCCTGTTTCCAGATCCTCGAACAGCGCACTTGGAACTGGAGTGTATTTTTGTAATAGTAAGTCAGAAGCAGAATCCTATATGTACAGAAGGCAAGGGGAAACAGGAGAAAAGTGCGGTAAAGTAGCAACTGCCGCCCTCGATGTTGGTGCTCGAACCATTGAACATTCTGACTTGATTGAAAAAAAGATGAGCCGTGAAAGTTCCGAACGTTCAAAGTTGTTTTCAATGATGAAAGAAAAAGAAACTGATTCAGACGAGTTCAGAAAAGCTGAATCTGAATACAAAAAGCTCGAAAGAATGTCGATAAGTGACTACGCTGTTTCCGAAGGTTATGACGCTATCACTGATTCCGGTACTGGATACACAGTAGTAGTAAACCAAAATGCTTTAGTTGTAAGAGACGACGGGAAAGAGTTAACATTTCCGTTTATTTCAGAAAATCCTATTGACAAATCCACATTTTCAAGTATAATAAAGTCAAAGGAAACAACGGAAGACGGAGCACCCGAAGGAAACGACAACGCAAAAGGTCCACACAAAAGAAGCAAACTTAGTCAAGCTGACAAAGATGCGTATAACAAGAGGATAATCGGTAAGAAAACTTCTGACGGAGTTGAAATCAAAATGTTCAACGATCCTCACGCATACGACAGAATAGCACAAAGAAATATATCGAAGAAGAAAATCGAAGATATGCTTGCGAGTAGTAAAGTTTCGCCTGATAAGACCTATCCGAAAACAAGAAGGTGTTACGACATCCCCAAGATGAGGCTCGTTGTTGACATTACGACCGGAACCATTGTTACCGTCGAAAGAAGGAGGCAGAACAAATGAAAAGTGCCATTAAAGAATTGAGCGAGGAACAGATACAGTTTGTATGCAAAGAGTGTTCTGTTGACGAAGAAACTTTGTTCTCTATGGATGATGACGAGCTGTACGACAATGTGTACGACATTATGTGCGACATCGAATGTGCAGAAACTCCAACTAACGGAGAGAAATTAACAGAACGCTGTTCATTGGCTTCGGAAATTGTCACGATTCTCGGAAACGCAATTTCATACGAAGACGACGATGAGGAAGAAACCGAAGACTGACGCAGCAACAAAACAGGCAGAAATGCCGTAAAGAAGCAGAGTATCATTTGATACCCTGCTATTTTTATGCCGCCAAAAAGCACAAAACCACCGGGAAAGGGGGGGAAACGCCTTTGAACAACCTACAAAACCAGTTAGCCACAAAGGAAGCGGTAAAAAGCAAATTCAGGGGCAACAACACGGTCAAATGCAGACGTACACCGAAGTATCCGTCGTCTGCGGAGCGTGAGTTCTTCCGGGTAGTCGATGCCTTCATGAAGATGCTCAACGAAACCCTGAAAGAGCACCTGCCGGCCGTTATGGCTTCCTACAAAAAGCAGAGGCGTGGTGACTCCCGTTTCGACGATGCCAACGGCCTCGACAAAGACATTCGCCGTGAGTTTATGGAGATCTCGAAGGAACTGGAACAGAAGATACAGAACTTCGGAGTTCAGGAGTTTATCGAAAGGGTAGGCAAGGTCACGCAGCGGTCATCGCTCCGTGAATGGAAACGTGTCATCCACGATACGCTCGGAGTTGACCTTCTTGATGACTACTACAACGGCGATTTCTACTCAGAGCAGTTGCGTAAATGGGTTGACGAAAACGTCCTGAAAATCAAAAGCATACCCGGGACGATGCTCAATGAGATGCGTGAGACCATACTGGAAGGATACCTTCAAGGTGAACCGATACGGGACATTCAGAAAGAGATCCAGCAGAGGTACAACGTCAACAAGCATCAGGCGCGGTCGCTTGCGAGAGACCAGATCGGAACCCTTAACTCGCAGATTACACGGCTCCAACAGAAAGATGCCGGATGCAACCGTTACAGGTGGTCCACATCGAAAGACAGCCGTGTCCGTGATTGCCACCGTGAACTTGACAATAAGATAATCAGTTGGGACGAACCGCCTGAAATGTGGTATGAAACGAAGTCGAGAGGCAGAGTATATACCGGACGGCATTGTCATCCCGGAGAGGATTATTGTTGTCGCTGTGTTGCTATCCCGGTGTTCGACATCGAAACCCTGAACATCCCGTTCAAGAGGTGATGATATGAAAGTTACCGGAAAGATAAAGAGCATAATGCTAGACATCGCTTCCCGACATCCTATCGTCACTCTCGAAATCAACGAGAAGCAGGAAATGTTATGCAACGCCGATGAACTGACTGCTGCGGAATGCCTCGATATTGAGATGAAGAAGCACCGGAACAAACGGAGTCTTTCAGCCAACGCCTATGCGTGGGTTATGATGGACCGTCTTGCAGAGGAACTTACCATTCCGAAAGAAAAGATTTACCGGGACATCATCAAGAACATCGGCGGCAACTGCACCTACGTCAAGGTCAGAAACGACACCATCGACAAGCTCATCGAAGAATGGGATAAGAAAGGGCTAGGTTGGTGCAGCGAAGTCATAGACGGTGACGGCGATTACACTGAAGTTGCTCTGTACTACGGTTCCAGCACCTACGACACGAAGCAGATGTCACGGCTCATCGAACTCGTTATTCAGGAGTGCGAGGAGCAAGGCATCTCGACTGAAACCCTCGAACGTGCCGCTTATATGGAGGGGCTTCTGCAACAATGAAAAGCATCCTTCAGAACGACACACAGCATTGCTTCCTGTGCGGAAGAAATGCGAACTTTGAACCGCTCGACAAGCACCACGTTTTCGGAGGTGCTTTCAGAGATAAATCGGAAAAGTACGGATTGACCGTATATCTCCACCACTTCACCTGCCATATTTTCGGAGAAAACGCAGTCCACTCCGATAATGAAGTTATGGAGCAGTTGAAAGCATACGCACAAAAGGTTGCTATGGAGCATTACGGTTGGACTGTTGAAGACTTTATCCGAAAGTTCGGAAAGAACCATATTTGACGAAAGGAGATCACAAAATGGTAAATTATGAGCAGGACAAACGCCTTGCGGAAATCGCCGAGAAGGTCATCGAAGACCATGCCAATTTGCACCACCTGAAAGATGATCGTTGCAGGATTGCCTACCAGTATTCCGATGAGGAAAAGAAAAGCAAAGGCAAGACGGTATTCGCCGACACCGAAAAGGTCAAGGACAAACTGAAGGCGATTCTTCCGTATGACTTTATCGTCACGTTCTATCGCCCGAACACGGCAAATCTCACTGATGAGAAGATGGAACGTCTTATGTACCACGAACTCCGTCACGTCGGGTTCGATGCCGAAAAAGGAAAGTTCACGATTATCCCCCACGAAATCGAGGACTTCCGTGATGTAGTTGATGCTTGGGGCATCGACTGGATCTGAAATTAACAGAAAGGTCGGTAAACCGAATGGAATCGAAAGAGAAAATCAAGGTGTTCATCTGTTTCGAGGACGGCAAGACGGTGTGTATTTGCAAACGGTCAAAACGGAAGTGCAATAACCCAAAATGCGAACCGGATGTCGTAGAGCGTGACCGCTACTACGGCTGGCAACAGACATTCCGCCAGAACAGATACGGAAAGTAATCTGAGAAAGGTCTGATGAACAATGAATATCGTATCGAATAGTCGTGATTCTCCGGTACAGGCTACCGGACCTCCCGAAGCCAGAATCCGAAAGAAAGGAGTGTTTCGGCTATGAAGAATGCTTACCTTATCAGTTCCGCATCCCGGCAGATTATCAAAGTCTGCGAACGCATTGACTCTTTGGCAATGGCGTCAACGGAAGCGGAAACGCAGGGGGAACCCTCTCTCGCCGGTGCTTATGAGGAACAAGTCAACGGACAGATTGCTGACCTTCAGCAGTTAGTCCTTGAACTCACCCGCATCGCACTGCCGGATGAAACCGACGAGAATACAGATGAAGGCAGTGTTTTTGCAGAAGGCGAACTCAACGCTGTAACAGGCGAAGAAGAAACCGACTGCGGAGATGAGAACGTTCAGAAATGACGTTCTCTTTTTAATATGCTCCGAAAGGAGGGGATCGTATATGACTCCCAATTTGAAAAGAGTGATTCGTCTTGACAGCTTACCGCTCGGGCAGACGATGTTCACTCACGAAGGTTACTTGATGGACCGACCTATCCTGACGTCCACAGGTATCTTCGAGTACCACAATCCTGACGGCTCTGTCAGGAGGGAGCTTCGGCTCCCTGACGAGGTGTTTGCGAAGGAAAGTCTCGAATCGTACAAAGGAAAGCCGATTATTGTTACTCACGATGCCGGACTCATCGACAAGAATAACGTTCACGACGAATCCATCGGTACGATTTTGTCAGACGGGTATCAGGACGGTGACGACGTAAGAGCAGAAATCGTCATCCACGACACCGACGAAATGAGAGAGAGCAGACTGAAGGAACTGTCCCTCGGTTATAACCTCGACCTCGACGAAACTCCCGGTGTATGGAACGGAGAACCGTATGACGCAATCCAACGCAATATCCGAATCAATCATTTAGCACTCGTTCGAGAAGCCCGAGCGGGAGAACAAGCACGACTGAATATTGACAGCCGTGACTTTAACATCCTTAAAGGAGGAAAAACAATGGCGAAGAAGAAACTCACCAAGAAAACTGCTCGTCGTGACGGCGTTCTCAGTCCGGAAGAACTCGCCAAAGCAATCGAGCAATACAAAGCCCGCCGTGCAGAGCGTATGGCGGCAGCCGACGAGGAAGAACTCGAAAAGAATGCTGCTGCGGCAGCCACCGATGAGGGCGAGGAGACTGTTGCTGTCGCAGGTCAGGATCCCGAAACCATCGAGGAACAGGTTCAGCTCGTCAAAGACCGTCGTGACCGTCGTGATGAAGCTGGCGACCCCGAGACCGTAGAGGAAGCTCAGGGTGTCATCGCAAATCAGGACGAAGACATCGACGTTCTCTTTGACATCATCGACACCTTGCTCGCCAAGGAAGCGTTCGATGAAGCCGAAGGAGAAACTGCTCCTGCTGAGGGAGAGGAAACCGCATCCAACGAAGGCGAGGAGGAAGAAGTTGCCGCTGACGAAGGTGAAGAAACCGAAGGCGAGGAAACCGATACCGATGAGGGAGAGGAAGAAACCGCTGAGGAAAACACCGACGAAGGTGACGACGAAACCGCTTGCGACGAGGACGATGATGTTGTTGCTGAAGACGAAGGCGAGGAAGAATGCGAAAATGCCGATGAAGATGAGGAGGAAACTCCTGCTGCTTCTAACGGTGCTATGAACGCTGACTCTGTTGACGCTATCGTCAGAACCCGCATCAAGCTCGGTATGATCGGTCGTACTCTCAACCTTGACGGGTTGGAGAATATGAACATTATGAAGGCAAAGAAAAAGGTCATCAAAGCCGTTCGCCCCAACATCCGTCTCGACGGTAAGGGTGCCACCTTCATCAATGCTGCGTTCGACCTTGCTTGCGACGAGGTCAAGAACCTCAGCAAGAAGAACACTGCTTATCAGAAAAAGCAGATGTTCAACAAGAGCACTTCCCGTGCTGACAGCAAAACCACTCGCTCCGGTGCGGAGTCCGCTCGTGAGCGTATGATCAAAAAAATGAATAAGGAGGGCAAATAATATGTCTGCTCAGACCAGTTACGGTTTCAAAACCACTGCCGGTGCTGCCGGTGGCATCGTTGATCTCGCTCCCTACGAAATCAACACTTTCCTCAACGAGGAGAACACCGGTGTTATGAAGTTCGGTTACGGCGTCGTTCGTGGCACTAACGCCAACGGATGCAAACTTCCGACTTCCGCTTCCACTGCCGATAAGTTCCTCGGCATCACTACCAACAACCGTTCCACCGAGTTCGATATGGAAGGCAACATCCACGTTCTTAACAAGGCGGCTGTCGGTGTTATGAGATACGGTCGTATTTACGCCCGTGTCGCTGCCAACCTTACCATCGCTGCAGGAGATAAGGTTTACCTCATCGTTTCCGGTACTGATGCCGGTAAGTTTACCAACGATTCCAGTGATGGTATCGAAATCAGCGGCGTGTTCAACGGTCCTGCCGATGCTCACGCAATCGCACCCGTTACCCTGTTCAACGCTCCTGCTCCAGTTGATGTCACCATTCCTGCTGCTACTGCTACCAAGCTCGGCGGCGTTAAGGTCGGCACTGGTCTCGACGTTTCTGCTGACGGTACTATTTCCGTCCATCAGGGTTAATCGAAAGGAGGAAATGTAACAATGAAAACTCGTTCCAACAGCTACGATAAGAGAGACCTCAAAGCTCTCATACAGTCCGGCGTTCCTGCTTTTGTTATGGCTTCTACCGGCTGCCGTTTCGACAGCGAGGATGCGGCTTCCGTATTCTTCGCTCGTGAACTCGACTATGTCAAGGCCCAGTCCTATGACGTCGAGTACCCCGAACTCACCGCCCTCAAAATCTTCCCGATCACCAGCGAAGCTGACGAAGGTGCGGAGACTATCACCTACTACACCTACGACAAGCAGGGTCTTGCCAAGATTATCGACAACTATTCTACCGACCTTCCTCGTGTAGATGTCGATGGTAAGCCCACCACCGCCAAGATCAAGTCCATCGGCGACTCCTACGGTTATTCCGCTCAGGAGATGAGAGCTTCCCGCCTTGCTGGCAAGTCTCTTGACTCCCGCAAAGCCGAAGCCGCTCGTTTCGCTATCGACAACACGACCAATATGGTTGCTTGGGCTGGCGATGCTGAGTCCGGTCTTATGGGTGTTCTCTCTTCCGGTCAGAACATTCCGCTTTTCACCATCCCGACCGGTGCTACTTCGAGTAAAACGAAGTGGACCGAAAAGACCGCCGACGAAATCCTCGCCGACGTCAACGGTATGGCTAAGGCGGTTGCCAAAGTCACCAAGAACGTTGAGCGTCCCGACACTCTCTGCGTTCCCGCTGAGGTGTATATGGATATTGCTACCCGCCGTATCCCTGACACCGACACGACTGTCCTTTCGTTCATCCTCGCTCACAGCCCCTACATCAAGGATGTCGTAAACGCTGCTGAGTTGGATGCTGATTCTATCGGCACCAACCCCTATGCTGCGGCTGAAAACGGTCAGGGTGTTGCGTTCCTGTTCACGAAAGACAAGAAAAAACTCTCTCTCGAAAATCCGATGCCCTTCATTCAGTACCCAGTTCAGAGCAAGAACCTGGAAATCATCGTTCCTTGCGAAGCTCGTACTGCGGGCGTCATCGTTTACTATCCGCTCTCCGCTATGATTGCGGTTGGCGTTTGCTAAACGGCACAAACCATAAACAGTTACAGAGGAGCCGCAGAAATGTGGCTCCTCTGTAATATCAAGAAATTTCATAATGGAGGTTAACAGTATGAAACTCGTAAACAAAAGTACCAAAGTGGTGTTTGTTGGCACCGAACTTCTTATGCCCGACCATTCCATTGAAGTTACTCCGGAGGTAGCAAATACTCCCGGCGTACAGGCACTCCTCAAAATTGATCCGCCTATTCTCGTCATCGACGACTCTGCTGAAAAGGCAGCCGAAGCGAAGAAAGCGGAAGAAGAAATGAGAGAGCGTATCGCTGCAGAGGAAAGAGCGAAAATCAAAGCGGAGATGAAGGCGAAGGCAGAGGCCGAAGCAAAGGCAAAATCCGATACTGAAGCAAAGGCAAAGGCAGAGGCAAAAGCCAAAGCGGATGCCGAGAAGAAAGCCGCTGCAAAAGCCGCAAAGGATACCAAAGCAACTAAGTAAAGGAGTGAGCACCATTTATGACGGTCATTGAAATCATCGAAACGATCAGACTTATCGGCAGAGAATTTTCGTCCGTTACCGACGAAGAACTCGGCAAGTGGATTGATATTGTCCGCCCTATGGTGAGCAGCAAGAAGTTCGGAAAGCTGTATGTGCAAGCCGTTGCCTATCTGGTCTGCCACAAGATGAAGATGACCGGTCTTGGTGAAAATCCCCTCGGAGATATTGGCACTATCGGCATCGGTTTCGCTGTTGGAAGCGTTTCCGAGGGCGGCAGTAGCATCAGCTTTGGAGCAAATCAAAGTTCCAACATCGTAACGGATGCCGAACTCGGTCTTACCGCTTACGGTGTACAGTATCTCTCACTCCGCCGCATGGTAATCGTCCCGATTCACTGCAGTTCGGAAGGGGTGTAGCCCTATGGCAAGCACCTTCACCGACTTAACGCCCGAAGGCAAGAAATACTTTCGGGAACTGCAGAAACTCGCCAACCTTGAAGTTCAGGTCGGCTTCCAAGCCGGTCAAGCCAAGGAAAAGGATGGTGCGGATATTGCGGAGATTGCCGCTTACAACGAATTCGGTTCCTCAGGAACTCCTGCGAGACCGTTTATGAAGCAGAGCTTCGAGAAGCACAAAGACCAACTGCAAGCCGGATGCGATATGGTAAATCAGACCATCGCAAACGGCGGCACTGCAGAGCAGGGCTTGAACAAACTCGGAGTGATGTGCAAAGGACTTGTTCAGCAGGAAATCGTAGATGGCGGATTTGCTCCGAACGCACCGTCCACTATCGCAAGGAAAGGTTCGTCTCAACCGCTGATTGATACAGGCACAATGCGTCAGTCGGTAAACTATGTAATCAAGACAAGGAAGTGATGCCCTATGAATATCAAACTGTTTAATAAGCCGTATTGGATCAGACGGTTCGGTACGCAAACGGAAGTCAAAGGGTATCTCGTTACCCCGAAGGAGGACATAGTAGTTGACCTGAACGTACACCCTATCGGAACCGACCAGTTGCAGGCACTACCCGAGGGCGAAAGGTCAGTCAAACATCTCGAAGCGCAGAGTTCGGTTGCTCTCAGGGCATCGGATGACAATGACGGGATAAAGGGAGACCTTTTGCTTTACGACGGTCTTTGGTATGAGTGCACATCGTCCCAGTGTTGGGACCACACGTTCCTGTCACATTGGAACTGTCAATTTGTACTCGTACCTATGAACGGTCCCAGAGCGGAAGACATCAAGGATCCGCCTACCGGAGATCCTAAAGATTTTCAGGGAGGTGGCTTCTGATGAATATATCCTACGCAAAGGAACTGTTCCGGACTATCACGAAGGAGCATTTCGGAAACACGACAACCGTTATCTTTGCCAACCAGAGCAGGCAGCCGAAGCCGAATATTCCGCTCGTCACCATTGCTCTCGGAACGCCGGGACGTCCGTTGTCGGCACCAGTCGCAGAGGAAGAAGACGGGCTCGTTTCAAACTACCCGACCAGCGTTAAAATGGTCGTTGACCTGTTCACGAACGGAAAGGATGTTTTGGACGGCACGACTGTCATCGGTCACGAGGATACCTCTGTCGATGAAATGTAT
Source organism: Eubacteriales bacterium (assembly GCA_045643285.1). Classification (GTDB taxonomy): domain Bacteria; phylum Bacillota; class Clostridia; order Oscillospirales; family CAG-272; genus UMGS1696. The sequence continues at coordinate 122,811 of JAZUKN010000025.1, forward strand.
GCCTTTAAGGATTTTCTCGAATCCGAATACACCATCGAATGGTGTCACGCCAATGACGTGGCTATCGGCTTCGATGGCGACGTTGTCCCTATGACAGGTATCGTGAACGACTCAACCTACGAGTTTCGTTCTCGGTTGACTGTTATTTTTTATTTCACACACAGAACCGTCGGTAAGAAGTCCGGACCTTGGGCTGATGAAGACGGAAAATAATCTATCCGATTGGAGGAATACAGTATGAGAAATCAGAATCTTGATCTGATTGTTACGGTCAAAGTTGACATCGCTTCTCCGATTATCAGCGAAGCCAGCTTCGACAATCTTCTTATTGTCGGACCGCTCCCCGCAGCATCTACTACGGTTGCTCCTGCTCTCGTTGGTTCTTATTCGTCCCTCAAAGACGTTACCGACGCCGGTTGGGTTGCCGTCGGAGACAATGCTGATCCTGTCGGTGTTGCCGCCATGGTGGCGTTCAGCCAGAGCCCTGCTCCGAGCAAAATCTTCATCGCACCTGTTCAGGTGAAGACTGAAGAAAATGAGCAGATCCCCGAACCCGTCACCGATACTGTCAACCGTGCTCTCGACGTTAACGGCTGGTATGTTCTCTGTACTGCCGGCGTTCCCGCATCGGAGTACGATGACATTGCAGACCTCATCGAAACTCAGGAAAAGATGTTCTGTTACACAGAACTCGCCACTATCAGCGGCACTGCTATCACACCGAGCGTTTCTTCCACGCACGACAGATCTTTCGGGATTTATGGTCGTGAGACTGCGGATCAGGCGGACGCCAACATCCCCGACGCAAATAAGTACCTCAATGTTGCGATGGCAGCAAAGATTCTCAACTATGAGAGCGGATCGGAGACTGCTGCGTTCAAACAGTTGAAAATCGTAAAGCCCTCGAATTTCAGTACGAACCAAATCAATGCCCTGAAGGCAGCAAACGTCAGCTACTTTACTACCGTTGGCGGCAAGAACATCACGATGGAAGGAAGAACTTGTTCCGGAGAGTGGATTGATGTCATCCGCTTCCGTGACTGGCTAAAAAACGATATGCAGGTCCGTGTTGTCAATTTGTTCATCACGAACCCAAAGATCTCGCTCACCGATGCCGGCATCACTCTCATTCAGAATCAGATGCTTGCCTCGCTCAAAGCAGGTCAGAACGCAGGCGGCGTTGCTCAGGACGAATACGATGCAGACGGAAACCTCATTCCCGGCTACACCGTTACCGTTCCTACCTCGGCATCGCTCACCGACTCGCAGAAGGCTTCCCGTTCACTCGACGGCTTCTCGTTCGATGCCCGTATCGCCGGTGCTATCCACTTCGCCGCAATCAAGGGCAACCTTGTATATTCGATGTAAAGGAGGACTGACAAATGGGAGCAGTAAAAACCTATAACCCGAAAGAAGTCACCGTCGCTCTCGGCAACCATATCGTTACCGGATTTGCCGATGACTCTTTTATCACCATCGACCCGAACGGCGATGGTATCACCAAAAAGGTCGGTTGCGATGGAGAAATCGTCAGAAGCGTAAGCCCTGATGACACATACATCGTGAAGATCTCGCTTTTGCAGACCTCTGCCACCAACTCGTTCCTGCAGGGGCAGATCGCCAAAGACATCAAGAACGGCAGCGGTATGTTCGCAGTTACCGTGAAAGACCTCAAAGGCGGTATGGTGTTCAGCACGGATGCTGCGTGGGCAGCAAAACCCGCATCTCGTGGCTACGGCAAAGAAGCGTCCAACCGTGAGTGGGAAATCCACACCGGATCGGCTACGCTCACAGAGTAAAAACGATAGGGAGGGAGCAGCGTATCGTATGCTACGCTGTCCCTTCCGCCATTTTGAATTTATAACAGGGGGTTATAAACAATGAATGCGAACAAGCAATTAGAAACCACAGAGAAGGTCATCGGCGAAAATACGTTCTATATTCGCCCGTTCCCGGCATTTGTCGCTGCCGGACTCAGCGGTGATCTCGCCGCTCTTGTTGCCCCGATGCTCGGCGGTCTTGCCTCGCTCATCGGCGACAGCAACGAAAATGTGATGGATGTCGAAGCGGAGAAAGCTGTTCCTGTTCTCACTTCCGCATTTGCGACTCTGTCCGGAGATAAGGTTGAGAGTCTGCTTACGAAACTTCTCATCAAGCACGAGAACATTTCCGTATCCGGACCCGAAACCGATGGAGAAGTCAAACGCTTGAACACCGAGTTGGCAAACGAAGTGTTCTGCGGTGAGGTTCAGGATATGTATGTCCTCTGTTTCGAGGTTATCCGTCTGAACTTCAAGGGTTTTTTCAAGAAACTCGGCGACCGATTTGGAAACCTGCAAGGGCTTTTGGAGAGGGTGAAGTCGAGTGCGAAAGGTACGGAGAGTTAGACAAAACGCAGTTTTGTGAACTTGAACTGAGGATGTACATTCTCATCAAGAACAAGCTCGCATCAAAGTCCGAACTCGAATCCGTTTATACTCTCGACGAAGCCCTGAAACTGTACGCCCTGTTCAAGATGGATCAGGACATACAAGCTGCACAGGCAGATGAACTTCGCAGGGAGTCACAGAGCAGATAAACCGAAAGCGAGGTGGATTGTGTGACTGTATCAGAATTCGTAAACAAGGTTGGCTTTAAGGTCAAGGAAGACGATGTCAAGAAAGTCAACTCCACGATTTCCGATATTAAGAGCACGGCTACGAAAGTTCTCGGAGCAATCGGCATTGGATTTAGTCTCGTCTCGATGAAGAATTTGATCGAGGAGTTCGGTCAGGTAAACAACCAAATCAATTACGCAGTAGGCGGAATGGAAGCGAGTGCGGCGGCACAGAAGAAAATCCTTGAAGCGGCGAATAACTGCAGAGGGACTTACAGCGAAATAGCGGCATACGCATCGAATCTCGCCCAAGCTAATTCCGGTCTGTTCCCCATAGAAGATGCAGCAAAGTTCGTGGAATACACCACGAAACTCGGCAAGGCGGCAGGTTACACCGACAGTGTGATTTCGTCCACGCACAACACGCTGAATAAGGTGTTTGCCTCCGGTAAAATGGGAGCCGGAGAGTTGCAAAACCTCTCTGAAAACGCACCAGCTGTAATCAACACGATATGCAATCGTCTCGGCGTGACGAAGGAACAGCTTCAGTCTATGGCCGCAGCAGGCACTCTGTCTGCACAGACCATCAAGGAAGCAATGCTGAACTCCGCCGGCGAAATAGACGATGCGTTCAGTAATGTTGACCTCACGATTTCCGATGCTTTGAAACACATACGGAATCGTTGGGGACAGTGGCTTGCGGAAACGGATCAAATGCTCGGCTTGACAAAGACCATTGCTAAAACGATGGTCTCCGGTTTCAATACCGTAATGTCGGTGCTGAACAAACTCCGAACTGGCGTCGTCTGGTTGAGTGAAAAACTCGGAGGCACGGAAAACCTCCTCAAACTGATCGGCATTGCAGGCGGCTCGATCCTCGTTGTTATGAAGGCGGAAAAGATTATCACCTTCCTGAAAACGGCAAAAACTCTGCTCGGTGCAATCAGTTTGAAAACTATGGCGATTATAGCCGTTATCATGCTCATCGCCCTGATCATTGACGACTTCGTCAACTTTATGCAGGGCAACAACAGCTTACTCGGTGAGTTTTTCAAGAAAATGGGTATTGACGCTGATGAAGCGAGAAATGCCATAAAGAAGGCGTTTACGAAAGTAAAGGACTTTCTGATTCAGGTGTGTGGCGTCATCAAAAATGTCCTGCTCACCGTTTGGAAAATCATCAAGGCGGCTGCTATCGAAATTTTCACGCATCTTCAGCAGTTCTGGGAGAAAAACGGAGAGCGTATCAAAACGCTGTTCGTCAATGTCTGGAACCTGATATGGGATGTGCTGAAAGGGATCTGGACGCTTATGAGCACGGTTGCTCAGGCGATATTCGGAGCCCTGAAAGACTTTTGGGAGAAGAACGGTGAAAGTATCAAAGAAACGTTCTTCTTCGTATGGGATGCCATTTCCGAAACGATAATATCCATTTGGGAGATAATCTACGGCATAGCCCGTGAGATTTTCGACAAGATCAAGGCGTACTTCACCGAAAACGGAGAATCTATCAAACAGAAGTACAGTGCGATTTGGGAGAAAATCAGCGGATACCTGTCAGCAGTGTGGAATGTAATTTCTCAGGTGGCTCACATCGTATTCGGAGGTATTCGTGATTTCTTTGCGGAAAACGGAGGTCTGATAAAAGATACCTTCGTTGCTATATGGGACGCAATCGTAGCCATCCTGAAACCCGTGTGGGACTTCATCTGCAATTTGGCGATGAAAGTTTTCGGTGCCCTTCAGACGTTTTGGGAAAAATGGGGCGGTACAATCATCGACTTGTTCCAGTCCGTATGGAATATCATCAGCGGCATCTTCAAGGCAGTATTTGAGGTGCTGAAAGGCATCTTTAATGTCTTTGCCGGTCTGTTCACTGGCGACTGGCAGAAATTGTGGGATGGTATCAAGAGCATTTTCGTAGGCATTTGGGACTCCATCGTTGCGATATTCAGCAACATTTGGAATGTCATCAAAGATGTCGTATCCATAGCACTCGGTATCATTCAGACCGCTATCACGATTGTGTGGGAAGCCGTCAAAGGCGTGTTCTCAACCGTGTGGGGTTGGATATCCAACTTCTTCAAGGCGATTTGGGGCGGTATCTGTGCGGCAGTATCAGCTGCGGTGAATGCGATAAGCAATGCCATGTCGAACATCTTCACGGGCATCAAGAACACCGTAAGCAATATCAAGAACGCAATCGTGAACGGATTTCAGGCGGCTATCGACTGGATCAAGGGATTGCCGAGTCAAGCTCTGCAATGGGGCAAAGACATCATCAGCAATATTGCAAACGGTATCAAGAGTGCCGTCAGCAAAGTCACTGACGCAGTCAGCGGCGTAGCAAACAAGATTAAGAGTTTTCTCGGTTTCTCGGAACCGGAGGACGGACCGCTTTCTGATTTCCATACCTATATGCCCGATATGATCGCTTTGATGTCAAAGGGTATTCAGGATGGCAGAAACAAAATCAAAGACGCTCTCGGCGACCTTACCGGCGATATGTCAGTAATGGCATCTGCGAACTTGGTGAGCGGCAGTACCGCTTCCACCGCAGCCGGTGGCAGCAATGTCAGCAAGAACATCGTCCAGAACGTCAACATCAACAATGAGTTCAACGGTGATAAAGCAATCCAGCGGGACGCATCGAAGGCTATGAACAGGTCCGCTGAAGATGTCACGTCGCAGTTGGCTCGTGGTCTTGCGTATTCAGGTTAAGGGGGGTGGAATGATTGGCGAATGCAAGACGCCCTGTTTCGATAAACGGGCTTGAATTTGATGCCCTCATAGATGAGAACAGAACACTGTCGGCAACCGTTCCCGAATACGCCGTTGAAGACGGTTACTCGGTGAGTGACGCAATCATATTCTCCCCTGAAAAGTTGAGTATGACCCTGTATGTCACGAACACCCCTGTAACTTGGAAGAGCAGGCATGGTACAAGCACGGCGAGAGTGCAGAATGTTATAAGCAAACTGGAACAGATGTACTTTGACGGTGAACCGGTGACTATTGTGACGTCCGAAAAGACGTACAGCAATATGGCAATCGAAAGCATCGGTTTCGGCAAGAACACCGAAACCGGACCTTCGAGAGAAATCCCGATCTCGTTCAAGAAAATCATTAAGACCAGTGCGAGAACAACATCCATTCCCGACAGTTACGGTAAAAGCGGAGCCAGCAATGCCGCCGCCGGAACCGCAAGCACATCGACCGCATCGAGCGGCACTACTTCTTCGTCGAAGTCAAACGATGGTACGAAATCGTCCATCCTGTATAGTGTCGCATCGTCAATCGGTCTTATCAAGTAAGGAGGGGCTTTATGGAATACACGCTTATCGAAGTACCCGACCTGAACGACAGCGTTTCAAGAATTGTCCTTAACGGAGTTGCGTATCAGATACAGTTCTCGTACATCGATTCGAAAGACTACTGGACTTTCTCTTTGTATGATGCACAGGATAACCCGATAATCCTCGGCGTGAAAATCGTTCCGAGGTTTCCGCTCAATGTGTTCTTCGGTATCACCGAAATACCGTTTGGCATCTTCGGCGTCCTGTCAAAACTCGACCGTATCGGACGAAACGACTTCGTCAACGGCAACGCAAAGTTTCTTTTCTGCCCCGCAGAGGAGAAGTGATCCGATAAAAGAATGTCCTGCGGACAGTCCAACGGACAGTCACGCAGACAATCCGCAGACATTCAATCGGATTGTCACAACACAAACAAGATTGACCTTTTCGTTTGAACCTGTCTGTATCGGGATAAGGGAAACGGTCGATTTCGGCTCGGAAATGCCAAAACCCAGTATATTCAAGCATTCTGCCTGAATGTCCTACGGACAGTCCTGAGGACAGTCCTATGGAAAGTCCGTGGAAAATCCAGACATAACCGTAACCGTAACCGTAACCGTAACCGTAATATAACCGGAACAGAAAAGGTATTATGTGCATTTTCAATGCACGAATGTGTCTCTTTTAGGAGGGACAAATCCGACTTTATATCGGAGTACATAACAGACGAAAGGGAGGCTCTTATGGCTGGATACGAAAACTTTGACAGAGAGTACAGAATCGCATTCGGAAAAGCGGGGAGTTCAGGTTTTGAAATCGGCCAGAAAACGGCATCGCAACCGATACCGCTTCACATAGCGTTCTCGCTTCAGAAAAGCGACCTTGAAACGCAGAACACTGGTAAGGTCACGATATGGAATCTGAACAAGCAGCACCTATCGCTCCTGAATCAGAAAGACTGTGCTTTATCGTTGAGAGCCGGATACGGTTCTCATATTTCTTTGATATTCGCCGGCATCATAAGCATCGCCTCGACGTCATCAGACGGAGCGGATCAGAAGACGGAAATCGAAGTGATTGACAATCTCGTCGAGATCCGTGATACCTACATTTCGGTATCGTATGTAGGACGTGTAAACTGGAAAACAATCTTCGATGCGGTAGCCGGGCAAATGGGCGTCGCCATCGAGTATTCATATAACGCAAGATTCGCCGATATTCCGAACGGATTTACCTATGTAGGGTTGGCGAAGAATGTTCTCAATAAGGGATGTTCATGCTGCGGCTTGTCTTGGAGTTTACAGAACGGAGTTCTGCAGGTAAAACGACCGAACGATGTGATGTCAAAGAGCGTTTACGTTCTGAACGCATCGACAGGTCTTATTGGCGTTCCTGCCCGTGTCATCGTCGCACAAGACACGGCTACGGGAGTAAATACGCTCGGCTGGGATGTAGAGTATTTCCTCAACGGAGCAATCAACATAGACGACTATGTGAAGATAGAAAGCAAGACTGTGAGCGGATATTTCCGTGTGTACTCGGTCGAGATGCAGGGAGACAATGTTCAAGGAGACTGGCTATGTAAAGCACGGCTTTTGGAGGTGGGTTGATATGATGCAGGAATTTGTGCAGGCAATCTACAATGCCATCGACAAGAAAATAGGAGAAGTTCATACCTGCGTGCCCGGGAAAATTGTTTCCTTCGATGCGTCGACAGGACTTGCGACAGTTCTTCCGACAATGCAGTTCAAAAGACCGGATGGAACGAGAATGGACTACCCGCAGATTTCGGGAGTTCCGGTCGTGATACCGCAGGCATCGGGTCAGAATGCCGTTATCGCCTACCCTGTGAAAGCGGGAGACGGATGCCTCGTCTTATTTTCAGAGCAGTCCATTGATTACTGGATGTACGGTCAGCAGACCGATACCGACTTGAAGTTCGACCTCACGAATGCCATCTGCATTCCCGGACTTTTCCCGAAGGTCAACGGAGCGTTATCGGACGCCTGCAAACTTGATGCCGTCATCATAAAAAACGGTACAGCTTCGATTTCCTTGAAAAACGGAGGCATTACCGTCAATGGAAATCTGACCGTGAACGGCAAAATCACGGCAATCGGAGATGTTTCGGTATCTGGCTCGGTATCCGCATCCGGCGATGTGACAGGGGCGGGAGTTAGTCTTTCCGGACATATGCACACCGACAGTCAGGGCGGTCAGACGTCCGCTCCTATCAAATAAAGCGTTTTTAAGCAAGAGAAAAACGCAGAGCAAAAGTATCCACAGACGGTGCAATCGTGCATTCTGTGGCTTTTCTTTTGATTTCACGACATTTTACGAGGGAGGTAAAACCAAATGTTTGATCTTGCACTCAATGAAAGAGGCGATCTAGCCATCAGCGAAACGGGAGATATTTCCCTCACCGAGAGCATACGTCAGATTGTCCTTATCCGGTTGAGATGGATACTTGACGAATGGCGGCTCGGTCCGGAACTTGGGTTTCCGTACTTTGAAGATCTGCTTGTCAAGAACCCAAACCTCGACCTTATCGGTCAGCTCATCAAAGAGGAAATCCTGAAGGTTGAGCAGGTAAATGACGTTAAGATAACGTCGGTATCCTACAACTCGCAGTTGCGTGAGTTTAATATTTCGTTCGACTATTCGGTTGACGAAGAAACATACAAAGAGGAGGTTGAAATAAATGTCTGATTACGGATTGACACCAAAAGGCCCGAAAATAAAACGACTTGACACAATTCTCGAAGAAATGCACACAGACCTGTCTGAAAAACTTGGAGTAAATACAAGGCAAAACACCCAGTCATTACTTAATGTACTTATTACGAATTTTGCAGATAGAATAGCAGAATTGTGGGAGTTTGGAGAACACGTTTATCACTCACAATATCCATCGTCCGCCGAAGGAACGAGTTTGGACAACGCAACTCAGTTTGGAGGAATCACAAGAGAAACAGCATCCAAATCGTATTATCCCATTCACTGCACAGGAACTGACGGAACTCTTCTTGTAAAAGGAACTCAGATTGCCACAAACACCAATCCTAAAACATACCTCTCTATAGCAGAAGAAAAGCCTATTACGAGAAGCTCATTTAACAAAGTCAAGATAAGAATTGCTTATGCTGAGGTGGGGAACACATACACTGCAATTATTGACGGAACCGCTTTTTCGTTTGTAGCTCAGAACGAGCTCCCGTTAGACATTTTGAACGGTCTTTCAAACGCAATAACTGACACGGATTTTGAGAAGACAATAAACGAAGATGAAAATCTTCTCATTTTGACGTCAAAAGACATATCCATAAATCACAACCTTGTCCTTTCCGAAAATATGACTACAGAGACGGTGACGTCGGTCATAACATTCGGCACTGATGAACTTGGTAACATTCTTATTCCGAACGGAGCAATAACAGAGATAGTGCAAGCCGATGCCGGACTTCTCTATGTAGAAAATCTGTGTGAATATATTGCAGGAAGAAACGCCGAGACAGACGTAGAACTTAGAAAATCATATATAGACAAAATCTTCAACAGATCATCCATGATGCTCGAAAGCATCAAAAGCTCAATCCTCAATAATGTACAAGGAGTGAAAAGCGTTTCGGCATATGAAAATACCACAAACTATGCAAATATGACCATTCTGTGTACAGGTGACGAAAATGAGGGCTATTGGTATTTCTTCAAGTACGACGACTTGTACTTTTTGTTCAAAATGCCAGAAGTACATGCTGGAGATAAATTTATCTTCGCCTCATCTCATAAAACTCTTTCATTGCAACAAAATGGAGCTACATCTACAATAGACCTTATTGTTTCTTATCGAGCTCCTTCTGAATTGACATACATCTGTAGTGGAACCGAAACTTTAGGTTCTTTATATTATTTTGAAAGAGAACATATATATTATTTGTTTTCAATGCCTCAAACTATCCAGGGAGACAAATTTGTTTTCGATGAATCCAACAAAATAATGAAACACGTTTCCGGAGATGAGTCTGTCCCCATAATGTTAGACGCTGGATTTGAAATTCCATTCAATCTTGTTTATGAAGTAACAGGTACAGAACTTAGCGACATAATTTTTTTTGTTCATAAAGGAATTTGCTTTACACTCACATCTGTTTCAGACCTATCTGCTGGAGATGTCCTCACATTTGACACTGAATCAAATACTATAACAAAAACACACGAATCAGACGTCACAGTGCTATCACCAATCATTAGAGAAAACACGCCCAATAATTTCAAATATGAGTTTACCGGAGAAGAGACAAGTGGTGAGTTATCCTACATTATTCAAGATGGATTGTACTATTGTTTCAAGTTTCCAGTGCTTTCCACAGGGGACTTTATTGTTTTTGACCCAGATAAAAAAGAATTAACTGCAGTAAGAACAGGATTATCTACTACAATAGATATAAGAACATACAATTCTCAGCCAAAAGTTTTACGATATGAATGCGATTATGATGGCATAAAGGGAACTGTATGTTACTTCTCATTCAAAGATTACAAAACAAGATACTGTAAGTTTAAGGTTCCAACAGATGAGTCAATCGTTTTCAATATATATTTTTACCCAGAATCAGGGCAAATGTTATATGGAAACGATGGCAATAGAAAAAATCTAGAATGCTCAATCTTGAATTACATGCCTGATTCTGGTACTGATGTAACTTCGGAAATTATTGTTGAATCTTATGGACTTGATATATCTGACAGACTTTCCATAATTGACAAAGGATTTGACATTACGAACAATATGGAAAGGCGGCCAACTATATTTCGCAATCTTACAGATAAGTTTGCAGAAGTTCAAATTGAGGCAACTGATCTCACGGATAATATAGTTTCCGGAATGCCTCCCCATAGCATAGAAATCGTTGTGGAAGGAGGAGATAGCTATGAAATAGCAAAGCAAATACTAGATAACAAAGCTGGTGGAATTACGACCTATGGATCAAAATCAATTCCAATAACAACTCCATACGGTGATGAAGTAATCATTAACTTCAATAGACCGTCGAAAGTCTATGTATGGATTAGGCTATCTCTTACACTTAGCTCCAGCGAAATGCTTCCCGACAACTATGTGGACATTCTCAAGAACAAGGTGATTGAAAAATTAGGTTTGCTTAACTCTGGAGATGATGTGATTCCGCAGAGGTTTGTTTCTGATTTGTACAACGTTTGTTCAGGAATCTCCTATATAGACATTAGTCTTTACGGGGCAAATTCAGAAATTTCGTCTCCCCCTGATTATCCATTGCGTGTTATAGAAATCTCTGAAAGGCAGATCGCATACACAAACGCTTCGATGATAGAGGTGGTGATCCCGAATGGATGATTATATAAAAAAGCTACAATCAGACCTGATGGAACAGTTCAAAGGCAAGCCAAATATTACTGCCTTGGTTGAAGTTCTTGGAAGACAACTTAACGATCTCAATGATTTCATGAATCAGCTACAAAATGAAAGAAGCCTTGATAACTCAGAAGGGGATCAGCTTGATGGGGTCGGAGACATTGTTGCATTGACTAGAACTGAGGCGGATGCTCTTGTTAAAGGAAATGTTCCAATCTTTGGCGATCTTGATGACGAAACATACAGGCAAAGAATCAGATTCAAGATACTAAAAAATACTTGTGTTTGCAATTATGCCGATATACGAAAAGCAATTAGTATTCTGTGGGACGGACCTCCTATAAAATATATAGAAGACCCCAACCGCCCAGCTACTCTTGTTCTTGGTTTTGACAGCTCTCCAATATTTACAGAGCGAGAAATAAATACCCCATTTATTAGAGCTGGAGGGGTTGGTCTGGCAATGCAAATGCAAAAAGAAGATGACTTTACCATGTATATAGGTCTTCCGATTCATATTGTAACTTCGACATCTATAGGATGTGACATACCAATCATAGAAGAAGAAACGTATCTTACCGATGAACTCGATTTCATACTAGTTGATGAAACAGGAGCTTGGCTTACGGAATAAGGAGGTAAAAAATGAGACTTAAACTTGTAAAAGGCGGCAGAGAGTGCTTGCTTCAAGCAATGAATGGAGGAGATCCGCCTGTATTCAGCTCAATCAAATATGGGAATGGTCCTGATGCAGGAGACAGAGCGACAGAAATGTCAAATGTGCTTTTGACTATCCCCATTACAGAAATATCAAGATCTGAAGGAAGCGAATTTGTCAGACTCAAGGGGTACTTCTCTAATGCTGATATAGTTGAAAGGTTTAGAGTTACAGAAACAGGTGTATTTATTCAAAACCCAAGTGACCATTCACGCGAAATTCTATTTGCTTACTCTCATGTAGAAAGCGAAGAAGCCATTTTGATCCCATCTGTTGAGGATTATACTTTCGAAACCACAGATTCTGTTCTTGTATATGTTGGTGAAACCCAAAATATTACTGCAATTATTTCTGAATCAATGGCTTATACCACTAAGGCTGAATTCAATGCGCATGCAGACAATTTGAATAATCCTCACCATGTCAATAAGGAACAAATTGGCTTAGGAAATGTTCCAAATGTAACAACCGACTCACAAACTCCACTTATCAGTGAGATTGAAGACCCTATAACAGAGCAAAACGTAAGTGAACTAGAACTATACAATGGAGATACATTAACAAGAATTGTTACGAAAATTTCCTACGCAATTCGTTGGTTTATCAGCCATACCTTGAACAAGAACAACCCTCATGGCGTCACAATTAACCAAATAGGAGCGGCATCAGAAACACACCAACATACCGCTTCTCAAATTACAGGAGGTGTTCTTTCTGTTGCTAGAGGAGGAACTGGAGTTTCATCTTTGGACAAACTCACAGCCCTGGTGCTTGGTGGAGTTACAGAGATCGCAAAGAAAGGAACTTACCAAGGCAATTCACTTTTTGGAGCAACTAACAAAACTACAATAGAATACGACAGAAAACCGAAAATTCTTATTGTGCAACCTGCATCATCGTCTAGTGCTAGATATGGAGGTTTTGTTTGTTTGGCAGATGTAACAACAATATACTGCGGAGGTATTCTTAATGATGTAGATGATTCAAGGTCGGAGTTGACATTTTCTTGGGGAGATAAATCTGTTTCATGGTATAGCACTAAAGGGGCCGGAGAACAGTTAAACGAATACAAAACATATCGGTATATTCTGATATTTTAACAGTGAAAGGATAAACGAATGTCGACAAAAAAAATAACAGAACAAGAAACCACTACGAGTATAAAAAACAATGCCAGTGTTCTTATTACTCAAAGAGAGCCGATTGAAGAGGGAAGTGAAGAGTTAGAAGAATCTCTAAGACGTGCTTCTTTGGCTGCGTTAATTTCTTCGCTTAAAAACAACGGCATTCTTGATGGAGTGCAGATGTCGCAGGGTATTATGGATATGTACCCGAGCCTTGTCAAGAGCGTAGTTTCCATCGAAAACGGTATCCGTGTTACCTATTGGGATGAAACCTACGAAGACATAGAAATCCAGAGCGGAGGTCTTGCCTTCGATGCGATTTCCTACGACCAGCAGACCGGATACTTCCACATCACGCTAGGAGGCGAAGATGTCGTTGACCCGTGCTACATAGGAGGTGGAGGAGGTGGCGGCTCATCAGGATCCGTCATCACTATCACCAACAGAATGCCGTCAAGGACATTCGCCATCACCGACACGACCGAATCCTGTGCGATCCTGTTCTCCGCTACGAGCGTTGACTCCGAAACGGAGGAGCCCACCGGAAACCTGACCGCAAACTGGTATGTCAACGGAAACCGTGTTTCCATTCAGAACATTCCGCAGGGCAACGGTCAGTTCGAGGTAAGAAACTACCTCACGAACGGTGCTACGAATACTGTGAAGCTCGTCATCGAAGATACCTATGGCGGAAGCAAGTCTATGATCTGGACTGTCACCGTTACCGCCTACACGATGTCGTGGAACATCGAGGACTTCGCAAATCACGGCGAGGACGCATTCAACCTCCGTCTTGTTCCGAACGGTCAGGGAGATAAGACCGTTAAGGTCACGGTTGACGGAGAAGAAATATACAGTCAGGTGGTTGCTACGAGCGGTCGTGCAATCGCCATTACGGTTCCTGCTCAGGATCACGGAGCCCACACGGTTCTCGCTTGGATTCAGGTAACTGTTGACGGAAGCACCATAACTACCGAACCGTTGCGTCACGTCGGCATTTGGGTTGACCCCGATGACGACACGCCCATCGTTGCGATTTATGGTTCCTCTTTCACCGCTTCGCAGTACAACACCCTGTCGATTCGATACAGAGTATATGACCCGTCTTCTGAGACGGCAACGGTGTACCTGAACATCACGGGTGAAAACGAAAGAACTCTCAATGTCGGAAGATCTACGCAGGTATTTGCGTACAGACCGACCACATCCGGCAACAAGCAGTTCGCCCTTACCTGCGGAGAAGAATCAGCCGTTGCGACCATCAATGTAACGGCTACCGAGTACGACATTCACCCGGTAACGAGAGGACTTATCGCAGACCTCGACCCGTCAGGACACACCAACACCGAATCCGGTGCGAAGCAGTTCGGTTATAAGGATCAGGATGGAGAAAATCATCCTCTGACTTTCAGCGATAACTTCGACTGGGTATCCGGCGGCTTCCAACAGGACAGAGAGGGAGTAACCGCCCTCGTAATCAAGCGTGGCAGTTATGTGGAATTTGACCGCTCGTTCTTCATTGACGATGCGAAGGTTTCCGGTAAAGAAATCAAGGTCGTGTTCAAGACCACAGAATGCCGCAACTACGACGCAGAGATTTTCAACTGCGTTGCCGATAATATTGGTCTGAAACTGCAGGCACAGCAGGCGGTTCTTTCTTCCGCATTGCAGTCTGCGACGGTCCAGTATTGCGAAGATAAGAAAATTGAAATGGATGTCAACATCGAAGCGACATCCGAAGATCAACTCGCAGTCATTTGGCTTGAAGGCGTTCCCTCTCGTGGTATCGCCTATGCAGCATCGGATAACTGGCAGCAGACCACTCCGAAGCGTGTGAAAATCGGTTCTGCCGACTGTGATGTATGGATTTACAGAATCAAACTGTACTCCACCTCGCTGACAAGATTTGAAGTTCTGGATAACTTCACTGCCGACTGTGCGAATACTACCGAAATGGTAGCCAGATACGAAAGAAACGACATCTTCAACACCAACGGCACTATCAACGAGCAGAAACTCGCAACCGTTAAGCCCGAACTTCGCATCATCCACATCACAGCAGACAGAATGACGACCTCAAAGAGCGACAAGGTAACTTGTACGGTAACGCTGACTTACAGACAGGGTGGTGCTGACTACGAGTTCACGGCGACCGGCGTAAAGATGTTCGCTCAGGGAACATCGTCCCTCGAATACATCTTGGCAGCCCTCAACCTTGACCTCGACTTCAGCTCCGCAACATCGTGGGTTGACGGCAATGATGTTCCGATCACGAAATATTCGATGACACCGAACTCTATCGGCGTGAACTACCTGAACATCAAGTTGAACGTTGCTTCGTCCGAGAATGCAAACAACGTTTGTATGACCGACGATTACAACACGTTCCAGCCGTATATCAACCCGTCAAGAGCAGCCGACCCGAAGGTCAGAGATACGATTGAAGGACATCCGTGTGCGGTGTTCTTCACGAACAGTTCCGGTGAGACCATCGAAATCGGTGCAAGAACGCTCGGACCCGGCGAAACCTTCCTTTACGGTGTCGGAGACCTCTGCAACTCGAAGAAGAACTATGCCGTATTCGGTCAGGACACCTCGACTTATCCTGAACAGTGCTGTGTTGAAATCGGCAATAATAACAACCCGCAGACACGTTTCAAATCCGACGATTTGAGCGATGAGACTTGGGATGGAGACGGCAACTTCGAGTTCCGCTATCCGAAGAACCCGACCGACGCAAATAAGGCGGCTTGGCAGAGAGTCCTGTCGTGGGTTGTTTCCACCGATACCACGCAGGCAACGGGAGATGCACTTCCTGAACCCGTCACATACGGAGGAAAGACCTACACGACCGATACTGAGGCGTACAGAGCGGCAAAGTTCGTTGCAGAATTCGGGGATTACTTCTCGAAAGATGCGATGCTGTATCACTACCTCATCACCGAGCGTCAGTGCATGGTTGATAACCGTGCAAAGAATACGTTTATTTCCTACGAGTACGACGAATCGGCAGAAGGATACCGTTGGAACATCTGCAAGAACTACGATGACGATACGATGGCAGGAAACGATAACTCCGGCGGTCTGACCTTCACCTACGGTCTTGAAGATACGGATATGGTCGGCGCTGCATACGTTTTCAACGCCCACGAATCCGTGCTCTGGGTAAATCTCAAAACCATCTTTGCGGATGAACTGAAAACCATGTTCCTCAACCGCGAGGCGGCTGGTGCGTGGAGCGCAGCAAGAATCCTTGCAAAATGGAAAAGCTATCAGGCTGCCCGCCCGGAAGCTCTTGTCGTTGAGGATATGTGGGGGAAATACTTCTGCCCGTACATCAACAACGGCGAATCCCGATACATCAAGATGATGCTCGGCACAAAAGAGGATCAGCGGCAGCAGTTTGAGACCTATCAGGAGGGCTATATGTCCGCGAAGTACGGCGGCTCCGTGTCCACCGCAGACCGTATTTCCTTCCGCGCAAACGCTCCGGCTGTCTGGCAGGGCGTGGAGCCGACTGGCGATATTGCCGACATCGTTCCTTATGCGAATACCTACATCACCGTCAAATACGGCAATGCCGGTATTGTCAGAGTGAGAGCCGAACGCGGACAGAGCTATGATATCGAAATGCCCGCCGGTGCGTCGCTGAACGACCTTGAAATGTATGTGTACTCTGCCTCAAATATCGCGTCTATCGGCTCCCTTGCAGGTCTGTACACGAAGTTCGCGGATCTGTCCTCGGCTGTCAAGCTGCAGGAATTCCCGCTCGGCTCCAGCGAGGAAGGCTACGAGAACACGTCGCTTTCCGCTGAGACCGGCGGCGTGTCTTTCGGCAACAACATTCTGATGGAGAAAATCGACCTCAGAGGAACACCGAATTTGACGCAGGGGTTGAACCTCTCCGCGCTGAAAGCCCTTGAAGAGATCTACACGAATCCGTCCGGTGTCACAGGTATCACCTTTGCCCGTAATGCGCCGCTCCGTGTGGCGCAGTTGAATGCTCTCCGGCAGCTCACGGCAAGAGACCTGACAAAGATAGAAACCTTCACCATGGAGGCATCCTCTTTGCAGACGGTATGGATTGAGAGAAGTCCCGGCATCGACACCAAAACGATGATGACGAATGCAACGGCGCTTGTACGCGGTAGACTTATCGGCGTAAACTGGACGCTCGACAACACCGCGCTCCTGCTCCGTCTGGCCAGGCTCGCGGGTCTCGACGATCAGGGCAACAACATTGACCATTTCGTGCTCACCGGCGCTGCCCACGTCGCCGTTATTTCTACGGCGGTGCTGGCAACGCTTCAGGCCGCATTCCCGGATCTCACCATCACCTACAATCAAATCCTACCAGATTTCACCGTCACGTTCAAAAACGATGACGGTACGGCGCTTGATGTTCAGACTGTCCCGCAGGGCAGCGCCCCGACAAACCCCGTCACAAGGACAGATAGCCCGATTGCAACGCCGACGAAGGATAGCACCGTCGCGAAAAATTACACGTTCGATGGATGGTCGTGGACAAATGGCGGCGCTCTGATTCCAGATCTCAGCGTTGTGTCAATCACCGACGACACGGTAATCTTTGCACACTATTCCGAATCGGTAAGAACCTACACGGTCAGATGGTTCAACCTCACCATACTGCTGGAAGAGCAGATCGTGAACTATAGCGAGGCAGCCGAATATTCACGTGGATATCCAAAGCATCCGTTTGATTGCGAGTATGGCAACTACTATCTCTTCCGCCAATGGGATAAGAGTTCTGCGTGTGTTGAATCCGATCTGGATATTTTCGCGCTGTATGATGTAGCTACGCTTCCGTCTGGCAAGACGCTCGACCAGTTGAGCCCGGAAGAACTGTACGCGCTTATTCAGACAGGCGTGCTTTCCCCGACAGGTGAAAACAATGACGTGATTTCCAGCGGCGATACATTCGACCTTGTTCTTGGTAACGATTTCTCTTTTAGAAATATCGAAAGCCATGAGCTTGTACCCCTTTCCGCTCCGAAAACCTTTAACGGTACGGATGAATACTTCATCCCGAAAATCGGAGAAGAAGGAGAAGAGGAAGAAATCAAACTGTTCGATACGGACAAATCGTTCACGCTCGTCTGCGACTTTTCTTTTTCTGCAATGGCAAGCAGCTCTGTCCTTATGGGATGCTATGAAGGCAGCGGCGTCCTGCTTCGCTGCGACGGTACAAACCCGAACATCAGATTCGGTCCGACGCAAGCTTCTCAGGTCGGCGCAGGAACCGAGCGCGACATCGTTGTCATTCGGCACATCAAAGGAGAACCCTCCTGGCACGTCTT
>JAZUKN010000026.1:0-50579 GCA_045643285.1 Eubacteriales bacterium
ATTTCAAAGCGCTTTTTCGTTTCCGCAGAGGAGCACATTGCGTCAGCGCCTTGCTTCACGAGAGACAGTTTTTCAAAATCAGATGCTTCGACCAAAGCTTTCAGAGAGAAGCCATGTTCCGACATATACTTGTCGATAGCATCAATCGTCCCAAATATCTTGTTTAACAGCATATCTTTATCCGGCGTCGGATCGTCACCCTGACCGTTTCCTTTGCCGTTCGTGTAATCTGCCAAAGCCTCACGAAGTGCTTTTACAACACCGATATAATCAACAATCAGTCCGTTGCTCTTTCCGTCACATACACGGTTGGCACGGGCAATAGTTTGCATTAATGTATGCGCTTTCAGCGGCTTATCCAAATAAATTGTCGCAAGACTTTTGACATCGAACCCCGTCATCCACATGGCGCAAACAAACACGATTCTGAACGGATTTTCTGCATCCTTAAATTCTTTGTCGAGCTCACGCTTTTCCATTTTTTCACGGTGGGGAGCGATATCAAGTCCCCAATTACGGAAGGTCTGAATCTCATTCTGCTCCTGGCTTACAACAACCGCCATTTCCGTCTCTTTCATCCATGCAAGTTTGCGTGAAAGCTCCTGAACCTCCTGTTGTGTTGCCGTTTTGAGTTGCTTTTCAAGTTCGGCGGTTTTCAATTCCCAATATTTCTGCACGAGATCATACATGCGCACACAAGTGACCTTATTTACACACACAAACATTGCTTTCCCTGTCGTCCAAAGCTCGGAATAATGATTAACAAAATCTTTTGCAATCGTATCAAGACGCGGTTCTGCCGTAATGATATGTATATCTTTTCTCAGTTCCATTTCAAGCTTTGCCCGTTCGCTTACGCCAAGGTCTGCTTTTTCAACGGCATCAAGCAATTCATCATTGATTTCAGGGTTCTTGATATCAAGCATATCACTTCTGTTTTCGTAGTAAAGCGGAACAGTTGCACCGTCATCAACGGCACGCTTAAAATCATATATCGAAACATAACTGCCAAAAGTACGCTCGGTAATGTTGTCATACTTAAATAGCGGTGTACCGGTAAATCCAAGACGCGAAGCGGTTGGTAACATACGCACCATATTGTCGGCAAAAACACCGTTTTGAGTGCGGTGTGCCTCGTCCGACATAATGATGATATCGTGATCAGGGAATATAGGTGTTACAGTTGGATTGTTGAACTTATGTATCAATGAGAAGATAAAACTGGGATTGCCTTTCAGTTTTTTTTCGAGGTTATCTCCGCTTGATGCGATATATTCCTTTGCAGGAGCAGAAAGGCATTTGCAGTTTTCAAATAAATCACTGATCTGCTTATTTAGCTCGTCGCGGTCTGTCAGCACAAGAAAGGTCGGGCTTCCCGTAAATTTGCGGCGTACCTTCTGTGCAAAAAAGATCATGGAATAACTTTTCCCGCTCCCCTGCGTGTGCCAGAAAACGCCGAGTTTGCCGTCTTTCAGTTTTCTTGCTTTATAGGATTCAATCGCCTCGTTGACGCCAAGGTATTGATGATTTCGCGCCAATATCTTGACGGTTTTTCCATCGGAATGGTCGAACAGTATGAAGTTTTCAAAGAGATCCATGAAATTGTGCTTTTCACAGATGCCGAGAAGCATCGTTTCAAGATCGACCGCGCCGTTTTCATTCTCTTTCAGTCGTTTCCATTCGTGGAAAAACTCATATTTCGATCCCATCGTGCCGACTTTGGCTTCCAAGCCGTTGGAAAGCATCAAAAACGCGTTAAAGTGGAAAAGCTGCGGAATGGTATCAAGATAATCGGTATAGTTGCAGTTATAGGCGTCCTCAACATCAACAGTATTCTTTTTCAGCTCTACGAACAAAAGCGGAATGCCGTTGACAAAGCCTACAATATCGGTACGGCGGCGGTAATGAGTGCCGTGAATTTTCATTTCCTTGACAGCAAGAAAATGATTCTTTTCGGGCTCGTCAAAATTGAAAACCGCTGCTTTTCTGTCTTCCGTTCCGCCGTTCGGCAGTTTGTAATCAACCGGAATGCCGTCACGAAGCATTCTGTACTTTTCCTCGTTGATTTGCATTAAAGTCGCGGAGGCGGTATATGAGCATAACGATTTTATGGCAGAGGCGCAGTACTCCTCTGTCATCCATTCATTATTATCAAACAGTGCTTTTTTAAGATAACGGGTAAGGACAATCTCGTTGTAACTCTTTCTGCCGAGTGTTCCGTCTTCGCCTAACACTTCCTCATTATAGGCAAAAATGATGTTCCACCCGAGCCTGTCCGAAAGGACTTTTCCTGCACTTTCCTGCACTAATATGTTTTCGGAATATTCGTAGCTCATATAAATGCTCCCTTAATATCTACCCATCTTAGTTTTCTTGTAAATGCCATAATGAAAGCGATATGTAGTATTTGTATCTATTAGGACAGCGGGGTTAATATTTGATAATGATTTTTCTCTGTACGAAAAATGAAAATATTCTCCATCACCTTCAACCGCTGTTATTAAATTACAATTGTACAATAGTTGTAAGAAGTCCTTTTCATCATTATATATTTCCGGTATATCGTCAACATTCATCAAGAGATAATCTATGAATTTTTCATAGTTTATTTTATATTCTTCATAAGTAAAAGATGCGTTTTCAAAATAATCAAAAAACCGCTTAAAAAATCTGAAATGATCTGGTGAACAATAAAACGAAAGTTGATCTTGCAATGAACTCATAAAATATTCGGAATATTCATTTTGAAATCGATCAGAATCAAAACAAGCTTGCGAAAACTTTTGAAAAGACCCCATTTTTTTATCAATCATTATTGTTTGCAACTGTTGAAGTATAACTTGAATATCTCTCGGACGCGATAAAGATATTTTTAAAAATGCCATAAAAGCAGTATCATATTCACGAGTGTCTTTTGTTGTAGGTTTTTTCCAAGTAAAATATTCTTCCCAAATGTCATCAACAGTTTGGTTCTGCCCAAAGGATAAAAGATTTTGACCAACCGAATACAGTGGAGAATATAAATAATCAGAATAAGTTGTATTCCAGTCTAAATAAACAGAGTTATCTCGTAATTTATTGGTCGAGTTTTGCAAGTTTAATGCATGAAAAATATCTGGTCTAAGTAGTAAAACTACTTTGAATTGAAACTTTGAATCGCGTACATTTGAAAATGTGCTTGTGTTTAATAACCAGCAGGCATTTTCTAATCCTTTAATACATTCAATATAATCTTTATAAGGAAATTGTGGCGGTCTAACATCTATGCCATCAATGAGAAGAATGACATTCTTATTGAGTTTGACATTTGATATCACATCGCAGAATTGTTTAGCAATATAATATAGATTCATTTGCCATTTTGTTTCAGATGATTCAATTGCATTAGAAGTTGATAGAGATCCTTCTAAATACTTGCTAACTATTTTTACAGCAGCTTCTGATTGGTCAATCATTTTTAATGCGTACAAAATTTCAGGTGAAAAAGCATTTTGATAGTAATCATCTATCGCTTTATTTATATCCGATATTGATTTCTTCGCAATAGGCTTTATTATATTTTCTTTTCCGGAAATTGATTTGCATAGCAACATTAAAATAATTGTTTTCCATATTTCTGTATAATCACTTATCTCTAAATGGTGTGCTTCCTTTAATGTGTGAAATTTTTCATAATCAGTCGTTTGGATAAATTTTAAGTATGAAATACAGTCTTTGTATTCGCCATTATTTAGATATGCTGCATAGGCAGTTTTTCCAGTTCCTTTTTCTCCAATTAAAAAATACCTGGATGGATTTATTAGTTCTTCAAGATATTTGTTTTTAACAAATATTGACGAAAACATATTTTTGTTTTTTCTTTGAGTGTAATTTTGGGCATCTGAAAAACCTAAATTTAATTCTTGAATTGTTTTCATTTTAATATCTCCTTATTCAAATAATTCACCGCTCATGAGCTTGGGGAGCAAGCGGTCACGAGCTTCCTGCGCAAGAACGATTTGTTTTTGTTTTGTTTCTATTTGCTTTTGTATTGCTTCGCTCAAATCATTATAACCATTTAGTATTTCTCCGCTTGGAACAAGTATTTTTATAGCTTCGAGCATACCTTTTGTCAAGAATTTAATTGTCGAGCCGCTGGCACCTTGAAACAATTGCTGCATATTATCTTTTACTGAATTAAATAGTAAGTACAAATAGTTATTATTTTTTGGAGAAAACACATAAGTTCTTTGATATGCTTCAAACTTCCCTCGATACAACTTTACATTAAAATCGCCATTGCCTGCCAAAATGACCGCACTGCAATCAAACGAGTAAGTCGGTGATTGTATTGGCTCTTGTGAACAAGTGAAAAATGGATATATCCCATCCTTTGTTCCGTAGTTTGCATCTTTTTTGCCGGTTAAAATAGGAGCAAGTTCAGATAAACCTACTTTTCTCCACCCATCTGGCACGCCGTCAACGATGGGAGTGTTTTCATATCCGGGAAAGTGCAGATCAACAAACCACTCTTTGTAAAGCCGCTGTGCCGCTTCTTCCAAAAGTTTGATTTGCTTTCGATTGTTTTCAATGAGGTCATCGTAAGCGGAAAGGATGTTGGCTATACGATGTTGAACTTCACTTAACGGGTGCGGGACGTTTAATTCTTGTAATTCGCTTCCTCTGATCCCCGCTTGAGCACATACTGATACAATTGATTTGACAGGCGATAATGACGACTTAAAAAAATAATAATAAAACAATGGGTTCTCGTTTTTTTTGAGTCTCACTCTAATAATATGAGATTCAAAAACAGTTAATGGTGATGTATCCATTATAATAGAACACTTCCCAGCACCTTCAAGAACCAGAGATTGGCGTGCAAACAATAAATCTCCTTTTTCCAATTTGCTAGTGTTCTTTTCATTCTCGTTCAATGGAACAAGTTCCATTGGAATATCATAAATCCGATCATTAGAAAAAAGCTCACCCATGTTAACCATTTTATATCCGGTTCCACGAATTTTGCTTGGCTTTGATAACCCGTTTCTTGAATCAATAGCATACAAATTGCCAAATCGAACAGTATCCCAACTCATATCCCCATTTCCTCCATATTCTTGGAAATGGTATTCATCAGTTCGTTTGATTCTTCTTGAAGTGCCAACAGTTCATTATGTATTTCTGCCATGCGCTTATGGAAATCCACGCCGTCATCCTCGACCGGCACGACACCTACATAGGCACCGGGTGTCAGCGACCAATTTTTTGCTTCAATTTCCGCAATGCTCGCAACTTTGCAAAGCCCGAGTATATCAGTATATACGCCGTCACCGAATTTGTCTGTCAGCCATTTTGCTTCCTTTGCAACGGTTATTACGGCATCGATTTGCGAAAGTTTTTCAGCCCACTCTGACTCGGTTTTCTTTTTCGTCATTCGCGTGACATGCTCTAACTCATATTTTGACTGCTTTTGCTGTTCGTCTTTATACTTTACAAATCCATCAATGACCGGCGCAAATTCGCAGTTCGGAGAAATAATGCGACATACTTCATCCGCCTTGAAATCAACGGCATATTGAAGTAATTGTGTGCGATATTCTTCAAGTAATGCGGTATATTTGTCTTTTTCGCCACGGTAAAGCCAAACGATGGCATTCAGATTTTTCATCTGCCATTCGCTCCACTCGTTAAGTGTGCGGTCAACGGCGGTGTAATAATTGCGGGCATCAATAAAGAGCACCTTGTCCTTGATGTTCTCATTCTTTGCCTTATCAAAAAACCACAGAGAGCAGGGCAAAGATTTGGTGTAGAAAAAGTTGTTGCCGACCGACAACATAACATCCACATCGCCGGTTTTCACAAGTGCTTCTCTGATATCCTTATCCCTGCTTTGGCTATCCGTCGCAGAGGATGCCATAACAAATCCGGCACGTCCCGTTTCGTTCAGATAGGAATAGAAATAGGAAATCCACAGATAGTTTGCGTTGCCGATCTCTTTGTTTTTGTTGACGCTCGGAAGTCCGAAAGGCAGTCTTCCGGCATTCTGTGCCGTTTCTGATTTGACTTTGTCCACATTGAATGGCGGATTAGCCATTACATAGTCGCAGCAACCGTTCAAATTATGTGCATCGTGATAAAATGAGTTTGCCTCGTCGCCGGAAACAATTTTTGCATTAAGACCGTGGACAGCCATATTCATAATACACAACTTAGCGTTATATTCCACTTTCTCCTGGCCGTAAAATGTCATGGCGGTGTTGGCACTCGCACCGTACTGTTCGATAAAATCGGCAGAGGAAACGAACATACCACCCGATCCGCAGGCAGGATCAAGCACCGTACCGTGTTTCGGCTCAATGATATTGACAATCATGCGAACAAGAGATTTTGGCGTGAAGAAAACTCCGTCGTCCGAGGCGACCGCCGGGGCAAATTTATTAAGGAAATACTCATAGATACGTCCGATTACATCATCTTTGATTTCATTCAAGGCACTATTATTGAAAATACGCAGAAGTTCACGCAAAAGTTCGTCTTTGAGAATGGTATAGTTTTTCGGCAAAATACCTTTAAGCTGTGCCGACTGTTCTTCAATCAGTTCCATTGCACGATTGATTTCTTCACCGACATTTGCATTGTCGGGAAGATTCAAAAGATAGTCATATCTCGCTTTTTCAGGCAAGAATATGGCGCTTTTTGTTTTGAAATCATCCGCTTCCACCGGCAAAACTCTGCCGTTTCGCATAGGACGATTATTCAGTATATCCGCTTCGACAAACTTAAAACGGCTATAAGCGTACCGCAGAAAAATGAGTCCCAACACGGGCATACAGTATTCCTGCGATGTAACCTTTGAATCGGCACGGAGCAAATCTGCCGCTTCCCATAATTCTGTTTCAAGTTTTCTGATGTTGATCATTGTCTATCTCCCCTCACTTTTATCTGACATACTCATAAACTGCGTTTTTGCCCTTACCGACAGCACGGATATGCCCTCTGTCTGTAAGGTTCAACAAGAGGCGTCGAGCGGTAGAAGTGGAAACGCCGATGGCTTTTTCAACTTCTGCTCTCGTCAGTTTTTTCTTTTCTTTGAACAGATCAAGCAGAACCTGTTCTTTTTCGGTCACTTTGATATGAACGGATTTCGTGGGAAGTGTTTCCTTCGCCGTATTCATATTTGGCAAAATTATCTTAAACGCGCCGGACGAGACCTGTACCTGCGGATTTTGAGAACATTCGGTATAGGATGACATAATCTTTCCCATTCCTGTACCGTAGCTTTCAATGAATTGTAAACGATAGAAAACATTGGCGAGCTTTTTATTGCGGCAATATGATATTCCGAGCATCATATCATCGTATGATATACCGGCAAGCCCGCCGACAGAAATCATTTCCATTCGGTTATCATATGCACTGAGGAGCGTTGCCGCGGAAATGGAATAATCACGATGGACGATAGCATTGAGAAGAGCTTCACGGATGGCAGTGTCGGGATATGACTTGTGATCTATACGCAAAAAACCCTCAAATGTGGCTTCAGTATTGTTGCGGAGGTCAAGGTAGGCATATGCATCCTCAAGCTGTTTCAGCAAAGAACCGGTGAACTCCACTCTGTCGTGAAAATTCATCCCATCAACACCATTAAAGGTTGCCGCTTTAATGATGTGTGGGCATTGGTCGGACAAAAGCAGGGCAAGATTAGTATAAAGTCCGTTGTTATCTGTAATGCCGAGTGTTCTCATCTGCGGTTCTTCAAACTGGAGACCGCGCCTTTCAAATTCTGCTCTTGCCTTTTCAAAAGTCAGTTCTTGATTCAGCGCACGCAGATCTTCATAATTGTCGCCGTCGGTATCCTTTATCATCTGACGAATCATCAACTCAGAAGCAGGTACGGTAGAAGTTCCCTGACGGACATAAACACCTTCCGGACGAAGTCCTTTTGAAGCAATATAATATGGCTTATGTGTACCACATTGAACACTGACCTCAATAATGTTCATTTCTTCTTCTTTTTGAACAGAATAATGAACAAACATTGTCACGTCCGGTTTAATGGAATCTCTGATCGTATTCGTTATCTGTTGGATCAAATAGTCCGGCTGTTTTACTCCGCAAATATTACCATCATCTTCCACGCCGATATATATTGAACCACCCGTTGTATTGGCAAAAGCAATTACTTCTTTCTTTATATCTTCAACATATCTTGACTTTAATTCAACTGCTTCACTTTCAAAAAACTTCATGATTAACCTCCGGATACGTTATTCTATGTTTTATTATATCCATTTCTGTTCAAAAAGTCAAGTTTTGAACAGAAAAATGAACAGCAAACAGAATGAAAACTACTCGGACTGATATTTTAGTCCATTTTCACCCCATCTGTCTCAGTTTGTTTATCGCACAACCCACCGCGTACATTTTTACGGAATCGTTTTCGTCCTGCGACAATTCCTTGATCCGTTTGCGTATCTCGCGGATCGCTTTCTCGACCTCGCGCGTCGTGCACCCTGCCTTGATCGCTGCGGCGGCATAGTTTGTGATCGCAATGCAGTCTTCATCGGACAAATTGTCCTGGCTCATCATTCTGCCGATCTGTTCGAGCACGCCGTTCCTGCCGTACGCTTCTTGGTTCTCAATGTCCATATACCAGAGCAGCTTCCCGTTCGGAATTTTGTCAGCGTGTCTGTCTATCAAATCCGCGCCGTCCATGGCGTATTTGTAATTGACAGCCGCGCGGTGTGTGCGTTTCTCTTTTTCAATAAATCCGGCATCGACTTTCGGGCGACCGGGTTTCCGTTTTTCTTCCATAGGTTTCTCCTTTTAACAATAATGGTAGCCGCTACCATTATTATATCATACAAGGTGAATTTGTCAAGAATAACAATATCGGTAGCGGCTACCAAAATTATAACGGCTGAGATTTTGTCCCAGCCGTTGTTTATTATTGATAAATGATTTCGCTGAATATGATCTCTTCTACTTCTGACTTGATCATGTTCATTTCCCGCACCCACTTCATCGGGTCGGCGGATTTGAGCGATTCGTCGACTCCTCGCTCTTTTGCAAGCTGCGGAAGCATTGAATCAAGCAATTTGCGTGATTGTACGTCAACATCATACAAATGCTCGTTCAGACGATCCTGCGTCAAAAGTGACGTATAAGTGCCTTTACGATGCTCTTTCAAATAAGCAAGCCTCAAGTTGCCGTACTTGCCTATGCTGTAATGGGGTTTAGCAGAGATTTCTACGTCGGGATAAAGATATACGTTTTCTTCATGGTAAGTAAAATTCATAAATGTTCCTCCTGTTTGTTTTTTCAATAATATCATATCGCCTTCGAGCTGTTCTCGCAAATGTGTGAGAACTTTTTTATGCTCAAAAAAATATTGAAAATTTTTTTGTTTTTAAGGATAAAAACGTTACTTCCGATGCGGTAAACAAATGGAAACGGATCATTTATCACATGAAAAAAGGAGGAGCAATATGAAAAGATTGCATCATTATTAGCCGGGTTTACCAGGCTTGCCGCGCGGGGAACGGAGAAAGCGTAGCAACTTGTCGGAGTCATCAAGCGAACGGCAAACCCTTGCTGAGAAAGTTCGAGGCAAGGAGCGATACAAACAGTATCGCAAAAAGGGTATCCAACGGGAACGGTTGGCGCACTACCTTGTCTGCAAGGTATAGTGTGTTACACCGTGACAACGCAGTGGCAAAAAAACGAAAGTTTTTGAGCCACCGCTTCGATGTTTTTTCGTTCCATGGCAAATGGAACGAAAAACACGGAGAAGCATACGCCGCGAAAACGGCGTGCGTTGTTGCGGTGTTCTCGCACCCATGATCACAAAAAAACAACAACGAAAGGATAACAATGTACGCAATACTGCGATTTCAAAAGAAAACAAGTGGAAAACTGCTTAATACTCAAAAGCACAACGAACGGCAAAAGACCGAATACAAATCGAATCCCGACATCGACCAAACGAGAACTGCCGAAAACTATCACCTGAAAAATCCGGCACCCGACGGGTACAAAAAGGAGATTTCACGACTGATTGAACGGTCAGGATGCAGAACGAGAAAGGACAGCATCGTAGCTGTTGAAACGCTTATTACAGCGTCGCCTGATTTTTTGAATGGACTTGATAAAGACGATCAACGAGAGTTTTTCACTCTTGCCTATGATTTTCTGAAAGAAGAGGTCGGAGAGCAGAACATTCTCTCAGCCATAGTCCACATGGACGAAAAAACGCCTCATATGCACCTCTGCTTCTGTCCGATCACCAAAGATAATCATTTGTCGGCAAAGACGATCCTCGGCAATCAGAAAACTCTGTCCGAATGGCAGACAAAATTTCACGCACACATGAGCCGCCGTTTTACGAAGCTTGAGAGAGGCAAATCCGCAATGGAAACAAAACGAAAGCATATCCCGGTCTGGCTTTTCAAGCAATCGGCAAGGCTTGATGAGATGTACGGAAAAGTCGTATCCCTACTGAACGATACCTCATGGATCGGCAAAAAGGAAAGACAGAAGGAAGCAATTGATTTACTTGCTGAGTTCATCCCGAAAGCTGACTATTTTGCTGCCGAAGTCAAGAAAACAGAAGCATACGCCGAACAAATGAAGGAAAAAGCTGAAAACAGTTACGGCGCTGCGGATCGAGTTCGTGTCAGCTATTCGGGCAAGCTCGTTGAAAAAGACAACGAAATAGAGGATTTGACAGAAGAACTCAAAGCGAAAAAACAAACTATCAGGGAGCTTGAGCTACAGGCACAGCGGAATGAGCGGGTACTGTCTATGATCCCCGATGACATAATGCAAGATATTATGTATGAAATAAACCAAAACAAATACAGGAGAAGTGAACGATAATATATGAACGAAACAAACTTTATGGACTTGAACGAACTTGTTACAAGAATAACCCAAACGGATGCAAAAGAGCAACCGGAGAGAAAAAGCAATATTCATGTGTCTCTATTGCATTCATTTAAAGGTCATCCTTACAAGGTGGAAGATAACGATGAAATGACAGAGTTATGTGATAGTATCCGTCGCCACGGAGTACTCTCGCCTATCATCGTAAGACCGACAGAGAACGGAGAATATGAGATCATATCCGGTCACAGACGGGTGTTCGCCTGCCGAAAACTCGGGTTGCCATCAATTCCTGCGATAATCAGAAACCTGACACATGAAGAATCGGTTTTACAAATGGTGGACAGCAATCTTCACCGTGAGCGACTGCTTCCGTCAGAAAAAGCATTTGCTTATAAAATGAAATTAGAAGCCATAAAACATCAGGGAAAAACCTTGTCGCAAGTTGCGATGAAGTCGGATTCAGCCGCAGAGATCGGCGAGCAGGCAGGTGAAAGTCGTGATATGGTGTATCGCTATATCCGACTCACCAACCTTGTTCCGCCACTTCTTGACCTGGTGGATGAAGGGCGAATAGCGCTGATGCCTGCTGAGCGGCTTTCTTACCTGACCGAAGAGGAGCAATATTCGCTCAATGATCTGATAGATGATCTGGAAGCAACTCCTTCTTTTTCACAGGCAGTCAAGCTGAAAGAACTAAGTAGTGTTCATCGGCTTGACTCTGATACAATGTATTCAATAATGGAGACTCCGAAAGCCAACCAGAAAGAATACGTCAAACTGGAAGCGGATGTGCTTCGTCGTTTTTTCCCCGATGCAACGCCGAAAGAAATGGAAAAGGAAATACTGTCCATTCTTGAAAGAGTGATCAAATGCTATGACGAGCCCGAAAAGAAAAGAATGGTTCGTGCAAGATCAAAAGGAGACGAAAGATGACGAATCTCAAACCACATTTACGCATTTTGGTCGATCGGATTATTTCCCTTATCTGTGATACACGCGGAGAAGTACAGTATAAATCCGATGTTCCGAAGCATGAGATCGACTCAATTATCCGAACATTCTTCCCGTCAGTCATTGCATTCTTTGAATCCGAAGACGGCAGACGTGAGTTTGCGGAATGGAAATCCAAACAAGAAAAAGAAAAGAAAATAAAACAGTCGGCGTAACAAAAGCCCTCGCTGAAAGTGTAAAACCACGATCTGCGGGGGCTTTTTTCTACGTTATGAACACAAAAAATCCGAACGCTTCACTGAAAAAGTAAGTGTTCGGATTATTCGTATGCGATCGGAGTGACTGGATTCGAACCAGCGGCCTCTTGGTCCCGAACCAAGCACTCTACCGGACTGAGCCACACCCCGATTACTGTGTAAGTATAGCACCTTTTTATCCGTTTGTCAATATCTATGCGCGATTTTTCTTCTTTTTCGCCTCTCTTTTTTCCATGTGCGAAAATATTTCATTTTTACACCCTGATTTTTAACTAATCGTTAATCTTTCGTTCTCTTTCTTGGTATATAATGTATACTAATGAAAAGTTTTCTTCGGAGGAAAAAATGCTCCAATTAAAGAACATCTCTAAGCGTTACAAAACAGGCGACCTCGTTCAGACCGCGCTCGACGGCGTTTCCGTCAATCTGCGCGACAGCGAATTCGTCGCCATTCTCGGCCCGTCCGGCTCCGGCAAGACCACGCTTCTCAACATCATTGGCGGTCTTGACATCTACGACAGCGGCGACCTCATCATAAACAACATCTCAACGAAAAGATACAACGACCGCGACTGGGACTCCTACCGCAACCACACTATCGGCTTCGTATTCCAGTCGTACAATCTTATCCCGCACCAGACTGTCCTCTCGAACGTTGAGCTTGCGCTGACGATCTCCGGCGTGTCGCGCTCTGAAAGACGCCGCCGCGCAAAAGAGGCACTTACAAAAGTCGGGCTTGGCAATCAGCTTCACAAAAAACCTAATCAGATGTCCGGCGGTCAGATGCAGCGTGTGGCGATCGCGCGCGCGCTCATCAACGATCCCGACATTCTTCTTGCCGACGAGCCGACCGGTGCGCTTGACTCCGACACGAGTCTTCAGGTCATGGAGCTTCTCGGCGAAGTGGCGAAAGACCGTCTCGTCGTTATGGTAACGCACAACCCCGATCTTGCCGAGCAGTACGCGACGCGCACGATCAAGCTCAAAGACGGCAGGATCACGGGCGACACGATGCCATACGAGCCGGAAGAAAAAACGGTCGAGCCGCCGAAGCACAAAAGAATGGGCAAATCGTCGATGTCGTTCTTCACTGCCCTTTCGCTCTCGTTCTCCAATCTCAGAACAAAAATGGGACGCACGCTCCTTACGGCGTTTGCAGGCTCTATCGGCATCATCGGCATCGCGCTGATCCTCTCCCTCTCGAACGGCGTGAACAACTTCATCACCGACATTCAGAAAAGCACGATGACGTCGTACCCGATAACGATAACCGAAGAAACGATCGACCTTTCCGGCATGATGACGGGCGCGTCGTCGACTCACGTTTCCGACGAGGCGGATCACTCGCTTGACGGCGTTTACTCGAACGTGATCGGCTTTGAGCTTGCGTCAGCGATGACGACGAGCATCACCGAGAACAATCTCACGGCGTTCAAAAATTATCTTGATGATCCCGACAGTCCGATAAACAAGTATATCGGCGAAAACGGCGTGATCTATTCGTACTCGACTGACTTTGACATCTTCACACACGACGGCGAAGGCACGCTTGTGAACACGAACGGCTCTACCCTCTCCGGTGGAAACAGCGGAAAAGGCGGCGCAGGCAGTATGGGCGGTGCAGGCGGTATGTCATTCATGGCAGGTGCGTCGGACATGATGTCTAACTTCCGTGAATTCATTCCCTCGGCAGACGGCAAAGGCATCAGCGCGGCCGTCAAGGACGACTACGAAGTTCTCGCCGGACGTTGGTGCGAAAACTACGACGAAGTCATGCTGATCGTCGACAGAAACAACGAAATCGGCGCGTCGCGGCTCTACCAGCTCGGTCTGCTGAACACCTCCGAATACAGAGAAGTGATGAAACAGCTCATGACCGGCGAAGAGATCAAGCTCGAATCAACGCACTGGTCGTACGACGAGATCATGGCGAAGGAATACACGCTGATTCCAGAATGTGACAGATACGCCGAAACCGAAGACGGCACGTTCTCGTATCTCCGCACTCCCGATGAGATAGAAAAACTAATGGAGAACGGCTTGAAACTGAAGATCGTCGGCATTCTCCGTCCGATTGACGACGAAAGCATAACGAACATGACTTCCCCGTTCGGCTACACACGCGCGCTGACCGAATATATCATTGAACACACCGAAAACAGTCCCGTCGTTCTCGCGCAGGAAGAAACTCCCGACGTAAATGTACTCTCGGGGTTAAAATTCACGCCTGCCGACGACGAAGCGAAGAAAGAAGACGCAAAAAAGTACGTCGCATCCCTCGGCATCAGTGACAAAGCAGCTCTCGCAAAGGCGCTGTTCGGCATGACAATGGGCGAACAGATCGCCTCGGCTGACGAAACGACGCTCGCCGGTATGCTCGACAACTATATGCTTAATCCGGCAGACGAAATGCTCCTCGGCGTGTACGACAACTATATCTCGACCGGCACTTACGACGAAAATTTGGAAGCGTTTGGCGTAGTCAGCTACGATGCGCCATCGCAAATAGCGATCTACACCGACACATTCGAGAACAAGGACAGGATCTCCGACTGCATAGTCGAATACAACAAGACGGCGGCAGAGGAAGACAAGATCACGTACACCGACTATGTGGGACTGCTTCTCTCCTCCGTCACGACGATCATCGACGTTATCTCGTACGTCCTTATTGCGTTCGTTGCGGTATCGCTTGTCGTTTCGTCAATTATGATAGGCATTATCACTTATATTTCGGTACTTGAGAGAACAAAGGAAATCGGTATTCTCCGTGCGCTCGGCGCGTCAAAACGGAACATCAGTCAGGTATTCAACGCGGAGACGTTCATCGTCGGACTTGTCGCCGGACTGCTCGGCATCGGCATAACGCTCCTCATCCTCATCCCCGGCAACGCGCTCATCCATTCGCTGACGGACGAAGTGAACATTTCAGCTTCCCTTCCCGTCGCAGGAGCCGTTATTCTCGTGATACTGAGTATGCTGCTCACGATGCTCGGCGGTCTGATCCCGTCGAAGAAAGCCGCAAAGCAAGACCCCGTAACGGCGCTGAGAACCGAATAAAGATCACCGATACGCTTTGTTTCGCATTCTCCCTCAGTCACCTATGGTGACAGCTTCCACCCGGAGGGAGCCTTTATGTGCGGTGAAATAATCAACAAATCGGCTCAATCAAAAATTCAATAAATGCGCAAAAAACGGTTGCTGATTCAAGTCAGTAACCGTTTTTTATGCTATTCTGTTTTATTTCTTCACACCGAAGCGGATGAACGCATATCTGTCAAGGAAGTCCTTGCACTCGCGTCCGTTCCATTCTTTCTCCCAGGAAAACGTCGGAGGTCCGATATAGATCGGTTCAACGTCGTGACGGTGGTGCGGACCGAGGGTGTTTCTCATCGAATTTGTGATCGAAACACCGATGATGTTCTTCCCCTCTTTGAGATAATCAGCGAGCTTCGTTTCGTTCCCGAAGATGTGGCTTCTCACCTTTTCTCCGTTCACCGAAACCGATGTTGCGGCGTGTCTGCCGTCAGTCAGAAGCACGGTCGGCATTCCTTTACGGTAATCGTACTCGAATTCCGTTTCCATTGTCCCGGAGAAGAACGGGAAGCCGCCGCGCACTACGTCATCCGCCGGCACGGATTCCGGCGTTTTCGTCAGAACAAATCCGCCGTCGTACAGAACGGAGTTCGGCTTGTCACCAACTGAGAAAGAGCCGCTTGTGATAACGCCGAAGTCGCCGACAAGATAGATGTTCTCGATTTCCGTATCGAACAGGAGGCAGTTGCGCGCCGCTTCTGCGACACCGTCGTAAAGAACGTGGTAAACATAGTCGCGCTGATAGTGATTCACTTCAATGACGATCTCATTCCGTCCGCTGTGCGTTAGTTGCGCTATCTGAGCAGTGCCGATGTGCCTGTCAAACCACCACTTCGACGTGTCTGGGAACACTTCAGTGCCGTTGACGAAGACGTGCTCGTACATCGGCTCAACTGCGACGCGCAAATCGTCCGGTGTGAAGCCGCCGTCAACGTTGTAGACGAACTTGAGCCAGACCTTGCCCGAATATCTCTCTCGGAGCAGGTTATCCTTGATACCCATGAGGAATTGCGGCTCGTCGTAGTGTACACCGTCGTTCGAGCGGCAGGCGTAATCGAGAGTGAGCGTGTTTTCTGGGTGCTTCGGGAGCTTCAGAACGTCCGGCATCGGGATGAAATCCTTTTCGGTAATCGGCATTACTGCTTTGTCGAGTGCGGCGTATTCTTCGTCCGTCACCGTAACAAGCACGTGACTCTCCGCATCGTTGAAGCGGAGGTACGCGCATCCGTCCTTGACGTACACAGGTTTCAGGCGCAGTGTGGCTATGTCAAATTCAGCCCATTTTCCGTCGGGAAGCGTGACTTTTACGGGGCAGTAGTCGTTATCGCTGACGTTCGTGATGAACGTTATTCTGCCTTCGTCTGTGATCCGCGTCATTTTGCGGATGTCCTTCACGGGCTTACCGCCACAAGTCACTACAGCGTCGCGGTATGCGAAAATATCGTCAAGCGTCGCGGTAGACGAGAGGAAATCAAGCCTTTCTCCGCACGGCAGACCGTCGATATACAAGGGCTTCCCGTCGTAGAGGCAGACTTTGCCACCGTTTTCGGTGAACTCTTTGAGGAGCCTTACGGTGTTTTCGTCAAGCGTGTAAACGTACGGCACAAGCACTGCGTCGTATTCGCACTTGCCGACCACCCATTTTCCGCCGTCGATATGCGCGAGCGACTGCATCATCCATTCGTCGCCGAAATGGTACGGCACCTGATTCTGTCCAAGCAAGTCGACAAGCTCAATGAACTTCGATTCGAGGTCGACCATATTCCATTCTTTCATCTTAAAGCGGCAGTATGCACTGTGCATCGGATGTATCACGAGCACGGGAGCATATTCCCTGCCCTTCGAGAGCGTTGCGCCGAGGTTTGAATAATATCTGTTGAAGTCGCCGAATGCGTCATGCCACGGGTTATGTTCGGAGTAATGCTGTGGATAGTCGCGCTTGCGCTGTCCTCTTTCCGAAACGGGGTATAGGTGCTGGCACATCAGATTTATTCCGGAGACGTACTGCACGTCCGCGATTTTCTTCAGTTCCGTCGGGTTTACGTCCCAGCCGCAGCAGGCGAACATCTCGGACAGTGCTTTTTTCTTGCCGAGCTGTGCGACGACCGAGCCGAGCTGTTTGTGTGCGAGATCGTTATTAACGGGACGGCCGAGATAGTCGATACCGGGGATAGTCTCGTACTGATAGAACGGCATAACGCCGCCGCAGCACCACATCTGCGTTGTGAGCGAAGTTTCCTCGACAGCGTGACCTGTCAGCTCCACGCCGTTTTCGACGCACCAATCGTAGATCGGCTTGATAAAGTTGTTCGTGAACAACTTGTGAACAAGATAATAGTAATCATATCTGTGCTTGTCGCTCGAATAATGTCCGTCGGCAGCCGGATAGTCGAAGAAAATCGCCGGAAGCGCGTCTGTTACCTCGTAACCGTATGCGCGGCGGAATTCGTCCGGCAGAATATCGGAATACGGGTTTCCGTCGCGGTTGTACTGCGGCTCGTCGGTGAAGAAACCGGGCATCGGCTTTCCGACTCCGAACTTGTCGGCAGGGATGCGCCGCTTGTACTCTTCGTGCGTGCAGGCGATGAACTTTTCCGTCACTTCACGGTTCAGCGTATCGACGTACACGGTATCGTATTTTTTATAAAGAATGAGATATTCTTTCTCTCCGCCGTCAGCCGTCACAAGAGCAAACGAGCCGTCGGCGTTCTTTTTATATACAGCGATAGTGTCTTCGTCGGTGTCGGCAAATGTGCCGAATTTGTATTCGACGCTGATAGAGAGATTCTTTTTGTCTCCGAGAAGTGCGCCGCCGCCGAATCCGCTCGGCCAGCCGTTCTCGTCGTAAGCCCACGCCTGAATACCGAGCTTTTCAGCTTCATCGACGCACGCATTGATGCACTCGAACCACTCATCCGAGAGATATTCCGTCTCAAGTCCGGCTCTTGCGTGCATAAAAGCTCCGCCCATGCCGAGCTTTTTCATATCTCGCATCTGACGGCGGAGATGCTCCGGCTCGAGCTTGTCGTTCCAGCTCCAGAACGGTATACTGCCAAACTCCGGCACGTCCGCTTTTATCGCGTCTATCGTTTTTTTCATAATGATCTCCTGTATATGAAATTTTTTATTCAGAAAATTCAAGTCCGTACTTTCTTGCAATGTCAGCCGCATGGCTGTAATCATCGTATTCGTTATAAAGCACACGGTATGTACGCTCGCCATTTCTCATTTCGACTTTCATCGGAAAAACCGCTTTACCGTTTTTATTGATGTCGTCTATATGAGCCGTGATTTCGTGAATGTGTGTCGAGAAGAGGCAAATTGCTCCTCGGCGGCAAATAGTTTTCAGCACCTCGTGCGCGACTGCCGCTGCTTCAAGCGAACCCGTACCGGAAAATGATTCGTCCATAAGGATTAGTGTGTTGCTTGTTGCCTGTTCAAGAATCTCTTTCATTCGTACACATTCCGTTACAAATCGGCTGTCCTCCGTTTCCTCGAGTTCAGAGGAAATGTGCATCAATATATTATCAAATACAGGCATTGACGCGTGAGACGCGAAAACGGGCATACCGAGCTGGAATGTGGCGGCTTCAATTCCGAGTGTACGGAGGAATACGCTTTTCCCTCCACTGTTTGCGCCCGTCAGTATGCCGATCCTGCTGTCTTCTTTTGAGAACAGCAAATCGTTTTTAACAATTTTTGCGTAAGGTATTTTTCGTATCAGATTAGGGTCGTATGCGTTTTTCACGTCCATCCGTCCGTCCGACACCGTCGGATAACACAGCTTGCACCCGTTTTCTTTCATCTCACAAAGGAGGTTTACGGTTTTCAGCACGAATGTGAAATCATCACAGCATTTCAGTACATCACTGCAATATTCGCTTAATCTTCCGAGAAGAACAAGGCGGGATTTGTCTATTGTTTTTAAGAGCGCTTCATTAAGCGTTAAATAAAGCGATTGTTCAAGCTGTTGATTGTTTGATGTCATTTTGACAAGAGGAGTAACAAACATACCGTTCTTGTCTGACTTAGAGAAAAACTTCGTAAAAAAGTTCGACGAGACGAACAAGTCGTCATTCATCGAAAGTATGCCAATTTCAGAGGGTTCAAGTCTCGAATTAAGATTGATACCGACGGTAAAACTCCGAAAACTCCTTACTTTTTTCAGAACATCGTTCATATAGTCACAAATGTTCCTGAAATCTTCGTTCTCGCGTGTCTCGTGATTTGAGAGCAGAAGTTCTTTTAACCGTTCAGACGTGAGTTCTCCATAACATTCGCCGTAAACTTCGTCAAGAAGCAGTACGATCTCGGTATAGTATTCGAGCGATCTCAGGTTGAACAGCGCGTGCTCAACGTCCTGATATTTGACTTTTTTGAAGAGAAGCTCGGATATGTTTTTCGCCCTCTCGCAAATCTCGGCGGTCTTTTCACGAAGCACCGGAAAAGCCATATAGTCATTATAGATCCTATGTCGCTCTTCGATCTCGGTGGAGTCTGTCGTTATGTACTCCGCGAGCTTCGTCGCGGGAATTCCGAGGATACCGGACACGCCGAGTGATCCGAGCGAATCCGCCCACGCACCGCGGTCAATATCGTTTTTCACGAAAAGCTCTTTCATAATAACCTCCGTTCATATCAGAATACCGATGAAAAACACAAATGCCTTTTGCGCGAGATACCCAACCGTTATTGCGGCAGGAATTGTTATAAGCAGAAAGGAAACGAACTTCCCTACAGACAGTTCAAATACCCGCCACACCGATGAGAAGAGGAAAACATAATACAGCATGGCGAGAAGCAAAAACATCGAAACTGATGCGAGAATGTTATACCAAAACAAACCTATGCCGAATGCAAAGAAGTAAACTGTCAGTAACGCCCGAGTGAAAAAAGTCAACGGGAAATATATACGCGGAGACCATTTTTCAAACTCATCGGTCATTACGATCATTTGTCTGAACGAAATAAACACCGGCACTACCCTCCCGATCATTATTTTACTGTTATATTATAACATCAAAGGACAAGTTTATCAAGAAAGAATACCAAATACGGCACAAAACATCGGATTATCTTTCAAAAACAGGCAAAAAAAGCATCGCCGTTCAAAAAACGGTGATGCTTTCCTTTTCGGTTTTATTTTGCGTAGTCAATTGCGCGGCTCTCGCGGATGAGATGTACCTTGATCTGTCCGGGATATTCAAGCTCGGATTCGATCTTCTTTACGATCTCGTGCGCAATGATCGTCATCTGATCGTCGTCTACGACCTCCGGCTTGACCATTATGCGGATCTCGCGTCCTGCCTGGATAGCGAACGACTTGTCGACTCCCTCGAACTCGTTTGCGATCTCTTCGAGCTTTGTGAGTCTCTTGATGTAGTTTTCGAGATTTTCACGTCTCGCACCCGGTCTTGCGGCGGAAATCGCGTCAGCCGCCTGGATGATGAGTGCGGTGATCGACTGTGCCTCAACGTCGCCGTGGTGTGCTTCGATAGCGTTGATGATCTCTTTCGATTCCTTATACTTGCGTGCGACTTCTACGCCAAGCTCAACGTGAGATCCCTCGACCTCCTGCGTAAGAGCCTTGCCGATGTCGTGGAGAAGCCCTGCTCTCTTCGCCTGCGTGCTGTCGACTCCCAGTTCGTCTGCGATTGCGCCTGCGAGAAGCGATACTTCAACGGAATGAGCGAGGACGTTCTGACCGTAGCTCGTTCTGTATTTGAGACGTCCGAGCAGCTTGATAAGCTCCGGATTGAGTCCGTGGATGCCCGTGTCGTATGTAGCTCTTTCGCCTGCCTGCTTGATCGACTGTTCGACTTCCTTACGCGCCTTTTCGACTGTTTCTTCAATTCTCGTCGGGTGGATACGTCCGTCGGCAACGAGCTTTTCGAGTGCGAGTCTTGCGACCTCGCGGCGAACGGGATCGAAGCAGGATACAGTTATAGCTTCGGGCGTGTCGTCGATGATAAGGTCAACTCCGGTGAGCGTTTCGATCGTGCGGATGTTGCGTCCCTCACGTCCGATTATGCGTCCCTTCATCTCCTCACTCGGAAGCTCGACCGCGCTTACGGTGATTTCGGAAACGTGGTCTGCGGCGCATCTCTGAACGGCGAGTGCTATGATATCTCTTGCCTTTTCGTCCGCGTCCTCTCTGAACTGCTCCTCAAGCTCGGTTATCTTCATTGCGTGCTCGTGCTTGATTTCACCTTCGATCCTTTCGAGCAGGTTTGCCTTAGCGTCCTCAACGGACATTCCCGATATCTTTTCAAGCACGGTGAGCTGTTCCGCTTTGATCTTTTCGATCTCTTCGTTGAGCTCTGTCGTCTCTTTCAGCTTTTTCGAGAGTGTTTCGTCCTTCTTTTCGAGTGCTTCGACCTTTTTGTCAATGGATTCTTCCTTTGCCTGGATGCGGTGCTCCTGGTGAGATATTTCCGCGCGTCTGTCCTTCAGTTCGTCTTCAAATTCCTTTTTTGTCTGAAGGATCTCTTCTTTTGCTTCGAGTAATGTTTCCTTTTTCTTCGTTTCAGCCGACTTTATCGCTTCGTCGAGGATCTTCTTTGCCTGTTCCTCTGCGGAGCCGATCTCAGCTTCTCCGATTTTCTTACGAATGATTATTCCGATGACGATGCCGAGTGCAAGAAGCACTACTCCGACAACGACACCGATGATAATGTTCATCGTATCTGTGGGCATATTGCACCTCCTTCTCTCTGTTCTTTGAGATCACTTATAGTTTTGTTATTCGGGCGGGACGTCCTGCCGTTTCTCCTTACGGCAAAAATACCCCACTTAAATATTATTATATAACTTTACAGCTGTAAAGTCAAGAAAAAACCGTGCTTTTTTAGCACGATTTTAACTTTTTTTATTATTCTTTTTCAATCTTCGGGGGATCACTCAAAACTCACTTCGTCTTCGATAGAAAACGCAAATTCTTCTCCGCGAAATGAAAACTTAATCGCCGCCGAAAAGAGAGACGGTTTTTTCGCGTTCACGCGGCTTCCGTACTTCCCGTCACCGACGAGCGGCGACTTTCTCGCACCGAACTGCGCGCGTATCTGATGAGTACGCCCGGTCTGAAGCCCGATTTTCGCCTTTGTAACGGTCACGCCCTTATATTCGGTCTTTTCTCCGAGCGAATATGTGAGCCGCGCTTCCTTTGCGCCTTTTTTCGAGCTGTCGACGACATACGATTTCGCGGTGCGGCGGTCGAAAAAGAGAAAATCGCACATTTCTCCCGTTACGGGAAGACTTTCGTCCGCAGTCACAAACGCGATGTAGGTCTTATGAAACCTCCCGTCCGTAATTGCCTCGGAAAGCTCCCTTGCGGAGTCTTTCGTGAGCGCGCACACCGTCAGTCCTGCCGTGGTAGCATCAAGCCGATGCACTGGATAAACGCTGTCCGCAGAGACCGACAGTGCTTGTGCAACGGAAGAGATCACGTTCGGGCGCGTTTCGTCGTACTCCGACAGCTCGCCGTATTCTTTGCGGACTACGGCGAAGTCGGAACAGCGATAGATCAACTCCGACATATCAGATGAGCTGGAGAACGAGGACTACGATGATGATAAGCGGCAATACGAACGACATATAGCCTCTCATCCACTTCGGAAGACGTGCGCCCGTTCCGGCGTTGACTTCGTCATAGAATTTATTCCAGCCCCAGCCGTACTTCATTGTGCAGAAGAGGACGTAAACGAGCGAGCCTATGGGAAGAGCGACATTCGACACGAGGAAGTCCTCAAGCGTATCAAGTGCCATACCGAATATCTTGACATCGGCAAGGATATTGTTCGCAAAAATCGCGGGAAGCGTCAGCACGAGCATCAGACCGACGTTTATTGCGGCAACTGCCGGGCGGCTGAGCTTTGTATTTTCAAGCCAGAACGCCATGATATTCTCGAACACTGCGATGACCGTCGACATTGCGGCGAATACCATGAAGAGGAAGAACAGCGTACCGACTATTCTGCCGCCGTTCATATTGTTGAAAATGGAAGTGAGCGTTGTAAAGAGGAACGATGCGCCGCCCTCACCCTCGATCATTTCGGTATTGTAGGTGAAATACGCCGGGAAGATGATAAGTCCCGACATAAGAGCAACGGCGGTATCGAGTGAGATAATCGTTACGGATTCGCCGAGAAGAGAACGCTCTTTCGAGATATAGCTTCCGAAAATTGCGATAGAGCCGATACCGAGAGACAGCGTGAAGAATGCCTGTCCCATAGCGGACGTGATGACCTTTGCGAGTCCGGCGTGTTCGATGTTTGCAACGCTCGGAACAAGATAGAATTTGAGTCCTCTGCCTGCGCCGCTCAGTGTAAGAGAATACACAACAAGACCGAGCATAAGAGCGAACAGCGCGACCATCATGACCTTTGTGATGCGCTCAACGCCGTTCTTCAGTCCGAGTGAGCAGACGAGAAGACCGATGATAACGGCAATATATGTGCCTACCATAGTGATCCACGGATTTGTAACGACGCCGAGAAATTCTTCGGACATTTCAATGGGCGACGCGATATTCATGATGGAGCCTGTGAGATATTTCACAAAATAGATCATCATAAAGCCTGTGATGACGGTGTAGCACATCATAAGCAGGTAGTTTCCGCCTATGCCGAGATATTTCATGAAATGCCATTTTGAGCCTTTCGGTTCGAGCACATCAAACGATTTTGCGATAGAACGCTGGCTTCCTCTGCCGACGGACAGCTCGCAGGTCATAACGGGCAGACCGAGCAGAAGCAGGAACGCGATATAAATTAGCACGAAGATAGCTCCGCCGTACGCGCCCGTGATGATCGGGAAGCGGTATACGTTGCCAAGCCCAATGGCGCATCCAGCCGATATGAGGATGAAGCCGAGACGGGACGAGAATTTTTCTCTTGATGTCTGATTCTGTTTTTTCATATTCCTATACCTTTCGGTTTTTTATTTTTATCTTTTTTTTGCGGCGACTGTTTCGACCTTGATCGTGTTCGTGTTTCCCGAGTTGCCGTTTATCCTGCCGCCTGTGAGGACAACGTTATCGCCTTCTTCGAGTCCGAGGACTGCGACTGCCTGCTTAAACGACTGATAGAACATAACTTCTTCGGAGCTGTATTCCTCGGTCAGCTCGGGAAGTACGCCCCAGCTTAGATTGAGCTGTCTCCACGCCTTTTCGTTCGTCGTGATGCCAACTATATCGCACGGACAGCGGAAGCGGCTGACCATTCGTGCAGTCCGTCCCGACATGGAGTTTACAACGATGCACTTTGCGTCAACGTCTATCGCCATGGCGCAGGTCGCGTGGGAGATAGCGTCGATATTGTTCTTTATCTGATATTCAGTTGTCGCAAACCAGCGCTTGTAGTCGATGTGCTTTTCCGTATATTCCGCTATATCCGCCATGGCTTTGACGGCGGCAACGGGATTTTTGCCTGCCGCAGTCTCACCGGAGAGCATGACGGCGGAGCTTCCGTCGTAAACGGCGTTCGCAACGTCCGATATTTCGGCTCTCGTCGGGCGCGGCTTCTCTATCATTGATTCGAGCATTTCCGTCGCCGTGATGACGCGCTTGCCGAGCAGACGGCACTTGTGGATGAGGTATTTCTGTATTGCCGGAACTTCAACGAACGGTATCTCAACTCCGAGATCTCCTCGTGCGACCATGATGCCGTCGGCGATCTCGCAGATCTCGTCGATGTTGTCGACACCGGCGCGGTTCTCGATCTTTGCGATGATACCGATGTTCTCGCCGCCGTTCTTGTCGAGCAGCTTGCGGAGTGCGGCAACATCGCTCTTACGCGAGACGAACGACGCGGCAACGAAGTCGATATCGTTCTCAATG
Organism: Eubacteriales bacterium; assembly: GCA_045643285.1. Taxonomy (GTDB): domain Bacteria; phylum Bacillota; class Clostridia; order Oscillospirales; family CAG-272; genus UMGS1696. Next base: position 25,009 of record JAZUKN010000026.1, read on the forward strand.
CCGAAGAGGATGTCGTCCCTGTCCTGTTCGCTGATGAAGTCATTGCGAAGCAGCTTGTTCGGGAAGTTCATCGACTTTCTGTCGGACATTTCGCCGCCTGCCGTAACGGTGCAGACAGCGTCGTTGCCTTTCAGCTCCTTTACGACAAACTGGACAAGTCCGTTGTTTACCATGATCGTGTCGCCTACCGAGAGATCGTCGATGAGGTTTTCGTAAGTCACGGCAACTCTTTCACGGTTTCCGATTATATCATCCGTCGTGAATGTGAACGTGTCTCCCTCTGCGAGAGTGATCTTCTTATTTTCAAATGTCTTTATACGGTATTCGGGACCTTTTGTGTCGAGCATTATCGCAATAGGCAGGCGCAGTTTTTCTCTGACCGCTTTGATTCTCTTTATCGTCTCGCCATGAGATTCATGCGTGCCGTGTGAAAAATTGAGTCTTGCCACGTTCATTCCGTTCTCGCACATCTGGGCAAGGATCTCTTCGTTGTCGCTTGCAGGTCCTATCGTGCAGATTATCTTTGTTTTACGCATCGTTTTTCGTCCTTTCTTTTATATTTATCGTTTTTTCTGTCACAGAACGGTCTTTACGAGTCTGTCGAGCAGTTCGGAGTATGAAATGCCTTCGTTTATCATCATCTTCGGGAACATTGAGATCGGCGTGAAACCGGGAAGATTGTTTATTTCATTGAAAATTATCTCACCGTCGTTCGTACAGAAGAAATCGACGCGCGCAAATCCCTTGCAATCGAGTGACTTGAAGATCGTCACGGCATCCTGTCTGACTTCGAGCTGTTTTTCTTCGGAAATTCTCGCCGGAAGATAGAACGACGACACGTCTGAGATGTATTTCGCCTCGTAGTCGTAGAATTCCGCGCCGCTGTCTATTTCAGCCGGTCCGCCGACTGTATACCTGCCCTTTTCTTCCATAACGGCGACTTCGATCTCCTTGCCGACTATCGCTTCTTCGATGAGGACTTTGTCGTCCTCCTTCAGTGCGGCGAGAAGTGCGGCGGAGAATTTTTCCGCGGTCTTCACTTTCGTCACTCCGACGGACGAGCCTGCGCGCGACGGCTTCACGAACATCGGATAGCCGAGTTTTTTCTCACATTTTTCGCGTATCTTATCGACAGAATCGCCGTCCGTGACGTCAGCCGCCTTTACGACGACCATTTTTGCAAGGTGTATGTCGGAGTTTACGGCAACTATCGACTTTGCGACAACCTTATCCATGCACACAGCCGACGACTGGCAGTCGCATCCGACGACCGGGATACCGGCAACTGCGAACATACCCTGCATCGTGCCGTCCTCGCAGAATTTACCGTGTATCATCGGCAGGACCGCGTCTGCGCGGAGATCGACGGTCTTGCCGTCTTTTTCGTAAGTCATCGTGCCGCGCGAAAGATCGACCGACAGCGGGTAGATTTTGTCCTCCGTCCACTTATCCTCGGCGATAAGCTCCGGTTTTCCCTCGTAGTAGTAGAATCTGCCGTCTCTCGTGATGCCGACGAGCCGGACGTCGTACGCCGACTTGTCGATATTCGCATAAGCAGCGCTTGCCGACGAAAGTGAGACTTCATATTCGGACGATTTTCCGCCGAAAAGAATTACAACTGTTTTCATTATTATGTCCCTTCAAGTAAGAAAAAACTTTCAATTTATTATATGCGCGTGAAATGCACATTGTAAACCGCCGGAAATGTCCGGTGATCAACAAAATGCGTTTCCGTCGAAAGTCCTTGCAGAGGGAGACGGAAAGCTCCGTCCCCCTTTCTGCAAAAATCAGTTTCTATCAGTCGACTCTGCCTATTGTTGCGAATCTTGCGAGATCCATATCGACAACGCCCTGAGCCTTTTCGAGAGCTTCTTCGATAGTAACTGTCGTTCTCTTCGACGAATACTCGAATCTCTGGCTTTCGTCAATGGTGATCGTGTCGCCGGAGAACTCTTCTACCCAGCCTTCGATGTTGTACGGTCTTACGCCCCAGTTATTGAAGAGGCGGTTTGCCTTGTTGAATACTATATAGTTGTCATAGCACACATCGTTAGCCGGAGCGCACCAAAGCATCGGATCAAGCGGGTCTGCGCCTTCGCAGTCGAGAATAAGACCTGCGAGATCGGGGTTGACCTTCTTCCATGCGTCGTTGTAAACGTAGCTGTCGAAGGATTCACTGCCGCGAAGAACACCGTCGTCATCAAGGCAGTTGCCGTATGTCCATTCGCTGAACTCGACATACCACTTATGGCAGTCCATGAAGAGGTTGTTGTGGCAGGAGTTGCCGCGTCCGCCGTTCGAGAGGTAACCGGTATCAACGTTATTTACAACGTTGCCGTATGTCTCGATGTAGGAACAGCCGTTGTCATAGTAGAATGCGAATGTGCCGTAGTAGCCGTAATCGGGGTTAACGTCCTTGATTTTGTATGCTTCACCTGCGGGCATACAGTCGTGAACGTAGTTGTAACGGAATACTACGTTGGCGTTCTGCTTACCGTCTGCGGACATAACGCCTGCGTCCTCGCAGAGAAGGCTGACGTTCCACACTTCGTTGTATTCCGCAACAGCGTTGACTGCATCGTAGAAGTGGATGCCCTTGAAGTTGCCTTCGTGTACGTCGTTGTGAGCAACGAGAATGTCAACGCCCTTACCTGTGATAGCATAGCCGTACGCTTCCGTTACGCCGTAATCATATACGTCGTTGTTGTAGATGAGGAGGTTGCCGCCCTTGATGTTCTCGATGTCGCCGGATGTGAACGAAACAGCGTCACTGCCGGTGTCGTGGATAGAGCAGCCGGAGATCGTGATGTTGTCACCGTCAACGTCGAAGCCCTGATCCTTTGCGGCGGATACTTCGCAGTCGATGAACGATACATTGTAGCCGCTCTTTACGGTGATAGCGTCGTCAACACAGCAGGTGAATGTGAGTCCCTTGAATGTGAGGAACTTAGCCTTGTTTGTCTTTACAAGTCCGCTCGACTGCGGGATAGTCATAGTAGCAGTTGCGAATTCTTCTGTCGGGTAGTAGTAGAGAACGCCGTCCTCGCCGAAGAGATATTCGCCGGGGATGTCAAGCTCTTCGGGAACGTTGTAGAAGTAAAGGATCGTTCCCTCGTCCGGCTCGTGACCGCCTGCAAAGAGGATGTCGACTGTCGGATTCTCTTTGTTGATCTCAACGACAACGGAGTCGTCGGGGCACCAGAGCTTATAAAGTCTTGCGCGAACGAATACCGGGATCGTCTCGGACCACGATGTTACGGTTGCAAAGTGATCTGCGCCGTAGTTGACCGTCTGATGTGTCACATGGTCGATCGCCGTATCTGTTGTACCGTCTGCCGAGTGAGTGATAGTCTCACCGACGTGGAGCCATGTGTTGTTCGGGTACTGTGCGAGAGTCTGACGTGTGCCGTTTACGGAAAGGAAGTATGCTCTTCCGGCATAGTTCAGAGTCTTTTCCTTGCTCATAGCTTCGGCGAAATCTGCTGCCTTGAAGCCGTACTTCGTGAGGTCGACCATAACGATCTTGTCGCGTGCGGATTCGGGGAACAGAGGTGTCAGTCCGCCGGACGCCTTTGTGAAGTTGCCTGCTGTAAGCACAACGCCGCCGGCAACAGTTGCACCGGGCTCACCTACATAGGAGATCGGGCAGTCCTTTGTACCGCTGTCCTTTTCCTCAAAGGTAAGAGCGTTCTTGATCGCGTAGTTGCCCTTTGCGATTCTTACGTCGATTCCCTTGTATTTCGACTTATCGAGCGTTCTGATGTAGTCGCGTGCGGCTTCGATAGTTGCGAACGGCTTTTCGATAGAGCCGTCTGCACCGTTCGCGTCAGCACCTGCCGAAACGTACAGCGTGAGCTTGCCATCTGTCATGTATCTGTAAAGATACGTTACAACGTTTGCTCTCGGACAGCCTGCGTTTACGTCATATTCGCCGGTGTATGTGCCGTCGAGAAGAGCCGCGCCGTTTGCCCATTTCTCGGCGTCTGCGTACCATTCGCCTTCGCCCGTCTTACCGGGTTCGCCAAGCGCACGCCAGATGAACGTGAGAATGTGCGCGTTCGTGCAGGTCGTGTCGGGAGAGAATCTCTTCGCCGATGTGCCGGTAGTGATACCCTTTTCAACTGCCCAAAGGATCGGTTTGAAGTAGTAGTCGCTTGCCTTTACGTCTTCAAACGGATTTTCGGTCGATGCGGGTTCGGGTTTGCCCATTGCACGCCACAGGAACGTTACTACCTGTCCGCGTGTGCAGGTTTTTTCGGGTGCGAACTTTGTGGCGGATGTGCCGGTAGTCACGCCCTCGGTGTAAGCCCAGATAACTGCTTCGTAGAAGTAGTCGTCTGCTTTTACGTCTTCAAAAGGTGTCTTGTATGCTGCGACTGCGGTCATCGGAATGACGGCGACGAGCATAACAAGTGCGAGAATTGCCGCTAAAGCGGTTCTCAGGGTCTTTTTCATTGGTTTTCCTCCAAAAATTGTATTTTTTTGCTCACCTGAGCATGAGTAACGTAAGAAAAATTACTGAACGTTGGTGTTTTCTATTCTTCCGATAGAGCAGAATCTATCCCAGTCCATGTCGGCAATACCTGCGGCGGCATTGATGACTTCTTCGATGTTGAGCTCAGTTCTCTTCGATGAATAGGTTGCGTTTGCCGTGTATTCATCAGGCATCTTATCGCCGGAGAATGTCTTTACCCATTTTTCGATGTTGCAAGGTCTGATTCCCCAGTTGGAGAAGAGGCGGTTTGCCTTGTTATACATAATGTAGTTATCGTAGCATTCGTCCTTTGCCGGAGCGCACCAGAGCATCGGATCGAGCGGATCCGCGCCTTCACAGTTAGGTATGAGAGAACAAAGATCGGGGTTCGCTTTCTTCCATGCGTCTGTCTTGACAAATTCCGGCAAGCTGTAGGAGCCGTGCGGAAGACCGTCGTCACCGAGTGCGTTGCCGTACGTCCATTCGCTGAACCAGATATACCATTTGCGGCAGTCGATGAAGATATTGCCGTGGCAGGTGTTGCAGCGTCCGCCGTTCGAGAGGTAGCCTGTATCTACGCCGTTTACGACGTTGCCGTAGGTTTCAATGTAGGAGCAGCCGTTGTCATAGTAGAACGCGAATGTTCCGTAGTAGCCGTAGTCGGGGTTGTAGTCAAGAATCTTTGCGGCTTCTCCCTCGGGATAGCAGTCGTGGACGTAATTATATCTGAACACAACGTTCGCGTTGTCCTTACCGTCGGCTGACATAACGCCGGTGTCTTCGGAAAGAAGGCTCACGCGCCATACGTCGTTATATTCCGCAACCGCATTTGCCGCGCCTGCGAAATGCACACCCTTGAAGTTGCCGTCGTGGATGTCGTTGTGCGCGACAGTGATATTCACACCGCCGCCCGATACAGCATAGCCGTACGCATCCGTAACGCCGAATTCGCAGATCTCGTTATTGAAGATGACTCCGTTGCCGCCTGTGAGGGTCGCAAGATCGCCGAACTCAAATTTCACTGCATCGGAGCCGATGTCGTGGATGTAGTTGCCTTCAAGCGTGAAGTTGTTGCCTTCGACTCTTACGCCCTGATCGCGGCAGGACGACAGCTCGCAGTTCATAATTGCGATATTGTCGCCCATGATCTCGAATATCTTGCCGACAGAGGACGTGAGGTTCAGCTCTGCGAATGTGAGGTAGTCTGCATTGTCGATTTTGATTATGCCGTTTGAAAGCGGTACTGTCATTGTAGCCGTTTCAAATTCATCCGTCGGATAGTAGTAGAGAACGGCGTCTCTGTCGAAAATGTATTCACCGGGGATGTCAAGCTCTTCGGGAATATCGTAGAAATAGAGGATAGTTCCCTTGTCCGGCTCGTGGTCGCCTGCGAAGTAGATGTCGATCTTCGCTACGTCGTCGTATCTCTTTGCAACGAGCGTGTCGCCGGGGCACCACAGCTTGAAGAGACGTGCTCTTACGGCGATCGGAAGTGCCTCCGACCAGCTGTTTACCGTTGCGCGGTGATCTTCGCCGTATTCGACCGTCTGAAGAGTCACGCGGTCGATAGCGGTGTCGGTAGTGCCGTCTGCGGAGTGTGTTACGGTCTCACCGACGTGAAGCCATGTGTTGTTCGGGTACTGCGCGAGCATCTGACGCTTGCCGTTTACGGAAAGGAACGGCAGGTCTTCGAGCGGGCAGAAGGACTTGAGCATTTCCGTGAGCATTTCTGCGGTAAAACCGTATTCCTTGAGGTCAACGGAAACGATGTTGTCTCTCACTTCTTCCTTGAAGAGAGAAGTAAAGCCGCCCTCGGTCTTCTTGAAGTCTGCGGCAGTCAGCTTTACGCCGCCGATGATTGTTGCGCCCTCTTCACCGATGTAGTGAACGGGGCATTCGGCAGTACCGCTGTCTTCTTCGGTGAATACAATCGGTTCTGTGATGACGTATTCGCCCGACTTGATCATAACGTTGATCGCGTCGTATTTCGATTTGTCGATCTTGCGGACAGCGTCGCGTGCTTCGGAGATAGTCGTATAATCTCCGCTTCCGTCTGCGGCTACGGTTATCTCCTTGACTCCGCCTGCCGCGCTGTTTGTTCCCATGATCCCTATCGGGGAGAGGAACATGATGAACGAAAGGATCGCGCTGATGATTCTTGAGGTAAGTAACATTGTGGTTTCTCCTTTATCTTATTTTGAAATAAACTGTGTCAGTCGGCGGTTCTGCCGATAGTTGCGAATCTTTCGGGAGTCATATCGGCAATGCCGACAGCCTTTTCGATTACCTCTTCGATAGTGACAGGCTGACGCATTGAATACTGGACATCCGGCTTCTGACTGTATTTCAATCCCTCTCCGGAGAATACTTCAACATCCGGCTCGAAGTAGTACGGCTTGATTCCCCAGGTAGTGAATACTCTGTCTGCTTTGTTATAAGCAATAAAGTTATCGTAACAGGTGTCACCCGTAGGAGCGTTCCAAAGCATCTTGTCCGTCTTGTCGTGACCCTCGGCATTCGTTACGATCTTGCAGAGGTCAGGATTCATCTCTTTCCATACGGGAGAATAAACGTACTCATCAAAATAAACTGATCCGTGGATGTTGCCCTCTTCGTCGCGGTTCGTCGCGTACATCCATTCGCTGAATGTTACATACCACATACGGCAGTCCATGAAAATGTTGTTGTGGCAGGAGTTGTACCGTCCGCCGTTCGAGAGGTAACCGGTATCGCATCCGCATACGACGTTTCCGTATGTTTCGATATAGCTTGCGCCGTTATCGAAATACAGAGCGTTCGCGCCGTAGTATTCGTAATCGGGATTGTAGTCCTTTATCTTTGCCGCCTCACCCACGGGACCGATGTCGTGGATGTAGTTGTAGCGTACTACGATGTTCGAGTTCATATATCCGTCGGTGGATATCGCGCCTACATCGTCGCAGAGCAGGAGCATATTCCACACGTCGTTGTACTCGATAGTGCAGTTAACGCTGTTCGAAAACGAGAACGCCTTGTAGTTCGAGTCGTGGCAGTCGTTGTGCGAGATCGTGATGTTCACGCCCTTTGCTTCGACAGCGTAGCCGTATGCGTCTGTCTCGGAGATCTCATAGAAATCGTTCTCAGTGATGAGAAGCCCTTTGCCCGTAGCAGTCGCAACGTCGCCGGATTCCGCGCGAATACCGAACGCGCCGATGTTGTAGATCGAGTTGTTCTTTATGGTATTCGCCTGACCTTTGATGATAATACCCGTTCCGACGATGCTTGATACCGTGCATCCGTCGAGCGTGAAGTTGTCGGCGTTTATGTTAAGTCCGTCTTTACGGCATGACGTGAATTCGATATTTTTGAATGTGAGATAATTTGCTTTCTTGACGTTCAGAAGTCCTTCGGAGAGCGGAACTGTCAGACGTGCGTCCGCAAATTCATCCGTCGGATAGTAGTAGAGGACTGCATTCTTGTCTATAATATATTCGCCGGGCTTGTCAAGCTCCTCGGGAACGTTGTAGAAGTACATGATCGTTCCCTTTTCGTAGCCGTATCCGCCGCCGAAGAGCATATCGAACTTGTTCGAGGACTTGTCGATGCTGACAACGCGGCTGTCGTCGGGACACCACAGCTTAACGAAGCGTCCGCGGATGAATACGGGAACGACCTCGGACCACGACTGCACCTCTGCGGCGTACTGCGCGTCGTATGTGACCGTTTCGAGCGTTACGAGGTCCACAGCCGTTGCAAATGTGCCGTCAGGAGAGTGGATGACGGCCTCGTCTATGTGCATCCAGTCGTCGGGGAACTGCGCGAGCGTCTGTCTTTCTCCGTTTACGGAAAGGAACGGGACAACGGTGTGATAGTTGTGTCTTTCAAAGCCGTCCGCTATGATATCCGCGGATATTCCGTACTTTTTGAGGTCGATCATGACGATTTTGTCGCGTGCCTCTTCAGGGAAATACTCCGTAAGTCCGCCCTCGGCTTTAGTAAAATCGGAAGCGGAGAGAACCGCGCCGCCGATAATGGACGCGCCGTTTTCTCCGATATAAGAGATCGGGCAGTCATTTGTGCCGCTGTCGGATACGGTGAATTCAACGGGCTTTGTGACAAGATAACCGCCCTTTGCGATTCTTACGTCGATTCCCTTGTATTTCGACTTATCGAGTGTTCTGATGTAGTCGCGTGCGGCTTCGATAGTCGCAAACGGCTTTTCGATCGAGCCGTCTGCACCGTTCGCGTCAGCACCTGCCGAAACGTACAGCGTGAGCTTGCCGTCTGTCATGTATCTGTAAAGATATGTTACAACGTTTGCTCTCGGGCAGCCTGCGTTTACGTCATATTCGCCGGTGTAAGTACCGTCGAGAAGAGCCGCGCCGTTCGCCCACTTTTCGGCATCTGCGTACCATTCGCCCTCGCCCGTCTTGCCGGGTTCGCCGAGCGCACGCCATATGAACGTGAGGATATGTGCATTCGTGCAGGTCGTGTCGGGAGAGAATCTCTTCGCCGATGTGCCTGTTGTGATTCCTTTTTCAACTGCCCAAAGGATAGGCTTGAAGTAGTAGTCGCTTGCCTTTACGTCTTCAAACGGATTTTCGGTAGATGCGGGTTCGGGTTTGCCCATTGCACGCCACAGGAACGTTACTACCTGTCCGCGTGTGCAGGTTTTTTCGGGTGCGAACTTTGTGGCGGAAGTGCCGGTCGTTACGCCCTCGGTGTAAGCCCAGATAACTGCTTCATAGAAGTAGTCGTCTGCTTTTACGTCGTCAAAAGGTGTCTTGTATGCCGCGACTGCTGTCATCGGAATGACGGCGACGAGCATAACAAGTGCGAGAATTGCCGCTAATGCGGTTCTCATGCTTTTTTTCATTGGATATCCTCCGATTTTCATTATTCCTTAGCCAAGTGCTTCGATCAATCCGGCAGACGTCCGATCGACGCGAATATTTCCGGGGTAATACCCGTGACGGAAGCGCTGTCTGCAACTGCTTTTTCGATATCAAGCGGAGTGCGTTTTTCGGAATATATGGTCATATTCTTCTCCGCTGGCTCTATTGCATCGGGGTTGAACTCCATGATATGTCTTTCAACATTGTATGGTCTGATTCCCCAGTTATTGAAGTATCTGTCGGCTTTGTTGTAGTAGAAGTAGTTGTCGTATGCTTCAAGTCCTGCCGGCGCACACCACAGCATCGGATCGAATTTTTCCTCACCCGCGGTGTTCGTTTTCAGTCCGGCGAGGTCGGGGTTGACCTTCTTCCATACATCGGAATAGACATAATCGTCGAACTTTACAGTCGAGTCTATATCATTATCGACTTTGTTGTCGATAGCCGCGACTTCAACGAAGATGCAGTACCACATACGGCAGTCGCAGACGAGGTTGTTGTGGAACTTGTTCATACGTCCGCCGTTCGAGCGGTAGCCGTCGTCACATCCGTTTATGACGTTGCCGTACATTTCGCAGTAGCTTGCGCCGCCGTCATGATAGAACGCATCCGCTCCGTAGTATTCGTAGTCGGGGTTGTAGTCTTTTATTTTTGCGGCTTCTCCCTCGGGACCTATCTCGTGAACGTAGTTGTAGCGGAACACGATATTAGCGTTCTCTTTTCCGTCTATCGAAAGCGCTCCCACGTCATCGCAGAGGAGGAGAAGTCTCCAAACGTCGTTATATTCCGCAACGGCATTCACGGCGTTAGCAAAGTGGATACCCTTGAAGTCGCCGTCATGTACGTCGTTGTGAGAAACGGTGATGTTCACGCCGGATGCGGTAACGGCATAGCCGTAGCTTCTCGAAAGGCCGAACGAGTAGATCTCGCAGTTGTGGATAAGCGCATTACCGCCCGTGAGCGTTGCGATATCACCAACGTCCATATCTATGGCGTCATCCGTCGTATGGTGAACGGACGAAGAGTCGAGCGTGAAGTCGTTTCCGTTGAATCTGATGCCCTGCCTGCCCGTATTGCCGATCTCGCAGTTCTTTACTGTTATGTTGTCACCGCTTATCTCCATACCGTGACCGAGCGTCGTCGAGAAGACGATATTGTCGAACGTGATATAGTTTGCGCCGTTGATCTTCACGAGTCCGTCGGAGAGCGGAACGGTGAATTCAGCCGTTTCAAAGCTGTCTGTCGGATAGTAGTAAAGGAAAGCGTCGTTATCGTAGATATATTCGCCCGGTTTATCAAGCTCTTCGGGGATATTGTAGAAATACATTATCGAGCCTTTGTACGGCTGATGACCGCCGTTGAAGTAGATGTCGATAGTCGGCTCGGTTTTTGAAATATTGAATATCTTGCTGTCGTCGGGACACCACAGGTGGAAGAAGCGTCCCATAATATATATCGGAAGCGTCTCCGACCACGACTGCACGGTCTCGGCGTACTGTTCGCCGTAGTTGACGGTCTGCGAATATGCCTGAGGGGACTCTATATCGATTATATCGCCGTTTTTGTCGTAAGTCTCCGCGCCCTCGATGTGCATCCAGTCGTCGGGGAACTGAGCGATAGTCTGTCTCTCTCCGTTGGCTGAGAAGAACGGGATCGACTGGTTATAATGCTTGTCTTCGAGGCTCTTTGCTATGATCTCGGGTGTGATGCCGAAGTCCTTCATGTCGACCATCATGATCTTGTCGCGTGCTTCTTCGGGGAACAGCTTTGAAAATTCTCCGTCAGCTTTTTTGAAGTCCTTCGCATAGAGGAACACGCCGCCGATGATCTCGACTCCGTCCTCTCCCTTGTAGGTGATCGGGCAGTTTTCCGTGCCGCTGTCCTCTTCGGTAAACTCGATAGCCTCGGTGATCTGATATACTCCGGATTTCACCGTAACTTCGATGCCGTCGTATTTCGATTTATTCAGCGTGCGGATATAGTCGCGGGCTTCTTCTATCGTCTTGAAGTCTCCGCCGCTCTGTGCGACAGTGATCTCTTTTACGCCGCCGGCTTCGGTATTATCGCCTTTCTTCCAGCCGATAGGCGAGAACATCATTACGTACGCGAGGATCCCGCTTATGATTTTTGCCGTAAGTGTCATATCTGTTCTCCTTGATGTATGTTTTTATGCTTTATGTCAGTCTGATACTCTGCCGATCGAGTGAAAAATGTCGAGCGTGATACCCGTAACGGATGAAGTATCCGCTACGGCTTTTTCTATGTCGAGCGGATCGCGCTTCGACGAGAAGATGCTGAGCGTTCCGTCGTCCTCGGACGGCACTTTTACGTTGTCTCCCGAATACTCCTTGACGACCCAGTCGAGCAGGTACGGTTTAACTACGGTTATCGCCGTTTTGTCGTGCGTTGCCTTATCGAGATAGTAATAATTATCGTGGATAATTGATACTGGCGCGGAAACGAACGTAGTTTTTTTGAGGCAGTCCTTTTGGTAGTCCATTCCCTCTTCGTAGTACGTGTACGTTCCGAGTACGGGGAAAGCCTTGAGCCAGGTTTCGTTGTTCACCTGCCACTGTCCGACGCGCACACGGTTCGCACCGTCGTCGATCGTCGTGTTCTCACCGCGCTTTTCCCAAGCGTCGAGGCCGTTCAGAAGGAATCTGCCGTCGTAGAATATGCCGTAGCGGCAGGAGACCATGAGATTGCCGTGGATATCGAGGTCCCGTCCGCCCGACAAGCCGAAGCCCGAGCCCGTGACGTTCTCGATGACGTTGCCGTATGCCGTAAGGCCCGACTGTCCGCAGTCGACGGTGATGCCCTGCACGCCGACAATGTCGATGGCAAGGTCTCTCGTAAAGCCTGCGTTCTTGACGTAGTTGTATCTGACCACCGTGCCGTATGCGAAAATGTCGCCAGAGCCGATTACGCCGCCGTCGCCGAAGAACTGACAGGTGTCGCCGCAGTAGTTATATTCAACCATGTGATACGGGCCGTTGTACTCGATGCCCATGTCAACGGAATTTTCGCATTCGTTGTGGGCGATCGTTGCGCCGCATCCGTGTACGGAGTACGCGAACGCCATGAGGCCCATGCCGATCGACCAGTTGGTCACGTAGTTGTTGTAAATGAGGTTGTTCGAGCGGATGAGCTTTTCCTGGTCTCCGCCTGCGAGTCTGAACGCCGTCTGACCGATAGCCGACGCCGTTGAGTTCTCGATCGTGTTGTTCATTCCGTCGATATATATGCCGGTGACGCCGATATACGAAATATCGCATCCGTCCACCGTGACATGACTGCCCGTGCCGCTTATGCCGTCTCCGCGCGTCGAAGTGAATCTCATTCCCTCGAACGAGACGTATTCTACGCCGTCGAGCGTTACGAGGTTATCGATGAGAACGGGCATGGAGTAGACTGTCTCTGCGTGAGCATCCGTCGGATAGAGGTAAAGCACGCAGTCCATGTCGATATAATATTCGCCGGGCACGTCAAGCTCCTCGGGCACATTGTACCAGAAGAACGGCATTCCCTCTCTCGGATCGTAGCCGCCCGCGAAAATGACTTCCATCGAATTGTTTTTCTCGTCTATCGAGAGGATGTTCGTGTTGTCGGGGCACCATAGGTTATTGTATCTCGCAACAGTGAACGTGTGCTCGAGATCGTGCCAGGTCTTCACGTGCTCCATGTGCTCCGCGTCGAAGTAGATCGTCGTCGTGTCAACGAGGTCAACAGCCGTCGCGCATCCGCCCTCGCTGTTGATACGGCTGCCTGCACCCACCGTTGCGAATTCATCGTTCGGATAACGTGCAACGGTCATTTTGTTTCCGTCGGCGAACAGGAACGCATTCTTATTGTTGTATTTTATCTCGGTCATCTCAACGACGTTCTCGGGCTTGAAGCCGAACTGCTTTAAGTCGATCATGACGATCTTATCTTTCGCGCTCTCGGGGAAATATTTTGCCGTATCTCCCGACGCCGCCTTGAAATCGTCAGCCGTGAACGTTACGCCGCCGTTCAGCTCCGCACCTTCTTCGCCGATATAACGGATCGGGCATTTTTCCGTGCCTGAGTCTTCTGCATTGAACGTTACTGCTTTCGTGACCTGATATACTCCCGATTTTACCGTAACTTCGATGCCGTCGTATTTCGATTTGTCAAGTGTGCGGATGTAGTCGCGCGCTTCTTCGACGGTCTTATATTCTCCGTCAGCCGAAACGGTGATCTCTTTTACGCTACCCTTTTGTGCTTCTGTCGGATTTTTGCCGAAGCCGAAAGGAGCAGTCATCATAATAAACGAAAGTATTCCGCTGATTATCCTTGACGTCAAAGTCATATCTTATCTCCTTACTGTTTTTTCAGTCTGTTGTTCTGCCTATCTTCAGAAATTCTTCCATTGTGATGCCGGTGACAGCCGAAGTCTCTTCAATAACGTCGGCGGCAGTGATCGGATTGCGCTTCGACGTGTAAGTCGTCTGGTTTACGCCTTCAACCGCGTCAACAACGGTATCTCCGCTGAATTTGTAAATGAAATCTCCGATCTCGTTCTGGAAAAGGTGACCGTATCCAGAAAGGCTTCTTGTGTTCGCCTTATCGAAATAGAAGTAGTTGTCCTTCATTACGATTCCCGCAGGTGCGCCGTAATAGTTCGGGTCGTTCTCGTCGTGGTTTTCCCAGTTGTATTCAAAGAGGAACGGGAACGTCTTTTTCCAGATCTCGTTGTTCTCTTTCATGAACAATCCCTGACCGCTCCAGCTGCTCGGCTCCTGTCCGAGAAGGAACACGTTCTGCCACCATGTAGCCGGCATCGTGACACCCCAGCCACAGGAGATGAAGAGGTTATTCGTCACTGTCTCGTCACGTCCGGATGCCACAACACCCGCGCCGTGAATGTTTTCAAGTATGTTGTATTCGGCAGTCTGACCGGACTTGCCGCCGTCCCAGTAGATCGCGGACGTGCCGCAGTATGTATAGTTCTTGTTGCCTGCCACAACTTTATCGGCAAGCTCGATATCGTGGATGTAGTTGTATCTGAATACATTGCCGTAGTGAGCGTAGCTGTTATACGAGTAGATCGCGCCGCAGTCGTCGGAGTCGTTGCAGACGTTCCATATCTCGTTATATTCAACGGTATTGAAGTTTCCTGTCCAGCCGATCGCCATATGCGGTGCGTCGTGGATATCGTTGTGCGAAACTGTCACGCCGACAGATTCGTCTATACGCACAGCCTCGTTATATGTCCTGCCGATCTGCGCCCAGTCATAGAATTCGCAGTTTGTGATAAGGTTTTCAGACGAAGTGAGCGCATTGCAGTCGCCGCCGTGGATTATGATGATTCCGTTCGAGAAGTCGTGGAACACGGAATCCTTTACGGTAACGTAGCTGCCGTTGATCCTGATGCTGCTTGCGGAGTCGCGGACTTCGCATCCCGTCATCGTAAAGTGATCTGCGTTTGCAAGGATGATATTATCTCTTGTCGATTCAAGCGTCAGACCGTCGAGCGTGATATATTCCGCGCCGTCGATCTTCACAAGCGTGTCGGCAAGCGGAATAGTGAACGTCTTGCCCTCAAAATCCGCATCCTTTACATAGTAGAGGATAGCGTCGTCGTCGATGTAGTATTCACCGGGTGTGTCAAGAAACTCCGGTGCGTTCTCGATATAGAAGAACATTCCGTCGACGGGATCGTAGCCGCCGGCGAAATATACGTCCATTTTCTTGCCGTCTACCGAGATAGCGCGCGAATTGTCCGGCGCCCACAGCAGACCGAAACGGCCTTTCACGAACGTTCTCGTGATGTCGTGAACGGCGTTGATCTTTTCGACGAACCCGTCGGCTATGATAATGGTCGTTGTGTCGATATTGTCGCGCGCGTCGCGGTATCCGTTAGGGGAATTGACCTTGCCGGAGTCGATCACTGCATATTCACCGTCGGGATAACGAGCGACCGGTGCGAGCTTACCGTCAGCATACAGCACGGGAATAACTCCGTTCAGATCCTGCACGAGCTTGCCTGTTTCCGGATCCGTGTACATCGCGGCTATGTCTTCCTTTGTGAAGCCGAACTGTTTGAGGTCTATCTGCACTATGTCCGGCTTTACGTCTTGTGCAAAATACTGTACGGCAGAACCCGTCGCCTCGGAAAAATCCTTGTCGGTGAACGTCACGCCGCCCGTGATGACAGTGCCGTCCTCACCTCTGTAGGTGATAGGGCAGTTCTCGGTGCCGCTGTCTTCTGCGGTCAGAACGACAGGCTCTGTCAACTGATATGTACCCGCTTTTACGGTGACGGTGATGCCGTCGTACTTTGCCTTGTCAAGTGTGCGGATGAAGTCGCGCGCTTCTTCTACGGTCTTATATTCTCCGTCAGACGAAACGGTGATCTCTTTTACGCTACCCCTCTGTGCTTCTGTCGGATTTTTGCCGAAGCCGAAAGGAGCAGTCATCATAATAAACGAAAGTATTCCGCTGATTATCCTTGATACGAGTGCCATGAGCGATTCTCCTTTTTTCTGATTATGAGTCTACTGTCAGTCTGAAAATCTGCCTATCTTTGAAAACTCTTCCATTGTGATGCCGGTAATCTTCGATGTTTCTTCAATTACATCGGCAGCAGTGATCGGATTGCGCTTCGACGTGTAAGTCGTCTGGTTCACGCCCTCGACGCATTCTTCGATATCCGCACCGCAAAACTTAATTACAGCTTCATTGATGCAGTTCTGGAACATATGTCCGTAGGACTTCATACTCTTATTATTCGCTTTATCAAAATAATAGTAGTTGTTAAGAAGTTTGTTGCCGGCAGGTGCGACGAAGTACGTCGGATCGTCGGGATCGGGATCTGACATATTCCAGTTGAGTGTATAGAGCACGGGGAATGCTTTCTGCCATGCGGTATTGTTTTCCTGACCTGCAAATCCCTGACCGCTCTTGCCATGACCGTCTCCCTGGTTCGTGCCGCTGAACGTCCCGTTATAGTACCATGCACTCATGTCAACGCCGTAGCCGCAGGAGATAAAGAGGTTGTTCGTTACGACTTCGTCACGTCCGCTTCCGATGACGCCTGCGCCGGAGATGTTCTCGAACACATTGTAAACAGCCGTCTGACCGGATTTGCCGCCGTCCCAATAGATACCTGCAACGTGGCAGTACGGATAATCCTTGACGTTCATAATGACTTCGTCCTTCGCGCGGACGTCGTGGATG
Source organism: Eubacteriales bacterium (assembly GCA_045643285.1). Taxonomy (GTDB): domain Bacteria; phylum Bacillota; class Clostridia; order Oscillospirales; family CAG-272; genus UMGS1696. The sequence goes on from JAZUKN010000026.1 coordinate 41,557, forward strand.
TAGTTGTATCTGAACACGTTGCCGTAGTCACAGTAGCCGTTGTAGGAATAAACAGCTCCGGCGTCGTCCGTGTCGTTGCATACGTTGTATATCTCGTTATATTCGATCAGGTTGTTCGTACCGGTCCAGCCGACAGCCATGTGAGGTGTATCGTGGATGTCGTTGTGTCTTACGGTCACGCCGCACGCTTTATCTATACGGATAGCCTCGTTATACACACGTCCGAGGATGCCCCAGTTGCAGAACTCGCAGTTTTCGATGAGGTTCTCGGAGGAGATGAGCTTTTCCCAGTCACCGCCCGTGATTATCATGATACCGTTCGAGAAGCTGTGGAAGTACGAGTTCTTTACGGTGATCCTGTTGCCGTTCAGTCTGATCCATTCGCCGGAGTCGCGTACCTCGCATCCGTCAAATGTGATGTTGTCGCCTTTTGCGGTGATTATGTCGCCCTTTGCAGATTCGATCGTCAGTCCCTCAAACGTCATATAGTTCGCGCCGTCGATCTTCAGAACGGTATCGGCAACGGGGATCGTGAACATTTCGCCGTCGAAATCCTCATCCTTTACATAATAGAGCACTGCGTCGTCGTCAACGTAGTATTCTCCGGGGTAATCGAGCATTTCGGGAGCGTTCTGACAGATGAAGAACATTCCGTCTCTCGGATCGTAGCCGCCTGCGAACGGAAGCGTCAATGTCTTGCCCTCAAGTGAGATAATACGGGAGTTGTCATCGCACCACAGGAGCGAGAAGCGACCTCTGACGAACACCTTCGAGAGGTCGTGCCATGAGTTCATCTCTTCGGCGAACTCATCGGCGACTAAGATCGTCGTTGTGTCAACAAGGTCGCGCGCGTCTGCCGCGCCGTTCGGAGAATTGATCTTGCCGGAGTCGATCTGCGCGTAGCAGTCGTTCGGATAACGGCAGATCGTTGCCATTTCGCCGCCTGCGTACAGCATCGGGATCTTTCCGTTGATGTTATGTACGAGAGAACCGTCTTCGTTCGTGTACATCGCGGCGATGTCGTCCTTTGTGTACCCGAACTGCGTCAGGTCTATCGAAACGATGTTTTCTCTCACGTCTTCCTTGACGTACTGCATGATCCCACCGTCCGCTTTCTTGAAATCGGAGGAAAAAAATGCCGCGCCGCCCGTGATTATTGCGCCATCTTCGCCATTGTAGGTGATCGGGCAGGTCTCGGTGCCGCCGTCTTCTTCGGTGAATGTGATCGGCTCTGTCACCTGATATGTACCTGCTTTTACGGTGACGGTGATGCTGTCGTATTTCGCCTTGTCGAGAGTGCGGATGTAGTCGCGCGCCTCTTCGACTGTCTTGTATTTTCCGTCAGCCGAAACGGTAAGCTCAAGGGCGCCGCCCTGCTGTCCGTTTTTGCCGAAGCCGAACGGTGCGGTCATCATGATGAATGCGATGATTCCGCTGATGATTCTGGATGTGAGTGGGAACATAGTGTATTCTCCTTAAAAATTATTTTGCTTTATTTTTGTTATCACGGCAACACGGTCGTGTCCGCCGTAATCTTTCAGGGTTTCGGATTCCATTCCGTTTTCACGCGCTATCTCCCGGACAGCCTCCGCCTGTTCCGCGCCGTGTTCGATGAGCATTACTCCGCCGTCCGCGAGGTGGTTTCTGTAGCTTTTTATGATGTCGCGTATTATCGACAGTCCGTCGCCGCCGTCCGTCAGTGCGGTCCTCGGCTCAAAATACAGCTCCGCGTCCAGCGTTTTCATCTCATCAGCCGTAACGTATGGCGGATTCGCAGTGATTACGTCGAATTTTGTTCCCGGTGGGAACAAATCCGTCGTTGCGTCGCCCGTGATGACTTCACAGTCAAAGCCGAGCCGCGCGAGATTTTTCCGTGCCACTTCGGCAGTCTTCGGATAAAGCTCCACAGCCGTACCGCGCGTGTTTCCCGACAGTTTTAACACTGCCGCGAGGATGCATCCCGTACCCGTGCAGAGGTCAAGCACCGCGCCGCCTTTTTTGAGCCGCCTTGCCGCCGCTTCCGCGAGGATTTCGCTATCGGCGCGCGGGATGAGGCAGTCTTCGGTGAGCGCGAACGTCATTCCGGAGAATTCCCATTCGCCGAAAAGGTATTGCAATGGATACCGTTCACACCGCCGTCTGACGAACGTTTCGACTTCGTTGCCCGATATGTCGGTATCCGGTTCCGCGAGCAGACGCGCCGTGCTTTTGCCGGAGAAATGCGAGCCGATCAGCCGCGCTTCATACGCCGCTTCGTCGATTCCGGCATTCGAGAGCCTCTTTTCTATTTCACGAACAGTCATTCTTCGTTTTTTGTTCCGTCGTCCGGCTGTCCGGCTTCTTCGGGCTTTTCAGTCTGTTCCGTTTCCGCGGATTCTTCGTCCGTCTTTTCTTCTTCGCGGATCCCGCCGAACTCAACGGGAATGGCATTTTGCAGTGCGGTAAGCGCGACTTCGAGCTGTTCTTCGTCGGGTTCCTTTGTAGTTATTCTCTGCATCCACAGCCCCGGAGCGGAAACGATCTTCGTGAACACATTCTCGTGCTTGCCGGCGTACATGATGAACTCAAATCCGATGCCGACGATAAGCGGCAGGAGAAGTATCTTCGAGACAAATCTCAGCCAGACTATATTTATCGACAGGAACGAATTTACGATGATCGAGATAATGAGCATCACAAAAATGAAGCTCGTACCGCAACGCGGATGGAAGCGCGTGCAGGTCTTTGCGTTCGCCGGAGTAAGTTCAAGTCCAGCTTCAAAGCAGGCAACGGACTTGTGTTCCGCTCCGTGATATTCGTACGTGCGGCGTATATCGGGAATGAACGTCATCGCCCAGACGTAGCAGACAAAAATTGCGATGCGCACAAGCCCCTCAACGAGAGAGAACAGAACTTTGTACTTTGAGATGAAGCCGCCCGTGAGCCAGTCGAGTCCCTTTGCGGCGTAAGTCGGAAGCATCAGGAACAGTGCAACACCGAGCAGAACGCCGAGCACGCTTCCGATACCGGCGACAACGCCCATGAGCTTGTCCCCGAACTTGTCGGCGAGCCACTTTTCAAACTTGGTTTCCGGCTCGTCGAGATCGACGCCGAGAAGCTCAGCCGAGCGTGTGAGCGTTTTCGTCGAGCCGATAAGCTGCTCAACAAACGACACGCATCCGCGGATGAGCGGGATATTGCATATCTTGTATTTTTTGCGAAGAGACGTTACGGTGGTGCTTTCGGTCACGATCTTTCCGTCAGTCGAACGGACGGAAAGCGACTGTCTCTCGCCCGAGCGCATCATAACGCCCTCAAGTACAGCCTGACCGCCGACAATGCCGATCTTCGGGTCTCTCGCCTGTTTTTCTTTTTTAGCCATAGCCAATCCTCCGTGCCTCAAATCAAGCGCATTTTACCACTTATAATTTTCTAATATACATTATATCATATACAGACGTTTTTTGCAATAGAAAAGTGCAGGAAAAAAGACGGTGTTTCTCCCGTCTTTTTTATTATTCATTATTCATTATTCATCATTCATTATTTATTAAAATTCAATAAAGAGATCCCCGCTCTTCCCGCCCTGTACCGCGTCCCGTCTGAACATCTCCTTGTCGATCTCGTTTGCGACTTCGGTCTTTCGCCTGCTCCACAAAGGTGCTATGAGATCGTCCGCCATGCCGTCGCCTGTCACACGCGCGATGACCGTATCGGTTGGCAATACTTCAAGCTGATCGCACACGACAGAGACGTATTCCTCCCTCGTCATCGGCACGCATTCGCCGCTTCCGTACATCCGCTCAAGCCGCGTACCGCGCAGGATGTGGAGCAGATGTATTTTCACCATATCGGGGTGCAGTGCCGCAACGTCAGACGCGGTTTTTCGCATATCGTCCGCCGTTTCTCCCGGAAGTCCGTTTATGATATGCACGCAGACCGTAAAACGCCTAAAAAGTCCGTCGTCCGACGGAAAACGTGAGTTGATCCTGTCCGCGGCGGATTTCAGCCTCATGTACCCGTCGCAAAAATCGGCGTATGAATGGCATCGGTTTATCGTCTCCGCCGTCGCGTCGTTCGTCGTTTGGAGCCCCAGCTCGACTGTGAGCGGTATTTTTTCGGCGACTTCACAGAGCTGTTCTATCACTTCGTCGGGCAGGCAGTCGGCGCGCGTCGCTATGTCGAGCATCACGGCATCCGGCAGTGCGGCGGCTTCGGCGTATTTTTCGCGGAGATATTCTATATCGCCGTAAGTGTTCGTGTGAGATTGCAGATAGGGGATAAATCCCACCGGCTTCCACTTGCGGCAGGCGACAGCGACACCGCGCGCGTACTGCTCGGCTATCGTCTCCCCGACCGCCGAGCGAGAGCCGTCCTTGCAGTAGACGCATCCGCCGTATCCGCACTTTCCGTCGATGTTCGGGCAGGTGCATCCGATGTCAAGCGTCACCTTTGCGACCTTGCCGCCGAAGCGATGCTTCATATACCAGTCGTACGTCATATACCGCTTGTTCGAGTCGGAATATTCGTACGGATTCGTGTCGCGCTGTGCCATGGCTTGTCCTCTTTTCTTTATGTTAATTACAATTATACCTCAAAACCGCGGCTTACGGGGATGTTTTCGTGAAAAAAGTCCCGATCCGACGAAGTTTTTTCGTCTGCGCTATTGTTTTTCAGGCGAAAATATCATATAATATACGGGTAAAGGTGGATTATGCGCATTTTTCCGAAATGAATGAGAGTTGTTCGCGTAATTCACAAATATACGCGACCTGCCGCAAAGTTGCACCGTTTTTGAATGATTCGCAGACGATCTGATTCATTCATTTTGATACACTGCGGCGGAAAACGAAAGGAATAAAAATGCTCAGGTTAAAAGACGTAACGTTCTCGGTTCCGGCGAACGAAACGGGAAGTGAAAGAAACACTATCCTCGACGGGATCACGCTCGATATCGAGGACGGGAAATATATCGTTATAACAGGTCCGAACGGCGGCGGAAAAACCACGCTTGCAAAGGCGATCATGGGAATAGTGAAGCCCGACAGCGGAAAGATCACGCTCGACGGGCTTGACATAACCTCGCTCGGCGTCACCGAAAGAGCGGAAGCAGGTATCTCGTACGGTTTCCAGCAACCTCCGAGATTCAAGGGGCTGACCGTGCGCGATCTTCTCTCGATAGCCGCAAAGAAGAAAATGAAGCGCGCCGACTGCTGCAAATACCTCACGAAAGTCGGGCTTTGCGCTGAGGAATATGTTGACCGCGAAGTCGACACTTCCCTTTCCGGCGGCGAAGTAAAGAGAATAGAAATAGCGACAGTCCTCGCAAAAGGCGCGAAGGTGATGATTTTCGACGAACCGGAAGCGGGCATCGACCTTTGGAGCTTCCACCGTCTCACAAAGACATTCCGCGAGCTTCACGACGAGACGGGCTGTACGCTTATAATCATATCGCACCAGGAGCGCATCATCAGCCAGGCGGACGAAGTCCTGCTGATCGCCGACGGCAAGCTCTCTAAGCGCGGCAAGCCCGAAGACATTCTTCCGTCGATAGACGCGGTGTTTGAGAAATCGTGCCTCGTCAAGAATATGGAATAAGGGGGAGAAGACGTGAAAAAGAATGACGACATCCGCATGGGGTTGCTCGAAAAGATAGCGGACATTCATAATACCCCCGAAGGCGCATACAATATCCGTGAGAACGGCGAGTCGTCCGGCAGACAGAACACGGACGAGATCACGATCGAGACAAAAACCGACAAAGCAGGCATAAACATTTTCGTCAAAGACGGAACGAAACAGAAAAGCGTGCACATCCCCGTAATCATCACGAAAACGGGAATCACCGAAATGGTCTACAACGACTTTGTGATCGGCGACGACTGCGACGTGCTTATCGTTGCAGGGTGCGGAATACACAACTCCGGAGATGAAAAATCCGCGCACGACGGCGTTCATTCGCTGGTGATAGGCAAAAACTCCCACGTAAAGTATATAGAAAAGCACTATGGCGAGGGCGGCGGCTCGGGAGAGCGGATTATGAATCCCGCAATGACCGCACGGCTCAGAAAATCGTCGGTGCTTGAAATAGAGTCCGTTCAGATAGGCGGCATCGACTCGACGAACCGCACGACGGAGATAATCGCCGACGAAAACTGCGAGGTCTTCATCTCCGAAAGAATAATGACGGACGGGCGGCAGAAGGTCGAATCGAACACAAAGATCGTGCTTGACGGCAAAGGCTCAAAGGCGCGTATCAACTCGCGTTCCGTCGCAAAGGGCGAATCCGTGCAGGTGTTCTATCCCCGTCTTGAGGGAAACGCGGAGTGCTTCGGTCACGTCCAGTGCGACTCGATTATTATGGACAGCGCGAAGGTTCGTTCCATTCCCGAGATCGCCGCAAACTCAGTCGATGCGCGGCTGATACATGAGGCGGCGATCGGAAAAATCGCAGGAGATCAGATCTTAAAGCTCGAAACGCTAGGGCTCACGCACGACGAAGCAGAAGAAAAAATCCTCAGCGGATTGCTGAAATAAAGAGAGTGTGCTGATGACCGAGTTCCTGTGATATTATCGGATAAGTCAAAACAGTTATGAACCATAGCAGGGAGAGGGGAGAAAAGCTTATGTGCAGACTGACAAAGCTGTTCTGTAAACATAAGACAAAAGACACTGTTCCGCCTTTGCCCGCGTGGGAAGAAACAGTTGACATGATGTATGACAAAGAGCTTGACGGGCGTATCGATGAAGTTGTCGAGGTCATTTACAGCCACGATCGGACAAAAAGATTTGTCTTTATGAAAAGTGAACACGGATATTACAAATATTCATATGAGATCCTTTACGGATTGACTGAAGAAGAGTGGATGTACACCGGCAGTAATCCCGATGCTCTTCCGGCAATATGGGAAGGCGCCGACGGCAGACGTTCTTTCTTCGATGATCTGCAAGGAGCACTCGACTCCGTGAAAAACTCACCCGAATACAAAACGGATTTCTTTTAATTCAAAGGTTTTTTGTGTGCTTTGTGCGGACTTATCCGCGCAGCACCGTTATTATTAAACTACAGATTACAAACAACCCATACGAAAGGGATGATTTACATGATAAACGGTTCTATACCGAAAAAACAGTTCTCCGAAATGACGGCGGAGGAATTGCAGTCCGTCGTACAGGCTGAACAGGCACGGCTCGATAAATGGTCGGAGATGAATCTTACACTGAATCTTACGCGCGGCAAGCCGAATCAGGCACAGCTCGATCTGTCGTCCGGCATTCTCAGCGCGGTGAGCGACAGAGGCGACTGCTTCTCCGAGAGCGGACTCGACTGCCGCAACTACGGTATTCTCGACGGTCTTCCGGAAACGAAAAAGATGTTCGGCGACCTGCTCGGCATCCCTGCCGACAGGATCTTAGTCCTCGGCAATTCGTCGCTGAACGTAATGTACGACACTATGGTCCGCGCAATGCTCTTCGGCGTCGCAGGCGGCCACGAGCCGTGGTGCAGACAGGGCAGAATCAAGTTTATATGCCCGTCCCCCGGATACGACAGACACTTCACGATCTGCCGCACGCTCGGCATCGAAATGGTACCCGTCAGAATGACGAAAGACGGTCCCGATATGGATGAAGTCTACGACATCGCCTGCTCCGATCCGTCGGTCAAAGGTATGTGGTGCGTACCGAAGTTCTCGAACCCCGAAGGAATAACATATTCCGACGAGGTCGTCGATCTCATCGCCGCAATGAAGCCTGCCGCTCCCGATTTCCGTATCTTCTGGGACAACGCATACGCGGTACACGAGTTGTACGACGAAGAAGTGAAGCTCGCGGACATATTTGCAAAAGCAAAAGAGTATGGCACGGAGGACAACATTTTCTACTTTGCGTCCACGTCGAAGATCACGTTCCCCGGCTCCGGTCTTGCGATCATGGCGGCAAGTGAGAAAAACCTTGAGCAGATACGCCCGATCATCGCAACACAGACGATCGGCTACGACAAGATAAATCAGATGCGCCACGTGAAGTTCTTCAAGGATGCGGACGGCATCAGAGCACACATGAGAAAGCAGGCGGAGATACTTCGTCCGAAGTTCGAGCTTGTGGAAAGGCTGTTCCACAAGAATCTTGACGGATACGGTATCGCGCACTGGACAGAGCCGAGAGGCGGCTATTTCATCAGCTTATACGTCAGTGAGGGATGTGCAAGACGGGTATATCAGCTTGCGCGTTCCGTAGGCGTAACGCTGACGACGGCAGGCTCTACCTACCCGTACGGCAGAGATCCGCACAACTCGAACCTTAGAATCGCGCCGACGTTCCCCGAACCGGACGAGTTGAAGCAGGCGATAGAGATACTTTGTTCGTGCATAAAGCTCGCTTGTGCGGAAAAGGAACTGAAAGACAGATAAGAAATGAAAAAGCAGAAAACGTGCAGGGAAAAACTGCACGTTTTTTATGCAAAAATTTCACGACTTCTCACGAAATATCATTGACCACCCGCCGAACGATTTAGGCAAACCACACGGCTACGCACGATATAACAATCTTATACTGTAGGGCAGGGGTTTACTCCTGCCGTCGAACGACTCGCACTTTTTTGTATAGGCAAAAGGAAGAAAACACTTCGTGTTTTCAATTTATTTGTTTTGTCCTACGCGGACGGCGGACAAGGATGCGAACGTCGCCTCCTTGTCAATCTACCCGCTTAGGGGGAAGGTCGCTACGCTCTATTCCCCCTAAGAACCCCTTTGTTGGGACGTTCGTTTGAGCAAATCATTTCTTCAGCCTATTCAGTGAGGTACGCGAACCAGTGAAGCCACTGCGCGATGCCGCTCATACGGTTGTATGTGCAAGGTTTTTGTTTTATCGACTACGTTTTACTTTGTAATGAGCGGCAGCGTGCTATTACTTCACGGGTTAAATCCTCTTCACCGTAGCAATCGCTCTGTAACAAAGGGGATTCCAAAGGGGGAATTGAGCTTGCTCCTTCCCCCTTTGGTGGGGTGATTCACAAGAGGTCAACATTGACCTCTTGTGCGCCG